>JBOHGG010000006.1:172054-176497 GCA_050700115.1 Pseudonocardiaceae bacterium
CGGTGAGCAGGCGGGTGCCATCGGGGGACCAGGCCACCGCCCGCACCCAGTCGGTGTGGCCGCTGAGCTGGCGCAGCGGCTCCCCGGTGAGGGCATCCCAGACCCATGCACCGCTGCTACCGCCGGTGAGCAAGCGAGTGCCATCCGGTGACCAGGCCACCGCCCCCACCCGGCCAGTGTGGCCGCTGAGCTGGCGCAGCGGCTCCCCGGTGAGGGCATCCCAGACCCACGCACCGCTGCTACCGCCGGTGAGCAAGCGAGTGCCATCCGGTGACCAGGCCACCGCCCCCACCCGGCCAGTGTGGCCGCTGAGCTGATGCAGCGGCTCCCCGGTGAGGGCATCCCAGACCCACGCGGTGCCTCCGCCGGTGAGCAAGCGAGTGCCATCCGGTGACCAGGCCACCGCCCCCACCCCGCCGGAGTGGCCGGTCAGTGGGCGCAGCGGCGAGACGCCCCTCGCTGCCTGCCGGCCACCGCCGGGTAGCGGGACGATCAGTAGCCCGGGAGCCGGCGCCGGGGCCGGGGTACACCGCAGGATCTGCGTCCGGTAGGTGACGGCTCGGGCAATTTCGGCGCCGTCGAGCGCGCACTCCCGTACCACGGTCCCGATCGCCCGCGCGCCGGCGAACCGCGCCGACGCCAAACGCGAGCTGTGCAGCTCCGCGACGGTCAGGTCGGCGCCGCTGAGGTCGGCCCCGGTCAGGTCCACCCGGTGGAACGTCGCGCGTCGCAGGTCCGCCCCAGTCAGATCCGCCCCGGCCATGGGCAGCCACGTGTCGTCGTGGCCCTCCATGCCGATGGCCCACCCGCTCAGCCGGGCGCCCGCCAACCGGACCCCGACCAAGGACTGGCGCGGGTACCCGTGCTTTGCCGCCCGCAGAGCGTAGGCGAGGGCGAGTTCCGAGGCCTGCGGCACGTACCGGCGCCCGATCCGGTCCAGCCCCGCCAGCGCCGCAGACCGATGCTCGGCCGCCGCTGCGGCGATCGACTGGCCGAGGAAGTCCAAGGTCTCCGGGCTGGGCACCGGCATCGCGAGCGCGTCGAGGCCCCGGCCGGCGGTTGAGCCGGCATCGATCAGGGTCCGGCAAAGGTGGCGGGCAAGGAAGTACTCAGCCAGTGACCGGTGGCCGAACGCGAAGTTGTCGTCCTCGCGGTTGAGGAAGGTGGCGGTCCGGAAGTCGGCCTTCCACAGGTCGGGCACCCGCTCGCGGTAGTGACGCTGCAGCTCGGGTCGGCGATCGAGCACGTCGAGGAGCCAGTTGTCGACCTCCGCCGCCGCCCAGGAGTTGCGCCCGGACCTCCACAGCCCGGCCGCGATCTCCTCCATCAGTAGCTGCTTGTGCTCCGGAATGAGGGTGTGCTTGCCGCTGTCGCGAGCCAGCCACCGCTCGACGACCTCGCCGTAGAGGTCCACCGAGCGCAGCATGCGGCCGTGCAGCTTGGCGGTTTCGATGAACTCCACCTGGTCGGCGATCAGCCGCAGCGTTAGCGGCCGGCGGGCGAGATCGGGCAGGTCGTGCACGGCCCCAATGGTGTCGAGGAAGGCGTCCACCCAGCCCGCGTCGCGGCCAAGGTTGGCTGCCAGGTACTCCCGCACTTGATGTTCCCGGAACGGGAGCATCACCAGCGCCAGGTAGTCCTCGCCCCGCAGGCCGTGGCGGCCCGCACCGGTGAAGTACGTGATCTCGTCGCGAATCGTGCGGAAGTACTGGGTGCGGCAGGTGAGCAGCATCTTCGCACCCGAGCCCTCTCCGACCGCCCGCCACAGCTGCCGGGTGAACAGCTGCTGGTCGTGCAGGCTCAGGTGGACGAGCACCTCGTCGAGCCCGTCGAACACGACCACCGCGTCACCCTGGCGCAGCCGTCTGCGGACGACGCCGGCGGACAGACGGTCTCCCGGGACGCTCGCGGGCCGGTTGGCGTCGAGCATGCCGTCCAGGATGTGGTCGAGCGTCATCGTGGCGGCCAGGCCGGTGATCCGGACGTCGCGCAGGTCGAACAGGATCGGTAACGGCCCGGGGGTGCCGCTGGCGCGCAGCTCGAGCAGCCGCTGGGTGAACAGCTTCGCGGTGGTCGTCTTGCCCATGCCGACGTCGCCGAGCAGCGCGCACAGCCGGGGCGCTGCCGTCTTCTCGGCCGTGGCCCAGTCCACCAGCCGGGCGACCGCGGGCAGCGCCGGACCGTGCGCCGAGGTCGAGCGGTCCAGTCGGGACTCCCGAAGGGTGGTCTCGGTCGACTCAGGCTCGATCAGGACTGCGCTATCCCCGGCCCGCCTGCTCCGTGCCAGGCTCGCAGACCACTCCGTCAGCGGGTCGTCTGGCGTCCGGTCCTCGGCGGTGGCCCGCGGTGGTCGCAGCGCGCGCCGGATCTCGTCCACCACGTCGGTGACGTAGCGCCGACGCTGGTCGGTGCGGGTCAACTCGTCCCAGGGCTCCGTCCGGCGCCGGATGTCGTGCAGACGCAGTGGGCCCAAGTCCAGCGGGCCGTCCGGCAGGCCGCTCAGCGCGAACGCGACGACCCGGCCGGGCGAATCCAGCGTCCGGCGACGCTCAGGCGCGGCAGCTGCGAGGTAGGCGGGGCTGACCAGCGCCAACCGGATGTCGGCCTGGGCGCAGAGCCGGTCGCGCGCCGCCTCAGGATCCTCGCCCAGCCCGACCGAGCCCGAGTCGGCAACCTCCCACGACCCCTCGCGATCCAGGGCCAGCGCCTCGCGCAACTGCCGCAGCAGCACGTCCACCTTCCGGGCCATGACGTTGTCCATCGGGGGGACGCTGACATACACCCGGGTCCGCCGGGACAGCCCGAGCTCCGCGACCTCCGGCGTGACCGGATGATCGATCCCCGTCCGCCCGGCGGCCTCCCCGGTGAAGGAGGCGATGCCCTCATCGACAAGATGGCCGCCGGTGAACCAGCCGTGGCGCTGATCCGGAGGCGCCTTGCGGGAGTCCAGCTCCAGCCGGAGATCGACGCCGGCCTCGGCCGCGGCATGGTTCACCCGCTTGCGGAATTCCTGGAAGGCCTCCTGGGCGCGAGCGTCGCCCGCCGGGAACTCGGCGGCTTCCAGGGCGGCCCGGAGCAGGAACCGCCCGTCGCCAGCCAGCGTGTCGAGGATGGCCGTCAGCCGGGCCGACTGCAGCGCGGTTAACGCCTTCTGTAGAGCGGCGAGATGGTGGGCAATCTCGTCACGGCGCAGTCGGGCGGTCATAGCGCGCGGTAGCCGTTCAAGGACAGGGCACGCCGCCGGATCGCCGTCGCGAGGTCGTTGGCGAAACTCGTTCGCTGGGCGCCGGACAACTCGGCGAAGCTCTTGCCACCCCGCGTGAAAACGAGCTGGCGCTCGACGCCACCCAGGTTGTGTTCCGGACCGAATGCAGGCAGCGGGCTCAGCGCGACTGGCAGCGACCCCTTATCGGCGCGCGGACCCGCGAACCGCGGCAGCTCGTGGCGCTGGATGAACGGCCGACCGAAGAAGCGGATGCTCAGCAGGAGCAGGCCGAAGTCGGCCTCATCCAGTCGGTTGAGAATGCCCGCAGTCAACTCTTCCCCGCAGGTCAGGTGGCTGTCCTCCCACCACTCGACGTCGAGGTCGGTGAAGACACCGAGGGCGGGTAGCAGATCGCGCAGCAACGCCTCCTTCAGCGCCTTGTCCTGATGGCACCAGCTCAGGAAGATCCGCGTGCGCATGCCGCCCTCCATTCACCTGGAAGACCCCGGATCAAACCCGGGATCGACAGATCCTGGCACACCGCGCGGCCGCAGTCACCTCAGGGTTTCGAGCCGCTCTGCCGTTCCCGCCGCGCGGCCCTCGTCGTCGAGCGCCTGAGGGATGCGTGACCTGTTCCGCTGTCCGCCTCGTGTAGAGGTCCAGTGGTTGGTCCCTGCCACCGGGTCTCCCCGCCGCATACATGATTCACGATCGGGTAGTGCCATGAGCAAGACGTAGGCGCTTACGAAATCCGGATCGACAAAAAGTTGTCTATGCCGCGGCGGCTCCGGTGGTGGTGGTGATGCCGAGGTCGTGGAAGAGGGTTTGCATGTTGATGCGGAGCCTTTCGTAGTCTCGGTCGATGGCGGTCCAGGTGGCGGGTTTGCGTCCGAGCCGGGGGCTGCGGACGCCGGCCAGGATGGGGCTGACCTGGTCGCGCAGGGTGAGAAGGGCGGCGATGGTGCTGGCGGTGTGGGCCGGGGTCTGGTAGCGGCGGGTCCGGTCGGGTTTGATCACGAGCTGTTTGCCACGTAGTTTGCGCAGGTCGTAAGCGCCTTGGCGGGTGGTGTAGCCGGGCTGGGTCGGTCCGTTGAGGGCGTGCACCTTGGCGGTGAACTCTGTGAGTGTCGTTGCGGTGCTCCTGGGTGGAGGACCGTCAGGCTTGGTGTTGGTGACCCGGTGTGGCTCGCGTGAACTCTGGCCGCGGTGGCGTGCCTTGTCGTCGACTTGTCCGCCGT
>JBOHGG010000007.1:0-155890 GCA_050700115.1 Pseudonocardiaceae bacterium
GGATGCAAACGGCGGTAAAAGTGGCCCGAATTACCGCAGTTTGCATCCAGAACGCGGTAAAGGGGGAGGTCAGGACGGGGCGCAGTTTGGGCAGGTGCCGGAGATTTCAACGGTGTGGTCGATGTTGGTGAAGTTGTGCTCGTCGGCGATCTTCTCGGCCCACTGCTCCACCGTGGGGCCCTCGACCTCCACGGTGTGGCCGCAGTCCCGGCACACCAGGTGGTGATGGTGGTGCGCCGAGCAGCGCCGGTAGACGGCCTCGCCGGTGGAGGTGCGCAGCATGTCGATCTCGCCGGCGTCGGCCAGCGTCTGCAGTGTGCGGTACACGGTGGTCAGGCCGATGCCCTCGCCGTCGCGTCGCAGCTTCTCGTGGATCTCCTGGGCGGACCGGAAGTCGTCGGTGTCGTCGAGCAGTTTGGCCACCGCGGTCCGCTGCCGGGTCGAACGCAGCCCATGCACCGGTGCGACCGGGCGAGCGGCGCTCACCACTCCTCCACGTGCGTCACCGCATCCACCACGATGTGCGACAGGTGCTCGTCGACCAGCCGGTACACCACCTCCCGACCGTGCCGCTCGCCGTGCACCACCCCGGCGGACTTGAGCACCCGCAGGTGCTGGCTGATCAGCGGCTGGGAGACGCCCAACGCGTCGACCAGTTCGTGGACGCAGCGCCCGCTGTCGCGAAGCTGCAGCACGATGGCGATCCGCACCGGCGCCGCGAGCGCCCGCAACAGTTCACCGGCTGCCACCAGGGTCTCCCGCGGGCGGATCGCCGCCGGAGCGGGGGGCGGCCGGCCGGGCGAATGTTCGTCAACGACGGCCGGGTCTGCGGTCACGCTGGCCATGCCCTCTTCCTCCCTCGATCGGGGGTCCATCGTAGGCGCCCTGACTTTCACCGTCGCGGCGTGATGTGTTGCGATCGCCAGCAGCCCACGCCGCGGCGTTCGCCAGTCGCTACCGTCATCCTGCCACCGCCGCCTGAGGACGCCCGTGATCCTGATCTGCCGCTTCATCCTCGACGCTGCCGACCCTGCCGGCGCCGAGGACTTCCTGATCCGAGCACGCCGGGCGCTGGGCCTGCTCACCGCGCAGCAGGGCTGCCTGGGCGGTCAGCTAGGCCGCTCCCCGGACGACATCACGCGGTGGGTGCTGGTCGTGCAGTTCGAATCGGTGGTTGCCTACCGGCGCGCGCTGTCTCCGTTCGACGTTCGCGAGCACGTGGTGCCGCTATTGTCGGAGGCACTGACCGGGGAGCCCGGGAGCTACGAGGTGCTGGCCGCCGCCCAGCGCGGTGCGGTGACCGACCACACCAGCCTGCTTGCGCCCGACGCCGAGCGCGGGTTCGGGTCCGGCGCTCGCTAATGTGGCGCATTCAGCTCTGACCCACTGACCATCACCAGGAGCTCTTCAGTGTCCGCGGATCGCATCGAGACCGTCGTCAGCCTGTGCAAGCGCCGTGGCTTCGTATTCCCGAGTGGGGAGATCTACGGCGGCACCCGCTCGGCTTGGGACTATGGCCCGCTGGGTGTGGAACTCAAGGAGAACGTCAAGCGCCAGTGGTGGCGCGCGACGGTCACCGGGCGGGAAGACGTTGTCGGTCTGGACTCGTCAGTGATCCTGCCCCGGCAGGTGTGGGTCGCCTCCGGTCACGTGCAGGCCTTTCACGATCCGCTGGTCGAGTGCCAGCAGTGCCACAAACGGTATCGCGCCGACCAGCTCGCCGAGGACTACGCCGAACGCACCGGCAAGGACGTCCTGGAGGGCGACCTGTCCGATGTCCCGTGCCCGAACTGTGGCACCCGCGGCGAATACACCCAGCCGCGCGAGTTCAACATGATGCTCAAGACGCACCTTGGTCCGGTGGAGACCGAGGAGGGGCTGCACTACCTGCGTCCGGAGACCGCGCAGGGCATCTTCGTCAACTTCCAGAATGTGATGATGTCCGCCCGCAAGAAGCCGCCTTTTGGGATCGGCCAGATCGGCAAGAGCTTCCGCAACGAGATCACCCCGGGCAACTTCATCTTCCGCACCCGTGAATTTGAGCAGATGGAGATGGAGTTCTTCGTCGAGCCGGGCACCGACGAACAGTGGCACCAGTACTGGATCGACACCCGCACCGACTGGTACGTCGACCTGGGTATCAACCGGGACAACCTGCGGCACTACGAGCATCCCAAGGAGAAGCTCTCGCACTACTCCAAGCGGACGGTCGACGTGGAGTACCGGTTCGGCTTCTCCTCCGGACAGGTGTGGGGCGAGCTGGAGGGCATCGCCAACCGCACCGACTTCGACCTCACCACGCACTCCAACCACTCCGGCGTGGACCTGTCCTACTACGACCAGGCCACCGACTCCCGCTACCGGCCCTACGTGATCGAGCCGGCGGCCGGCGTGGCCCGCTCGATGATGACCTTCCTGCTGGAGGCCTACGCGGAGGACGAGGCGCCCAATGCCAAGGGCGGGGTGGACCGGCGGGTCGTGCTCCGGCTGGACCGCAGGCTCGCCCCGGTGAAGGCCGCGGTGTTGCCGCTGTCACGCAATGCTGACCTCACGCCGAAAGCCCGTGATCTTGCCGCAGCTCTACGAAAGAACTGGAATGTCGACTTCGACGACGCCGGCGCGATCGGCCGCCGGTACCGGCGCCAGGACGAGATCGGCACCCCGTTCTGCGTGACGGTGGACTTCGACTCGCTCACCGATCATGCGGCGACGGTGCGCGAGCGGGACACGATGGCCCAGGAGCGGGTCGCGTTGGACCAGGTCGAGTCCTACCTGGCGGCTCGACTGGTCGGCTGCTGAGCCGCCGTCTGGAACTATGGTGGGCATGGACACCGTGAGCGCTGAGGAACCCCGTCGCCGCCGGCAAGCCGGTGCCGCACTGCGCCGCTGGGCCGAGCAGGGCCGCCCTTCCGGGGTGGTTCGGGTGCTTGAGCGGCATGGTTTCGGCACCGTCGCCACCGGGCAGCTCCTGGCCGGCACGGCCGACGGTGACCGGGCCGGCACGTTGTTCGAGGGCACCATGGACGCTGTCGCGCTGCCGTTGCTCAGCGCTGCGGTATCGAGGCCCGGCACCGCGAAGGGGCACGTCACCGAGCTCGACGCGGTGGACGCCGGCCTTGCGTGCGCAGGCGGCGCCCAACTGCTGGGCCACCCGCTGCCGGCGCAGGCCGCCGCGGTGCTGGGTGCCGCGCTCGCCGACGGCGTCCCCTCCGCGCTGGCCTCCACGGTCGACGGGTCGGCCGTGCTGGTAGCGGCGGGGCCCGGGCTGACCGAGGTGGTCGGAACGCTGGGCAACCCCGACGCCGACGAGGTGGTTTTGACCAGGCTGCGTGAGCTGGCGCGGATCGGCGCTACGGCCACCGAGCGGGGTGACGCCGGGGGCATCCCGGCGCTGCTTGACGTCTGGGTGCCGGTGACCACCATGCTGGTGGTGGGCCGCGGGGCGATCGGGGCAGCGCTGGCGGCGCAGTGCGAGCTGCTGGGTTGGGCGGTGCGCACCGAGACCGAGCTGGCGGCCGCCGTCGCCGCCGCAAAGGACTTCACCGCCGCCGACGTGATGATCTTGCTCGACCACGGCCCGGCTTTTGACGCCGTGCTGGTGGAGCTGCTGCGGTCCGGGCGCGGGTTCTGCGGTGCACTGGGATCTCGGCACACCCAGACCGCTCGGCGTACCCGGCTACAGGCCGCCGGCGTCACTGAGGCGGAACTTTCCCGGCTGCACGGGCCGGTCGGTCTGGACTTGGGCGCGGCCACGCCGGCGCAGACTGCGGTGTCGGTGGTCGGGGAGGTTCTCGCCGTTCGGCGGGGGCGTTCCGGTGGCCCACTGGCCACCGCGACGGGCCGCATCGGTGGGTGACCGGCGCGACCGGTCCCTGCTGTCGGTCGTGCTGACGCGGCTGGTTCTCGGCACGGTGCTGGTGGGCGCGCTGGTCGTGGGTGGCACGTTCTTCCGGGTGTGGCAGGTGGCCCGGGTCGATGACCGGGGCTCCGCCGATGTCGTCGTGGTGCTGGGCGCGGCCCAGTACGACGGGACACCGTCGGCCGTGCTGGGCTCCCGGCTGGATCATGCCGCGCGGCTGTGGCGCGACGGGGTCGCGCCGGTGATCGTCACGGTCGGTGGTCGGCGGGCCGGCGACACCTATACCGAGGCCGAGGCCGGCCGCAGTTATCTGACGTCCTACGGGATCCCGAACAACGCCGTGGTGCCGGTCGGGGAGGGCAGCGACACCCTCGAGAGCCTGCGCGCGGTGGCTCGCCGGGCGGGCCCCGAGGGCTGGCACACCGCGGTGATCGTCAGCGATCCGTGGCATTCGTTGCGGGCTCGAACCATGGCCAACGACCTCGGGCTTGCCACCTGGACCTCGCCGACCCGAAGCGGCCCGATCGTGCAGACTCGAAGCATCCAGGCCCAGTACATCGTCCGGGAGAGCGCCGCGCTGCTGCACTACCGGTTCACGCACTCCCCGGCTGAGTCGCTCAGCATCGATCTGGGGTGAGCCCGTGGGTCACAATGACATCGGTCACCATGACACCGGCCACCAGTACACCGAGCAGGACTGGGCGCGGCTGATGCCCGAGCCGGCCAAGCGGGCAGCGCTGCCTGGATCGGGTCCCGAGAGCCGTAGCCCCTTTGCCCGGGATCGCGCCCGGGTGTTGCACTCGGCGGCGCTGCGCAGGCTCGCGGGCAAGACCCAGGTGGTCGGCCCTGGCGAGGGGGATGTGCCCAGGACCCGGCTGACCCACTCGCTGGAGGTCGCCCAGATCGGTCGCGGTATCGCCGCTGAGCTGGGCTGCGATCCGGACGTAGCGGAGACCGCGGGGCTGGCACACGACATCGGCCACCCCCCGTTCGGCCATAACGGCGAGCGGGCCCTCAACGAGGTCGCCGCGGCTTGTGGTGGGTTTGAGGGCAACGCGCAGACGCTGCGGATCCTCACCCGGTTAGAGCCCAAGCTGCTCGACCCCGGGACCGGTCGTGGTCGCGGTCTCAACCTGACCAGGGCGTCGCTGGATGCCACCGTCAAGTATCCGTGGCCGCGCCGGGCTGGAATGGTCAAGTTCGGCTTCTACGCCGACGACGCGGCGGTGTTCAGCTGGCTGCGACAGGGCGCGCCTGAGGGTGTTCGATGCCTCGAAGCCCAGGTGATGGATTGGGCCGACGACGTCGCGTACTCGGTGCACGACGTCGAAGACGGGATCTTGGCCGGGCGCATATCGCTGGACACTCTGGCCGACCCGGTGGAGCGGGGGCTGCTCGCCGTGCTGGCCGCGAAGCACTTCACCGCGCTGCGCAGCGCGGAGTTGGAGACCGCCGCGGTGGGACTGCTGGCGCTCCCGGTGGTCGACGCGCTGCGCCACTACGACGGCTCGCTGCCGGCCCAGGTCGCGTTGAAGGAGCTCACCAGCGAGCTGGTGGGTCGCTTCGCCTCGGCGGTCGTGTCGGCGACGCTGGCCCGGTACGGACCGGGCCCCTTGGGGCGCTACCGCGCTCACCTGGCGATACCGGATCAGGTGGCGGCGGAGGTGGCGCTGCTCAAGGCGGTGGCCCTGCGATTCGTGATGCACGACCCCTGCCGGCTGGCCGCGCAGACCCGGGAACGGGAGCTGATCGCCGAGCTGTGCGCGGCCCTGGTGCATCGGGCGCCCCAGTCACTGGACCCGGCTCTGCACCCAGCGTGGCAGCGAGCCCGCGATGATGGCGCGCGGTTGCGGGTAGTCGTCGACCAGGTGGCTGCCCTGACCGACGCGCAGGCGGTGCGCTGGCACGCAGCCCTGCACGAGCCGTGAGTGGCGCGTCACATGCGGGGGAGCTGATCCGTCCTTGTGGTGAGGGCCCGTACTCGGCGGGCCGAGTTCGAGGAGGGGTTCACCATGCCCCGCGTTCCTGGAGTGCCCACCCGTGAGGCCGGCTTGCTGGGCCGGTTGGCCTATCGCATTGCCCGCTACCGCTACGGGGCGGTGCCCGAACCGGTCGCGGTGATGCTGCACCATCGGGGCGCGTTCTGGGCCTACGCCCTGTGGGAGTTGGGCAACGAGAAGGCGATGCAGCGGTTGCCGGCGAGCCTGCGGGAGCTTGTGGTGTACCGGGTGGCCACCCAGGTGGGGTGCTCGTGGTGCGTGGATTTCGGCACCATGCTGCAGCGCCACCATGGCCTGGACGTCGAGCGGCTGCGCCACCTCGACAGCTACCGGACCTCGCTGGCGTTCACCCCCACCGAGCGCAGGGCGCTGGCCTACGCCGACGCGATGACCGCGCTGCCGACCACGGTCACCGACGAGATGGTCGCCGAACTGGACACCGAGCTCGGCCACGACGGGCTGGTGGAGCTGACCTACGCGATCGCGGTGGAGAATCACCGGGCCCGGTTCAACCATGCCCTGGGCATCACCGACCAGGGATTCACCTCGGCTGCGGCCTGCCTAGTGCCGCCTCGCGGCTCGTGAGCTGCCCAAGCGGGCGGGCCACCAGAGCCCCGAAGACCAGGCCGATGGTGGCCCACATGATCAGCTGGGTGCCCAGCGAGGCGACCCGGAAGTCCCACAGCACCGTCGCCGGGAACGCGTCGGTCACCTCGTCGATGGTCGGCAGCAGGAACTGCACAAGCGCCACGGTCCCGACGAACGCCGCGGCTGCCGTCAGGGCGGCGTTCCAGGCGCCCATGCGCGCCATGAGCCGCCGGCCGAGGTAGGTCGCCGTGACTGCCAGCAGCACCGAGGCCACCACCATCACCACGTACAACCCGGTGCGCTGGCCGATCGTGTCGGGATTGCCGACCGCCGGCGGGTTGGCGGGATATTTCAGGAACGGCACGACGAACACCACGAGGTAGCCGCCGAGCGCCAGGACGGCGGCAGTTGCCCGCGCGGACAGCCGGCCGATGCGGCCGTAAGCGACCGCGAACGCCAGGCTGAACAAGCCACCGAATGCAATGGCGTACACCAGGACTGCGGTGGCCAGCCCGATGGTGCTCTGCACCGCCCGGCTGACCACCTCCGGCTCGGGAGTCTCGCCCGCGGCGGCTTGTGCAGCTGACTCGAAGTCGATCGCACTCACGACCGACGGCTCGCCGAAGATGTGCGCGAATACCAGCGTGAGCAGGCCCGCCACCAGACCGGAGAGCATCCCGCGCACCAACAACGTCCTCATCATGGCCGGGTGCCTGGCCGGTCAGTGGCAGGGGACGCCGAGCAGATGACGGCCGTCGTGCACGAACTCATGCACATAGTGGCCCGAGACGATCGCCGTCGCGCCCTGTTCGGCACCGACGAAATACAGCAACACGAGGCTGAGGACGCCCACGAAGATCGCCCAGGGCAGGATCTCACGAAGTGGGATGCGGATCGGAATCGGCGCGGGAACGGAGACGGAGATGGCGTTCACGGTGGAACCTCCCAGGGTTGACGCGACCCGCTAGACGGTGATCACGACGGCGGAGTGTCTGACTCACGAAACCCGAGGTAGATCTCGTTCACAGTGGCGCGACCGTGCCGGGTTTGCACCGGCTTACTCCACTCCGTCGATCGAGTGACGGTATGCATGGGCCGACGGTGGAGTCAATCGGCCGTACCGGTGCGAGACCAGCTCAGCGGGGGCGAAGGCGTCCGAGTAGCTCGGTCGGCACGACTCGCACTGTGAACGGCCGGTGTGCCTCGAAGACCTCGTCGCCAGCCACCCGGGCCACTTCTTCATACCGGCCCTCGGCATCGAGTTCCAGGACCAGCAGATCGGGTATGTCGGGATCGAGCACCCAGTAGCTGGGAGTACCCATCCGCTGGTACGCGGCGCGCTTGAGGTTGAGGTCGATCAGCCGGCCGCTCGGGGAGAGCACCTCGACGGCCAGCACGGGTGCTGCGGGGAGGTTCTCGTCGGTGAGCTCGTGGAACCGGGCGACCAGGACGTCGGGCTGCACCTCGTTGGAGATGTCGGTCTGCACGGCAAACGGCGCGGCGAGGACGTACAGATCGTCGGGGCAGGCATCGTCGAGCACGCGGTACAGCCGCAGGCTGACGGTCTGATGCCGCAGCCCGGGCGCCGTGCTCACCAGGAGCTCCCCGTCGATGAGCTCGTAGCGGCGGCCGTCATCGGGCATCCCTTCCAGGTCATGGACCGTGAAGGGAGTGCTGGCACCGACGCTCATACTGGTCATGGTCCCCTCCTCGGGTCGGCCTGCCAAACGGTGCCACGAGGGTCTGACATTCCAGGCCCGCTCACAGGGCGAAGGTACGGCCGATCTTGTCCGGGTTGACGATGTCGTAGATCGCGGCCAGCTGCCCGTCTCGGATCGCGAAGCAGGACACCCGACCGGCCAGCCGCGGGTGCCCGCTGTCGCCCGGCCACGGCGGGATGACCATCCCCAGGTCCCCGTTGACCAGCACCAGCCGGGCGGCGGCGAGCCGCTCAGGGCCGTAGCGCTCCAGCAGGCCGATGATGAACCTGGCCACCTTGTCGGCGCCGCGGACCGGCCGGCGTGCGGTGCGTTCCTTGCCGCCCCCGTCGCCGATCACCGCGGCATCCGGGTGCAGTAGCCCGACCAGCCCGGCGAGGTCACCGACGGCCAACGCGGCGAGAAACGCGTCGAGCACCCGGCGCTGTTCGACCAGCCCCACCCGGGCCGGCGGGTCGGCCGCCGCGACGGCCCGCCGGGCCCGAGATGCGTGCTGCCGGGCGGCGGGCACCGAACAGTCCAGCACGTCGGCGATCTCGGCGAACGGGACGCTCAATGCGTCGTGCAGCACGAAGGCGACCCGCTGCTCGGGGGCCAGCCGCTCCAGCACGACCAGCGCGGCCATCCGCACTCCATCGTCGCGGACCACCTCGTCCAGCGGGTCTGCCGGGCCGTCCAGCCGGGTCACCAGTGCCTCAGGCAGCCACGTCCCGATGTAGCGCTCGCGTTGCACGGCCGCCGAGCGCAGCCGGTCCAGGCACAGCCGCCCGACCACGGTGGTCAGCCAGCCACGCGGGTCACGGATCGCTGCCCGGTCGGCCTCGGGCAGCCGGGCCAGCCGCAGCCACGTCTCCTGGACCGCGTCCTGCGCATCGGCCAGCGACCCGGTGAGCCGGTAGGCGACCCGAAGCAGGTGGGTGCGGTGCTCCTCGATGACGTCCGCCGAACTCGGCACGGTCACCGACCCTAGACTCGGCAACCGTGGCTGGACGGATCCGGGACGCCGACATCGCGGAGGTGCGCGAACGCAACCGGATCGACGAGGTGGTCGGCGAGTACGTCGCACTGCGCCGGGCCGGTGCGGATTCCTTCAAAGGGCTGTGCCCGTTCCACGACGAGAAGTCCCCGTCGTTCAACGTCCGACCGGGTCACGGCACCTTCCACTGCTTCGGCTGCGGCGAGGGCGGATCTGTCGTGGACTTCATGATGAAGATCGAGCAGCTCGGCTTCGTCGAGGCCGTGGAGCGGCTGGCTGGCCGGGTCGGGATCCGGCTGACCTACACCGGTGGTGGCTCCTCGGTGCAGCGCGACCGCGGCACCCGATCCCGGCTGGTCGAGGCGAACAAGATGGCTCAGGAGTTCTACGCCGAGCAGTTGACCTCACCCGAGGCGCGGCCGGCCCGGGAGTTCCTCATGGAACGGGGGTTCGACCAGCAGGTGACGGGCACCTTTGGCTGCGGCTTCGCGCCGTCGGGTTGGGAGCAGCTCACCAAGCACCTGCTCGGCCGCGGGTTCTCGGTTGAGGAACTGGTCAAGGCGGGGGTGTCCCGGGAGGGCCAGCGGGGGCCGATGGACCGCTTCCACCGCAGGTTGCTGTGGCCGATCCGCGACCTGGGCGGTGACGTGGTCGGTTTCGGCGCCCGGCGGCTGTTCGACGACGATCGCGTCGAGGCGAAGTACCTCAATACCGCCGAGACGGTGCTGTACCGGAAGTCGCAGGTGCTCTTCGGGCTCGACCTGGCCAAGCGCGAGATCGCCCGGCGCCGTCAGGTCGTCGTGGTCGAGGGCTATACGGACGTGATGGCGATGCACCTGTCCGGGGTGCCCACCGCGGTGGCGTCCTGCGGCACGGCGTTCGGCACCGAGCACATCTCCGTGCTGCGCCGGCTGCTCATGGACGACGACGCCCTGCGCGGCGAGGTGATCTTCGTCTTCGACGGTGACGAGGCCGGTCAGAAGGCAGCCCTCAAGGCATTCGACGACGACCAGCGCTTCGCCGCGCAGACCTTCATCGCGATCGCACCGGACGGGATGGACCCCTGCGAGCTGCGCCAGGCCAAGGGCGAGGCCGTGCTGCCTGACCTGGTGGCCCGCCGTGAGCCGCTATTTGCCTTCGCGGTGCGGACCCTGCTCGCCGAGCATGATCTGGACACCGCGGAGGGCCAGGTCGAAGCGCTGCGACGGGCGGTGCCGTTGGTCGCCCAGATCAAGGACCGGGCATTGCGTGATCGGTATGCGGCGCTGCTGGCGTACCGGAGTGGCTGGGGTGACGAGGCCACTGTGGTCCAGCGGGTCCGGGAAGCCGCCGGTGACACACCCCGACGGCGTGGCGGGCGCCCTCGGGCCAGTACTTCGGCCGAGAACGACACCGAGCTCCCCCCTCGAGACGATGTGCGGCTGCAGGCCCAGCGTGAGGTGCTCAAGGCGGTGCTGCAGGAGCCCGCGATGACCGGCCCGGTTTATGACACGCTGCCTCACGAGGCATTCACCCACCCGGCCTACGCCCAGGTGCACGCGGCGGTGCTAGCCGCCGGCGGCACCGCCGCGGGGATGTCGGGGCCGGAGTGGATCGACGCCATCGCCGCGCACTACCCCCAGCGGTCACTGCTCACCGAGCTTGCCGTGGAGACGCTGCGAGGCAATGGCAAGGTGGAGGACGACGCGCGCTACATCGGCAGCCTGCTGGCCCGGCTGCAGGCCACCGTCGTCGGGCAGCAGGTCGCCGAGATCAAGTCGCGGCTGCAACGGATGTCACCGCTGGACGACGCGGACTCCTACCACCGGCTCTTCGGTGATCTGGTGGCCTTGGAGCAGTACTACCGGGCGCTTCGCGAGCAGGCGGTGGGAGCGCAGGAGTGAGTGCTTGGCGACCGTTGTTGCGGCGCTTTGCCGCAGCACCGGAGCTGCCCGCCGGGTTCACCGGCACCCTGGACCCGGGTGAGCGGATCGTCACCATGGGGGAGCTGGCCGGTGGCGGGCACCTGGTGCTGACCCAGCTGGGGCTGTGGGTACCGGAGGGCGCCGAGGTCCGCCGCATCGGCTGGCACTTGGTGAGCAAGGCGGTGTGGGACCGCAGCGCATTGGTGGTCACCGAGGCGGTCAGCACCGGCACCGCGGGCGACGCCGTGGTGCTGTCCGACCTGCCGCCGCGCCGTTTCGCGCTCGCGCGGCCCGGTCAGGTCCCCGAGGTGGTGCGCGAACGGGTGACCAGCTCGATCTGGTCCAGCCAACATTGCGAACTCCCCGGTGGTGGGGCCTGGTTCGTTCAGCGCCGGATCCCCGGACGCGACGGCCTGGTGCTGCAGGTGCGTGCCGATCGGGGGACTACCCCCGGCGCGTTGGAGATGATGGTCAGCGAGGTCGCGTCGCGCTTGCCGCGCCCGGCTGCGCCCGGCTAGTTTCGGCGTCCGGAACGACGAGGAGGTCGCTGGTGTGGGATCCGGAGGCCTACCTCGAGTTCGGCGATCACCGGGCTCGGCCCTTCCACGACCTGCTCGCCAGGGTGGGCGCTCGCGACCCGGCGCTGGTGGTGGACCTGGGCTGCGGGCCGGGCACCCTGACGCCCTTGCTGGCCAAGCGGTGGCCCAGGGCCAAGCTGATGGCCGTGGACAGCTCACCGGAGATGGTGCAGGCGGCGTGGGAACGGGGCATCTCCGCCGAGGTGTGCGACGTGCGGAGCTGGTTGGTCGCTCCCGGCACCGGTCTGGTCGTCTGCAACGCGGTGCTGCAGTGGGTGCCCGGGCACGCCGAACTGCTTCGCCGCTGGATGCGGGAGCTGCTGCCTGGGGGATGGCTCGCCTTGCAGGTGCCCGGGAACTTCAGCGCGCCGTCGCACACCGAGACGGCCCGGCTGGCGGCCGAGCCTCGCTGGCGCGGTCTGCTCGACCTCACGGCAGCCTGCCCGGTGCTAGAACCTGCCGGTTACGCCGCGGTGCTGGCCCCGGGCGCCGAGGAGTTGGACGTGTGGGAGACCACCTACCTGCACCGGCTGACCGGATCCGACCCAGTGCTCGAATGGATCACCGGAACCACCCTGCGCCCGGTCCGGGCGGCACTGTCGGCGGCCGAGTGGATGGAGTTCCGGCAGGACCTAGCGCCGCGGCTGCGGGCGGCCTACCCGGCGGGGGCCGACGGGGTGACCTGGTTCCCGTTCCGCCGGATCTTCGCTGTCGCGCAAGCTGGATAGACCTCGCGGCGCGTCCGGCGGTGTCCGCTACCGGTCTTTCTGGGTGTTTCGGCCGCACGCCTCGCTGATCTTGGCGCTGGCCACGCCGGCCACGCCCTGCACCGTGGGGTGGTCGAGGACCTGGCGGCACATGCGCTCGATCTGCTCGTAGCGCTCCCGGCCGGCCCGGGAGCCGAGCACGTAGCCGATCGCGCCACCCAGCAGAAAGCCACACATGTCGTCCTCCTCATTTCGTGCCCTGATGTACCAGATCAATCCTGCCAGCAGGTGGGGCAGCCGTACGGGTGGTGCAGGTGGTGCGCTAGGGTAGTCGTCGGCCGGCCCGCCACTTGGGGGTTCGGGCACCGGCACCTTCCCCGATAGCTCAATTGGCAGAGCATGCGACTGTTAATCGCAGGGTTGTTGGTTCGAGTCCAACTCGGGGAGCAGGCATAACGCGAGGGCCGGACCCGCAGAAACCGGCCCTGACCGCAAATCATGGTGTTGCGCCGGTCTCGTCGTCTGGTCCGAACAGGTGGCCGAGACGGTCGATCGCATCGCGCTGCACTTCCCGGAGCACGTCGACATAGATCGCGCTTGTCACGCCGATCGAACTGTGCCCCAGCAGGTCCCGGATCGTCTGCAGGTCGACCGCCGGTTTGACGACATCCTCCAGCCAGTAGCTGAGCCACTGCGAGACGGTGTCGCTACTCACTGCCGCGCCGATGCCCGCGTAGTTGTCGGCCTTCAGCCGGGTGATCTTCTCGTCGCAGGCTTCCCAGCTACGACCGTAGACGCTGACCCGCTTGAACGCGGGCTGTGGAGGGACCCCGCCGCACACATACGGCGGGGTCCTGGATCGGTAAGGCTGGATCGAGTTACAGGTGGAACCACCGCTGGGTGGGTGCGGTGGCGCAGGGAACGGTCTGGACAATCCCGGCGGCGGGATTGTCCAGGCATAGACCGGTCCCGGCATCTTGAATCTTATTGTTGGGGGACCCCCGATGAGGTTTCCAGCGTGGCCCCACCGGACCGCACGGAACCTGGGAGATGACCCGGCTGCGGACGGTCCGGCATGCGTTGCCGGCCTGGACAACGCCTGTTACCCCGCGGCTATGGCGGAGGCGGCCTGTTTGATGAGATCGGCCACTGCGGCGGGTTGCGACACGTAGATGGCGTGGCTGCCGGCTACCTCGACGACCGTGGAACCAGCCCGCTTGGACATGGCGCGCTGCGCCGGGGGCGGGATCATCCGATCCTCGGTTGTGACCAGGTACCAACTTGGTTTGGTCCGCCAGGCCGGATCCGTAATCGATCCGCCGAGGGCCTCCACCCCCCAGGGCACCTGCGAGTCGGCCATGAACGCGGCCTGCTCGGCAGGCACGTCACCGGCGAATGAGGCAGCGAACTTCTCGCGGTCCAGGAGCAGAAAACCGTCCTTCGGCGGCAGGATCGGTGGCACAGGAGCGCCGGGCGGCGGGTCGGCGATCAGTGTGTTGACCGACTCGCCCTGGTCCGGTGCGAACGCTGCGATGTAGACCAGGGCCGCCACGTTGGCGTCGTTGCCCGCCTCAGTGATGACCGCCCCGCCGTAGGAGTGGCCGACCAGGACGACTGGCCCGTCTTGCGCGTCGATGACCCGCCGCGTCGCGGCGGCGTCGCCCGCAAGCGAGAGGGTCGGGTTCTGTACGACGCTGACGTTGTAGCTGTTCTTGGTCAGGATGCTGTACACCGCTTGCCAGCCAGACCCATCCACGAAACCGCCATGAACGAGAACGATGTTCCTCGCCGCCGAGCCTGTACTCATCAAGATCTCCTTTCCCAACGATTTGGGTATGTTGGCCACGGTAGGCTGGTGCCGTAGGTCGCGGCTACAGGCCGAGAACGGGTGTCGCACAATCAGTAACTCGATGCCCCGGGCCGCCTCCGAGCACGCGGGGCCAGAACCAGCGGCTGGCCGTCAGCTGCTGTTTCTTCGGCAGCAAAACCAGGCCGGGGGAGCGTCACTAAAGGCGTTCAGAGTATCGCTGACCACCCCCCATAGACCCGGGTGACGTCGGCGTCGAGCAGCAACCTCACCAGCGGGTCGGCGACGCTGTCTGCCGTAGCTGCCTCCCTTTGCACGAGCTCATAACGCTGACCGACAGGTGGGAGAGGATCACCTGTCCCACAAGATGTCCCGGAGGAACTCACCGCCCCGGGCGGTGGCGGCCTTGGCGGCATGGGTGTCGCGAAGTGCGTTCAACATCACGAAGTCATGGATTGTTCCGAGATAGCGCACCGAGGTGACGGGGACGCCTGCCGCGCGCAGATGTGCGGCATAGGCCTCGCCCTCGTCGCGCAGTACGTCGGCCTCGCCGACGATGACCAGTGCCATAGGCAGCGCAGTGAGCTGCTCCGCACTGGCTCGCAAGGGTGAGGCGGTGATCTCGGCTTGCTGTCCGGGATCGGTCGTGTACTGTCCCAAAACCACTGCATCGTGTCACGTCGCAGCCAGTAATCGGTGGCGAACTGGTGATAGGAGGCCGTGTCAAAGGCGGCGTTGGTCACCGGGTAATAGAGGAGTTGCCCTGCGATGCGCGGCCCTCCTCGCTGGTGTCGTGGATCTCGGCGATGTAGCCGCCCGGGAGCTACACAAGGGCGCTGTGCTGTGGCCCCCATCACCTGGCGTGTCGACGTCTACGCCACTCACGGCGCATCTCCCCGGCCGCCTGAAGACTTGACACAAAGGTGAAGAACCCAGAGCCTGAAGATCGTTAGAGGCGATGTAGGCCAGTCTCGACTTCGGCACTTGCCGCTGCATGGATACAGCGCCCCGGTGCGTACTCCTGCACCACGCAACCTCCGGCTCCTGGCTCACGCGGCACCCAACACAGAAGATCGACCCTCGGGCCGTCGCCGGGCCGTGGAACGTCGGGAAGTACTGAGAACTCTGGAGAAGTAGCGAGAGCATTCCTCCTGCTTATATCTGACGGCAGACACGGGCAATGCCCACCTTGACCGACAGATCTCCACGATCAGCACGTTAATGCGCATCGCCAGGGATAGGCGTGACTTCGAGGATATGTTTGAAAGGGCATTCCCGCCCCGTGCAGGCCCGTTTACCGCTGATCATCGATGTCCCGGTGACGCGAGACGATCATGCTGGCACACCTGAGTCAACTGCGTAGCTCCGACGAAGGGATCTGGCACCAACGACTCCGGGAGCGGTTGGGACCCTGCGTGAAGACCTGCTTGAAATCGATTCCACAAGACGCGAGTGCGGATTTCAGCTTGGGGCCGGGAAGATTCTATTCATTGCGGTAGCGCCCTGTTCCATCACCGGTTGGATCTGTTTGCGGTGGACGGTTTCGGTGACTGCGGTGCCGCTGTGACCGACCCAGCCGGGCGATGTCTTCGAGTGCTACACCGGAGGCGGATAGCAGGGACACGAAGCTGTGCCGCATTCCGCGTGGTGTCCACTCCATCGGGACGAGACCGGCCTCCTTGACCACCTTGCGGAACGTGCGCCGTACGTTGTGCGCGTCGAGTTCGTGCCGACTGCTGAGGCGAACACGAGGTTGTGCTCCTGCCAGGGCGCCGGGCCACCGGGTGACCGCAGTTCTGACCGCAACGAGTAGCACCGTGCCGCACTCGAACACCACCCGGCGAACGCCGCATCCCCACGTCGCGCGGTCCGATCAGGGGCCTGCACGCATCTGTCAATCGCAGGGGTTGTTGGTTCGAGTCCAACTCGGGGAGCCAGCCTCGCAGGTCACAGCATCATGCGCGGCACTCCGCAAGAGCAGCCCCTCGACCGGCGGCTACCGGCGGACGCAGGAACGTGATCACCGACGGGCACGTCGACCAAGGCTGCCGAGCTCATCGTCGTGATCACCGGTCGCGCCAGTCGTGAAGTTCGTATTGATCACGTTGGAGACCAATTCTCCGGGCTCGTCGAAGTAGTCCATCGCAATAATTCCGACACGCCCCCGTGGGGACTCCGCAAGATGATTGCTGAGGCGGGGGTTTATCGTCCTTGAGTAGCCGATCGCCTTCGTTTTCAGGTCGACGGCGCTGGAGAATGTAATGTACAGATCCTTGGGAGCGCGACGTCCAGCTTCCTCTACGTGAGTCATGATAAATTTGTACTTGTTGTTTTCTCCAGGGTCCTGGAAGCGGTCTTCGACAGCGTATATCAGACTTGTCCCGCTTCTGAAGCGCCGGTTTTCCGGCCAATGGCTAAGGTCGAATCCGACGTCCTGGCCGCCTTCGAATCTGCGCAGCAATACGATCTTACCGCGAACTTCTCCCACTGTCGTTCTGGATGTGAGCGCACAACTGGTCGTCGCGGCACCGTCACCAGGAAGAGGGGGAGCGAAATTGTAGAACAGCGACGCATCCTCGATATGCTGCCACGTTCTCGCTTGAAATGCTTCTTCGAACGAGCTTGATCGGATGATCCAGTTCGCCGGATCTCCTCTGGACCTTCCAAAGGCTCGGGAAGGGGCAAATCTACCGAGGTGGCTATCGAAGCGACCTTCGTCCTTGACTGACATTAAAACAGTTTCAGAAGGGTGCTGCTTGAGGAAGCTGGAGCAAATTGTCAGAATATCCGCATAGCTCTTTCCCATATGTACAATATCATGGTGGGCAAAAAGGTTATCCTGATAATGTGCAAGTCTGATGTCGAGAAAGCGTATTCCTGCGTTCAGTTGGTCGGCCAGATCCAGGTTCTGGGTTTTACCAAATCCGAGGAGGCCGCCGATGCTGCAAGAGTTGTGTGTTCCAGGAATGCTTAGCGTCGCCACTGGAGCATTATCGGGAATGTCTCGCATCCAGGAAGGATGGGAAATGAGCTCGTCCATCGTGCTCCTCTGATCGTCCTCCTTCGGCGCCGCTGTCCACCCTACCTACCCTCCGATCGGTCTTGCGCAGGAGTGTTCGGCCAGCCTCATCGGCTTGCCCAGCGGCGTCATCACCGTGTCGTCGCCAGGCTGGAGCCGGCCGGCTACCTGCGCGGACTCGGACGTGCCCCATGCTCCCGATCTAGGTCCTCGACTCGGCCGCCGACGGCGTGACCGTGATCGGCTCCGACAGATGCAGCAGCACCCGCACGGTGGTATCGGCTTCGGTCTGGAACTCGATACGGGTGATGTCGAGCGCGATGTACCCGCCATCGACGGTAGCGCCCATGCGGACGAAGTGGCCGTCGACCACGTGGGTCGCGGACAGCGAGCGAGCGATCATCTCGGCCAACGTCGGGGTTTCTCCGCTGAAGATCTGAGCGGGCGGGGTCTCGGTGGTAGCGGTCACGGGTGGCTCCTCTTGGTCTGGTTGGGTATGGCTCATCGAGCACCTCCGGCAGTGATCACGCTGGCGCGTGGCGATCGAACAGCCGCTGTGGACCAGCAGTCCCACGATCTGGGCGTCGCCGGTCCGGGCAGGCGCGGTGCTGGCCGGGCGCCCTGATTCGGGACCGGTGCTCGGGTGCTGGCTGGCGTGGCAGCCCGCCGCCAGGGAGCGCTGTTCGGGGTGACCGGCGGTGAAGGTGGCCAACTCCTGACCGCGCCGATCGGGCCATCAAGGACCGCGGCTAACCGCATGCGAGTGTGCTCGTGAGGTCGCAATCGTGCCGGGCGGCTGCCGGCCTGGGAACGTCATCAGCCGGTCCGCGTGCACTGAATCGCTGGTGTCGCCTCGCCGGGTGCACACGCTGTCCGCGATGACCAGCAGCGTCGCAGTGTCCTTCAGGAGGGCACCCTCCCGTCTCAGTCCACACATGCCGCGGAGTCCCCTGCTACCACCGCTGCAGCGGTGCCGCGTGCTTGTCTTACGGCGCCCACAGGGGACGTTGCGGCCTGTTCCACGCTTCCACGGTAAGTCGGGCCGGCACCCAGCCTGCGGCGGCGTCTTCTTGTTCAGCTGCTGTTTCCGCGGGCATCACCAACGCTGCGCAGGCCTGGACGTCGCCGCGAAGATCACTATTGGAACAGTTGCTGCACCAGAACCGATGGTGATCGACTGCACCCGCAGCGAAGCGAGGCCGGTGGTGGGCTAGCCTCGGCACCCATCCGGGGCGGTAGCTCAGCAGGTCAGAGCAGCGGACTCATAATCCGTCAGGTCGTGGGTTCGATCCCCACCCGCCCCACCTAATGACCAGCGTTGACACCCTCTTTCAAGATCGATAGCTCCGCCACTGTCCATGCGGTTGTCCTTGAACTGCTGTCTACGCTGGCCTCATGACCCACCTAGAGGAGACCGGACGCCGGCGGGGGAGCATCCGGCAGCGCGCCAGCTCGCTACAGGTCCGGTTCTTCGCGGGCAAGGACCCGGTGACCGGCCGGGACGTCTACCTCACCGCGTCCATCCCGGGCACCGACAAGAAGGCGTACAAGAAGGCGGAGGACAAGCTCGCCGAGTTCCGCACCAAGGTCAACAAGCAGCGGTCAACGCCGTCCTCGGTGAAGCTTCGGTACGCCATTGATGAGTGGATGCGGACATCCGAGCACGAGGACAGCACGCGTGAGGCGTACCGCGGCTACATCGCGCGGACGATTCGGCCCGCGCTCGGCGACGTGCCAGTGAACAAGCTCACCGCCCGGATGCTGGAGACCTTCTACGCCGAGTTACGGCGCTGCCGCGCGTGTTGTGACCGACGGCCGTTCGTCGAGCACAAGGCAGCAGGCCCCGTCCACCGTGCGCCAGATCCACTCGATCATCAGCGGTACGCTCAACGCCGCCATTCGGTGGGACTGGATCAGCACCAACCCCACGAAGGCGGCCCAGCGACCGAGACAGAAGCCGCCGCAGCCCGACCCCCCGTCGCCAGCGGTGGCCGCCAGACTGGTGGAAGCGGCGTTCGAGATGGACGACGACTGGGGAACGCTCGTCTGGCTCGTGATGACCACGGGCATCCGGCGTGGCGAGGTCTGCGCGCTGCGGTGGTCGCGCGTCGACCTTGACGAAGGCATCATCGAGATCAGAAGTAGCTACACACTCCAGCGCGGCGTGGGCAAGGAAAAGGACACCAAGACGCATCAGATGCGCCGGATAGCGCTCGACACGGAGACCGTTGTGCTACTCCGCGAGCACAAGGACCGCTGCCGGCTGCGGCTGGCTGAACTCGGGATCGAATTCAACGACGACATGTACGTGTTCTCCGGAGTGCGCGACATTGACCCACACAAGCCCTACTCGCCGCACGCCGTCTCCAGCCGCTATAAGGATATGGCCGAACGTCTCGGCATCGACACCCATATTCACGCGCTGCGGCATTACTCGGCCACCAAACTACTGACGGCCGGCATCGATCTCCGGACGGTCGCCGGCCGCCTCGGCCACGGTGGGGGAGGAGCTACCACCCTGCGCGTCTACGCGGCGTGGGTCGCCGCGTCCGACCGCAAGGCTGCCGAGATCCTCGGCTCCCAGATGCCGAAGCGCATATCGAGGGGCGAGAAGAAACCGACTTGATCGTGGCCCAAGAGATGACGCGTATGACCGATTCACCCAGCACCGACGGAGCGGTGAAGCGGCGACGGCGCGTCGGCGAATTCGCGGTCTCGCGCTCCAGGTTACTGACGAGCGGTGGACCAGGCAGAAGGGGAGCTGCCGCGGGGTTGGTTCCGAGCGAGTCAGGCAGGTAGTGGCAGGACGGACTCGGGAAGGCTGGTGGTCTGGATTATTTGGTTGGCGCCGATAAATCTTCCGGCGACGAGCAGTCCGGCGGCGTGGGCTTCGGGTCCGGCATGGCTGGCGCAGGCGTCCTTGAGTATCCATGGGGTGAGGTTGCGTTCGAAAGCGTCGACGGCGGTCTTGAGTACACAGATTTCGGTGTCGATGCCACAGACGTAGAGATCAGTCCATCCGCGCTCGTCGATGAGGTGAGTTCCTTCGGGTGTGAACAGCGTGTAGATGTACTTGTCTACAACCGGTGTGTGTGGGCCGACGTAGGCGCCAGTTCAGTGACGAGTTCGGTTTCTGGGCCGTCAGCCATTTTAGTCCAGCCGATCAGTCGCTCGAATGGGCTACCGGTGTAGTTGAGGTACCGGCTGAAGACCACGTCGCCGCGCGCGGCGAGCCATCGGCGCACGAGGTCGACGATGACTGGCACCACGGGTTGTGAGTGTTCGGTGATGAAGCCGTTTTGCACATCCACGACCACGAGTACCGGTTTGCGTTCGCTCATTTCATGTCCTGTCGCACTCTCGGAGGATCTCCAACGCCTGGGCTAGGTGCCGGTCCAGACCACTAGTCTGCACCACGGCGTCGCGCATCGAGCGGTGCTGCGACGTTTCTTGCGACCGCTCAGTAGTCAACCGCGAGCAAACACCACGCAGGAACCGCCAGCCGAACTCTGCGGTAACTACCGGGTCATCCCCGTTTTCGACCTGTTGGCGGAGGTGATCGCAGTAAGCCCATACCGCTTGTACGGAAAGCTCGCAGGTGACTAACTCGTCCTCGTGCAACGCGCGGTCTCGCGCGATCGGGTGGTACACGACGCCCGACCACGAGGCGTAGCCCAGCGAGATGCCCTTCATGCTGAAATCGACGAGTTCGGGATGGTCGAACCCGTCCTGTAGCAACGCTCGTTCGACGAGCGTAGCAGGCGCAAGGCACGATTCGTCGATTTCGTCTACTCGCTGCACCAGTACGCGGGGAATGCACATGAGCCGCAGTGCTGTCAGAAGATCGCGGCCTTGCCACGCGTGCTCGTCCACCCAGTAGAGACTCGCACGTAAGGCTGTCCGTCAACCTCGCCGCCGGTGAGCGCCCGGAGCTGGTCGTGCGCCCACTGCATGTTCTGCTCGTAGGTGATCCGTCGCCAGACTGAGAGTTGGGCAACGGAGTCAAGGGCAAGGTCCTCAACGAGGTGGAACAGTGCCACACCGAATGGCCAGAGGTAAAGATTGCATGAGCCGGCAGGATGTTCGACCGCTCGCCGCCGACACTCCGTCCACTGATCATCAACGTGGTTCCACTGTCCGGCTGTGGACAGCGCCGAAGCTACCTCCGCGCCGACAAACGCCGGTATGAACGTATGGCTTCGCGTTATGCAGGTGGCGCCCGCGGGGACCTCGGCCGCAAGGTCCCCTAATAGTTCCAACGTTGTTCGACCGAAGGTGAGGTAGTACAGCTTCGAATACAGCGGGGTGGGCCGCAGCGTGCGGCCCGTTTCGAGCCGGTAGATCTGAGCCACGCGTCCGGGACAGTTCCCTCGAAATCGCCGACGCCGCGGGGGAGTAGGTAGGAACGGCCCAGCGCACAACCGGCCGGTTCGAGATAGAGGTTGGGTGTCTGCGATGGCGCTTACCATCAGGCCAAAGGTCGGGTACGTGCTGGCGGGATCTACCCCCGGCGAGCCGCCTTCCACGACGAGTGCGCGCTCAGCGAGATTCTCGACGACCTCGTCGCAGACCTGAGCAAGTCCGAACGCTTCTGAACTGAGGCGAGTTGGCG
The DNA here is from genome assembly GCA_050700115.1 of Pseudonocardiaceae bacterium. GTDB lineage: Bacteria > Actinomycetota > Actinomycetes > Mycobacteriales > Pseudonocardiaceae. The sequence goes on from JBOHGG010000007.1 coordinate 21,769, forward strand.
AGGCTCATGCGAGCCAGTGTGGGGGTTCAAGTCCGAGGAGGGACTCGACCACTACGCACACGTCCTGAACCAGCAAAAACACCTCAAGCTCAGTTAGCTGCGTAGGTTCGAACCCTGGGAGGGTTCGAACCTGCGACACACGGTTTAGGAAGATCTTCGACGCCTGCCAATACGCTTGCTACCAGCGACTATAGTTCCCGGGCGTTGCACCGCGGCCGTTCTGAGGCATGGTTGTCGTCCAGTTCGCACCATGCTGGCTACCGCTGGTCGCATCATCCCCATGGGTTCGTCTCAGTCGGTTTTCTTGGGGTGTCCAGTGCCGGCTTCGGTGATCCAGATCGTGCGGCGGTCTGGGTCGAGGAGGTACCAGATTCGGCCCCCGCCGGTGACTTCGATCTGCCAGCAGGCCAGTTGCTTGCCGCCGTGTTCGGCGAACGCCAGGGTGCCTTTAAGCTGGTGGTGGCGGGGTGTGGGTGAGCCAGGGGCGGGATTGGTTCGCATCTGTTGCCAGGCTTCGCGGGTGTTGCCGGGAGCTTGCTGACAGAGGCTTTCCCAGCCCTTGGCTGCGGTGGTGTTGCCGAAGCGGACCTCCCATTCATCGGCGCCGGCTGGAGGAGCGACCCGCTCGCCGCGTTTGGGGCTCACGCGGCGGGTTGAGGAACCGGTCCGAAGTCACCCTCGAGCAGGTGGGTCCGCGCGGCGAGATCAGGGTCGGCGTGAACCTCGGCGGTGTGCTGCCAGGCGGTGATGACCTGGACGACCGGCGCAGGGTTGTCGAGGGCGTCGGCCGCGTGCAGTGTCTCCACCAAGTCCAGCATGAACGCACGGACGTCCTGGGTCGGCAGGAAGCGAACCCAGGGGAACACCTCCGAAACAACGTCGAGCAGCATTGACCTGGCCGCCTCGTCACGCTGCATCAGGGCGACGAACATCCGCGTGGTAGCCGACACCACTGTGTGTTCCTGCTCAGCCCGAGTTGCCGTTGTCAACGTGAGGTCCTCGGCGTCGCGGCGCCGAAGGCGCAGGGTCTGACCGCGCGTCATCGTGAGCCGTGCGACGGTGTCGGTGGGCCTCTGCACAAGCTCAGAAAACGGGATCTCGGGGGCGGGCATATTTCAAAGGTACTTCAAAGGTTCCTTGGAGTCGAGCGTCGAAGTGAACCTGCCGTGGTACCGGTCGCTCGCCCTCACCCAGCTCCTGGCGGGGTCTGATGGGCACAGTTGCATTAAGCCGGGCGTGGGGCTGAGCCGAGGCGGGCGGCGGCGAGGATCGGGCGGATGGTGCCTGTACCTAGGACGCCGCTGAACAAGGGCTTGGCCGGGGCGGGAAGAACGTCGACAAGGCCGTCTGTGCGGCAGTAGGTCAGGTCTGTGGGGTCCGGTGTGGTGGTGGTTGTTCTCGGCTGCCGTCGATACCAGTTGACTTGTGGTCGGTACGGGCAAGGGCGTGGGGGCGCCTTCTGGCCGGTCAGGCCAGGGCCCAGGCGCCGTCTTGGTGGGTGAGGCCGTGGTTGATGAGGGTGCGTAAGTTGATGGCGGCGCTTTGGGTGCGCAGCCAGGCGTGGTTTTTGGCGACGCCGAGGTAGCGCAGCTTGATGCGCCGCCCGTTCTGGGTGGCGATCCAGGCGATGATCCGTTCGATGTTCGAGCGGGAGGGGTAGGCCTGTTTGAACTGCGGGGTCTGGCCTGGGCGCGGGCGGCGCGCAGCAGGTCCTCGCGCGGGTGGATGGTCATGGACAGGCCATTGGCGGCGGTGGTGCAGTGCAGCCGGCGCAGAGTTTGCCGAAGCTCGCCGTCCGGGTGGCACTCATCAGCCGGGTGTGCCCGGCGGGGCAGGTGAGGGTGCCGGCGTCGTCATCGATGTCGAAGTCGTCGAGGGTGTACCCGCCCTCGACGGCCGGTCGTAGTGGCTTGGGCTTGATCACGGTGTCGTGTCCACCGGCACGGTAGGCGGCCCGGGCCGTCCCGGTGCCATAGGCGGAGTCGCCGTAGACCTCCAGGCCCTTGCCCTGCTCGTGGTCGCAGGCACAGGAGGGCTGGTTGCCTGCGGGTTCGGTGTTCGCGTCGGTGTTCGCGTCGGTGGTCTCGCCGTCCTTCTCGGTCGCCGCACAGTGGGAATCGGCCACCGGCGCGGTGGCAGCGTTGGCCTGGTCAGCGGCCTGGTGGCCGGCATGGGCGGGGCCGGGGGGCTCGTCGTCGGCTGGCTGTGGGTGTGCCGCGGCCTGGGTGTCGGTCTGGTGGTAGCGGTCGCGGGAGATCATCTGCTCGCCGCCACACCGGGTCGCTGCCTTGTTCCCCGGCGGCCTTGGTGAGCCGGCAGTCGGTGATCAGCCCAGTCTCCGGCTCGGCGGCCACATGCCCGCGGTAGCCGTCTCTGCGGACCGACTTGGACTTGCGAGTGTGCCGGGCCTCGGGGTCGACGGTCGAGATGACCCGGTCCCCGGCGACCTTACGGGCGATCCGCTACCGCCCGCCGGTGCCGTCCGACCCCTCCCCGGGTTCTACGTCCTGACCCGCGACCAGCGCCAGCAGCCCCAGCGCATCGGCCGCCTTGTCCTCACGCTGCGGGGCGTTCTCGTCGACGAGCTCGGCCAACACCGCCAACGCGTCGTTGACCAGATCCGAGATCAGGGTCTGCTTGGCCTGTGAGTCGTCCCAATCGATGGCTGGCTTGCCCGGCTGGGAATAGTCCAGCCTGCACACCCGGCCGATCACCTCGGCCGCACCCGGCACCACCCGCGCCACCTTACGGATCGCGGCCACCAGCTGGGTCACGGTGTCCTGGGTAGCAACGGCGTCATCAAACACCGTGGAGTCCACACAGCGCTTGCGCCGACCCCGCAAGATCCCGGTCTCGGCGATCACCGCCGCCACCGCGTCAAACACCCGATCCGGGCGCTTCGATGCCGCGATCCGCCGCCGCCAATACACCAACGTGGACGTATCGAACGACATCTGAGTCAGCGACCGACCACAGGCCACCTTCCACCGGATATCGAACTTCAACGCTTCCGCAGTCTACGCATCCGACAGGTCATACAGCTCCTTGAGCACCAGCACCGAACCCACCAGGTCCGCCGGCAGCGACGGGCGCCCCATTCCCGACGGGAACAGATCCGCGATAAACGAATCCGGAAACAACTCATGGCGATGCTCGGCCAAGAACGCGAACACGCTGCCCGCCTGTCGGGTTCCAGAAGTCGACCACGGGCCGTGAGCTGTGGATTCATGCTGCACGCTCGTAGTCGTTGATCAGACCACCAAGGATCATCCGACGTGCGACTCGCCTGTGATTGAGATCGGCAATGGGATGATCCGGGCGCGGAGGACGAAGCTGCCGGGACCGGTGAGGCCTGCGACCGTTGTAATACCGGACGTACTCAGCTAACACAGTCTGCAAGTGTCGCTCGTTGAAGATCAGTATCCGGTCGGTGAGCTCGGTTCTGCGGTGGGCAGCACGACTGGTGACCTGGCAGTTAAGCGTGGCGTGTTGTGATCTCGCGGCATTCGACCTAGTCGCTGCGCCTATCTAGCCGGGGGATGCGGTTTCCAGGCGGGCAGTAACGTCTTGGGTGATGCCGCGTATCCGTTCCGGATTGCCGTTGGTATCGATGATTACGCGCCCCGCGGAGTGTAGCCAGCGGATATCGCCGCTGGGGTGCACGATGCGGTGGTCGGCAACGTAGGGCTCCTCGCTTGCGAGGCTGCGGTGGATGGCGCGGGTGACAGTCGCTTGGTCGTCAAGATGTATGCGGGCCACCGCGGTGTCCAGTTTGCATGGTGTCCCGGGCGCGAGGCCGTAGATTTCGAACATCCCGTCGGACCAGGTGGCGGTGTTGGTGGGGATGTGCCAGTCCCAGGACCCAACGAGGACCCGTTTCCCGGTTTCGATCCGCTCGCTGTCGGTGATGTCGACGCCCACTGAATACACGCGCTGCTGCTCCGCGACCGACCGGGCGTTCCAGCGGACCCATCGGTAGGCGCCGTCCCGGGACAGTATCCGGACCTCACGATTGAATAGGGACCCGGGACCACTCAGGAGCATCTGCTGGGTGTCCTCCACGATGTGCTCCTGGTCGTCGGGGTGCAGCAACTCCCAGTACGGAACGGAGGACAGCTCCTCGATCGACCACCTCAGCACGGTGTGGTAAGCGGGATTGGCCGACACGACGTAGCCGTCGAAGTCCCGGACGACCCGCATTACCAATGATTGATCCCGATGCCGTGCCGGATCCTGTGTTTTTGGCGTGGGTGGCCACTCGGCGGCTAGCTCGCCGCTATTGGCCGTCATTGGCGGCTCGCTAGCCGCGCATGCTGTCCTCGCGGGTGACCGCGGCGAGCACGAGTGGGCGCTAAGCTGCTCGCAGAACCAGCGGGTCGGGCCTGCTGTGGTGAGTCCTGACTCGGCTGGATCGTCGTCATTGCCGCTCCTACCGGTTCGGTGGCCTTAACTCAGCTGGCCGCCGTGCTCTGATGTGCCCGACACAGTAGGACTGTCTCGGGCTTCCACGTCTCGTGCCGTTAGGTGAAAAAGCCTACCGAGTCTCGTGCTGGTAGAACCAGGAGCTGTGCTCGGCGGTAGCTGTGACGTGATCGGTGATACGGGGCTAGCACCGCGTGGAGTCTCGCCGACTGGAGAATCGGTGGTCGGGTCAGGCTGGTGGCGATGCGGGGTGGGAGGTCAGTTGGTGGGCGATGGCGTAGCGGGTGGCGGCTGCCCTGGTCTTGACGTTGATCTTCCGGTAGATCGAGCGGAGGTGGGCATCCACGGTACGCGGGCTCAGGCGCAGCTGGCGTGCAATGTCGTCGGTGGTCAGACCCTCGCCGACTGGCCGAGGACTTCTACTTCCCGGTCGGAGAGGTTGGCGGGGTGGTCACTGACTGTCGAGGTCCGGCGTGGAAGTCTGAGCGTGTGGGGGATCGGCGAGCAGATACCCCGGGCCGGGACACTTCTCGAGGATGCTTTGGGCCTCGGCGAGGTGTTCCGATGCCGACTCGGTGTTGACCTGCTCGCCCAGGATGCCGTCCTCGATCTTGATCGGGCCGACGTCGGCGAAGGGTACGCGCGCGTACTCCGCCTGACCACCCGGGTAGCCGCCGAGCATGGGCGAGTAGCCGAAGATGTCGTCGCCAGCAACAAGGCCTTCGGCCGCTGGGACGAAGTGTTCGGCGACGACGACGTCGCTGCTGCCATGATCGACCGGGTCACTCACCACGCGCTTTGCGGTGTTCGAGGCTGGGATGACATCGGCCGTCGATCCGCAGCACGTGGTCGCCCCGCAGCGCGAGCGCCTCAACGCCGGTTCAGCCGCACCCGCCGGTCGCTACCCGCCGTCCTTGCTGGCGAACCTGGTGCGCCGTTCCTGCTCACGCTTGCTGTAGGCGGCCTGCCGAACTGCGTCCTCACCGGCGAATCCAGAGCCCAGTGCACCGGCGATGGTGCCCATCGAGGCGGCCAGCCACGCGATCCACACGTATTGCCCGAAGCCCGACGGGTGTTGCAGGGTGGACTCGAGCAGGCCAGGCGAGATCACGATCAGCGCCGCGAACAGGGTGACCGCGAACAGCAGGACGTACATGCACACCACACCGAGGCCGATGGTGAAAGCGGTGGCGGCGTTGTAGAGCACGGCCTCCTCTCGCAACTGCCGGTCGGCGGGGCGTTCCCACAGGTTGTTGTCGACGATGAGCCACACGGCCATCGCCAGGACCGCAAGGACGGTGATCAAAACTAGGCGCGAGCCGCTCAACGCGTCGGACAGTGCCCAGATGTTGGAGTAGAAGACCCCGAATGCAGCACCGGCGGCGGCACCAGCTATCGCTGGGGACAGGCTCGGCACCAGCCGCCATGGCCGGTTCGTGCGGACCATGCCTGCGAGCAGCCACAGCCGTCCCGCGTTTCCCTTGAGGGCAAGGTGCATGTCGATGCCCTCGTCCTCCGAGTCGATGTGCTCGGCGGCAATCCTGACCCCAAGCGGGCGGTGATCTCGCCGGCCGCCCTGGCTCTGACCGTTCGCGTCGACGTCTCCCAATGGTTTGTCGATCAGGTGCTCGGCGATCAGGTGAATGATCACCTTCCGTGCCTGCCGGCGCAGCCCGAAGGCACCCAGCCCGGGAAGCGATACCAGCGCGACGCCGCTGGACACGCCGTAGTCGGAGATGATCGGTCGACCTTCCGCTCGCCGAGGCAGGTCGGTGATCAAGACAATCAGGTCCCAGCCTTCCTCAGTCATCCGCCGCCGACCGATCTCCACCGACGGCAACGTCCCGTTCTCCTCGAGCGTCAGGGCTTCGGTGGCTCTCTGGACTACCCACTTCGCTCGTCCACCGGTCTCGCGGTACAGCAACTCCGGCAGTTGCCCCGAGAGTTCCTCCGAAAGCTTCGACGGCAGGCCAGGATCGCTGAGCAGGCCAAGAACAACCGTGGGTGCTTCGGTCGAATGAGCGTTCGTGGACGTCACGGCAGGCACCTCCTGCACGAGCCAGTACCAGTTACTGATTCCCCGCTCTCGCGGAGGGCAAACCAGACACCGGCGCACTGGTCTGGCAGGAGCATGGCGCAGTCGCGTCTCGCAACATCAGGCTCATGGTGTCGATCGCGGCGATCGACACCATGAGCCTGCAGGTACCCAAGGTGCCATGACCGCCACCTGCAGAGGAGAACCGCAATGAGCCTGCCGCGCACCCAGGCCGATGGCCGTCAGAGCATCCGTCACGAGATGCAGTTCGGTTTCCTGCCGAACACCTCGTGCCTACTGCCGCTGTTCGCGGCGAGTGATTGGTAGGACGATGCGCGGTGTGGGCAACGCTCTCAAGACGGCGCTGTTGCTGGGGGCACTGTCTGCTCTGATCTTGTTGATCGGCCGATTGCTGGGCGGAACTACCGGTCTGCTGATCGCCGGGCTAGTAGCGCTGGGCATCAACGGCCTGTCGTACTTCTATTACGACAAGCTCGCGCTGCGAGCGATGCGGGCGCAGCGGGTCGCCGAACGGCAAGCACCGCAGCTGCACGCGATCGTCGCCGACCTCGTCTCCCGTCGGGGGCTGCCGATGCCCGGGGTCTACATCAGTCCCAGCTCGACACCCAACGCGTTCGCCACTGGCCGGAGCCCCTCGCATGCGGCGGTCTGTGTCACGGCCGGGATCCTCGGCGTACTGGACGAGCGGGAGTTGCGCGGGGTGCTGGGGCACGTGATCAGCCACGTCGGCAACCGCGACATCCTCCTCGCCTCGGTTGCGGCTGGACTGGCTAGCGTGATCATGATTCTGCTTGACATCGCGCAGCTCGGCGTGTTGTTCGGGTTCGGCGGTAGCGACGAGGACTCGGGTCCCGGTCTCCTGGAGATTCTCCTGATCGCCGTACTCGGTCCGCTAGCGGCTGGACTGATCCAGGCCGCAATCAGTCGGTCCCGCGAATACGCCGCGGATGCCTCAGGAGCTCAGATCACCGGCGATCCGAGTGCGCTGGCCTCTGCCCTGGCGAAGATTGAGCGAGCCGCGCAGATCAGGCCACTGCCGGCGGCCGGGAGCACCGCGCCGGTTAGTGCGTTGATGATCGTTAACCCGTTCTGCGGGCGGAATCTGATGCGGATGTTCTCCACCCATCCCGACACCAGGAAGCGCATCGCCCGCCTGCGCGCCATGGCGCCCGGTCCCCGGATGTGATCAACATTTCAGCCTGAGTCCGATAGGTCGATCATGCATGCCTCCGTCGGTCTGCTGCTGGAACTCGGCATCCTGCTGATCGCGCTGAGTGTGCTCGGGACCTTAGCTCGGCGGTTGTCGCTGTCTCCCGTGCCGCTGTACCTCGTCATTGGCTTGACCATCGGCGAGGGCGGAATCTTGGGCGTTCCGGCCTCGGGGACTACATCGAGGCAAGCGCGCAAATCGGTCTGGTGCTCCTGCTGCTTACCCTCGGCCTGGAGTTCTCGAGCGATGAGTTTGCCGAAAGCTCAAACGTCACGTGCCGTCCGCCGTGGTGGATCTCGTCCTCAACGCGACACCGGGCGTGATCGCCGGCCTGCTCCTCGGCCTGAAGCCGGCTGAAGTACTCGCCCTGGCTGGGGCGACCTGGGCCTCCTCCGCGATCATCGCCCGCCTCCTCGGCGATCTCGGTCGGCTGAGGAACTCCGAGACACCGGCCATCCTGGGGTGCTGGTGCTCGAAGACTTCGCGATGGCGATTTACCTGCCTGTGCTGGCGGTCCTGGCCGCCGGCGGGACCCGGTGGCAGGCACTGATCGGAATTCTCGTCGCGCTGGCTGCCCTGCAGGCTGCCGTCACCTCTGCCGCGTTCTGGCCGCTCACCCCGTCCTTCTTCGCGTCACGGCGGTGGGGACACCGGATCGGAGGGGCGCTGTCGCACCCCGAGTCCGAACAGATCATGCTGCGGGTGCTCGGCATTACCCTCGTTGTGGCCGCGCTCGCAGAGACGGTCAACATCTCTGCGGCGGTCGGTGCGTTTCTGGTCGGCCTGAGCCTCACCGGCGAGATCACCGACCGCGCCCGGGAAGCGCTGACCCCGCTGCGCGATCTGTTTGCGGCGGCGTTTTTTCTCGCAATCGGCCTGTCTATCAAGTCGGCGGACCTGCCGGATGTGCTGCCGACCGCGTTTGCGCTCGCTGCCGTCACTGCGATCACCAAGATCTTTACGGGTGCGTTCGCGGCGCGCCGGGACCGGCCTCGACAGGCAGGGGCAGCTTCGCGCCGGGACCGCGCTGATCGCACGAGGCGAGTTTTCTATCGTCGTGGTCGGGCTGATCGGTACCGCCGCCGATCCCCGGCTGGGTGCGCTCGTCGCCGCCTATGTCCTGCTCGTGGCCACCTTGGGACCGATCGTCACAAGGCTTGTCGAAGCCTTCGCCGGCATCCGGAAGTCCGTCAGCCCCATGCGCACGACTGTTGGTTCGGTTCGGCTCGGCTCGGACGAAGACTGCGCCGCTGGGAGAGCTGCACCACGACGAACACGACCTGGTCACCTTGGCCAAGCTGATGATGCAGGTCGACGCCGCGACCCGGTGGCTGTCAATAACACCGGGATCACCCTGCTTTCCGAGGTCGAGAGGAATCTGCTGCCAGGTGGCGCATCCAGCGGTGGACGAGGACACTGGCCGCGACACGTCAGGGGACAGCCATGCTGGAGATACCGACAAAGTCGATCGAACTTGGCATTTCTACGCTGTTAGTGCCCCCGGGAACTCGTCTGCGCGGCTTCTTGTACTCCGTGCCACCTGACGAGTTGGGTGCTATCAGCCGTGACTCAGACGACTGAGAGCATGGCCGATCGGGACGCCGTCTTACGGGAGCAGCTGGCGACGTTTCGTCCGCTGCTTGCCCTGTCGAAGGTGATGACCGGCAGCTACGACGAGGTGGAGATTCTGGACATCGCTACGGCCGCCACCCCGTCACTGGGTGGTTGCCGGACTGAGGGCGTTTACTTTGACGATGACTGGCGGGTGATCGGGTCCGTTGGTCGCCCGGCGCACGCCGACTCCCTGCGCGCCCAACTCACCGCTCTCGATACCCTTGGAGGGGCTCTGACCGTGCAGGACGCCGGTTGGGCCTGGGCGTACCCGCTGGCTGGCATGGAGGACAAAGCCGGCCATCTCGTGGTCAGCTGCGACACCGAACCCAAGCCACATCACCAGTTCCTGCTCAACGTCCTGGCAAAGCAAGTCGGCGCCGCGCTCCTCAACGCTCGCCTGCACGCCCGGGAACGGGCGATTGCCGACGCATTGCGCGCTACCAACCTCGCTCTCGAACGAGCGATAGCGGACCTAGAGCGTTCATCGGCAGCTGTGCGACGCAGCTTGGACATCCACAACAGCCTCACCGCGGTAGCCTCGGCGGGGCAGGGCCAGGTGGGCATCGCCCGAGCACTGCATGAGCTGACCGGGCTGCCGGTCGCCATCGAGGACCGCCACGGCAACCTCACCGCATGGGGCGGCCCCGGACGACCCGACCCCTACCCGAAACCCAGTCCCACTCGCCGTGAGCAGACCGTGCGGCGTGCCGTCGAAGCCCGGGGCCTGGTGCGGGACAAAGGCCGGCTGATCGCGCCGGCGCAACCAGGCAGCGTAGTGCTCGGCGTGATCGCCCTCATCGACCCAGCCAGAACCGCCGGAGACAGTGAGAAGGTCGCCCTCGAGCACGCAAACACCGTGCTGACCCTGGAGCTCGCGCACCATCAGGCCCTGCACGAGACAGAGCTACGGTTGCGGCGCGACCTCGCCGAGGAGCTATTAGCCGGCACCGACTCGGAGAGCGCACAAGACCGTGCCCGGGCGCTCGGGTATGACCTGGCCCGCCCCCATCGAGTGGTGATTGTTACCAACGGGAACCAGCAGGTTGACAATGAGGCGTTCTTCCACGCCGTGCGCCGCGCGATGCGCGACACCGGCGCCGGATCGCTGCTCACCGCTCGCCCGGGCGGAGTCGCGGTCATCTGTGACGTCGACCAGGACTGGGAGCAGTTCCGGGCAAAGATCATCACTTGGATGGGCTCGGGGAGGAATTGCCGGGTTGGTGTGGGTGGATCCTGCACCGAGCCATTCGAGTTCCCACGCGCCCACGAGCAGGCGAAGCTCGCCCTGAGAATGCAGATCGCCACTGGTTGCCCCGAGCGGGTCAGCGTTTTTGAAGACCTCGGCGTCTACCAACTGCTTTCCGAGACCACCAACATCGGTTCGGTCGAGTCCTTCGTCCACCGCTGGCTCGGTACTCTGTTGGACTACGACGCCACCAAACACGCGGAACTGGTGAAAACCCTGTCCTGCTACCTGGAGTGCGGCGGCAGCTACGATCTCACCGCCAACACGTTGTCACTGCATCGCAGCACACTGCGCTACCGCCTGCAGCGGATTCGGGAAGTGTCCGGCCATGAACTCCACGATCCGGATACCCGCTTCAACCTCCAGCTCGCTACCCGGGCCTGGAGAACCGTGCACGCCATGCGTCAACAGCCCTAACCACGGCCCCGGAGGACAAACGGGCACGACCGGGCTCGCACCGTCGGATCCAAGCCCGGGAGGGGTCCCCGGGGAGCATCGGCAGCATGAACGCGAATCGAGCCGCCGCCCCACCAGTACCCGCCCCGCGCGGCGCCACCTCCGACGGGGACGGCATCGTAGTCGGCAGCGGACCGGTGAACGTCGAGGCCTACATCGACTTGCAGTGCCCGTTCTGCAAGCAGCTCGAGCTGATGGCCGCGCCAACCCTGGACAAGCTATTGGAGGACCGGCTCATCAGCTTCATCCGGTACCCAATGAACTTCCTCGACGCCGTATCGACTACCGGGTACTCGACCCGGGCGACCGCCGCCTCGGCGGCGGCATGCTGATGCCGACATGTTCCACCACTACGCCCGGACATTGTTTGAGCACCAGCCTCCCAAGGGCGGGCCGGGCCTGACCGACGGACAGCTCGTCGAGCTGGGCCAGAACATCGGTATCACTACCCCGGAGTACCCGGAGGCGATTTGCAAGGGCGTCTACCTGGCTGGCCGTCGTTCGTCACCGAGCATGCGATCGCGCGCGGCATTGCTGGGACGCCAAGCGTCTTTGTTCGTCGCATTCCGGTCGCCGCCCGCCCGGGCCCCATTCTCGCCGCCGTCGATCGGGTGCTCACCTGAGCCCACCGATCTCCGGCCGGCGTCAGGGTTCACGGGTCCGCTGCCAACCGCGCACGTTCCGCCTCGAGGTCCCAACCCTCAGGCATTGGCCAGGTGAGGGCCATCTCCTTGAGCTGCTCGGTGAGAATTTTGGTGACCGCCCAATTGCGGTACCACCTACGGTCGGCGGGTACGACATACCATGGTGCGGCCTCGCTGTTACATTTCTTGAGTGCGTCTGAGTACGCCCGCTGATAATCGTCCCAGTAAGCGCGTTCGTCGACATCGGCGGGATTGTACTTCCAGCGTTTCGTTGGGTCGTCGAGCCGTGCGACCAGCCGCCTCTTCTGCTCCTCCCTCGAGATGTGCAGGAAGCATTTCACCACTCTGGTGCCCGAGGCCACCAGCTTCTCCTCGAAGCGATTGATGATGCCGTAGCGGCATGACCATACCTTCGGCGGCACGAGCTCATGTACCCGAACCACCCCCACGTCCTCATAGTGGGAACGGTCGAAGACCCCGATAATCCCCGGCGGCGGTAACTGACGCTCACCCGCCACAGGAAGTGGTGCTCGCGCTCTTCGAGCGTCGGCTTCTTAAACCCGTGGTACCGCACGCCCATCGGGTTGACAAGGCCGAGAACATGCTCGACCGTGGCTCCCTTACCGGCGGTGTCCATGCCCTGCAGCACAAGTAGCAGGCTCCGTTGGCTACCTGTATGCCCCTCCGCGTATAGCTGCTCTTGCAGTTCCGCCAAACACGGCCCGAGGTGACGCATCGCCGTTTTGGCGTCCCGTCTTGCCCGCCCCCATGAAACCCTGGGTCGCGTCCGTGGCTATTGCCTTGAGGTCCACCGGACCGGCGGGCAGGCGCAGCAGGTCGCCAACCCGTGGTTGAACCTCGGCGCGTGAGCGCCTGTTCCGGTGCGTCTTCGACTTGGCCACAGAAGAATGCTCCCAGTCGCCGCGTAATGGGCCGATGGATCGGCAGTTCTCGCTACGGTGGTGATGCTGGTCCGGTCGCATCCCTGGACGCGTCGAGTGTCTGGCAACCCGGCGCCTGCCGGATCGCGTTCTGCAAGTTGATAGGCACGGTCAGGCCCAACAGCGTCTTGCCATCGGTGGGCACCAGGAGGGAAGTGACTGCGGTGAGCGTGTATTTGAGCGTCTCGGGCCGCCCAAGCGGGACCGCGTCGAGTTCAGCGAGCCCGGCAGCAAGCGCGTTGCGTCGCTGGGACAGGGTGGTGACCAACACTTGGTCCACCTGAGAGCCCTTGTTCACCGGAGCGGGTTCAGCCGCGGCGATCCGGGTCAGTGCGCTATTCAGAGCTTCGACCTGATTGTGTAAGTAAGTGTGGAGGCGCTGCCGGGAGCCTTCGGGGTCGGAGACGTCAAGATTCGGCGGGGATCCCGTGCCTTGGACAACGGGCAGCAGCGCACGGCAAAGTCGCTCACTCCACGCCACCGTCACGGGCGTGGAGGATGCTGAGCGCAGCGCGGTCGGGTCCCCAGCCTGCCGGGTGAGAGCCGGTCGTTCGCTGTTGGAGCAGGCTCCGAGCAAGGTAGCCATGAGCACCGCCGCCAGGACGACACTGGACTTCATCGGCAAAAGCATTTGCCATTCCTGTCTGGACGGCCCCCGGGCCATGTGCCACCGCACGGATGTGATTTTTCACCAGCGTGCGTTCCCAAAGCCTGGTCCCGAAGGCGTGAGAAGGGGGGCGCCCGAGCCGACCCGTCAGGACCACCGGACGGCTGCACTGAGGCTCGTCGACCCCTTCGCCGGCATCGGAAGTCCGCGATGAAGCGATGCTTATGGGCCGGCAACGTTGCCGCAGTGGGTCACCTCATGGTCCAGGACGGGGCGGTCGTACCGGGCGTGTCTGCGACCACGACCGTTGGCTGGCTCTCGCCGGCGAGAAGTGCCTGTTGTGGACGCCCAGTGCGACGCGCCGCCGATATCGTGGATGAGCTCGTGGAGGTGGTCATCGACGAAGGCGGCTCGATCGAGCACGTCTCCGCCTACACCCCCCTCAAGGAGTATGTGATTGCGGCCTCCTTGCGCTTCCCGCTCCCGCCCGAGCCGCACCAGCGACATCCGGGGATTGAGCAATGCGGCGCAGCCGCCATGCCACGACAAGGAGCAGGATGCCCGAGACCAGGGCGTAGGCGCCGAGCATGATGGTGAGCACCAGCGCGCCCGATAGGGGCCAGATCAAAATCAGGATGCCTGCGATAATGCCGGCGAGCCCGGCCAGCGCCATGAAAAATTCACCACGAATGAGCTTTCGTAGCCGCACCGCCAGAACGATCTCGGCGACGCCGACGGCGATGAGCAGGGCGGCGGCCAGGATAGTGAGTGCGAGGATCGTGATTCCCGGCGACAGCACGGTGACCACTGCGGCGGCGATCCCGAGCAGACCGGCGAGCAGCGCCGGGACCCAGTCCCGCCAGCTGGCGTGGGCCCGTCCTTGCCGGAAGGCGCTGATCAGCAGGAAGACGCCATCCAGCAGCGCCCACGCGGCGAACAGTAGTGCCAGGGCAAGGACAGTGATGCCCGGCCAGACCAGTGCGGCGATCCCGAACAGGATTGCCAGCACACCGCGTAGTGCCATGAGCGGCCACATTGTTTTCGGGTCGATGACCAACGTGATCCCGGCCGCGGTCGTCCCGGGAACCGTTCCATTACTGTGGGACATGCTGTGCTCCTTGAGCATCCGGATCAGCAGACTGGTTGGGGTAGGACGTGCCGGGCAGCAACGGCACGTCGTGCCGCCGCGCTCGATGTGTTTCTGGATCAGAGACAGGCTGCCGCGGCCCGCGGTCGTCTTCAGACGGCACCGGGATGAAGCGCCGTGCAACCGGCGTTCCGGTCACGGCGCGGTGACACACGGGGCACAACGGCGCCCCGTCGAGGGTGTACGGGGAGGGGGTCGGGACGCCGTTGGTCGAAAAAACCTCCCATGTGTCGCCGTCGGCGTCGACCTACAGCACGACGTCGTAGTCGACCACGGACTGCCAGTGCGATTCCGGACAGCGGAACTCCACCCGTTCCACCGCAATGTCTGTGATCATTTGGGTAGCTCCGTGGGTCAACTCGCGGGTAGCTCACCGAGCGTCACCGTGACGGTCGTGGCTCCCCCGGGCGGCCGGATGAAAGTGATGCGCACGGTGTCACCGGGCTTGTACATAGCGAGCACCTCCTGCAGCTGCTGGGCCGTAGTGACCTCGGCGTCACCGACCTTGACGATCACGTCCCCGTTCTCCAACCCGGCGTGGGCCGCCGGTCCGCTGGGCACCACACCGGAGATGCCAACCCCGACCGGCTTGCCACTCAAGTCGGTGACCGTGCTGACCGACACGCCCAGCGCCGCGCGCCTCGAGTTGACCACGCGGCCATGCGTGATGATCTGACTGGCGAGGTCGGTCGCGGTGTCGCTGGGGATCGCAAAGCCGATACCAGGCGCGGTTCCGCCGAGCACCGGATTGACGGCGGCCAACGTCGGGATGCCAATGACCTCGCTGCTCAGGTTGACCAGCGCGCCGCCGCTGTTGCCAGGATTGATTGGAGCGCTGGTCTGGATGGCGGACCGCAGCAGCGCACCGGACTGTTCCCCTTCGGGCGGCTCCTGGACGGTCCGGCCGAGTTTCGAGACCAGCCCCTCGGTGACCGTGGCCTCTAGGCCAAATGGGTTGCCCATGGCGAGCACGATGTCGCCCACCTCGAGCGTGGATGACCGCCCGAACCTCGCCGGCTTGAGGCTCGGCGCTCCCTGAACCCGGATCACCGCGACGTCCTCCTGTGGGTAGGAGCCCACCAGGGTGGCCGGGAACTGCTGAGTGCCGGTGGAGGCCCGAACCTGGAAGTCGGTGGACGTGCCGACCACGTGCGCGTTGGTGATGATGTTGCCCTTGTCGTCAAAGACCACTCCAGAGCCAATACCGGTGTCGCTGGTGATCTCCACGAGGGCCGGCAGGGACTCCTTGACAACCCGGGTGAAATCTTGCTCCAGGGACTGCCCGACACTCCCACCAATGGACCGTGGGCTAAAGCCGTCGGCCCCCGCGCCGGTGCAGCCGGCGGTCGTGACCAGCACGATCACCAAGCCGGCCAGGGCCCGTTTCCGATAAGCCCGGACCCTAGCCTGGCCACTTGTCGTCAGCTCACGGATGGCACAGGGCACCACGACCTCCTCCACCCTTATCGGCCTTATCGGCGATCGATACGGCGGCCATCCTGACCGCAGTTGTAAGGGGCCGGCTTCGGCCTGAGCGGTGCAAATCTCCCCCGGACGTGCATCTGTTGGAGCAGCAGGAGCACGCCCACCGTCCCGCGACAAGCAGGCGGCCAGCGTTGACCTGGTGGGGCGACCGGCGCGGCGAGATTGAACCTGCGGGGACGGTTCGGCGTGCCTAGCAGCGTGGCCACCATTGGTGACAGCTTGAACCAAGCCGCGGGCCAGGCCAGCGGGGAGCGCTCCGATGAGCGGGGATGATGGCATGGGCCCTCCGGCGGGTGTCCCGGTATTCGAACGGTTCTTCCGGGCGGTCGCGAGCATCCAGACCGACAAGAGCGACTTGCGGCGGTTCCGCGACTTCGTCGATCAGCAAATTGACGACATCGCCATTGCTGGGCGCAACTCGGCCAGGTGGAACGGTCGGGATGTCGTCGCGCCGCAGGATCTGCCGATCACCAAGGGTCTTCAGGAACGGATGCGCGAATTTGACAAGCTCGATGAGGCCGACGAGATACGCGAGTTACTGCGCCAGGAGGTGCGGCGGCCGCCTTCGGACGTCACATTCGACGGGGAGACCGAGCAGCTGCTGCCCGAGTTGTTCGGAGGGCTGAGCGTCGCGCTGGCGCGGTCGTTCCGGGTGATCGACCCGAAGTTGACCCACCCGGCGACTGCGCATTGGGAACGAGCCTTCGACCTGTTCAGGCTGATCTACTGATGCCCGGCCTGCGATCATTCGCGATCCACGAGGTCAACCCGCTGGTGGCTGAATCTGCGTCCAGCGCACCGTTAAGCGTCCAAGAGGCGTGCTGTACCCACGGAACTCGGATGCGACTGACGGGTAACAACGCAGGCTATGTGATCAGCTTCCCGATACGCGGGCCGATGCTAGCCCTTCATCGAGGCCGGGAGCTCGACATTGGCCCCGGGAAGGCTGTGGTATTCCGGCCGTTCGCCGAAGTAATGATGATGACTGACGACAACTTTGATGTCCTCGTCGTCCGGATCGACGCCGCTGCGCTGGAGGACGCGCTGGAGGCTCGGCTTGGGTATCCCGTGCGCCGGCCACTGGTCCCGACCCTGGATCTTGGCACCGCGGCGGCGCGCGGATGGGCTGCGTCGCTTCGGCATATCGTCGACGCCGCCGTACCGGGCGGGCTTCTGGGGAACCCGATGATCGCCGAGCCGCTGCAGGACTCGCTGTTGGATGGGTTCGGGCCATCGACCACCCGTACCGGGAGCTTGGACGCACCCGTGCCGTCGTGGGGGCCACGCACGGTGCGTCGCGGCGTCGACGTGATTGAGGCCTCCCCGCAACAGCCATTCACCATGGCCGCTCTCGCGGCCGACGCCGACGCCGACGTGAGCGTACGGGCGTTCGAGGAGTGCTGGTCGCGGCACCGGGCGCCAGCTCCATGTCCTATCTGCACGGGTCCGGCTCGCTCGCGCACCCCTCGACCTGGAAGAGCACGCTCCAGGGGGAGACGACGGTCGCGGCTACGGCGTTGCGATGGGGCTTCGCGCGGTCTGCGCAATTCACGACTGGCTACGCCAGGCGCTATGGCTTGCCCCCAGGCCAGACCCTGCGAGGACCGGCTTACGCCTGAGCGCCGATCAACTGAATTCCCGGCGGCTCAGGTCAGCGCTGACGTCGGGTGAGCCGATCGGTCAAGGAGGAGTGACAATGCCAGACTCGGATCCTTTGCAGTGCGTAGCGATAGTTCCTGGCCCACCGAAGCTTAACCACACGCAGCTACTGATCGCGCAGCAAGAGACCCTTGATACGCCGAGGCGCCCGTACGGTCTGGCTGCCCGCGTGCTGTTTCGCGCCCTCGACGCGGTGTACGGGCAGGAACGCACGTTGGGCAAGTTCAAGGTCCTCGAACTAGTGGCCCGGGTGCCCTATCAGTCGTGGGAGCAGGTTGCTTACGTCGCCATCACCCATGTACATGAGAAAACCGGGATAGCTCGCGGCATCTATCAGCGGGTGGCGGAGTCCCGTGCGCAACAAGACAACGAGCAGTGGCACCTTCTTATTCTGCAAGAGATGATTGACAACATCAGAATCGTCACCGGCAGAACTATAAAGTTCTACTGGCTACCGCAGATACTTGCCTTTGCCTACTATCAGCTGTCGTGGTTTCTGTTCGTAGTCCGACCGGACTGGTCCTACCTACTCAACGCAGATTTCGAGGATCACGCCGAACATGAGTACATGGAGTTTGTCGCCGAGCATCCGGAGTGGGAGCGGACTCCGTTCGAGTCTGCATTCGCTGACGACTACGGACACTTCGACTCACTGGCCGACCTGTTCCGTCAGATAGGTCACGATGAACGAGTGCACAAGCTGGAAAGTCTGCGTCGGCTCAGACAACCCCGGTTCCCCTGACACCAATTGATCTTGTGTACATGGTGGACTTGGGAAACCGCAGCCGCTCGAGCGTGTCGCCGGAGACCGGCGCATGGCGCAGCGCCCGCGGAGTACTACCGCTCGACGTTCAGCGGGCGGGCCACGTCCTGGAACCTGCGGGACCAGCACATGGTCGACACCCTCGACGCGCTCAGCGGGCACCTGAGCCGGCACCGGGGTGAGCAAGCGAAGATTATGGTCTGGGCGCACAACTCCCACCTCGGCGACGCCAGGGCGACCGAGTCTGCCGCCCGCGGAGAGCTGAACGTGGGCCAGCTCGTCCGGGAGCGGCATCCGGGCGATTGCCGCACCATCGGCTTCACCACCTACACTGGAACGGTCACTGCTGCCGACGATTGGGGCGGACCCGCCGCAGCGCAAGTGGGTGCGGCCAGCGCTACCCGACAGCGTCGAGGAGCTGGGTCATGAAGTGGGCGAGAAGGAGTTTCTCCTCTCGTTCTGCGCTGCGCCACGGGCCGCTGAAGCGCTGCGAGTGGCACGCCTGGAGCGGGCGATCGGGGTGATCTACCGGCCGGAGACCGAGCAGCAGAGCCGCTACTTCCGAGCGCGCGTGGCGGACCAGTTCGACGCCGTCATCCACATCGACGAGACACGTGCCCTCGAGCCGCTGGAACGGACAGCTCGCTGGGAGACTAGTGAGCTTCCAGAAACCTATCCGTTCGCTGTGTGAGAGCCCTGCGCAAATCCTGCATGGCCCCGCGGCTACGAGTTCCGGTCGCGGTGAAGGAGCCGGCGGAGTAGCCGGGGGAGCTTGCTCGACTTGTGGTCGGCGTCCGAGCGGTTTGGATCATCGTCTCTCGATTCGTCATCAGCTCGGGTGCCCCCTTCGGGGTAGGGCATGTCATAGTGCCGGTAAAGCCGTTGCTCCTCGTCGCCCGATAGCTCCTCGCCGGCCTCGATCGAGGGCGCGTCACGAACCTCATCACTGTTGACCGAGACTTGTAGGTCGTCGTCGGTGCCTTGCAGCCGGGCTTCGCGCAGCGGCACGAATGACAAGCGCATGCCGGCTGGGTCGGTATATACGAGCGCCCACACGGGCTCGCCATCGGCACGATCGATGTAGAACTCCTCGATCGTGCCGATCACATTACCGTCCTGGTCGTAAAGAGAGCGGCCCTGATAGGTGATCCACTCGATGGCCTGCGTCATTGCCATCCTCCTGCAGATTGCGCTGGGTCAAGTGCTTGGATATTGCTAGCTTGGCAAGCGGACAGGTGGTGCTCCCGGGCACAGCGGGTTCAAATCGCCCCCTCCGGTTCCACCTGCGGGCGCAAGTACAGTGCTTCACTCGTCGTTGCCCAGTCGGCGTGCTCGTCCATCGGCCGCTCGTCGTCGGCCGTCCTGGGAGGTGAGCTGAGTCGAGCCAGTCTGCGCTCAGAGGCCGAGGACGCGGTGCCAGCGAAGCGGCACCATAGCTGCGATGTCCGACCTGTGGGCCCTGACCAGCGCATCGACTCAGCGCCCGCGAAGACGCATAGGAGCACGAATTGATCGAGGTTAGCCAGTCGGTGTCGGCCAGTGCCGACCGGGTTTTCGCGGTTCTCGCGGATGGTTGGCTGTATCCGCTGTGGGTGGTCGGGGCAACACATATGCGAAATGTGGATTCGGGTTGGCCCGCGGTGGGCACGCGCATCCACCATAGTGTAGGTCCGTGGCCGCTGAACGTGCACGACGTGACCAGAGTCATTGCTGTCGAACCAGATCGAATGCTTGAGCTCGACGCACGAGTGTGGCCTACCGGAGCTGCCCGAGTACGACTAACGTTGACGCCAGCGGGTGACAATCATACCCAAGTGACGATAAGCGAAGTCTTCGACCGTGGCCCCGTCGGATGGATGCCCACACCATTTCAGGCTGCCCTGATGCGTCCCCGCAACCTTGAGTCTTTGCGCCGGCTCGCCGATATCGCCGAGCACCGCGATGTGGTGTGCAAACCCGTCGACGCCTGACAGCGCTATCCCATGAACGCTCTGAACCTCTCATCCATCGTCGGGGTCATGTCGTGGGAACTCGGTGTGGACTCCCTCGTCGTGGTGGTAAGTGCGCTCCTTGGCGTAGGCGTCGTAGGCCCGGTAGTCGGCGTCGGTGGCGGGGATATCGAGCTGCCCGATCGAGTTCGTGCTCAGCAGCGGCAAAAAGCTGGTCACACTGCCGAGCACGTCGCCTTGCAGGCTAGATGGCAGGAAATAGCCGAGCAGGGTGACGAAGATGAGAAGCAACGGAAACCGAGAAGAATGCCCAAAAGGCGATCTGGGCAGCCCGACTGGTCGATTCGTCCTCGACGAACTTGCGGACCACCGCGATTGGCACGCCCAGTGCCGGGTGCCGTCGTTGATAGGAGTCCAACCGTTCGAGCTTGCCCCGCACGACGCCGGTGACACTGTCCTTATCGTGTCGGCTCATGGATCGTTCAGGTTTGGTCGAGGCGTGGGAAGATCACTTCCCTCGCGAGGATCACGACTGCTGCGGCGAGGGGAATTGCCACGATCGCACCCACGACCCCGAGGAGTACGCCGCCGAGCAGCACCGCGACCACGGTCAACACGGCGGGCACCTCCACCGCCTTGCCGATGATTTTCGGCACCAGGAGATAGTTTTCGGCCTGCTGGTAGACGATGTAGAAGCCAGCGGTGGCCAGGGCGACCGGCAGGGACACCGTCAGCGCTACCAACGAGACCACCACCCCGGCGATCGTTGAGCCGACGACCGGGATCAGGCCCAGGACCGCCACCAGAGCGGCCAGCGCCAGCGGGTAAGGCACTCGGAAGATCAGCAGCCAGCCAAACGTTGCGGCCCCGGCGATCAGTGAGATCAGCACGTTGCCCAATACGTAGTGGCCGACCTTGGCGAAGATGGCGTCACCGATCAGGATTGCCCGGGGCCGCCGGGAGTGCGGCAGCAGCCGGTACAGCGTGGTGCGCAGCTGCGGCAGCGCGGCGAGGAAGTACACCGTCAGCACCAGCACCACCAGCGTGCTGGCCAGCGCACCCAGTACCAGCCGCCCGGCGCCGAACAGCCCACCAACAATATTGGACCCGACCCCGCTGATGGCCTGCTCGAGGCGCTGTTGCAGCTGCAAGCGACCGGTGAACTGGCCCAGTACCGAACTCTGGCTTTGCAGAGTCTGCAGGTAGCGCGGGGCCTGCTGGACGAACCCGCTCACCTGAGCTACCAGAGGGGTGATGGCGGCGGCGAGAAATCCGCCGATCACCGCGAGCAGGCCCAGGCAGACGGCGGCGACCGCGGCCCCGCGGACCAGTCCGCGCCGCGCCAGCAAGGAAACCGCCGGTTCCAGGCCTACCGCGATGAAAAACGCCAATCCCATCAGCACCAGCACCTGGCGGGCGGTCACGAGCAGCACAACAACACCTACCGTGACCGCCACCCCGGCGGCCGCGGTCATCCCGATCAAAAACGGCGAGCGACGATCGAGCGGCGCGCCTGGTTTTCCCAGGGGCCACTCGGCGGTGCGGATAGTCGCAGCGACCGCTTCGGCCTCCGCGACCGGTCCCTCATGCTCGGTGTGGGGTTGGGCCACCAGATGGTGGTGGGCCACCGCGGCACCGGCGCCATCCCCACTGTGCGATGAACCCTCCATCTCCGTCCGCTTTCCTTCCCTTAGCGCCGCTACGGGGTTGCGCACCCCGAACGGGAGTAACCCCACGTTGCTCAGACCAGCCGCGGGTGCGCCTCCCCCCGCCGGTACCAACCTCGCGCCCACAATCCGCCTCGCAGGTCCAACGGCCCCGAGGGGCTATTTCCCCTCGCCCCGCGAGGCCGAAGTATGGCCGACCGATTGCCCCTCCGAGGGGCAAGCGCCGGGCGCCGCCCCAGGGCACGCTGGGCACTGGTAGCAGCTCTCCGCGTTCGGAGCGCCTACCACCCGCGGGGAAGAGCACACCATGGACGACCAGAAGTTCTTGAACACCGTCGCGCAACGGGCGTGGACCTCCACTGACCAGGCCAATGTGCTCACTCGGATCATCCTGGAGACGCTGCCGAACGGATCACTGGCGGGGAGGCACGCCGGTGTCCCAGCGCGCCGGGGTTGATGACGCTCAGGCCTGGCAGGCGGTTCAGGCGGTGTTCATCACGCTGCGCAACGCCGTCACCCCTGGAGAGTTCGATGACGTCATCAGTCAACTCCCCCAGGAGTTCACCGACGTGATCAAGCCCGCCGCCGGCAGGACCCCGACCGGGCAGGCGGCGGGTGGTGGTGAGCCCCGGTGAGCGGCCAGAAGCGAGAAGGCAAACGAACAGCAGCGCCGGCGCCGGCGCGCACGCTCACACGACACTGGAAATGGACATGACTGAAACGCGAACTGACCTCGATGTGGTGGACGTCTTGATGACCGATCACCAAGAAGTGCTGGATTTGATCCAGCAGATCAAGACCACTGAGAACCCTGAGCAGCGACGGGATCTCGCCGACATCGTCATCACCGAGCTCGTGCGGCACTCCGTGTCGGAGGAGATGTACGTCTACCCCGAGATGCGCGAGCACTTGCCGAACGGGGAGGAGGCCGTCAAGCACGACACCGACGAACACAAGAAGCTCGAGCAGATCATGAAGGACCTCGAGGGCGTCGACGCAACGGACCGGCGCTTCGACGAGCTTGTGGGCGCGCTCGAGGCAACGCTGCGCGACCAGGTGCATGACGAGGAAACCCAGCATTCCCGGAGCTGCGCGCCCGCGCCCCGCGCAAGAACCTCGTCGAGCTACGGGACAAGGTGCAGGCGGCCAAGAAGCTGGCACCGACCCGGCCCCATCCTGACGCCCCGAACAACGAGCTTTTCCACAAGGTCGTCGGACCGGGTGCCGGGCTGGTGGACCGATTGCGAGACAGGCTCTCCGGCCGGGCGACGAGCTTACCGGCCCGGCGACCGGCCTGGTGCTGCACCGACAGAGGCATCCAAGAAGAGACATCGAAGAGAGAGGTGAACAAGGATGATCGTCGCAATCGAGCCCCTGAACCAAACCAATCGCCCCGCTGAGAACATCCCGAACACCGGTGCGAAGCGGACCATGCCGATGGACGCTTACCGCGACGGGGACCAGCTGGTCGTGCACTTCGACCTCCCGGGCGTCGACCCCGATTCTCTTGAGCTGAACGTGGAGAACAACGTCCTGACAGTGAGGGCGAAGCGGCCCACGTTGCAGATCGAGGACTCGCAGTGGTTGGTGTCCGAGCGGCTGCACGGCACCTTCACATGTCAGTTGTACCTCGGTGACGGGCTCGACCTCGACAAACTCAACGCCAGCTACGACCAGGGCGTGTTGACAATTACTATTCCGGTGGCCGAAGACACCAAAGCTCGCCGGATCGAGATCGCCGATTCCCAGGCCAGCGGTGCCGAATCCGCCGCTTCCTAATTCAACCGGCCAGCGGGATGCTCGCTGGCTTAAGGTTTCGGTGAAATGACCCTGCGGCGTGCGGGGAAGCCCGACCGGGTGGGCGAAGAGCGGCTAGACCGCGCTCGGGGACGGATCCTCTCCGCCCGGCGGGCGTTGATCGCCCTCGGTATCGGCGTCATCGTCGGTGGTCTGGTCGCCGTCTTCGGCGTGCTGGAGCTATTCCCGCTGGTCAGCTGAGAAGTTGTCGCGACGGTCGTGCTGATCGGGGTGTGGCGGATCAGTTGGCCCCAAGATGACAAGGGCACCAAGCGGCTCGCCGAAGAGGAAAGTCAGTCCCGCTCCACCGACACCGGGGTCCTGGTCGCTGCGGTGGCCAGCCTCGGCGCCGTCGCGCTGGCGCTTATTCGCTCTAGCAGCAATCAGGATCCTGTCGCGGTGGTGCTGGTGATCCTCAGTGTCGTGGCGGCGGTTCTGTCCTGGGCGCTGGTGAACACCGTGTTCGCGCTGAAATATGCGCGCCTGTACTACGTGGACGAAGATGGCGGCATCGACTTCAACCAGCAGGAGCCACCGGCCTACAGCGACTTCGCGTACATGGCGTTCACCATCGGGATGACCTATGCCATGCAGACCGAACCCGCCAACGCCCAAATCCGAAAACTGTACTCGGGCACGCACTGCTGTCCTACGTCTTCGCCACCGGCATCCTCGCCGTGGCCATCAACCTGGTCACCAATCTCGGCCAGTCCTGACTGTGCCGATCATGCTCATGTTGTCAGGTGTTCGTGGACGAGGCGGATAGCCATGGAACCTTCGCCGACTGCAGAGGCCACTCGTTTAACCGACCCGCTGCGTACGTCGCCGACCGCGAATATTCCGGGCGCGGTGGTCTCCAAAATCAGCGGCGTCCGCCCAAGTTCGCCGAACGATGCATTGGCGGCCTTGGCGGCCTCTGTCCCGGTCAGTACGTAGCCACCGGAATCGAGAGCGAGGGTGCCGACCAGCCAATCAGTGCAGGGAGCTGCGCCGATGAAGACGAATAGCTCCTTGGCCGCTACAGTGCGCTGCTCACCGGACTCGTTGTCCTGCACGACCACTGCCTCCAGCGACTTGTCACCGAGCAGTTCACGTACCTCGGTGTGCAGCAGCACTTCGATCCTTGGATCTCGCTCGATCCGGTCAGCCAGATAGCGCGACATGTATTCATCCAGCCGATGCTCGCGAACCACCAGCCGGATCTGCCCCACGTGATCTGCGAGAAAGATCGTCGCCTGGCCGGCCGAATTGCCCCCTCCCACCACGACGACGGGATCGTTGACACACAGCTGAGCCTCCATGGGGGTAGCCGCGTAGTAAATGCTGGTCTTTTCGAACTCCTCCAGTCGCGCCACCGGCAGCTTGCGGTAACGGGCACCGGTGGCCAGCACAACCGTGCGGGCGGACACTGCGGTCCGGTCCGCAAACTGAATCCGGTAGTGGCCGTCGTCGTGGGTGAGCTTTTGGGCGGTGGCGGGCACACTGGTGCGGGCCCCGAACTTCCTGGCTTGGATCACCGCGCGGTCGGCCAGCTCTGCGCCGGATATCCCGGCCGGGAATCCGAGGTAGTTCTCAATCCGCGAGGATGTCGCGGCCTGCCCTCCAATGGCCAATGCATCCACAGCAACTGTCGTCAAGCCCTCCGACGCACCGTAGACGGCAGCGGCCAGTCCGGCCGGGCCCGCGCCGACGACGAGCAGGTCGCAGGTCGCCTCGTTCTTCGTTGGCGTCACCAGCCCGACCAGCTGAGCCAGCTCGGCATTGCTTGGATTGCGCAGCACCCGGTCGCGCCACACGACCACCGGGGTGTCCTGGGGGCCGACGCCCAACTGACGCAGCAAGCTTTCCGCGGTCGGGTCGTCATCCAAGTCGATGAAACGGTGCGGCAACCGGTTACGCATCGCAAAATCGCGTAGCCGGCGAGTATCTGGTGAATACCGCGAGCCGACGATACGGAAGCCGGCGCCAAGCCCAATCGCCAAGGTGCGGCGGACCAGGCAGGCGCGAAGAATTTCATCACCGAGCGCCGGATCCTGCGAGACGACCGCGCGTAGCGCAACCAGGGGTACGACGAGCACCTCGCCGTACTCCAACGCCACCGCTGTGAAGAACTCGGTCTGCCCCGTGAGTAGGCTCAGCTCGCCGAGGAACCGCCTGGGTCCGTGCACCCGGACCACCCGTTGCTCGTCCGTGCCGTATCCCTCGATCACCGCCACCCGACCGGCCAGGATGACGTAGAAGGACGCACTCGGATCACCTTCGACGAACAACACCTCGCCTGAGTGGACGGGGCGTCGTTCGCCGTTCGCCTCCAGCGTGGCCACCTGGGCCTGGCGCAGCCGGGGGTAGGCCCCATCCAGATCCGGAGTCTCGGGCAGCGAAGCCGCTTCGCCTAGATCAACTGTGCTCATCAGGCGAAGTTCTCATGGACGTAGCACCACCGCCAGTTTTCACCCGGCTGGAATGACTGGGCGATCGGGTGCGCGAGGACTCCGGCGTGCCACCGGGCGTGCCGGTTCGGAGATGAATTACAGCACCCCACGTGCCCGCAGCTCAAGCACAGCCGCAGGTGTACCCATGGCGACCCGGTCTGCAGGCACTCCTCGCAACCCTGCGGGGTGCGTGGCGCGACGAGCTGCACCATTCGCAGGTGCGGATCGAGCGGTGCCCGGGTCATGATCGGCTACCCCGCCCGGCCAAACCGTCAATGATCAGGGACGCTCCGATGGCCGCCAACCACACGTCCTTGGCCAGCGGGAGGCCCTGCTCGGTGGGTCGCAGACTTCCCTCGAGCCGCATGTCCGGCGTCCGTAGGTAAAGCCCGAGTAGGCCGGCCGAGAAAGTGGCCAAACCCACCCCGGCGGCGCCTGGGGGCACGAACGGCAACAGCAACGCGGCTCCAATAACCACCTCACTTGCGGAGAGTGCCTTGACGAACAACCGTGCGTCGACACTGGCCAGCAACGGATAGGCGCCTGAGGCGAAACTCTGCAGCTGCTTGGCGCTCACCTCATCGGCGTCCCACTTCGACAACCCCGAGTTGACGACATAGCTCCCGGCGGCTAGGCGCAGCGGCAGCTGCCAGGCCTTCCTGCGCAGGTCCATCAGTTGCCTCCAGGTCGGGAGTCCGAGGGAATGCGGGCAATCGCGTCGTCCAGCCAGCTCCGCAATGCGTCTACCGGGGCGGCTCCAGGTTGGCGCGCGATCACCTCATCCCGGTACAGCACCATCAGGGTCGGAACCGCCTGCACAGAGAAACGCTGCGCCAGCTTCGGCGCGCGCTCGATATCGACCTTGACCAGCTTGAGCTGGCCAGCCTTCTCCCTGGCCAGCTGCTCCAGCGCGGGGCTGACCATCCGGCACGGCCCGCACCAAGCCGCCCACAGGTCCACCAGGACCGGGACAGTGGCCTGCTCGACGATCTCGGCGAAGTCCTCATCGCCAGCGTCGGCGATCCACGGCAGGAACGCCTTGCAGTTCCCGCACCGCGGCTTGCCCCGCGCGGCTGCGGGCACCCGATTCATCCGGCCACAGTTCTCGCACTTGACTGTCCGCGTCGCCGTCGTAGTCGCCATCGGTCTCACGCCGCGGTACTGGTTGTGGGCTGGGGATCGTCGTGGGTCATGACGAGCTCGTCGCCCTTGAGCTCGACTCGGATGGTGGCGCCATCCGGGATGGCATCGGTGAGCAGCGCTCGGCCGATGCGGGTCTCGACTTCACGGGCGATAAACCGGCGCAGCGGCCGGGCACCGTAAACAGGGTCGAAGCCCTGCGCGGCGATGAACCGGCGCGCCTCGTCGGAGATCTCCAGGCTCATCCGGCGCTCTGCGAGCCGGGTGCGCAGCTCGTTGAACATCAGCTCGACGATCTGTTCGATCTGGGCCTGGTTCAGCGGGCTGAACAACACGATGTCGTCGATGCGGTTGAGGAACTCGGGGCGGAAATGGTGGCGCAGCTCGCCCATGACCAGCTCGCGGGCCTCCGGTTTGATCTCCGCCTGCGCCGTCACCCCATCTAGGAGGTACTGCGAGCCGATATTCGACGTCATGATCAGCACGGTGTTCCGGAAGTTGACCGTGCGGCCCTGCGCATCGGTGAGCCGGCCGTCGTCGAGCACCTGCAGCAACGTGTTGAACACGTCGTGGTGTGCCTTTTCGATCTCGTCGAAGAGAACCACCGAGTAGGGCTTACGGCGCACCGCTTCGGTGAGCTGGCCACCCTCCTCATAGCCCACATAGCCGGGCGGGGCCCCGACCAGGCGACTTACGGTGTGCCGCTCCTGGTACTCGCTCATGTCAACGCGGACCATGTTGTCCTCAGAGTCGAACAACGCCGCGGCCAGTGTCTTGGCCAGCTCCGTCTTTCCGACCCCAGTGGGGCCCAGGAAGATGAATGAGCCGATCGGGCGGCGCGGGTCCTTGATGCCCGAGCGAGCCCGGATGATGGCGTCGGACACCACCCGGACCGCCTCATCTTGGCCAACCACCCGCTCGTGCAGGACCTCGTCGAGACGTAGCAGCTTGTCCCGCTCGCCCTCCTTCAGCCGGGTGATCGGGATCCCGGTCCAGGACGAGACGATCTCGGCGATCTCGTCTTCGGTGACGACCTCGCGCAGCAGCCGGTGCTCGCCCTGCTTGGCGACTAGCTGCTCTTCCTCAGCAGCTAGTCGCCGCTGCAGCTCTCTGAGCCTTCCGTAGCGCAACTCGGCGGCGCGGTTGAGGTCATAGGCCCGCTCGGCATCCTCGATCTCCCGGCGGAGGAGTTCCAGCTCGGCGCGCAGCTCCTGAACCCGGCGGATCGCCTGGCGCTCGGCTTCCCATTGCGCACTCATCGCGTCCGCCTCAGCGCGCAGATCAGCCAGCTCCTTACGTAGCTGGTCGAGCCGCGCGAGGCTCGCCGAGTCGGTCTCTTTTGCCAGCGCGGCTTCCTCGATCTCCAGCCGCATCACCCGCCGGGTGATCTCGTCCAGCTCGGCAGGCATCGAGTCGATCTCGGTACGCAACCGGGCGCACGCCTCGTCGACTAAGTCGATCGCCTTATCCGGCAGGAACCGGTCGGTAAGGTACCGGTGGCTCAACGTCGCGGCGGCGACCAGGGCGCTGTCGAGGATCCGTACCCCGTGGAAGATTTCGAGACGTTCACGCAGCCCACGCAGAATGGAGATGGTGTCCTCGACACTCGGCTCGTCGACCAGCACCGGTTGGAAGCGGCGCTCAAGCGCGGCGTCCTTCTCAACATGTTTGCGGTACTCGGTGAGCGTGGTCGCGCCGATCATGTGCAACTCACCGCGGGCCAGCATCGGCTTGAGCATGTTGCCCGCATCCATCGCACCTTCAGCCGCACCGGCGCCAACCACGGTGTGCAGTTCGTCGACGAACAGCAGGATCCTTCCTTCAGCGGCTTTGACCTCGGCTAACACCGCCTTGAGCCGCTCCTCGAACTCGCCGCGGTACTTCGCCCCCGCGACCAAGGATCCCATGTCCAATGCGAAGATCGTCTTGTCGCGCAGACCCTCCGGAATGTCACCGCGCACGATCCGCTGGGCCAACCCCTCCACGATGGCGGTCTTGCCAACCCCGGGGTCACCGATGAGTACCGGATTGTTCTTGGACTTGCGACTCAGGATCTGGATCACTCGACGGATTTCGGCGTCCCGCCCGATGACGGGGTCCAGCTTGCCTGAGCGGGCCGCGTCGACCAGGTCCTGTCCGTACTTGGCCAGCGCCTCGTAGGCGCCCTCCGGGGTCGCCGAGGTGACTCGCTGGTTGCCGCGTATCTGGGTCAGCGCAGACAGGAACGCCTCGCGGGTCACGCCGAACTCCTTGAGCTGCCGCCCCGCGGCGCTGGACGTGCCCTCGTCAGCCAATGCGACTAGCAAATGCTCGACGGACACGTACTCGTCCTTGAGTCGTTTGGCTTCCCGCTCGGCAGCGTCCAGCAGGCGGGCCAGTCGCTGGGTGACGAACACCTGACCGGGGGCGGCGCCGGGCCCGGTCACCTTCGGCCTGCGCTGCAGGTCACCGTCCACGGCGGCCCGTAGCGCGTTGGTGTCAGCGTCGAACTGCCGCAACAGTCGCGGGACCAGCCCCTCGGGTTGGTCGAGCAGCGCCAACAGCAGATGCTCCCCGTCAACCTCGGTGTGCCCGTAGCGCAATGCGATGGCCTGGGCCTGCTGCACCGCTTCCTGCGACTTCTGGGTCAAGCGATTCATGTCCATGGCGGTTACTCCTCGCACCGAGCGGTGGACGGCGGCGAACGGACGGCGTGACCGGGCGGGCGGGTACCGGTGGCGCGCAGCGCGGCCTCCAGCACCTCGATGCGGTCGAGCAGGTCAATGACCAGCCCGAGCGCGGCGTAGTTCAGCGACAGCCCGGCTCGCAGCCGCTGGATCCGGGCCGCGGTCTGCAGCTGCGGCGCCGCGAACCACAATCGACCGGTGGCGTCTTGGAACGGCTCCAACAGGCCCAACGCCACCCACTGGCGGACCAGGTCAGGATGAATGCCGGCCCGTGCGGCAAAGCTGTCCAAGCTGAGCCGGGACACGCGTATCAACGAGTAGCTGGTCAACTTCCGCTCCGCGGGTCAAAGGTGGAGTCCCTGCGCAGCCCCTCGAACAGCTCGCGCTCCCGCGGCGTCAACTTTCGCGGAACCATGATCTTCACCTCGGCGTACAGATCGCCCGGCGTTCCCCGTGGATTGGGCATCCCCTCCCCACGCAACCGCAACCGACGACCCGTCGATGACCCCGCCGGCACGCGCACCTTGGCCTCTCCACCGGGGATGGGCACCGGCACGCTGGCCCCCAGCGCCGCCTCCCACGGCGCCAACGGCAGATCCACCGAGATATCGCGTCCATTCACCCGGTAACGGGGATGCGGCGCGATCCGCACTACCAGGTACAGATCCCCTGCTGCGCTGCCGCCTGAGCCCAGGCCACCCCGACCAGCCAGGCGAATGTGTTGTCCATCGGTAACACCGGGAGGAATGACCACTTCGAAGCTGGTGGGCTCGCCTGGCCCGGACAGGGTGATGCGACGAGTGCCGCCGCGGTAGGCGTCCTCGACCGATAGCTCGAGCTCAGCCTCCTGATCAGCTCCCGGAATCGGCCCGGACGCTCCCCGCGAACCGAAAAGATCACTGAACAAGTCGTCAATGTTGATACCGCCCGCGCCAGATCTCTGGCCGCGGTCGGAGTCCACCCACACCCGGCCACTACCGAATGGTGATCCACTAGGCGATCCCGGACCCCCGGCCCGAGCGGCGCCGGCGTAGGCCTCGTAGCCTTCCGGGATCTGGCGGAAGTCGGGTCCGAATCGGTCGTAGCGCTTGCGGGTGGCGGGGTCGGACAGCACGCTGTAGGCCTCGCTGATCTCCTTGAAGCGCTCCTCGGCTCCGGGGTCGCGGTTGACGTCGGGGTGGTACTCGCGCGCCAGTTTGCGGTAGGCGCGCTGCAGTTCCTCGGTGCTCGCGGTGCGGGAGACACCGAGCGCGTCGTAGTAGTCGCGCGCCATCGGCCGTCAACCTCGGCGGGCGACGGTCACCGCACCGGGCCGCAGCTGCCGCTCCGCGCTGCCATAACCCGGGCGCAGCACCTGGACCACCGTGCCGGGCTCGGCCTCCGAGTCCTCGACCACATTCACAACCTCGTGCCGGACCGGGTCGAATGGCACTCCCACCTCGTCGTAGCGGGAGAATCCCAGGCTGTCCAGCACAGCCAGGGCCTGCTCGCGTACAGCCCGGACTCCCTCAACGATGGGCGACGGGTCGGCGCCGGCATGGCCGAGTGCCAGGTCGAGATTGTCCAGCACTGGCAGCCAGGCGGCGGCCACCCGGTTCGCCTCCGCCACCCGCTGCCGCTCCAGTTCCCGGGCCTGCCGCTTGCGCAGGTTGTCCAGGTCGGCCAGTGCCCGGCGCAGCCGGTCCTCCAGAGCGGCAACCGCGTCCGAGTCCGGCACCCCAACTTCGACCTCATCTTCGGTCCTCGAATCGGGTGTGGTGTGCGCTGGGTCGTGGTGTGCCTCGGATGCTTCTTGACGCCCTGCCTTCTGATGCATCCGCTCACCTCAGCTGCGGTCGAAGTCGGCGTCGATGACGTCGTCGTCGGTGGATCCGGTGTCGCGGGATGGCCCGTCCTGCGGGCCTTCGCCGCCACCGACCCCGGCGCCGACTCGCGCCATCAGCGCCTGGAAGATCTGCTGGAGTTCGCTGGTCAGCTCGCGCACCCGGGCCAGCGGCCCCTGCTGCTCGACCGCTTGGCGGGCCTCGCTAACGAGCAGCTCGGCCCGGGCCTTGTCGTGTGCGGGCGCGTCTGCACCGAGTTCGTCAAGGCGCCTTTGAACCTGATAGGCGATGCTGTCCAGCTCGTTGCGAGCGTCAACCTCCTGGCGCAGCTGCTGGTCAGCGGCTCGGTTGCGGTCGGCTTCGGCGACCATGCGCTCGATGTCGGCTGAGTCGAGGTTGGAGCTTTCGCTGATGGTGATGCTCTGCTCGGCTCCGGTGTCGCGGTCCCGGGCGGTGACGTTGACGATGCCGTTGGCGTCGATGTCGAAAATGACCTCGATTTGGGGCTCACCGCGCGGGGCCGGGCGGATGTTCTCCAGCCGGAACCGGCCCAGCACCCGGTTGTCCGCGGCTCGCTCCCGTTCCCCCTGCAGCACCACGACGTCCACCGCGGACTGATTGTCCTCAGCGGTGGAGAACACTTCGCTACGCCGCGCCGGGATGGTGGTGTTCCGCTCGATGATCTTCGTCATCACCCCACCGCGGGTCTCGACTCCCAGCGACAGCGGGGTCACATCCAGCAGCAGCACGTCGGAGACATCGCCCTTGAGCACCCCGGCCTGGATTGCCGCGCCGACCGCGACGACCTCGTCGGGGTTGACGCTCATGTTGGGGTCCTTGCCGCCGGTGAGCCGGCGGACCAGGTTTTGCACCGCCGGGATCCGGGTCGACCCCCCGACCAGGATGACCTCGTCGATGTCATTGGCGCTGATCTTGGCATCGCCCATGGCCTGCTTGACCGGGTCCATGGTCCGCTCCACCAGATCGGCGGTGAACTGCTCGAACTTTGAGCGGGTGATGGTGGTCTGCAGGTGCTTGGGCCCGGTGGCATCGGCGGTGACGAACGGCAGGCTGACCTGCGTCTGGGTCACTGAGCTCAGCTCGACTTTGGCCTTTTCGGCGGCCTCGAACAGTCGCTGCAACGCCTGCGGATCGTTGCGCAGATCGATGCCGTTGTCGCGCTGGAACTCCTCGGCCAGATAGTCGACCAGGCGCCGGTCGAAGTCATCCCCACCCAGATGGGTGTCCCCGGCGGTAGAGCGCACCTCCACCACGCCGTCACCGACATCCAGAATGCTGACATCGAACGTGCCACCACCCAGGTCGAACACCAGCACGGTCTCGTGCCCGCGCTTGTCCAACCCATAGGCCAACGCCGCCGCAGTGGGCTCATTGATGATTCGCAGCACCTCCAGGCCGGCGATCCGGCCGGCATCCTTGGTGGCCTGGCGCTGCGCATCGTTGAAATAAGCCGGGACCGTGATCACTGCCTCGGTAACCCGTTCACCCAAGAACTTCCCCGCATCATCGGCTAGCTTGCGCAATATCTGTGCACTGATCTCCTCCGGCGCGTACAGCTTGCCCCGAATATTGAAACGGGCCTCTCCATTCGATCCCGGCACCACATCGAACGCCACCGCCCTGGCCTCATCGGACACCTCCTCGAACCGCCGCCCGATGAACCGCTTCGCCGAATAGATCGTGCCTTTCGGGTTCAAGATGGACTGCCGCCGCGCCAGCTGCCCTACCAACCGTTCACCAGCCTCGGTGAATGCCACCACTGACGGTGTGGTCCGCGCGCCCTCGGCATTAGGGATCACTTCCGCCTGGCCGCCCTCCCAGGCGGCAATCACTGAGTTTGTTGTGCCAAGATCAATACCCACTGCCTTCGCCATGATCCGATGCTCCTGTCAACCGGTAGCGGGGGTCGTTCGCTGGGTCTGAGCCACGGGTGCCTCGGCGAGCAGGCGCGCTGCCTCCTCGGCAACCTCCTCGTCAACGACCACCTCGAAGCGGCGAGGAACCATCATGGCGACCGCGTCGAAGTCCCGGCGGCCGCGCTGCAGGGCGTGCATCACCAGGCCCAGCACCGCACCGATGACCGCACCGAAGATCAGCCCGTAGAAGGCCAGCACAATGCTGGCCACTAGTGGGTTGATCAGGTCGAACAAGCCAAATAGCCAGCCGATCAACGCGCCGAGCAGTGCACCGGACGCTGCTCCTTTCTGCGCGGCACCGCCGTAGTTCAGCCGGCCCGTCACCTGCTCGACCATCTGGAGATCGTCACCGATGATGGCCACCCGCTCCACGGGGAATCGCAGATCAGACAGGCGGTCTACGGCGCGCTCAGCATCTGCGTAGTTGTCAAACACCGCAATGGACCGACGCTGTCGCCGTGCGGGCATGCGCTCTTTCATCACCTACCTCCTCGTGGACTCATCTAGATCGTGTTCACATAGCGTTAAGACGTGGATACTGGTTGGCTGCTCGAACCCTGATCAGCAGTAGCACGGCCGCTATCCGCCAGTTCCTGCCGCTGTTCGGCGAGCTGAATACGCTGCGGTTTGCTCGCCTCGGCGATCGGGATCGTCAGTATGAGCACGCCACGGTCGTACTCCGCGGGCAGCTTGTTCGCATCGAGGTTGTCGCCGAGGAACAGCTGCCGGGTGAAGGTGCCATGCGGCCGCTCGTCGACGATCACCTCGTCGCCTTCTTCATGCGCGGGTCGCCGCTCCGCCCGGATGCTCACCACATTGCGCTCGACTGTCAGTTCAACATCGTCCCTATCGAAGCCTGGAAGATCGACATGAACGACGACCTCATCTTTCCTCCGCCACGCCTCCATCGGCATCGTCCGCGGCGCCCTGCCTCCCATCACCTGCTCGGAGAGGCGGTCCAGCTCACGAAACGGGTCGAAACGCATAAGCGTCATCACAGGTTCCTTCTCTCACATCCGTCACGGTGTCAGCCCGATCGCACGCCTGTCATCCGGACGGCCCAGACGTCCGTGTCAACCGTGGCAGGGATGGCGATGACGGGCCTGGCTCTCCCAGGTCCAAATCAGTCCGCCGGTCTGACCTGTGGGCACGAGCAGGACCGCGATGTGAAACGGCCGTCCGCGATGCCAGAAACGATGGCTTACACCGAGCTGAGCGATGACGGCTCCGTAGCCGGTTCGGACCGGCCCGCTCCGTCCTGACAGGATGACCGATCGATAAATATTCACGCCGCCAGGCCGAGGTGGCCGGGACCCCAACCGCGCACTGTTGACGATGGCCGCGCCGTGCCGGGTAGGGAGTAGGGGCACTGGGGGGCATTGTCAGGTTGTTCAGCATCGGAGGTGGCCGGGTAGTTCTCACCGGGATGTGGCTGTGCGGCGGCCTGGGTCAGGCGGCTGTGGGCAGGCCGACGACCTGGTTCCATGTTGCGAATCTCGTGTCCATCTCGTGGCGGTAGCCGGATGCGGTGAGTCGATGTCGGTGTGGCCGAAAGTGCTGGATGCGGCGTTCGAGTTGGATGACGACTGGGGCACGCTGGTGTGGCTGGTGATGACCACCGGTGTGCGGCGAGGTGAGATCTGCGCGCTGCGGTGGTCTCGGGTCGATCTGGACGCAGCCGTGATCGACTTCCGGCGCAGCTATCGACTCCGGCGCGGCATCGGGGACCGAGAAGGACACCAAGACCCATCAGATGCGCCGCATCGCCTTGGACACCGAGACCGTGGTGCTGCTGCGCGAGCATAAGGGCCGATGTCGGGAGCGCCTACAGTCGATCGGCATCGAGCTGACTGACGACATGTACGTGTTCCACGGCGTGCGAGACATCGACCCGACCACACCGTACTCACCGCACGCCGTATCGAGCCGCTACAAGGACATGGCCGAACGGCTCGGCATCGACACCCATATTCACGCGCTCCGCCACTACTCGGCCACCGAGCTACTGACCGCAGGCGTGGACCTCCGCACGGTCGCCGGTCGACTCGGCCACGGTGGGGGAGGGGGGACCACCTTGCGCGTGTACGCTGCATGGGTCGTCTCCTCCGACCGCAAAGCAGCCGAGATCCTCGGCTCCCGCATGCCCAAACGCGCACGGGTAAGGCACCGCCCAACGATCTGACTGTTAATCGCAAGGTTGTTGGTTCAGGTCCAACTCACCGTCGCTCGCCAGCGCCGCCTGGTCGGCAAGGAGGCGGTGGGGGGAGCTACCGCAGCGTCCAGCTGACCCGAGACGCCCCGCTAACCCAAGACAGAGAAACGGCCCCCGTGGCGGGGGCCGTTGGGCTCAGGCTGCTCACCTGAGCGGGGTACCCGACTATGCTACCCCAACAGTTTCGGCGCCGAACAACGTGCACCCCAGGAGGGGCCCGTGGAGCGGGTGAAGGCATACGTGGACGGCTTCAACCTTTACCACGGCCTCAAGGCTAGGCACGGTCGCAAGTACCTCTGGTTGGACCTGCACGCGCTGGTTGTCCGCCTCCTCAAGCCTTTCCAACACCTCGTCGAGGTGGAGTACTTCACGGCAAGGGTCCGTAACCAGCCGGAGTCAGAGCAGCGCCAGGCGGTGTACCTGGATGCCCTCGCCGCCCACTGTCCGCTGGTCAAGGTGGTCCAAGGGCGCTTCCAGGAGAAGACCCATGAGTGCTGGTCATGTGGCAGTCGGTGGGTGTCCTACGAGGAGAAGGAAACCGACGTCAGCATCGCGGTGCAACTGGTCGAGGACGGTGTGCAGGGTGTGTTCGACACTGCTCTGTTGATCTCTGCTGACAGCGATCTGTGTCCTGCTGTGCGAAGCCTCAAACGGGTCAGCCCTGGCAAGCGTGTCATCGCTGTGTTCCCACCCCGCAGACACAGCGAGGACCTGCGGAAGGCTGCCGATGGCATGATTAAGATCAACGATGTGAGCGTCCGGAACTCGCAGCTGCCCCTAACCGTGGTCAACGCAACCGGCATCACGCTGACCCGCCCGAAGTACTGGACCTGACACGGCAGGGGACAGGCCTGACGCATCAAGCACCGGCTACCGCGTCGCGGTCGACCACTATCCGCCGCGTGGCTGGCGCGCCATGATCGTGGCGGCATAGGAGGAGCGTGTCAGAGCAATCGGGCCCGGGTGAGCAAGCTGATCCCGTGAGTCTTGTCGGCCGCGTTATCGGCACCGAGGACTCCACCCCGCTCCAGTTCAGCGTCGCCCTCGCCCAGGACTCCTACCTCCAGCTCGACGACGTGGTGGTCACCGTCCGGACCGTGCCCGGCGTCGGGCCCGTGATGACCTCCGGTGTCGTGACCCAGGTCCGGTCCCGGCACGAGGGCGCAAGTTTCGGCTCGGACGTGTTCTTGATCGCTGATGGGGTGCTCCCTGCGCAGGTGCAGGAGGTCGCCGAGATCACCACGACCCGGGTGGAGCCGGAGTGCTACGTCCCGCCGAGGCCTGGGGAGCTGGCGCGGCGGGCCACTGGTGAGGAACGTGCGCGGGCGCTGTACTTCGACGGGATGGAGCAGAAAGTCCCGGTGGGCCTGGGCCGAGACGGTGACCCGATCTACGTCAACCTCGAGTTCCTCGATGGCACCCGCGGCGGCCATGTCTCGATCAGCGGCGTCTCCGGTGTGGCGACCAAGACCAGCTTCGCGCTGTTCCTGCTCAACTCAATCTTCCGCAGCGGTGCGCTGGGCCGACGGGCGATCAACGCCAAGGCGCTGGTGTTCAGCGTCAAGGGCGAGGATCTGCTGTTTCTCGACCACGCAAACACCCGCCTCGACGACGACCTGCGCGGCGACTACGCCCGGCTGGGCCTGCCCGCCGAGCCGTTCGCGTCCGTCGGGTTCTTCGCCCCGCCCACGCCGGACGACCTCAGCGGGCGCCCGTATGTCGCCGGCCGCACCAGCGGGGTCGCCGCGTTCTGGTGGACGCTGGCCCAGTTCTGCACCGACGAGCTGCTGCCCTACGTCTTTGCGGACGCCGAGGACGAGCGCAACCAGTACACGACGGTCATCCACCAGGTCGCCACCCGGCTGCGACGCGACGCCACTGCGACCGGCGACGGGGGAGCGGTCGCGATCAAGGGCCAGTTGCTGCGAACCTACGACGACCTCGTCGAGTTCCTCTTCGACCGCCTCACCGACGAGGACGACCGCCGGGACTGGGCCGGTCCGGTCACCGGCACCGGCACGATCAACGCCTTCCTGCGTCGGCTGCGGTCGAGCCTTAAGCCGCTGCGCACGATCGTGCGCAGCGACCTCGCCGACACCCCGGGCCGCCGGGTCAGCACCGACAACCAGCAGGTCACTGTCGTGGACCTGCACAACCTGCCGGAGCGTGCCCAGCGACCTCGTCGCCGGCACCCTGGAGAACCTGGCGACGCGGGGGGACCGGATGGTCGGCGTGATCACGCACGTGCCGGCGCTGGCCGAGCGGGTTCCTGTGCGGTTCTCGGTCACTCGCGACCAGCACACCGCATCGGTTGTCCGGGAGGCCAGGTGACGGTTGCGCCGGAGCGGCCGAGGATGCGGTTTTGGGTCGATCCGTGGGATCCCGGCTACGGGGCCAGCCTGGACGCCGAAGAGCTTGACGAGTCGAGCGCCCGAGTTGTCACCGATGTCGAGCTGCCCGACGATCGGTGGTGCCCGCTCGATCCTGACCGGCAGGTCGAGCCGCCGTCGGTGACGCTGTTCGTCGACGGCGTGCGCCGAATCGACGCCCGGGTGTGGGTAAACCAGCCGGCTGACGACGCTGCCGCTTCGCCAGCGTTGTGCGCATCGTACGCGGCGGGCGTGATCTGCTGCTGTGCCGGGGAAGGGGCGCATCTGCTGGCCATCGACGTACGCCGCGGGCTGTTCACAACTGCCGTGCACACCCTCGACATCCTCACGGCAGCCGGCACCTACCGCGTCAGTGTCGCCGACGTCCGCCCGGACACCGCGCCGATTCAGGCGTTGAGTCTCGCGCTGCAGGCTCGACTCGGCGAGGCGGAGATCATCACGGCGGTGACCGCTCGGGCCGCGCTCAACGGGCACGGGCTCCCCCAGGGTGGCGACCTGCTCGTTATCGACGGCCCGCTACGCGGCCGCCAGCATCTGCCGCGGGCACTCGGCTACATCAAGAGCCATCGCAGTGAATACCTCCCGCCACACCTTCGCCGCCTGGTGGCCTCGTTGTCACCCGGTCAGCGCACCCCGGTCTTCCTGCTCGGCAGCTCGTGGGACCGCTACACCTGGTACCTGCGGCTGCCGTGCCCACCTGGGGCGCCATGGGCCGGCATCGTGCGCCTGGAGTGCAGCGCGACGCTCAACGCCGCGGATGCGATCGGGATGGCGTGGCTCAGCCAGGCAACGCTGTGTCGCTATGCATCCACGGAGTACAAGGATCCGCGGGCACCCCAGAACCTGTACCCGATCGCCGGGCTCGAGCGGCAGCTCCGGCGGCGGCTTGGTGACGCCATGCTGCTGTACCGCGGCTTGCGCAGGGCCGGTAGTACTCATCACTGACAGCAGCGAAATCTCCGTGATCAGCCGCCTCGTATTTGAAGAACGAACTACGTTGAGCGAGGGGGCCCGAGAGTGACACTCGATCAGATGGTGGGCTGGTCGTACCTTCACAGCGCCGTGCGCCAGCGACTCACTGCAGCCAGCGGTCAGGGGCACGGCCAGTGGCAAAAGGTGCTCGATCTGATTGAGGACCGCGTCGGAGCGGGCGTGCCGAGGGTGGCACCACCGCTCGATAACCGGGAGTGGTATCTCACCGGCATCCAGATCGAGGGGTTCCGGGGGATCGGCGGGACGCTGCGGTTGTATCTTGATCCGACCCCGGGCCTTACCGTCGTGCACGCCCCTAACGGCAGCGGGAAGTCCAGCCTGGCAGAGGCGGTGCTGCGAGCACTCGGCGGTCAGGGGCCTGAGGGAGGAGTACCTGGAGGCACTGCTCGCCCTCGGACCGTGCTTCGCCGAGCTCCGGAAAGACGTTGCCGAGCACGCCGAACAGGCCAAGTGCGCTGCCGAGCGACTCCAGCAGGAAAAGCACTGGGCTATTGACGCTGTCGACAGCGTCGACCAGCGTTACCGAGAGCTGGGCGGCCCCACCTTGCCGCCGTTGAAGTGGCCTCACCTGTTCACCACCGAAGTCGACCACTGGCTCGCCGAGCAAAGCTTGCACGGTGCCGCCGCGGTCCTCACGTATCGGCCTCCCGTCGGGCTGCTCGACAAGGTGCTCGCGTACGGGGTACCGGTTCTGAAACGGCTCGATGAGATGACCACAATGGAGGCGGGTATTGAGCTCGACGAGCGGCTACGTGCACCGCTGGATGAGCTGCACGCCGCGTTCAGGGAGAACCCGCCCGACTCGGGGTCCTGCCCGGTGTGTGGCACCGACAAGGTGGATTGGTTTGCCCGCCTGGCGGAAGTCTCCCGCTCGATAACTGGATGGTCACGTCTGCGCAGCACGCTCGCCACCGCGCTGCACGAGCTGGAGGAGCTCGCTCGGAGCGACCTCGGGCCCCTTCTGGCGGCGGCTAGAGAATTGGCTATGGCCGATGCGTCCCTCGCGCCGCTGGACGCTGCGCTGCGACGGGTTGCTACGGCCCGGGCGGGCTCTTGTGGCGCGGTGACTGCGGAACGCAGAGCTGCGGCGCGCGAACTTGCCGACATCGTCCTGGTCCAACGAGAGGGATCCTGGCACTGACGACCCCATGACGCCGAACTGGCCGTCTACCGGAGCTGCCACAGGATTACGTGACGTAGTGCCAGCGAACTTCAAAGAGTAAGACTCATTCGGGGGATCGATGGAGATTTCAAACGGCGCGTCTTCCTCCGATTCGCCGAGGAGGACACGCATCACCACGTAGGTCTGCTGCCATTCGCTAGTACCTGACATCTGGACACGATCGAAGCTGCCTCCCACGATCGTTACGAGGCCAGCTGGGTCGATGCGCGCGTACTCGGCGAGCAGCGCGTAATCCAGGGTTGCCACTAGCTCCTCCTCCGCCGGCCTCGATGAGGTGGCCGGTAGGCACAGTAGCGCTCATCGGTGAGGGTAGTGATCGGCCCGGCTACCTGCTGACGCCGCGCGGTGCCGAGCGGGTCTCGGTGATCGCGCTGGCCGAGCGTCTGAACATCACCACCGTGGTCACTCTCGACCGCCATCACTTCGGTATTGCGCGCCCGGCCAACGTGTCCGCACTGACACCGCTGCCCTGACTGTGCCATTCCGTGGTCGCGTACGTGGGTCGCGTGATGCCCACCGGTGATCAGAAGTGGGCAGATTCGGGGTGAGAGGTTCGCGTCGATCAGAAACCTCACGCAGGCGGCCTCAGCGGGTAGTAGTGCTCAGCGAGCGCCTCAGCGGCGTAGTTCAGCGTCGCAGGAATGTCCCCGGGTTGCAGATCGGGATGCTCGTGGACGATGTCGTCGACGCTCATCCCTCCGCGACCATGCGCAGCACGGTGACGACGGGGAAGCGAAGGCCCCGGATGCAGGGCTGGCCGTCCATCTTGTCCGGCTCGATCGTGATGCGCTCGTGTACCTGCCCGCTCACGGCAATCACCCCAATTGCCCGGTGTCGGTGGACCGATTGTAGCTGTTGCGCACCTGCTGTCGATCTCTGTCCGTCCGGACAAGGGCATCGTCAACCTGGCGAAGCCAGTGGGTCGGGAGCGGGCCGCGCTGACCAGTAGCTGACGGCGGCGTTGGATGGTGACCCGCGCTCGGTCCGGTCCACCGCTCACGCCGACGCCGACGAGCCCTCTCGACGATCTGCGCTGGAGGGGTTCAACCGAGAGGACGTTCCTCGGAACCGTCCCGGGGCAGGAGCAGATCCCGCATCGCCTCACGTCGGACAGCGAGGAGCACCGTCGGCGCGACGGCGTGGGCGGTGAAGACGCCGCGCTGGCCCTTGAGCGTGGTCTGGTCGCCGAAGAGCTGACCCGGTCCAACCCGGGTCACGGTCTGGTCAGCGCCGTAGCCCTCACCGCGGACCTCGACCTCCCCCTCGACGACGACGTAGTACTGCCCGGCCGGGTCGCCCGGGCGGAAGATCACCTCGCCAACGACAAAGGAGCTCCGGTCGAGGCTGGTCGACACTGCTGCGTGTACTGGCGCCTTGGTGTTGTCCATGGCGAAGGTCCGGCTGGTGACCTCCGGGGCCTCCCGCCGCTCGCCGATGGCGCTGACGACGTCGTAGTCGTAGTCGACGAAGTGCATCTCGATGGGCCAGACGACGTGCAGGGTCCCGACCGGATCGACGTGCGTCCTCGCGAACTTTCCTTTGAAGAGGACGGCGGCGTGGAAGCACTCCTGCTCGTCGGCAGACCGGCATGCGCCAACACCTTGCAGCTCACGCACCTTGCGCCAATCCGTGGTGTAGTCGTCGATCGTGAACGACACGTACTTGTTGTCGGCGATGTTCCGGACCACGGTGGAGCCGGCGAGCGCCGCGAAATACAGCGCTTCGGTGTCGTTGGCGTAGGCCACGGTGTTGGCGTAGGGCAGACCCGTGAACGATGCCGTCGACAGGGTGATGATGTGGTGCAGGCGCAGGTAGTCCACGACATCCTGCGGGAAGGTGATCGCCCCGGGCATCGGTCGCTCCCTCGGTTCGGCGCTTAGGTCGAGCACCGCGCCTAGCCAGGTCCGCCGTTGGTTCGGCCGCTGTCTCATGGCAACCTCGGGCAGACCGCGTGTTCGGCACGATTTGTCCCCGATCGTACTGCTTGGCCTGATAATCCGATATTACCGGCGATGGATTCGATCGGCTATCCGCTGACCCAGGGGACTACGGGCTGGGGCGGTCGGGGGCTCGGCCGAGACCGCCGACCCGTCGACCGCCGCGCTTCTCAAGATGAGACGGCCATCCGTCGGCGGGCTCCTTACGCTCCGGGGAAAGTTTCGCCCACTCTTGCCCCGAGTGTTAGAGGCGTCGAATGTCCGACCGGCCGGCCTGTTGCGGGCTGACGCACACCACGGCGGTCGAGGACGCGCTGAGAACGATCTTCGTGCGCTCCGGACGTGGCGAGCCGGCCAGCACGTCGGCACTCGCCTCTCACCTGGGCCTGACACCGCCGACGGTGTCGACGATGCTCAAGCGGCTGACCGAGCACGGGCTGCTGGAACGCACCGGCGATCACCGCGCGCTGCTCACGCCGCATGGCCGCAAGCACGCTCAAGAGGTCGTCCGGCGGCACCGGTTGCTGGAGACGTTCCTGGTCACGGTGCTCGACCTGACCTGGGACGAGGTGCATGACGAGGCCGACGTGCTCGAGCACGCGGTGTCCGACCGGCTCGTCGACCGGATCGACGAGGTGCTCGGGCATCCCACCCGCGACCCGCACGGCGACCCGATCCCGCCACCGGCAGGCCGGCACGACGAGGGATGGGGCGCGCGGCTGGACACGGTGGCGCCGGGCACCCGGTTCCGCGTCGAACGGGTCTACGACCGGGACAGCGGAGCGCTGCGCTACCTGGCTGAACTCGGTGTGCGGCCGGGCGTGACCATCGAGGTGCTGGAGCGCAGCCCGTTCGGTGGCCCGCTCTGGGTCGGGCTCAACGGGCAGCGCTGCGCGCTCGGCGACCCGCTCGTATGCCTGGTGCACGGCCGGGAGCAGCGTTGACCGAAGCTGCCCGCCCCCAGCCCTCCCGGCGCCGGTTCCTCGCCGGCGGCGCGCTGGTCGGTACCGCCGGCGCGGCACTGGGAGCCAGCACATGGGACACGGCTGGCTCCGGGCAGCACTGGCACGCAACGCATCGAGCAGGGCACGACACGCACGGCGGCGGCCTGGCTGGCCCGACGTTCCGTGCCGGTCGCACCGTCGATCACGAGGCCAACGGGTTCAACCCGACGGAACTGCTGCGCGACTTCGACGCCGGCACCACGTCGCGGCTGCCGGACGGGCGAACCCTGCGCGAATGGCAGATCTTCGCCACCGACCACGAGATCGAGGTGGCGCCCGGGGTCCGGTTTCCGGCGTGGACGTTCAACGCGCGGGTGCCTGGGCCGACCCTGCGCGCCACGGCCGGCGACGTGCTACGGGTGCGGTTCGTGAACGGCTCGGCGCATCCGCACACGATGCACTTCCACGGGATCCATCCGGCGGAGATGGACGGGGTGCCCGGGATCGGCGCCGGGATCATCGAACCCGGCGCCAGCGCCACCTACTCCTTCGACGCCGAACCGTTCGGGCTGCACCTCTACCACTGCCACGTCGGCCCGCTCGCCGAGCACATCGCCCGCGGGATGTACGGCACGTTCCTCATCGACCCGCCGCAGCCGCGCCCCGCGGCCGACGAGCTGGTCATGGTGATGAACGGCTACAACACGACCTTCGACGGCCAG
Organism: Pseudonocardiaceae bacterium; assembly: GCA_050700115.1. Lineage (GTDB taxonomy): Bacteria > Actinomycetota > Actinomycetes > Mycobacteriales > Pseudonocardiaceae. The sequence goes on from JBOHGG010000007.1 coordinate 65,811, forward strand.
GGCAACCAGCTCTACGCGGTCAACGGCATCCCGTTCCATTACATGCACGAGCCGGTCCGGCTGCGCCGCGGCGAGCTGGTCCGGATCTACCTGGTGAACATCCTGGAGTACGACCCGATCAACAGCTTCCACCTACATGGGAACTTCTTCGAGTACTACCCGACGGGCACCCGGCTGCAGTCAGCGGAGTACACCGACACGGTCGTGCTCGGCCAGGGCCAGCGCGGGATCTGCGAGCTGCGGTTTCCGCACGCCGGGCGGTACATGTTCCACGCGCACAAGACTGAGTTCGCCGACCTCGGCTGGATGGGGTTCTTCGAGGTAACCGAATGAACTCCGAGCCCGTGATGCTGCGCCGCGCGGTGCGCCGGGCTCGCGGCTGGGTGCTCGCGATCGCGACCGTGCTCACCGTCGCAGCGGCGCTGTTCGGGGTAGGCGTGCTGGGCGGGCAGACGCTGCCGGAGCGCAGCGGCCCACCGATCGAGACGCTGGCCGTCGAACGGGCGGTGCTGTCCCCAGGGGTCATCGAGCTGACCGTGCGCAATACCGGGCCCGATCCGGTGCAGGTCGGCCAGGTCGCGGTCAACGACTCTTATGTGGGGTTCACCGGGGGCGAGGAGCCGATCGGGCGGCTCGGCGCCGGCACGCTCCGGCTCGACGTGCCGTGGCAGGACGGCCAGCCGTACCTGGTCTCGATCCTCACCTCGACGGGCGCGGTGATCGAGCACGAGATCCCGGTGGCGACAACGACGCCCCAGCGAGACGGCGGTTCGGTCGGGCGCATGGTGCTGCTCGGCAGTTACGTCGGGATCATCCCCGTCCTGCTCGGGATGCTGTTCCTGCCCGCAGTGCGACGGGTGAGCGCGCGGACGGTGCGGGTGCTGCTGGCGCTGACCGTCGGGCTGCTGGCGTTTCTGGCCGCGGACGCTGCGATCGAGGCGATCGGGCTCGCTGGGCAGACCGGCGCTGCGTTCGGCGGCGTCGCGCTCGTCGTGCTCGGCGCCGGCCTGGCTTTCCTGGCATTGACGTCCGTGGAGCGGTTCCTGCAGGCCCGCCGGGACCGGGGCGGGCCTGCGACGGAATCTCCGGGCGGTCAACGGCTCGCGCTGATGATCGCGATCGGAATCGGGCTGCACAACCTCGGCGAGGGGCTCGCCATCGGGTCGGCCTATGCGATCGGCGAGCTGGCGCTCGGCGCAGCGCTGGTGATCGGATTCGCCCTCCACAACACCACGGAGGGCCTCGCCGTGGTGGTGCCGCTGGCCGCGCGGCCGGTGTCGCTGCTGCGCCTGCTCGGGCTGGGTTTGCTGGCCGGCGCACCCGCCGTGGCCGGGACGCTGATCGGTTCCACCGTCGTCAACGCTGAGCTGTCCGCGTTCCTGATCGGGATCGGGGTCGGCGCGATTGTCCAGGTGATCGTGCAGATCGCGCCCAGCCTGCGGGACCGGGCCAGCGGCCTGATCGACCCCGTCGCCTACGGCGGCCTCGCCGCAGGGGCGTTGCTGATGTACGCCACCGGCCTACTCGTGGTCGTATAAGAGCGTCCGGCAAATGAGGGCTGGAAGGGGCACCGGTATTCCGATCACCGACAGCCTCGTCCGGTTCCTGGTGAGAGGAATTGTCGCGTGACAGTCACAGTTCCTGAGTCCACCTGGCGAGAACTGGCGCGACGACTTGCCGACGACATCGACGCCGTGGGAAAGATGCACACCCCGCAGTGGCGGGCAGCTGTGCAGGAGGTGCCACGGCACGTGTTCGTGCCGCGTTACTACACCGATGACCAGCAGGGCCGCTCGCGGCACTGGACCCTGCACGAACCCGATGATCCGGACAGTGTCAGGCGCTGGTTGGAGTTGGTGTACTCACGGACAACGTTGGTGACGCAGGTGGCGGACTTCGCCGACCGGGGCACGCAGGCGGCGGTGTCCAGCTCGACCAAGCCCGACCTCATGATCCGGATGCTCGAGGCGCTCGACGTCACCGACGGTATGCGCGTGCTCGAGATCGGCACCGGGACCGGATACAACGCCGCCCTCCTGTCCCACCGCCTCGGCGCTGCGAACGTGTACTCCGTCGACGTCGACCCCCACCTCATCGACGACGCCCGTGACCGGCTCACGCGGCTCGGCTACACCGCCGCCACTCTGGCAGCCGTCGATGGCATCGAGGGCTTGCCCGAGCCCGCCCCCTACGACCGGATCATCGCCACCTGTGCGCTGTTCGCCGTGCCGGCCGCGTGGATCAACCAGCTCCAGCCCGACGGGCTCGCGCTCGTGCACATCGAAGGCCCCCTCGGCGCCGGAAACCTCCTCGCTCTGCGCCACGTCGCCCCCGACACCGTGCAGGGCCGGTTCCTGCCGTGGTGGGGCTGCTTCATGCGCCGCCGCGGCACCGCAGGCCCGAGCGTCGGCACCCCGCGCCCCCGGCGCACCGACGCCGCGCCGACCACTCGCACCACGACGGTCGCCCCCGCCCAGCTCGACGGCGGTGCCCGGTTCCCGTTCCTCGCCCAGCTCCACCTCCCGCATGGAGTCTTGCGCAGCATGTGGCGTCGTGAATCCGGACACGGGGACGACGGCGCCACCGTCACCGAACTCCGCGCCCCGGATGGGTCGTGGGCCGAGATAATCCGCGAACCGGACCCCGAGGCCCGGTACCTCGTGCGGGAGGCCGGACCCACGCCGCTGTGGGCGCACGTCGAGACCGCATGGGAGCAGTGGGCCGACCTCGGCTCCCCGCAGTGGCACGAATTCGGGCTCACCGCCACCCCCACCCGGCACACCGTCTGGTTCGGGGGCCCGGACGGCCCGAGCTGGCTGCTACCCATCCCCGTCGACACCGCAGAGCCCCCTCGGGACGCACCGCGCTAGCCCGATGAGCTTGGCGCCATGGTCACCCGACCCGAACGGGCGAGCTGGTCTTCACCACATAAGAACCAGGACGGCAGACCGAGGTCAGCGGGGGTCGAATCGGCCTTGCTTGATCTCGCGGAGGAAGGCCGGCAGGTCGGGTATCAGGAGCACCGGGCCTTCGGGGTTCTTGCTGTCCCGGATCGCCCCCGGGGTGTGCGCCAGTTCGACGCAGTTGCTTTCTTTCCCACTGTGGCTGGATTTCCGCCAGGCTAGTTCGACGCAGTTGCCTTCTACCCCGCTGCGGCTGGATTTCCGCCAGCGCATCTCGGTCATGTCGCAGCCTCCAATTCGTGAGCTGTCTGGGTGATGAGGGTGCGGGAGTCGGCCGGGCTCATCGCCAGCTGGTGGATCTTGTCCACCGCGGTCTTGTATTCGGCCACGTCGTCCGGCTCGGACACGAACGCGCCGGTCCGGTGGTGTTCGAGCAGGACGATGGACGGCGAGCCGTCGAAGTCGTAGAGCACGAATGGTCCTTCCAGGCCCGGGTGCCAGCCCTGGGAGGACCGGACGATCTGAATGGTGATCGTGTCCGACTCGGCGAGCTTGATCAGGTGGCGGAGCTGGTCGGCCATCACCCGAGGCCCACCGATCAGCTCGTGCAGGGCGGCCTCGCCGAGCAGCGCGGTCAGCCGGACCGGGTTGCTGCGCGTGATGACGTCGCGCCGTCCCATCCGCACCAGTACCCGCGCCTCGACCTCGCCAGCGGGAAGAGCTTCGCCGCCGATAATCGCCCGCGCGTAGTCGGAGGTCTGGAGCAGGCCGGTGACGAGGTGCGGTGACCAGTCGATGATCGCCGCGGCGGCCCGCTCGCACTCCATGGTCCCGGCCAGCTGCTGGGAGATGCCGGGGAGACCGACCGCCAGCCAGTCCTGGTCACCCGCGTGCCGGCCCAGGTCGAGGATGGCTTCCCGGTCGTCGCCGGTCACACCGATCGCGGTGAGGTAGCTGGCGACGTCCTCCAGGCGCGGCACGCGCTTGCTGGTCTCCCAGTACGAGACCACCGAGTGGGAGATGTCGAGCCGGCGGGCGACCTCGCGCACGCTGACTTTGGCCGCTTCGCGCGCTTGGCGAAGCGCCCCTGCGAGTGCCCGGGCGCGGGGTGCGCCACCGGGTTCGGTCACGCCACAACCCTAGTCCACCGCCGGTTACGCACAGTCCGCCGACCGATCAGTTGCATATTGGTCGCGACCATGTCATATTGGTCGCGACCGAAATCTAGGACCGCGTTCCCGATGGTCCGCACGGTACTCCGGAGGGCTGGCGTGACTGAGGGCACCGAGTGGTCGGTCGAATGCGAGGACGTGGTGGGCCGATCCCGGCTGGTGGTCGTCGGCGTGGCCGACCGCCGCGTCTCGCTGCGCACCCCGCCCGGAGAGACCGCGACCCTGACCTGGACCGCCACCGAAGAGCTACGCCGGCTGCTGGCCTTCGCGGTCGCGCGAGTGCTCCACCATGAGACCACTTGACCAGAATGAGGAGTTGATCACATGAAGGTCAGGCGGAGGGAAATCCGGTCGAGCCCCGAGAACCGCGGCCCGGCCGCCGGTTGAGCCCCACCACGCTCCCCGCGGCCGGGCCGGGCCGCCCCCTTGGAAAGCGCTGGACTTGGACATGGCAAAGGCAAAACACAGACTCCTGAGACGTCGACACCGGCTCACCCCGCGGCGTCGTTGTCTCGTCGACATGGTGGACATCCGCTCCCTCGTGACGCACCTCGTGACACCTGATGCCGCCGCGGTGGGCCTTCGTGGCAAGGGCCGTTACATCGCGCTGTGCGGGGCGGACGTGATTCCCGCAAGTCTCACCGAGCCTGGACGTTTCCGCTGCGAGCCGTGCCTGTGGCAGTCCGTCTCGGTCCCGAGTCAGAGATCCAGGTTGGCGGCGTCATGAGGTGGGGTCTGGTTGCGCTCGACCGGCGCTGGCACGCCGTTGACCCGACGGCCGAGCATTTTGGGGTGTTCAGAGCTGCGTGCGGCCGTCTGCTGTCGATGGAGACCACCCTATGGGAGATGTTCCTCGGGCCGTGGTGCGAGGAATGCGCGCTCCAGCAGTTGGCCGCGGTGCCACCGCCCGAGTTCGGCCCCGCCTGTCTTCGGGCTGGAGCCGGCGATCCGCTTGCGAACTTGACGTTTCCTCCCCGGAACCCCGGCCGGCCCCCGGATGAATCTGCCCCCGGTTCACCGGCGGCCGGCCGGTCCCTTAAGACCGAGGTGCTGCACGATGATTTGGTACCAGGCCCCTGACGACGACCACGCCCACCGAGGCACGGTGAGCCGGGGCCGGGTCAGTACTGCGTGCGGGCTCAGTTTCACGGCGTCCCGCCGGCTGGCCGACCCACCCGACCACCGGATTTGCCTGAATTGCGACCTTGCCCCGCAGGAGCACCACGACTGGCGGGCACTGCTTGCGGTGCGGTCGGGTGACGTCACCAAACACGGCGACCGGTACGACCTCTGCCAGGTGGCGTTTCCCTCCGACTCGCTGAGGCACACGATGCTGGACCAGCGCCTGCGGAATGTGGTAGGGGCCGGGTCGCTGCCCTGAGAATCCGGCCGGGTCGCCGAGGTCGAGCTAATTCCCCCGTGCAGCTCCCTCCTGCGACCCGGCCGGTTCCAACACCGCAAAGGAGAGCGAAGTGATTCTGCCGGCCGAGGACCTCGACCCGTGGATCGAGGGTTACCTGCTGTTGCGTCAGGCGATACTCGACGGCCGCTTGACAACGGAGGCCGAGATCGGCGCCTACGCCGCCGAGATACGACGCGGGCTCCCTGAAACCAGCCCACCACCAGCATCCATGGCAGTCATTGCAGTGGACATCAAGATCACGTTCCCACTGCTGACAGACCTGCTCTGGACACCGTGATCGTTATGGGGTCCTGGTTCACTCGGAGCACTCCGCAGAGCTACGACGGGCACGGCGAACACGCGCACGGTACCTACAGCGGATACGTGGACGGTTGCCGTTGTTTGTTCTGTGACGTACCTGACCATCGCGCGCTGGACGATGCTCGTAGCTGAGCCCGCCGGCACCTTCACAACGGCCTGCCGTCCGATGAACCCGGCCTGCTCACCGGATCAGCCGGCGTCGCCCTCGTCCTTGCAGATCGTGGACAGCTACCAGCGCCACCGGTCCCCGCCCGATGGGACTCCCTGTCGCTTCTCTCCTGATTCCGGGGCGGTCCTCAACCCGCCCCGACCCGAACGGGCCTCAGCCGATCGACGGGCCCAGGCCCAACGACTGCGGGGTGCTCGAGTCGGGTGACGGTTGCCGCAGCCCCTCGTCCAGCGACCCGAACTCCGTCATCAGCGCGGCACTGCCGCCCCACGGGGTCTGCTCCTCAGCGACCAGGGAGTTGGTGGTGAGCAGCAGCCCGGCCACGGACGCACCGTTCTGCAGCGCCGCCCGGGCCACCCGCAGCGGGTCGATGATGCCCATCTCGATCATGTTGCCGAAGCGGCCCTCGAGGGCGTCGAACCCGTCGTCGACCCCGAGCTCAGCGATCCTGCTGACCACCTCCTGGCCCGAGTACCCGGCGTTGCTGGCGATCAGGAAGGCCGGCTCGGTGAGCGAGCGGCGGACGATGTCGACGCCCATCGCGTAGTCGTCCTTCACCTCCAGGTCATCCAGCGCCTGGTCGGCGTGCACCAGCGCGGCGCCGCCACCGGCCACGATGCCCTCGGCCATCGCGGCGCGCGTCGCGGACAGGGCGTCCTCCACCCGGTGCTGCAGCTCGGCGAGCTCCGCGTTGGTCGGGGCCCCCACGCTGATCACCGCGACCTTCCCGGACAGCGCCCCGATCCGCTCGTTGAGCACGTCCTCGTCGACGCCGTAGGTCGCGCGTTCGCGTTCGGCCCGCATCTGGGTGAGCCGGAACTCGATGGCCTGCGCCGAACCGGCCCCGCCCACGATCGCGGTGCGGTCGGCGTTGACCCGTACCTGGGACGCCCGGCCGAGCTGGCCGGCGGTCATGGTCTCCAGGGTGAAGCCGGAGTGCTTGCTGTACACCTCGCCGCCGGTTATCGTGGCGATGTCCTCCAGCTTGCGGAGCCTGCGGTCGCCGAAACCGGGCGCCCGGACCGCCACGCACTGGAAGATGCCGTTCACGTGGTTGTGCACCAGCATGCTCAGCGCCGTGCCCTCCACGTTCTCCGCGACGATCACCAGCGGGCGCGGATCCCGCATCACCTTGTCCAGCAGCGGCATGAGCTGCTGGACCTTCGTGATCTTCTCGCTGCACAGCAGGATGTACGGGTCGTCGATGATCGCTTCCAGGCTCGCCGGGTTGGTCACCATGTACGGCGAGACGTACCCGTTGTCCCACTCGAAGCCCTCGACGAACTCGACGCTCATCCCGTGCACCGCGGACTCGGTCACCGTGACGATGCCGCCGTCGCCGACCGTGTGCAGCGCCTTGGCGATCACCTCTCCGACCATGTCATCGTCGTTGGCCGAGATCGCGGCCACCCGGGCGTAGTCGTGCTCGGTGTTCACCGGGTGCGCCACACTCTGCAGGTGCTCCACCAGCCGCGCCACGGCGAGGTCGACACCCCGCTTGATCAGCACCGGGTTGCCGCCTGCGTCGATCGCTTTCATGCCCTCGCGGACGATCGACTGCGCGAGCACCGTCGCGGTCGTCGTGCCGTCGCCGACGATGTCGTTGGTCTTGATCGCCGCTTCCTTGACCAACTGGGCGCCCATGTTCTCGAACTGGTCTTTCAGGTGGATCTCCCGCGCGATCGTCACACCGTCGTTGGTGACCACCGGCGACCCGGTGATCTTCTCCAGGATGACGTTGCGCCCCTTGGGTCCAAGCGTCGACTTGACCGCCTCCGCCAGCTGGTCGACCCCGGCCAGCAGCAGGCTGCGGGCTTCCGCACCGAAACGTAGTTCCTTGGCCATCAGATCTCCCTCGGTGTGGTTGAGAACTACGGGATGAGGATTGCCCGGCCGCGGACCCGGCCGTTGTCGAGGTCGTCGAGGGCTTCGACGGCCGAATCGAGCGGGTAGGTCTTGGTGTGCAGCGTGACCTTGCCGGCCTGGGCGAGGACCATCAGCTCGGCGAGGTCGTTGTAGGTGCCGACGATGTTGCCGACGATGTTGCGTTCGGTGGAGATGATGTCCAGCGTCGGGATCTGCACCTGGCCCCCGTAGCCGATCACGAAGTAGGAACCGGCCCGCCGGGTCATCTCGAATCCGTCGTGCTCGGCACCCTGCTCGGCGACGAAGTCGAGTACCACTTCGGCGCCCGCCCCGCCGGTGAGGTCCTTGACCGCGTCCACCTGCTGCCCGTCGGCGACCACGGTGTGCTGCGCGCCCAGCTGCTCGGCGAGCGTGAGCGCAGCTGGGTTCCGGTCGACCACGATGATGGTGGTCGCGGTCAATGCGGCGAGGCACTGGATGCCGATATGCCCGAGGCCGCCGGCGCCGATCACCACACAGGTGGTCCCGGGGTAGAGCAGCGGGATCGCCTTGCGCACCGCGTGGTAGGCGGTGATCCCGGCGTCGGCCAGCGCCGCAACATCCGCCGGCTGGGTCGATGGGTCGAGCTTGACGCAGGCCCGGGCCGAGGTCAGCAGGCGCTCGGCCATCCCGCCGTCTCGGACCAGACCCGGGAAGTCGCCGTTGCTGCAGTGCATGTCGTCGCCGGCCCGGCAGGCTCGGCACAGCCCGCAACTCGGTGCTGGGTGCAGGATCACCGTGTCTCCCGGGGCGACGTTGGTGACCCCGTCGCCGACCGCGTGCACCCAGCCCGCATTCTCATGGCCCAGCGTGTAGGGCAACGCTACCCCGCTCCGGTCGGCCCACTGGCCCTCGATGATGTGCAGGTCGGTGCGGCAGACCCCGGCCCCCCCGATCTTCACGATCACATCCAGCGGTCCGGAGATGGTCGGCTCTGCGACGTCCTCCACCACCGGCGGCTTGTGGTAATCGTGCAACCGGACTGCTTTCATGGCCTTCTCCTCATTCGACAACTGAGCCCACGCCGTATCTGGTGGCGAGCAGGCTGAGGCAATGGCTGGCGTTGGCCTCGATGTTCACCCGGGTGGTGCGCACGCGCCGCAGGTGCAGGGGTAGCGCCTCGAGTCCCACGGGCGCACCGGTGCCGTCCACCAGCAGCGGCGCGTCATCGTCGGATCGGATGCCAAGCTCTGCCCGGCGTTCCCGGAGGCGGTCGAGGTCGGGCGACGGCGTGACGTCGCCCAGCCGCATGCCCGCCAGGTCTGCGGGCTGGGTGCCCGCCGCGAGCAGCGGTCGGACCACCCGGTCCTGGCCGGCCAGCATGGCCTTACGGATGAAGGTCGCGCGCAGCTCGTGCAGTTCGTCGCACGCCTCGCCGTCGAATGCGGCCACGAACCCGGCGCGGGCGGCCACCCCGTCGTTGATCGTGGTGGCGGCGAAGTGATCCTCCAGCACGATCTGTGTCCCGGTCACCCCGTCCACGGCCGACACCGCGTCGTAGGCGTCGGCGACCATCAGGAACGCGAAGTTCGGGGCGCAGAAGAAGGTCGGCAAGCGCAGCCGCACCTGCGCCATCCCGTCCGGGGCGACGGTGCACGACGACACGAACTGGAGCTCGACGATCGAGGTGTCCAGTTCGGGGTCGCGCACCGTCTCCAGCGCAGCGAGCGCGCGGGACGCAAGCGTCACGCCTGGGCCCCGGCGGTCTCGGTGGTCAGCTGCTCACCGGGCGCCATGTCCTCGCCCGCCGCGGTGGGCAGCCGGCATTCGGCCGGGACCTCGATGTCGTACAGCTTCGCCGCGTTGAGTCCGAGGATCTTCTTCTTGGTCGCGACGGTGGGTCGCGGGTAGTCCGAGAAGGCCTCGTCATCGGGCATCTGCCAGTCGACCAGGCCCTCGACCTGCCACTTCGGCGTCCAGATGTTGTAGTCGGCCCCGAAGGTCATCCGGTCCTCACCGACCCAGAACAGCAGCTCACCCATCACTCGGTTGAAGAACTTCGGCCGGGCGTGCATCAGGGCGCCGATGACCACCGAGCAGCCGGCGTAAACGTTGGGCTCCTGCACAGCCATGTAGCAGAAGTCGTCGATGCGCGGAATGCCCGCATGCTCGATGATGAAGTTGAGCTCCGGGAAGTCGGTCGCCGCCCCGTCGACGTCTGCGGCATCGAACGCGTCCTTGTCCAGCGGCCAGATCGTCGGGCCCTTGTGGACATGGATGTTCTTGATCCCGAGCTCCTGGCAGCGCTCCAGGTACCGGTAGGCCCCGGGGTCGGTGAGCTTCCAGCCGCGCGAGCCCTGGTGCCATTCCGCGGTGTAGAGCTTGACGCCTTTCAGGCTGAACCGCGCGGCGTCCTCGTCGAGCTGCTTGAGCCCGATGTCACCCTCGCGCGGGTCGAAGCGGCCGTTGGTGATCAACTTGTCCGGGTACTTCTCGGTGAGCACGTGGTTCTGCGCGGCGGTGTTGAAGCCGGTCTTGTACCACTCGGTCAGGTAGGTGGACTGGAAGATCGCGACATCGACGTGGCCCTCGTCGAAGATGTCGCGCATGAAGTCCTCTTCGGAGACCTTCAGGTAGTGCTCGTAGTCCCAGTGCGTCTCCGGTGGGGCCAGCTGGTGGTAGCCGTAGAAGCAGTCGATCCAGCCCTTGGCGTAGTTCTCGGCGCCCGGTACCCAGTTCTCCCGGCTGGCATCCCAGAAGTGCGAGTGACTGTCGACGACGAAGTACTTCTCGCCATCCTTCTCATACATCGTGGTGGGTCCTTTCGCTGGGCGGCTCCTAGGGCTACTTCGCCTTGAGGTCGAAGTCGATGTACTCCGCCGCGTCCTCGGGATTGGCGAACATGATCGTCCGGTCGTCCTCGTGGATCATGCGGCCGTAGTGCGTCGACATGTTCTCCTCGAACTCGGCGGAGTCGAACCAGCCCTCCTCCTCACCGGCGGCATCGTCGATCTCGGCGTACACGACATCCATCCGGTTCTTTGCGTCCACTCGGATCATCGAGGGCAGCGGTGTCACCGTGACGTTGTCCTTAGTGGCCATCACCTGCGCGACCAGGGCACCGACCTGGTTATTCATCAGGGTGAAACCGCACATGTTCGAGGCGGTGTTGTTGGCCTTGAACGGGCTCTCGGCTGTCTTGAACGTGGTCACTGGGCCAGCTCCTTCGGTACTTGCAGACCAAGGTCGGACACGATCCCGCTGAAGCGGTTCTTCGCACGGTCCAGGCCGTCCTCGAACCGTGGCGGCTTGAAGTCGGGCTGCGACCACAGCGGCTGCAGCGCCCGCGCGGCCTCAAGGGCCTGCGGCACCCACTTGGACAGCCAGCCCTGCATGATCTCCTTGTTGTGCTCGGCGAACTCCTTGTCGCTGGCCCGCGGCTCGAACATCGCGATCGTCATGCGCAGGTCGCGCCGCGCGTAGTCGTACTCACCGGCACCCACGATGGTCGGGGTCACGAAGTCTCCGTTGCCGGCCGCCGCCTGCTGCACGAGGTTGCTCCGGAACAGCTCGCCCAGCAGTGGCTCGAAAACCACGTTCGCGGCGAACATCGACTCACCCCAGTCGTCCTCGATCGCGGTCAGCGCCTCGACGAGCTTGCGGGCGCCTTGCCAGGCCGGGTCGGAGTTCCATGCGTCGATATGCGCCGTGCCGTCGAATCCCTCGATCTCCTCGCTGAGCGTGAGGTTGTACAGCGCGAGGTCCTGCGCGAAGCGGATCTTGTGCATGCCGTTCACGGCGATCGCCGTGTTGTGCATGTTCGTCGGGCCGGACCGGTTGGCGTGGCTGAAGACGTAGAGCCCGAGGATGTGCTCGATGTGCATCCAGGCCCCGACGTGGCGCTCCACGAAATGCACCCAGTTCGGGTTCCACTGCTCGAACGCCTTCGCCTGGCGGGCCACCTCAATGTTCTGGTTGACCTGGCGTACGACGTTGGCGCCGTAACGGTAGAGCGTCATCTCCCATTCTTCGTTGGGGTCGCGGAACTCGTGCCAGCCGTGGGCCGGCCAGTCCAGGCCCTTGCCGCCGCCACCGGTGCCGGGGCCCCGTTCGGGCTCGGGCAGGTCCTGCCCCCAGGCCTTGAGCCTGGTCCAGGTCAGCGGGTAGCCGACCTCGCCGTTGGCGAAGCCGTAGATCCAGCCCTGGCTGAGGTAGTGCCGGGGATCCGGCTGGACCTCGACGGTCACGTCCTCGTAGTGGGTCTGCTTGCGCTTCTGCGGGACGAAGTAGTTGTACCGACGCGCGTTCGAGTCCGGGAATTCCTTGGCACCGGCCTCGGCATCGGTGAAATTGACTCTCGGTACGCTGCGTTCCTGCGCAGTTGTCATCAGTGTTGCCCTCACCTTGAGTTCGGCCGATGTCGCCATCGGTTGGAGTCTGAAGCGGTCCTCCTCAATGGTTGTCGGTCACTGACCGGGTTCACCGGTCGTGGTGAACTTGTCGTAGTAGATGCGTCCTTCGGCCACCCCGAGGCGGGTCAGCGTGGCGATGGCCGCGTCCACCATGGGAGGGGGCCCGCAGACATAGCCGTCCGCGCCTTTCAGGTCCGACTCGTGCCGGGCCACCACGTCCGTGATCAGCCCGACCTCGCCGTCCCAGTCGTCTTGTTCGGTCGGCTCGGACAGCGCCGGGATGTAGCGGAACCCGGGCAACGAGTCCTCCAGCGCCCGCAGCTCCTTGTCGAAACACAGGTCGCGCCGCCGGCGGGCGCCGTAGTAGTAGGTGGCCCGCCGGGTGATCCCCCGCTCGGTCATCGAGCGCAGCAGCGACAGGATGGGCGCCATCCCGGCGCCGCCGCCGACGAACACCAGGTCCGTGTCGTGGCCCTCGCGGAGTGTGAACACCCCGTACGGTCCCGTCACGTCCAGCCGATCGCCCGCCTTCACCTCGGTATCCAGGAAGTGGGAGAACAGGCCGTCTGGATAGATTTTGATCACGAACTCCAGCCGGCCGTCCTCCCGGCATGACGTGTTCGCCATGGAGAACGAGCGGACCTCCTCGGTACCCGGGACCGTGAAGTCCAGGTACTGGCCGGGGAAGAACTTGATCTCCCGTGGCTCGACGAGCCGGAGCACCAAGTGCCGCATGTCGTGGGTCACCGCCTCGTTGGAGACGACCTCTGCGGCCGCCTGCTGGATCGGCAACCCCGACCGGATCATGTCCTCGTCGAAGTTCAGCAGCTCGATCGTCAGATCCTCATAGGCGTGCGCCCGGCACAGCAGGGTGAACCCTTCCTCCTTCTCGTAGTCGGGCAGGGCGAAGGTCGAGTACCGGTCGAGCTCGATGTCGTCGCCCTCCAGCACGAACGACTTGCAGGAGGCGCACTGGCCCTCCTTGCATCCGTGCATGAGCATGACGCCTTGCTCGAAGGCGGCACGCAAGATCGTCTGGTCCTCGTCGACCTCGATCTCGATGCCGACCGGCTCGAACCGGACGACGTGCTTGTCGGTCATGACTGGTGTCAGCTCGGCGCGGCGGCCGCGCTAGCCAGCCGCTGGCGCCGGCCGGCCGGCCGGACCCTGACGCACGTAGTCGGCGTGGAAGGCCTGCCGCTCGTCGTCTGACATCTCGTTGAGGAGCACGTTCGGGCTCAACAGGTTGCCAATGCGCCGCATGTGATCCAGCGTCCACATCTTCTTGGGATCGAGGTTCAGATGCGGTTGTGCCGTCATGGTCTTGCCGTCGTCGCGGACGAAGCCCATGTCGCTGACGACGTCGGCCCAGTTCCAGCCGTGATAGAGCGTCTCCCACTCGCGTTTGCCGGTGAGGCGGCCCATGTTCGGGGTCTCCCGACCCATGAAGGTCGGCCGGAACGCGGTCTTGTCGGTCCACGCGCACATCTCATGGCAGTAGGTGCGCCACTGCCCGTCGACCTTGTCCATGACCATGTCCTCGCGCACCAGGCACGGAACCATGCAGACCCAGCAGCGGTGCGGGTACACGTAGTCGACGTTCTCGGCCACGATCGGGTGGTGGCCGTTCGGCAGGGACAGCCGGTTGTAGTTCTCCCACCACTTGCCGTACCTGTCGTACCAGCCCGGGTACTTGTACTCGAACCACTCGAAGTCCTCGTCGGTCATCCCGTCGATGCGCCAGTAGTTGGCGAGCCAACCGGTGGCGAAGAACTGCGCGACCTCGTGGACGTAGCCCTTGTTCCAAATCTGGTTCCAGGCTTCTTCGATGAGGTCGTGCGGGATCACCAGCCCGTACTTCTCGAGCGGTACCAGGTAGCTCCGGTAATAGTCGTCGTAGATCCACCGCCGCCACATCTCGGCGTAGCTCTCCCGCTCCTTGCGGCGGTCCTTCGTGCCGTACTCGATAAAGGTGCCGATCGCCGCGTCGACGACCCGGTGGTTGTTCCACCAGGCGTACCGCAGGTCGCGCTCGAGCAGCTGGTGGTTGCCCTCGTCGGACAGGGCCATCAGCAGGGTGGCGTACCCGTTGCTGATGTGCCGCGACTCGTCGGACTGCACCGAGTGGAACACGGTCGGCAGCAGGTAGTCGCCATTGGCTGCCGCCTCGGCGGGCATGGCGACGAACAGCGTGTTCGTGAACGCGGTCTCGGCGACGATCGTCAGGTAGATGCTCGCCGCAGTGATGGCGTCACCGGTGATGAAGCCCTCGGCGAACTGCCGGCCGATCGTGCCGCAGTAGTCGTTGTGGAAGTTGCGCAGGCTCGAGTTGAAACCTGCCGGGTCGATGTAGTTGTTCATGTACAGGCGCTTGAGGTTCTGCTGGATCGTCGAATGCCTGACCTCGTCGATCATCTGGATGGCCTGGCCGTTGTGCAGCTCCGGGTTGGGCACCGTGTGGAACAGCATCGGCATGGACCGGGCCGCCGAGATCTCAGGCAGCGGGATGATGGACAGGAACAGTTTCTGCCACTCCAGCCAGCGCTCCTGCACCTGGCGGAACATATTGCCGCGGATCGCGCCGTCGGAGGCCCCGTAGACGCGGTGGTCCTTCTCCTCCTGCATGGGGAAGTACGACCGCAGAACCTGCTTGAGCGGGTCCCTCTTCTGCGCCTTCTGGAAGGTGTAGTCGGTCCCGTACTTCTGGTACGGCGTGTGATACATAGGTTCCCAGGACAGTTCCTGGATCTTCTGGTGAGCCTTTGCCACGCTCTGGCGACTCATGGTCACACTCCCTCACCCGTGTACTCGCACTCGGCTGCGGCGTTAGCCGTCAGCGTCGATCACTTGCGGAATCACACCTCACGCCGGACTGGCCGGTGGTCTCAACATGAGACGAATCAAGATCAGTTAAGTGCCTGCTCCCTCCAACGTCCGTGCTGGTCAGGTGCCGAGATCGGGTCACGGGCGCTCGCCGAGCACGGTCGTTCGCAAATCGGCCAGTTGCTGACTGATGTCCTGCCTGGTGTGCCCGGACCGTTCCGAGCCGGGCTCGATACCGAGCGCTCGTAGCAGCTCGGCTGCCGGTCGCGCCGGGTCCCCTGCCTCGCCGAGAACGGGGTGCAAACCCTTCGCAGCCAGGTGGTGGAACACCACGTTGACGACGCTCCACGGGTTGAACGTCTCGGCTGCGGACGGTTCGGGATCACTCATCGAGGCCGCCTCATCTCCGTGACCTCCTCACGCTCCCGCCCGCACCCGCCGGCGGAGCAGGCACGTCGAGCACCCGCCGGGATGGGCCGGTGCGTACCCGTGTCTTGGATCACACACCCCGGTGCGCGCGTGGGAAGTCTCAACATGAGACATTGGCTCGTTTGTGCACTACCTACTAGGGTCGCCCCGGGCGGTACGATGATGGCGAGTTGCCGACGGCGGTATGGTGCCGCCACCGCGGATCATCGGGGTTCCGAAGGGGCGACTTGTGGTCGAAGCGCACCCGCTAGGCGACCGACGGGGAGCCGCAACCAGCGACCCGACGGGCGCTAGCCCGCACCTGGCTAGCGCGCGGGAACATTTCCTGACCGCAGAGCCTGTGAAACCTGGCGTCGTGCGTGACGCCATCATGGCGTCCTGGACCCGGTCCCGGGACTGGAAGGTGCCGGCGGATCATTTCGACCTGCCTTACGACCCCAACCCGAACCGGGACACCCAGCTCACGCGCAGCGCCGGTAACGTCATCGGTGACCTTGCAGACCAGCTCGCCGGCGAACCGGTCTGCATCGTTCTGACCGACGCCCATGGTGTCGTGTTGGACAGGCGCACCGGCGACTCTGCCCTCCGCGCACATCTGGACCGGGTCAAACTCGACGTCGGGTTCAGCTACTCCGAGCAGCACGTCGGAACGAACGGGATCGGCACCGCGCTGGAGGGACGCGGCCCGGCCGAGGTGTTCGGGCACGAGCACTACGTCGAGCACCTCGAGGACCTGGCCTGCGCCGGCGCACCCATCCACCACCCGGTGACCGGCAAGCTGGTCGGCATCATCGACCTGACCTGCTGGCGAGCGGACGCGAACCCGATGATGGTGGCGGCCGCCACGACGGCCGCGAAGCGGATCGAAGAGGCTCTGTTCGAGCACTCCGGCCGCCACGAGCTGGCCTTGCTGCACGACTACCTCATGACGTGCCGGCGCGGTCACGGCGCCGTACTGGCGATCAGCAACGACATGCTGATGATGAACGATCGGGCCCGCGAGATCCTCGACCCCGGAGACCAGCAGATCCTGCTCGCGCAAGCCACCGAGGCGCTGAGTTCCGGCGGCCGGCAGCTGCTGATCCTCGATCTGCCCAGCGGTGCCACGGCGCGGGTGCTGTGCAGGCCCAGCTGGGAGGACCGCTCGGTTACCGGCGGGATCGTGCAGGTTCAGCTGACCCAGCCGACCGCCGCCGGCGGCGGTCACGAGGTCAGGCAGCCTGCGGTGACCCTGCCGGCAGTAGTGGGTTCCGGGGCGCTGTGGACCAAGTGCTGCCGGGAGGTCGACCGGCACTTCCAATCGGGGGAGTGGCTGGTGCTGGAGGGTGAGCCTGGCGTGGGCAAGCTGGCGATCGCCCGCGGCACGCACCAGCTCCGTTCACCGGCCGGACACGTGCGGGTGTTCGACGGTGTCGAGGTGGCCCCGACAAGCGACTCCGTGCGGTGGGTGGACGAGGTCGCGGAGGAGATCGACGGCAGCACCGCGACGATCATCCTGACCCATATCGACCAGCTACCCGGCGAGACCCTGCGGGCGCTGTATGACGTGCTCGAGCCGCATCGCGAATCGACCGACATCGATCGGCCGTGGGTGGTGGCGACCTGCGGCCGCCAACTTCCGGACGACGACGGCGACCTCGCCCGGCTGCTTCGCTGCTTCCCCCGGTCGCTGCAGATCCCGCCGTTGCGCCACCACATCGAAGACCTGCGCGAGCTCGTACCGTTCATGATCTCCCGGCTGACCAAGGGTGGCTCGCTGTCCTGCTCGGCCGAGGCGATGCGCGTGCTGATGCGCAACCGGTGGGCGGGGAACATCGCGCAGCTCTACCAGAACATGCGCAAGATCGTCGCGAACCGCCGGACGGGCGTGATCACGGTGGCCGACCTGCCGCCGGAGTGCCGGGCGAGCACGCGCCGGGTGCTCACCCCGCTCGAGTCGATCGAGTGCGATGCGATCGTGCAGGCCCTGCTCGACGTCGACGGCAACAAGGTCCGCGCTGCCCAGCAGCTCGGCATGTCCCGCGCCACGATTTACCGCAAGATCCGCGAGTACGGAATCCGGGTGCCGCGCGAGCCCCCGACCCGAACCTGACCGATCCGGCGCGCAGACGTGCTAAGAAGCGGTGGCCGGCGTCAGCTCGGCCATCTGCCCCCACCCGTCGCCGGGCACCTCGACGTTGACGATCTCCGGCTTCGTCACGATCACTCCGGGAACCCACGTGATGAAGTTCTTGAAATGGTCGGAGTTCACATGCACCCCGCCTGCTGTGCTGTCCGCGAATGCCTCGATCAGGACGAACTGGTTGGGTGTGTCGACGCTCCTCGACCATTCGAAGAAGAGGTTGCCCTCTTCTGCCCGAGTGGCCTGGGTGAACTCGTCGACGAGCGAGGGCCACTCGTCGGCCTTGTCGGGACGAATCGTGAACTTGACGACGATGAAGATCACCGAGGGCTCCTCTGCCTTCGTGCGCGGTCGGATGTGGCCGCGATCTCGGACGTTCGGCCACCATGCTCCCGTCCGGCGTTGCGCATCCGAACGTCCGGTACCTGTGGGCCATGTCTATCCGGCAATGCAGCTGGTGTCCAGTCGCTTGCGGACCCCGTGCCGACGTGAACCGCTATTCGGCTCCGAATGGCGACCCACGGCGGCCGTGAACCGCTATTCGGCTCCGAATGGCGACCTACCGAGGCTGCACCGAGCAGCGTTAGGTTGACGACCTGTGGACACGGGACCGCAGAATTGGGGTACGCCGCTCTACGAGCGGGTCCTGCACCGGGCAGGTGTCGGTCGGGGAACCTCGTTGCTCGACCTGGGGTGCGGAGCCGGGCTGCTGTGCCGGATCGCCGCGGACCGTGGCGCGCAAGTCACCGGGATCGACGGGGACGCGAGGCAGATCGAGCAGGCTGCCGCGCTGGTGCCCGAGGGTGCCTTCGAGGTCGGTGACATCCTGGCGCTGCCCTACCCGGCTGCCAGGTTCGACGTCGTGATCTGCGTGCAATCGATCATGCACGTCACGAACCCGCTGACGGCGCTGCGCGAGGCCGCCCGGGTCGCGCGTCCCGGCGCGCCGGTGGTGATCACGATCTGGGGCAACGAAGAGAACTGCGACATCCGGGCCTTCGGGCGCGCCCTGTCCGGCCTGCTGTCCCACCCCGCCGGCCGCGGCGAGGGCATCCAGCCCCCGCCGCTGTCAGCTGAGGGCCGGCTCGAGCGGTTGGCCACGTTGGCTGGGCTCGCCGTGACGGAGGTCGATGAGGTCGTCTGCCCGTTCCGGTATCCCGACGAAGACACGTTGCTGAGCGAGCTCCTCGGCTCCGGCCTCGGACGACGAGCGCTACGCGTCGCGAGTCCCGCCACCGTGCGCCGGGCCGTGCTGGGGGGGCTGGCCGGCTACCGGACACCGAGCGGCGGCTACCGGCTGGATAACACGTTTCGCTACCTCGTCGGGAGCTCACCCCCGGCAACGTGACGCCCCGGCGGCGATCAGCCTCTGCCAATGACCGCGAGCGGGTCAGTTCGTTGGTACTTGCGGGCCGGCGGGCAGGACTCCGGCGAAGCGCAGCAGATCGGCCAGCTCGAAGTGGCCGGGCGTGGCAGCAGGCAGCGACGGCGCCCAACCCGGGGTGCGCAGGATCGAGCCGTCGCTGCGGCGCACCAGGCCGATCAGTACCTCGGCGACGATCGTGCTGCCGACGGGACCGAGGCGCTCACCGCCGTGGTGCTTGGCCTCGGCCAGCACGTAGTACCAGAGCGGTGTGCGGTCCAGGAACCCGCCGTCCCGCAGCACCTGTTCCTGCGTCGTGTTCGCGGACGTCGCCCGCAGCTGCTCGTGTGTGAGGGCTGGTAGGCCGAGGAAAGTCGCGACTGCCTGCCCGGTGGGCATGCGCATACGGTAGCCACGCAGCAGGTTACGGACAGAGAGGTGGGCTGCGAGCCCCGGCTCGGGCTTGCCGTCGGGAGTCTGCAGGTTGAACAGGGCCTTACCGTCGATTGTGGCGAGCTGAGTGTCGAAACGTCGAGCCTTGCCGCCGAGGTTCGGGCTATCCCCGATGATGTTCTCCCACTCGATGATCCAGTTGTCGGGGAGGGTGTCGAGCCCGGCGATTTCCCCGCTCAGTGCGGTGAAGGTGAACAACGCCTCGAGGTCCGCCTGTTGATCGTCGGGACTGTTGAGGTTGAAGTTGAGGTTGAAGTCGTAGCGGGCGCGCACCATGGTGTGCCCGAAGCGGTATGCCGCGACGGCGAACTCCAACGGCATGAAGAACGGCTCGGCCAGCGCGTTGTACCAGCGGTTGCCGTACTGCAGGATGCCGTCGACAGTCGTGGGGTCGGCGACCCGCTTGAGGAAGTCCTGGACCACGATGTACTGGTAGTGCTGGCGCAGCACACGTCGCGCCTCCTCGAAGGTCCGGCCCTCGTCCACCAGCCGGTTATGGGCCTTGAGGAAGGCCAGGTGCAGCTGCGCGATGATCAGGTTCTCGTCGTTGCGCGGGTCCCCGATCAATGCAGCGCGGTCGTGCAGGATGTTGTCACTGCGGGGCTCGCGGGGCAGGTCGTTGTCATCGCCCTTTCCCGGCGGCCGCAGTTCCGGCTTCTCCTGCCCGTCGAGGGGAAAGACGTGGCCGAGGAGCATCTTGGCGCCGTTGGCCGGGTCACGTGGTGCCGGCAGGCCATAGAGGCTGTCCAGGTCGAGCGTCGCGGTCCGGAAGTTCCGGATCGCATTCTGGATCTCCTGCAGGGACAGCGGCGCCATGTCGTCGGCCAGCAGATGCGCCATGTCTCCCGAGGCCGAAGGGGGAAGGTCGGCCGGTTGGACCTCGAAGGTGATGTCGTGGTCGACGAACTGGGCGAAGTAGGTGTAGGCCGCCGGGATCGGCGAGTCGTTGTCACCACCCAGGTTGTCGGGGTCCTCCATCGTAGGCGGGGCATGAGCGGTCGTCCTCTCATGAGATGACACGGACTGTCCGACGCTGAAGAGGCGCCGATGGCGCCCGTTGATACTCCTCGTGTCGTGACAGCGCCTCGTGAGTGCGGTAGATAGGGCTCCGGTTCCCGCTCGTGCTCGGCACCAACCTGCCCGGGTCCGGATCGCGGTCGACGGTGCCGTCCGGGGAAACGCTCATTCAAGTGAGGTACGGTGGACGTCGTTTTGGCGGTTCCAGACCGAGGAGCATGGGAAGATCGAACCAGGCGGCAGCGGCGCTTCCAGGAGATAACGCGTGCTCGTCTATCTGGGAGTGGGATCGGTAGCGGCGGCGACTCTCCTGTACGAAGTCGCTCTGACCCGGATCTTTTCCATCGCTTACGGTTACCATTTCGCCTTTCTGGCAATGAGCCTCGGGCTCCTGGGGTTAGGGGCGAGCGGTACCCTGCTCGGGCTTCGTTCACCGCCACGCCAGACGTTGCGCCCCACGCTCCTGGCTCGTCTGGCAGCAGCTGCGTCGCTTGCTCTGGTATCAGGCTATGCCGTCTCGAACCTGATCCCGTTCGATCCCTACCGGGTGGGCTGGGAGCCGAGCCAGCTTGCACTGCTGGCTGCATATCTGCTCTGTTACGCCGTTGCGTTCCTGCTCGCCGGGTTGGTTCTCGGTTTGCCGCTAACGAGGTGGCCGGCGCGGGCCTCTGGCCTGTACGGGGCGGTGCTGGCAGGTTCGGCGGCCGGGGCGGTGACCGCTCTCGTTGCTTTGGATCGGGCGGACCCTACCGTGGCCGTCCTGCTGGCCGGGCTGACGGCCGCTCTCGGTTCCTGCGCGTTCGCGTGCGCACGGCCGCAGACCGGGACGCCCGCCGGCTGCGCAGGCCAGGCGGACCGGTTCGTCGGGTTGACGGCCGCAGGCCTGGTCCTCGTGCTCTTGTGGCAGACGCCTTCCTGGTTCGAGATCCGGCTCTCGCCCTACAAGCCGTTGTCCCAGCTGGAAAGTGTTCCGGACGCCCAGGTGCTGGAGCGCAGATCCAGCGCGGCTGCGCGGATCGACGTCGTTTCGAGCTCCGCCATTCATTCCGCTCCCGGGTTGACGCTCCAGTACCAGGGACGCCTGCCCGAGCAGAGCGCCGTGGTCCTCGACGGCGAGATCGTGCTCCCGCTCACCGCACGGGAGGGCCTGACCGCCGGCTTCGTCGACGGCCTGCCCACCTCACTGGCGCATCGCCTGCGGCCGGCGTCCCGGACCCTGGTCCTGGAGCCGGGCGGGGGGCTGGAGGTGCTGTCGGCCCTGGAGCTCGGTGCGCACTCGGTCGTCGCGGTGGAGAACAACCGCCTCCTCGCGGAGCTCCTCACGTCGGACCTGTCGTCCCGGGCCGGCGGAGTCTATGCGGATCCGCGCGTCGAGCTCGTCGTGTCGAACCCGCGTGGGTACCTGTCACGCCCGCAGGAGGGGTTCGACCTCGTCACGCTGGCCCTGTCGGAGAACCGCCGCGCAGTGACGGCCGGGGCCTTCTCCCTCTCGGAGACCTACCCGCTGACCGCCGACGCGTTCGACGCCTACCTTGGGCACCTGGCGCCTGGGGGCCTGCTGGTCGTCCACCGGTGGCTGCAGCTGCCTCCGACCGAGGAACTGCGCGCCGCAGCGCTGGTGGTGGATGCCCTGCGACGTGCCGGGAAGAGCCCAGCCACCAGGATCATCGCTATCCGGTCGTTTTCGACAATGCTGATCCTGGCGAAGCAGGAACCGTTCACCCAACCGGAGATCGAATTGGCGAAGGGCTTCGTCCGGGAGCGCCAGTTCGACTTCGTCTGGTATCCGGGAATCCAACCCGGGGAAGCAAACGTCGCCAACGTGCTGCGCCGGGATCGCTACCACGAGTCCTTCCAGGATCTTCTGTCCGACGAGCAGGCCCTCTACGACCGATACTCCTACGACGTAACGCCACCGCGCGACACGCAGCCGTTCTTCTTTCACTTCTTCAAGTGGGAGCAGACGGCGACTGTCATCGCCCTGCTCGGCAGGACCTGGCAGCCGTTCGGGGGGAGCGGGTATCTCATCCTGGTGGCACTACTCGTGCTGACAACGGGACTGTCGCTGGCACTGCTCCTCGTGCCGGCCGCCGCCATCCGACGGCGAGACCCGAACCGAGCGCAGCGCAGCAGCCGTGCCCCGCCGATGGTGTACTTCGCGGCGCTGGGATTCGGATTTCTGCTCGTCGAGGTGGCCCTCGTGCAGCGCTTCGTGCTGTTCCTGGACCATCCCGCCCGGTCGTTCGCCATCGTGGTCTTCGGACTGCTTGCCTCCTCGGGCCTCGGGAGCATGGTGTCGGCCCGGATACCCTGGCGCGGCGCGCTGGCCGCGCTCGTGGCTGCCGTGGCGCTATACCCGGTGGTGTTATCGGCGGTTCTTCCGGCGTCTCTCGGTTGGGGCTTGGGGATGCGCATCGGGATCACGCTGCTGTTGCTCGCCCCGCTTGGATTCCTGATGGGGATCGGATTCCCTCGCGGTCTGGTGGCGCTGGGCGCCGCCATACCCAACCGGTTGCCGCTGGCCTGGGGGGTGAACGGGTTCACGTCCGTGGTGAGTGCCATCCTGGCTGCGATGATCGCCCTGTCGTGGGGCTTCGAGGTCGTGTTCGGCTGTGCTGCGCTCGCCTACGCGGTCGCCTTGTTGGCTGCCCGCAGCGGTCCGCGCATCGGCGCCACCGAGACGGACACAGCCGTCACGGCTGCCGGGTCAGCGGAACAAATGCCACGTCGGTGATGTTCTCGGAGACCACCTTGCCCTGCTGCTTGGTAAGCCGCCACAGCGTCTGGTAGCTCCCCGGCGGACCGACCGGGATCACCATGCGGCCACCCTCTCTCAGCTGTGACACCAGCGGGGCGGGGATGTGGTCGGGGGCCGCCGTGACGATGATGCCGTCGTAGGGGCCGTGCTCGGCCCATCCGAAGTACCCGTCCGCGTTTTTCGTCTCGACACGTGCATAGCCGAGCCGGTCGAGCGTCCCCGCCGCGCGCCGCGCGAGCTCCGGGAGGATCTCCACCGTGTAGACCCGGTCGGCCAGCTCGGCGGCGACTGCCGCCTGGTACCCGGAGCCGGTACCGATCTCGAGGACGGCGTCGCCGGCCTGCACGTCGAGCAACTCGGTCATGAGGGCGACGGTGTATGGCTGGCTGATCGTCTGCCCCTCGCCGATGGGCAGGGCCCGGTCCTCGTAGGCTCGGTCCACCTGCTCGCGCGGGACGAATTCGTGGCGCGGGACGGCTCGCATCGCATTGAGGACCCGTGGATCGTTCACCCCTCGGGCGGCGATCTGTGTCTGGACCATTGTCAGGCGGTCCGGTCGCGCGATGGTCTCTGGCGGCAGGCCGGCCGCCTGTTCGTTGCCCGCAGAGCACGAGCCGAGGGCGCCCATCACCAGCAGCAAGAGCAATACGATCAGGGCCGGTGAGACGGCTCCTCGCAGGGTGGGCAATTCCGAGCCCGAGGCGAGTCGAGCCAACGCAAGCACCTCATTTCCCACAACCTGCCAGGATAGCTACCAACCGGGCGTCGCCCCATCCCGACCAGGCGTGTTCCCTGGCTGGCGTGCCCGGGGTACGGCCCGTGAACTCTGTGAGTGTCGTTGTGGTGCTCCTGGATGCAGGACCGTCAGGCTTGGTGTTGGTGACCTGGTGTGGCTCGCGTGAACTCGACGCCAGCGACATTTCAGTCCCGCCAGACGTCGCTCTCGTCTAGTTCACGGGCCGCGGCACCGACAGGCACACGCCCGAGCCTCTATGCAGGCCGCTGGTAGCCACACAGCGCAGCGGCGGCCAGGCGAGCCTGGCGGATCACCGAGGAGCTCCTCGCCCGCGCACTGCCCGGATGACCAGGACCGGGATGTGGGTCACCACCGGTTCGAACCCCGGAGTGGCCCGACGGCAGAATGACGGGCGTGAGCGCAAGATCATTTGCTGACTACCTGTCCGGTCTGGACGAGGCGTCGTTGACCGCGATGCTCCAAGCGCGTCCGGATGTCCTGGTGCAGCCGGTACCGCGTAATTTCAGTCAGCTCGCCCAGCGGCTGGACGGCGCGGATTCGCTGGTCGGCGCGTTGCGCACGGTGAACCGGGACACGGTCATGGTCGGGCAGGCCGTCGTCGCGCTCGGTGCGTCGGCGACGATGCCGGATCTGGTGCGGCTGCTGGATGCCCCGGAGCCACTGGTGCGTGCCGCGGTGGCCGAGCTGTCCGCGCGGGGGCTGGCCTGGGATAGCGCCGGGGTACTGCGCCTGCCGGAACGGCTGGCGGCGCACTGGCTGGCGCAGATCGGTGGCGGTCGGCCGGTGGCGAAGATCGCGCCAACGGTGCTCGCCGAGGACTTGCGCGCGGCGGTCGGCGCGTTCGGCGGCGCGACGGATGGCCTGCGTAAGACGGAATCGGCGGCGCGGTTGTCCGAGCTGATGGCGGATCTGCCCTTGCTGGCCAAGGTGATCGCTGGGCTGCCGGAACCGGCCAAGGAACGGCTCGGGGAGTTCCGGCGTGGCTATCAGGGCCACTATTACCCCGGATACTCGGGCTACGGCCGTTCCCGGCCGCCCGGTGCCGGTGATCGTGATCCGACCGAGTTGCTGATCTCGGCCGGTCTGCTGCTGCGCGTCAACCACCAGCCCGAACTGCCCAGAGAGGTGGCGGTCGCCGGTTGGCTGGCCGAGCGTGAGCTCACGCTGACCGGCCGACCGGACATTCCGCCAGCCGATGCGGATGAGGCGGCGTTGCGCCGGGCCGCCCAGGCTGCCACCCAAGAGGCACTTCGGGGAATGACGACACTGCTCGACGAGGCTGGTGCGACGCCGATCGCGGCGTTGAAGAAAGGAGGGGTTGGGCCTCGGGAACGGGCGCGGCTGGCCAAGCGGCTGTCGGTCGCCGACGACGTTCTCCTGTTGTGGATCGATGTGGCGTATGCGGCCGGCTTGCTGGGTCGAGCCGACGCCGGGTACGCACCGACGCACTCCTATGCAGGATGGCGCGGCGCAGAACCAGGCCGGCGGTGGGCGGTGCTGGTCGACGCGTGGTTCTCGCTCGAGCACGCACCGACCAGCCGGGAAACCCAAGGGGACAAGGAACATCCACCGCCCTTGCCGCTGGCGTCGGCCGCTGGGCTGCTGCGGCGCGCTCTGCTGTCAGCCGCCCGTTCGGGTGTGTCGGTGCGCGCGGCGGGCAAGGAGATCGACTGGTTTTTCCCCTTGCACGGCTACGACGCCGGGCGACGTGGCGACAAGGTGGCCGCCGCCGTCCGCGAAGCCGAACTGCTCGGGGTGATCGCCACCGACATGGTGTCCGAACTCGGAGAGCATCTGCTGGCCGTGACCGGGACCGTGCCGGAAGATGCGGTGGACGAACTGACCCGGCGATGCGCCGCACTGCTCCTGGAAGCCTCGTGCAGCGTGATCCTGCAATCGGACCTCACCGCGGTGGTCTCCGGCCAGCCGAGTGCGGCCGTGGCGCGGCTACTGACGGAATCGGCCATCGCCGAGACCCACGGGGCTGCCCGAACCTGGCGGTTCACCCCGGCGAGCATCCGGGCCGCACTCGACGCCGGGTGGACTGCCCAGGATCTGCTCACCGAGCTGGCCACTATCTCGGACCGCGCCGTTCCCCAGCCGCTGGAATATCTGATCACCGACTCTGCCCGCCGGCACGGACAGGTTCGGGTGCGTGGCATGCGCTCATGCGTCATCGCCGACGACGCTCTGATCACCGAGATCCTGCACACCCGATCTCTCAACAAGCTCCATTTCAGCCGGCTCGCCGCTACCGTGCTGTCCAGTCCCAACAACCTCGACGACGTTCTGAAACGGCTGCGCGAGGTCGGCCTGTCCCCGATGGCTGAGGATGCCCAGGGCACGGTGATCGTCGAAGCCCGTGAAGACCACCAGGCACCTGCCCTCGATCACCCGATCATCGCGAAACCGCGATCCGTTCTCTCCGCCACCGAGCTGGCTCGGCGGCTGGCTACCGACCCGCACGGCGAAACCTTGTGGGCCCCTGCGGACTCGGGCACTTTCGCGCTGCTGGCGCAGCTCAACTGTCACCTCGACGACGCCGAGTTGGAGCTGCTGTCCGATGCCGTGGACCACCACAACGACGTGCTCATCGTCTACCGCGACAACAACGGCAGCCGCAGCACCCGAGAAATCCGACCACAACAGCTCTACGGCAAATGGCTCGACTCCTGGTGCCACCTCCGCAACGCCCAACGCGACTTCACTATCGCCAACATCGAGGCGGTCGCCCCCGCCCGATGATCCGGTGACGTCCCTGCTGCAAACCCGTTAGCCTGCTTCCAACGTTTGAGGTCGAACGGATTCAGCGGTTCGGGCCAGGGTGGCATGGGAGGACTGCGATGGCTGACGAGGGGACAACGAGCGCGGCCGTGCCTGGGCGACCGCCTCGGCTCACGCACGAGGAGCTGCGACGGGCCCAGGCCGAGACCCTGGAGGGGCCTCGGCGCCAGTACGGAATTGCCGCGCGGGTCCTGTTCAAGTCGCTCGACATGGTGTACGGCAAGCCTCTCACGCTGGGCAAGTTCAAGGTCCTCGAGTTGATCGCCCGCGTTCCTTACATGGCCTGGGAACAGGTCGCCTTCATCGCCATCACCCATGTGCATGAGGACACAGGTATGGCCCGGCGCATACACGAGCGTGTTGCCACGTCCCGCGCGCAGCAAGACAATGAGATGTATCACCTGCTCATCATCGAAGAGATGATCGCCAGGTCCGGCCAGCGACAGTCGCAGATCAAGTTCTTCTGGTTACCGCAGGCGATCGCATTCGTCTATTATCAGTTGTCATGGTTGCTCTTCGTGGTGAACCCGAGCTGGTCGTATCGTCTCAATGCAGACTTCGAAGACCACGCAGAGCACGAATACATGACCATGGTCGCCGAAAACCCTGACTGGGACAGCGCACCATTCGAATCCTCGTTCGCTGACGAGTTCGGCCACTTCGCCTCACTCGGGGACGTGTTTCGGCAGATCGGCCACGACGAGCGGGTGCACAAGCTCGAAAGTGAGGCGCTGATGAAGAAACCTCGGTTCCGCTGACTCGCCCGAAGATCGTTAGTTCTATGTCGCCGTGCTTGCAATGTTAGCCAGTGCGACTCGTCGGTACCGGGGGAGGCGTTCGTCCGGGATCATTGGGTCCAGTGAGGTTGCAAGCCTGGCGATCCCGGCGGGAAGCTCGTCGAATGACAGAAAGAGTTCAACACCGCGATCAGCAAGATCCGCTACGTGTCGAACGCGATATCGCTCTCTTCAAAACCTGGCGGTGCATGCACACCGACTACTGGCGTGCGATCACTCCACTTCTTCGAGATACGTTTCGCATAAGCCTCGCCGTGTCTGACCAGCCACCTTTGGGTGGCACGGCCGGTCGCTTCGGTGACCGGACTTTCGCAGCGGTGGCGGCGTCCTGCTGATCATGACCGCAGGTCCCTGCGTGAGCTTGACTAAATCAACCCGACACCGAAAATCCGTCCGGCCCCGTATCTGATCTCGAGACCAGCTTCGGTGGGTCGCCATTCGGAGCCAACGCCGAAGGCGCTACGCGCCGCCTGGAGTCTCAAATGGGGCTGCTGCCGGTCGCCGATCACCCGTACTTCGCAGCGACTGGCGAGCGCTCCCTGTCGCGTGACGGCCTCTGTGCGACAACCGAGCGGGTCGTGGTCACCGCAATTCGGAGCCGAATAGCGGTTCACAGCCGCCGCCGGGCGCCATTCGGAGCCGAATAGCGGTTCACGTTGTCGGGTGTGATCCGTCTCGCCGGTCCGAGATGCCCCAGCAGATCGCGGGTTCGGGACCGTCTACGGAAGGTCGTCGTACAACCGTGGAAGTTCGTCTTGAACCGTGCTCGAGAATGAGGCGAACGGTGTGGCGACCACGGCCTGCTTGGCGCCGCGACCGGTTTCTTTTCCAGGTGCCGATGACCTTGCCGTCGACGATGACGGGTCGGCTGGAACATGCCGTTATTACCGGGGACGACGCGCTGGGCGAACTCGGCGGGCAGCGCCGCGCCGCGGTCCTGGTAGCCCAGCATGTATTCGTCGAAGCCGGGGAGCAGGAAGGTCCCCTTCGCGCGGCTTCGGCACGAGTCGAGCAGGGCTGGTGTCTCCGGGTGCATCAAGTACTCGACGCCGTCGACCTCGATACGTTCAAGCTGGGGTCTTGCGATGGCGAGTCCCGTCTTGACGTCGGCCGCGCTGCGAGTCTGAGCAGGGCGATGTCGTGCGGCGTCGTCATATCTGGACGGTTAGACCGATCACGGTGGACGCGGCAAGGGGCCGGTCACCATCGCCCTGCGGATGCCAGAAGTGACGATCACTGACTCGGAGGGTAGGCACGCCGTCACGTTCGTGACCGTGGGCGAGCCGCGGAAGTGGATTCTTATCCGGCGGTGGGGATCGCAGCGGATGGCCGGGATGCAAGCATTCCTATCGCGGGTCGTTGTGCTCCCTTACAGCGCGAGTGTCGCGACCGCCTGGGGCGGAATGCAGGCCCATGCCCAGCTGCGGGGGCGACCGCGGTCTGCTTGTGGTGATCGCGTCTACCTCGTAGCGCATGAGGCAGACTGGCCGGGCAGCCCCCCGTCGAGAGGAGCAACCCGTGACCCGGCCGCAGGTCGACATGCTGGCCGTCGCCCGAGACCAGGTGCTCGAGCAGGGAATTGGGCTCTCGGAGCCGCAGGTCCTCGAGGTGCTGCAGCTGCCAGACGACCGGTTGGACGAGCTGCTTGCGCTGGCCCATGAGGTGCGGATGCGCTGGTGTGGCCCGGAGGTCGAGGTCGAGGGCATCGTCAGCGTGAAGACCGGCGGCTGCCCGGAGGACTGTCACTTCTGCTCGCAGTCCGGCCAGTTCACCTCACCGGTGCGCGCGGTGTGGCTGGACATCCCCGGGCTGGTCGAGGCCGCCAAGCAGACCGCCGCCACGGGCGCGACCGAGTTCTGCATCGTCGCCGCGGTGCGCGGGCCGGACCGCCGGCTGATGTCCCAGGTGAGGGGCGGCATCGAGGCGATCCGCGCGGAACCGGAAACCGCGCAGATCAACGTCGCCTGCTCGCTGGGGATGCTCACCCAGGAACAGGTGGACGAGCTGGCCGCGATCGGCGTGCACCGCTACAACCACAACCTGGAGACCGCACGCTCACATTTCCCGACCGTGGTGACCACGCACACCTGGGAGGAGCGTTTCGAGACACTGCGGATGGTGCGCGAAGCCGGGATGGAGGTCTGCTGTGGCGGCATTATCGGCCTGGGGGAGACGGTGGCCCAGCGCGCCGAGTTCGCCGCGCAGCTGGCCGCACTGGCCCCCGACGAGGTGCCGATGAACTTCCTCATCCCGCAGCCCGGCACCCCGTACGAGGACTACGACGTGATCGAGGGTATCGACGCGCTGCGGACCGTCGCGGCGTTCCGGCTTGCGCTGCCGCACACGGTGCTGCGCTTCGCCGGTGGCCGTGAGCTCACCCTCGGAGATCTGGGTGCCGAACGTGGCATGCTCGGCGGTATCAACGCGATCATCGTGGGCAATTACCTCACCAACCTCGGTCGGCCCGCGCAGGCCGACCTGGCGATGCTCACCGAGCTGCGCATGCCGATCAAGGCACTGAACGAGACGCTATAGGGGTTTCCCGGTGACTTACTGCATGCGCTGCGGCCGTCTCGAGGGCGACGGCGACCACGCTGGTTGCCACGCGCGGGCCGACTACGACCCGCCCCGCTTCTGCCCGCAGTGCGCGCGCCGGATGATGGTGCAGGTGACGCCGTCGGGCTGGTCGGCGCGGTGCAGCGCGCATGGCGCGGTAGACCGCGACCAGAGGCTGGTATGACCGCTGCGCAGCGGACGCCGGCGGCTTCCCAGTCGGGTGAGCTGTCCTCGACGTCTCAGCCGGGTGTGACCATCCTGGCTGGCTTGGTGCCCGCACTGGTCGTGCTGTGCGCGGTGGCCGCGTCGGGCCTGCCGCTGGGCTGGCTGTGGTCTCGGCTCGCGCCGCCGGAGATCGTAGCCCGTGCTACCGGGCCGGGTGGCGTGCTGCCCATCGTCGGGCAGAGCGAGCACCGCTTCGACGACATGGCCACCTTCCTGCTGCTCGGGCTGGCCGCCGGGGTGCTCACCGGTGCGGCGCTGTGGCTGCTGCGGCAGCGGCGAGGCCCGGTGGTGCTGGTCGCCGCGATGCTCGGCTCGCTGCTCGCGGCGTGGCTGGCGATGCGCGTCGGGCTGTGGCTGGCCGCTGCCCACTATCCCGATCTGGCCAGCACCGGCCTGGCGTTCCCGCGCGCTCCCGTGCTCGAGTCGAGCTGGGTGGTCATCGCGCAGCCCTTCGGAGCGGTCGTCACCTACTGCATCACAACTGCCTGGAACGGCTCCGACGATCTGGGCCGTGAGTGCCATTGAGTGTCATAACAGTGTTTGCCACTCACGGGGTCAGTTGCGGCTGGGTTGCACGGCGAACTGGTTCAGCGGGACCGGCACTGCGCGCAGCGTCCGCAGAAAGACTGCCTCGCGGACGAGCATGGTGCGTACCTGGCGAAGCCGAACGGCGGGGTCGCGTTCCTCGAGCAAGGCCTGCCGGTCCTCCAGGGTGAGCAGGCAGTCCGCGGCGAGCAGGTGCGAGAGCGCTGCGGAGTCGACGTCGTCGGCAGGCTCGTCCCAGTCCCCATGCTGCCACGCCGCGGAGCAGTACCGCCGGTGGGCTTCCCGAGCCGAGCTGGCCAGCATCGGCAGCAGTATCACGTCGTCGTCGGGCGGGTCGTCATCCGGCACCCACTCGACACTGCCGACCAGATAGGGCGCCGAGTTCTCGTCGATGTCGAGCAGCCGGAACCGCTTCCCACCGCGGGTCACGATGTCGAAGCGACCGTCGGGGAGCCGGCGCGCCTCCCGCAGCACCGCACTGCAACCGATGTCGTGGGTCGTCTCCACGGAGTCCAGACACTGCTTCACCGCGATCACGCCGAAGCTGCGGCCGGGTACGGCTCCGGTCACCAAGTCGACGGTCAACTGGCGGTAACGGGGCTCGAAGATGTGCAGCGGAAGCGATGCCCCGGGCAGTAGCACTGTGCCCAGCGGGAACAGCGGGAGTGTCTCGGCCACGAGATAACGCTACGGCGCTGCGCCCGGATCCGCTGGTTGAGTAAGTGCGCACGGGCCAGGGTGCCGCGATTCTGGTGGTCGCAGCACCGCGAATGGGTCGGTAACCCGCATGCCGCGCTCGGCGAAGCGGTACAGCGCAGCGGGCCGGCCGCCCGACGGTCCTGGTGCGGCGGTGTCGCCGGTGGACAACAGCACCCCACGGCGGGCCAGCACCCGCTGCAGGTTGGTCGCCGACACCCGGTGGCCCAGCGCGGCGGAGTAGAGCTCGCGCAACGCTGAGACGGTGAACTCCGGTGGTGCCAGCGCGAACCCGAGATTGGTGTAGGAGAGCTTGGCGCGTAGCCGATTCCGGGCGCGGCGCACGATCGGGCCGTGGTCAAACGCAGTGCACGGTGAGCCCTGCAGGGCATCCGCCACCGGCTGCCATGCCGTGTCGGATGGCAACGCGGGATCGGCCACGCAGGGCACCAGCCCGAGGAACGCGGTGGCCACGGTGCGCCGCCGCGGCATCCGGTCCGGCGCGCTGAACACCTCCAGCTGCTCCACGTGCGCCACCTCGCGCACGTCCACCTTCTCGGCGAGCTGGCGCAGCACCGAGGCCTGCACGTCCTCGCGGTCGCCGAGCCGGCCACCCGGCAGTGCCCAGCGTCCGGCGTCGGGCCCGATGCCGCGTTGCCACAGCAGCACCTGCAGCTGGCCGTCGCGGACCTGTAGCACCGCCGCGAGAACCTCGTGCACCGCGAGCCCGACGCTGTTATCATTCACGGTTTCCGATTGTAAGGCGAAAACTCGGGCGCGGGCCAGCGCGGGTGCTAGCAACGAAGGAGGCGACATGGCTGCTACTGCCGTACCGGAGCGGACCCGCGCCGACCACCCCGGGCCGGTGCCGGATCGGGCCTGGTCGGAGGAGGTGCGCCAGCTCGCCCGGCAGCGCGACGCCGTGCTGCTCGCGCACAACTACCAGGTGCCGGAGATCCAAGACATCGCCGACTACGTCGGGGATTCGCTGGCGCTGTCCCGGATCGCGGCGGACTCGGCAGCGCGCGCCATCGTCTTCTGCGGCGTGCACTTCATGGCTGAGACGGCGAAGATCCTCGCACCGGACAAGACGGTGCTCATCCCGGACGCGCGGGCGGGCTGCTCGCTGGCCGACTCCATCAACGCCGAGCAGCTGCGGGACTGGAAGGGCGAGCACCCCGGCGCGGTCGTGGTGTCCTATGTGAACACCACCGCCGAGGTGAAGGCCGAGACGGACATCTGCTGCACCTCGTCCAATGCCGTCGAGGTGGTGGACTCGATCCCGGCCGACCGTGCGGTGCTGTTCCTGCCTGATCAGTTCCTCGGCGCGCATGTCCGGCGCGTGACCGGCCGTGCGAACCTGCATATCTGGGCCGGTGAGTGCCACGTACACGCCGGGATCAACGGCACCGAGCTGGCCGCCAAGGCCGCCGCCGCACCCGACGCCGAGCTGTACATCCATCCGGAATGTGGCTGCGCCACCAGCGCCCTGTACCTGGCCGGTGAGGGTGCGGTACCCGCCGAGCGGGTCCGGATCCTGTCCACCGGCGGGATGCTCGACGCCGCCCGCTCGACCGACGCCCGCCGGGTGCTGGTCGCCACTGAGGTCGGCATGCTGCACCAGTTGCGACGCGCGGCTCCCGAGGTCGACTTCCGGGCGGTGAACGACCGGGCCTCCTGCCGGTACATGAAGATGATCACCCCGGCGGCGCTGCTGCGCTCGCTACGCGAAGGCACTGACGAGGTGCACGTTCCGGTTGACATCGCCGAGCGGGCCCGGGGCGCCGTGCAGCGCATGATCGCCATCGGCCGGCCGGGCGGCGACGGGTGACCACCTGGGAGGTCAGCGCGGATCTCGCGGTGGTCGGCACCGGCGTCGCTGGGCTGACCGCGGCGTTGCGCGCCGCCGAGCTCGGCCTGCGGGTGGTGGCCGTGACCAAGACCACGGTCGAGGACGGCAACACTCGGTGGGCGCAGGGCGGTGTCGCGGTGGTGCTGCCGGTTACCGGAGACAGCGTGGACGCGCACGTCGCCGATACGCTGGCAGCCGGGGCCGGGCTGTGCGACGAGGCCGCCGCCCGGGCGATCCTGACCGCCGGTCCGGCCGCGGTCAGTGTGTTGCGGGCCCGCGGTGCTGTGTTCGACGGCAGCGCTGGGGACTTGGAACGCACCCGGGAGGGCGGGCACCGGGCCTTCCGGGTGATCCACGCCGGCGGTGACGCCACCGGAGCCGAGATCGAGCGGGCGCTGGCCGGCGCCGCCAGAGATGGGAAACTGCCGCTGCTGGAGGGTCAGCCGGTCACCGAGGTACTGCGCGATGGCGCCGGCCGGGTGGCCGGGCTGGCGCTGCTGCGCGACGGAGACGGTTGCGATGTGTTGCGCGCCCGGGCGGTGCTGCTCGCCACGGGAGGGCTGGGCCAGCTCTACGCCGCCAGCACCAACCCAGAGGTCGCCACCGGCGACGGGCTGGCGCTGGCGCTGCGGGCCGGGGCGCTGACCGCTGACCTGGAGTTCGTGCAGTTCCACCCGACAGCGCTGTACCTCGGCCCGGGCTCGCGGGGCCGCCAGCCACTGGTCACCGAGGCGACCCGCGGCGCCGGTGCGGTGCTGCTGGACACCACCGGCGCCCCGGTGATGACCGGCGCGCACCCCCTCGGTGCTCTCGCACCGCGGGATGTGGTGGCCGCCGCGATCACCAGCCGGATGGCCGCGACGGGTACCGACCACGTGCTACTGGACGCCACCGGTCTTGGCGGCGCGGAGTTCCGGCGTCGCTTCCCGACGGTGCACGCGGCCTGCGCGGCGATCGGCATCGATCCGGGCCGGACCCCGATTCCGGTGGCCCCAGCTGCGCACTACCACTGCGGTGGCGTGGTCACCGACACCCGCGGCCGGACCACAGTGCCCGGGCTCTACGCCGCAGGGGAGGTGGCCCGGACCGGTCTGCACGGTGCGAACCGGCTGGCCTCCAACAGCCTGCTGGAAGGGTTGGTGGTGGGCGCCCGGGCAGCGGAGGCAGTGGCCGCCGACCTCGCGATGCCCCCACGCCCCGGCCCCCCACTGGAGCCCCGCGAGGTGCGCCCGGTGGCTGATCGCGACGCACTGCAGCGGGCGATGAGCGCGCACGCCGGCATCGGGCGCGACGCTGCCGGGCTGGTCGCTGCCTCGGCGGTCGTGGGCGCCACCACGTGGCGGCCGGTACAGACCGCCCGGGACGCCGAGGACGCCGGGCTCACCCTGATTGCGGCCGCGCTGCTGGCTGCCGCGACAGCCCGCACCGAGACCCGGGGCTGCCACGTCCGCACCGATCACCCGCGCACCGCGGCGCGCTGGCGGCACAGCCTCACCGTGGTGCTCGACGACGCCGGCACCCCGGTAGTCGCCCAGCCGATGCTGGTGGGAGGGGTGGCGTGACTCCGGTCGCGGCCGCCTTGGCCGCCGCAGGTCTGGACGTCGACGACGTCCACCGAGTCATCAGCACCGCGCTGGAGGAGGACCTGCGCTACGGCCCGGACGCCACTACCGCGGCCTGCGTACCCACCGGGGCTGTCGCGGCAGCCACCGTCTCGGCGCGGCAATCCGGCACGCTGGCCGGGTTGCCGGTGTTCCTCGCCGTGCTCGACGCCGTGCTCGGGGCTGGCTGGTACGACATCATCGCCCGGCGTCAGGACTGCGACCGGCTGGCCGCCGGGGACGTGGCACTGGCCGTGCGCGCCCCGGTAGCCGGCCTGCTCACCGCCGAGCGAACCGCGCTCAACCTGCTGTGCCACCTCTCCGGAGTGGCCACCGCCACCGCGGCCTGGGTGGAGGCGGTCGCTGGCACCAGCGCATCGATCCGGGACTCCCGCAAGACCCTCCCGGGGCTGCGAGCGTTGCAGAAGTACGCGGTGCGCTGCGGCGGCGGGGTCAACCACCGGATGGGTCTCGGGGACGCGGTGCTGGTCAAGGACAACCACGTGGCTGCCGCCGGTTCGGTGACCGCGGCCATCGCGGCCGTCCGGGCGCATGCCCCCCAACTGACCTGCGAGGTGGAGGTCGGCACTCTCGACGAGTTGGACGAGGCGCTGGCCGCCGGGGTGTCGCTGGTCCTGCTGGACAACATGACGGTTGCGCAATGCGCCGAGGCGGTCCGCCGTGCCGCGGGCTCGGGTACCGAGCTGGAGGCCTCCGGGGGCCTGACCCTGGCCGTAGCACGGGCCTACGCCGAAACCGGGGTGGGCTACCTCGCGGTAGGCGCCCTCACCCACTCCACCCCAGCCCTCGACCTCGGGCTGGATCTGTCGCGTCCCCTGTAGCCGCCATTCGGAGCCGAATCGCGGTTTCCGGGGCCTCGGCGATCGCGATTCGGCTCCGAATGGCGGCTACAGGGGACGCCAAGCCGGTCAAACGGTCGAAAATCAGATTTAACGGAGCTCTGGGCGTATCATCGGGGAGAGCTGTCGGGGAGAGCTGGTGCGGGCCCGGTCGAGCCGTCCGGCCACTCACGCGCTGCGGGGATCTCGCACCGCGGTTCAGGAGGATCGACGCTGTGGATGTATGGGTTATCTGGTTGATCATCGCGGTGGTGTTGGGCGTCGTTGAGATCTTCACGCTGACCGCCGCGTTGGGGCTGCTCGGCGTCGCCGCCTTGATCACATCGGGCTTCGCGGCGATCGGGCTGCCCGTGCCCCTGCAACTGTTGGTGTTTGCCGTCGCAGCCGCGGCCGGTCTCGTGGTGGTGCGGCCCATCGCTGCGCGGCACATGCTCGGGCCGCAGCTCCAGCGTTTCGGTGTAGATGCACTCGCCGGGAGGACGGCCTACGTCGTCCAGGAGGTGACGGGCCGGGACGGCACGGTGCGCATCGGTGGTGAGGAGTGGACCGCCCGCGCCCTTGACGAGAGCCTGGTGATTCCTGCCGGAGCGGCTGTTGATGTCATCCAGATCGACGGTGCCACTGCCGTCGTTTACCCACGGGACTGATCATGGAAGTTTCGTCATTGCTGATCGCGGCGCTGCTCATCGCGCTGCTCGCCGTCTTCACCGTGGCGCGGGCGGTGCGGATCGTGCCACAGGCGCGAGCGCGCAACGTGGAACGGCTGGGCCGGTATCACCGCACGCTGCAGCCCGGCCTGAGCTTCGTCATCCCCTACATCGACCGGGTCTATCCGACGATCGACCTGCGCGAACAGGTGGTGTCGTTTCAGCCGCAGCCGGTCATCACCGAGGACAACCTGGTCGTCGAGATCGACACCGTGCTGTATTTCCAGGTGACCGATCCGCGATCGGCCGCCTACGAGATCGCCAGCTACCTCCAAGCCGTCGAGCAGCTCACCGTCACCACGCTGCGCAACGTCGTCGGGTCGATGGACCTGGAAAAGACGCTCACCTCCCGCGACAACATCAACAGCCAGCTCCGCGGCGTGCTCGACGACGCCACCGGCAGGTGGGGGCTGCGAGTCAACCGGGTGGAGATCAAGGCCATCGACCCACCCAAGAGCATCAAAGACGCGATGGAAAAGCAGATGCGGGCCGAACGGGACAAGCGCGCCGCGATCCTGTCCGCCGAGGGCCAGCGCCAGTCCCAGATCCTCACCGCCGAGGGCGACAAGCAGGGCGCGATCCTGC
Source organism: Pseudonocardiaceae bacterium (assembly GCA_050700115.1). Taxonomy (GTDB): domain Bacteria; phylum Actinomycetota; class Actinomycetes; order Mycobacteriales; family Pseudonocardiaceae. The sequence continues at coordinate 102,966 of JBOHGG010000007.1, forward strand.
GCGCCGAGGGCGACCGGACCGCCGCGATCCTCAAAGCCGAAGGCCAATCCCGCGCGATCGATCAGGTGTTCCAAGCCGTGCACCGCAACGACCCAGACCCCAAACTGCTCGCCTACCAGTACCTGCAGGTACTACCGGAACTCGCCAAGGGCCAGGGCAACACCCTCTGGGTGATCCCCAGCGAAGTCACCTCCGCGCTCCACGGCGTGTCCCGCGCCTTCACCGAGCACCTACCCAAGGTCGCAGCCACCCACAAGGCCGACTCCTCTAATGAGGCATCGGCACGCGCCGCGGCAGAAGCCGCCCAAGCCGCCCAAGCCGCCGCCGAAGCAGTCACCGACGCAGCCAAAGTCGATGGCATCCGCCAGATCACCTCCGGGCCCAACCAGCACGAACCCATAGCCGACCAAGAGAAGCAACAGCCCCACACAGACTGACGACAGGGCTGTCCGGCGAGTGACCGCATCGGCAATCCAGACCGTCGAACGTGTCCGGCATCGTGTCGCTTCGATACGCGGGTTACTGAGAGTTGATTCGGTTCAGTTGGTGACGTTCGCGTGGAACTGCATGGCCCGGTACGGCCAGTTCGTTGCGGTGTTCCACTGGCTGACGACGAGGTGCAGGTCGTCGAGTGTCGACCCGGGCACGAGATAGCCACCGTAGAGCTGAGCCACCCGCCCCTCGGCGTGGTTCTCGGCGTCCCACGACGTGCCGTGCACCAGCGTCTTTCGCTGCGCCTCGTACATGTTCGCCGTCGGTGAGTCCAGACACAGGACATCGATGCGGTAGCCGCCCGCATCGAAGAACGCCAGCAGCCAGCGGCCCTCGACGCGGCGCAGGCACAGCTCGCCGAGCTCGCCGGTGAGGGCGACGGTCGGGGGGTTTCCCCACGCCCACTCGCCGTCCCGGTATCCCCAGGCTTGCCAGGCGGCCGGGTCGGTGAGCCGGTCGGCGGGCACGCGCTGCAGCATCAGGCCCTTGTCGCGCTGGAATCCGGTGGAGCACACGTACACGTAGCCGTCGCCACCGTGTTCGCAGGTGAGCATCTGGAACAGGCCGCCGTGGTGGCCGCCCGGCCACGTGACGCCAGTGTGCATCCAGGTCTCGCCGTTGTCGGTCGAGCGGTGCAGCTCAGTCCAGTGGACGTTGCCGAGGCCCTCGCACACCATCGCGTGCAGGTACATCTCGTCGCCGATGGTGATGATGTCGGTGGGCAGGACCGTAGTGACCGTGTGGCCGTCGATGATCGCGCCATGCTCGTAGGCCAGCACCTGGTGCGCGTAGTCGCCTGGGCCGGCCGCCCCGGCCCAGACGATGCCGGTGCGGGAGGTCGCGGGGTCGCCGAACAGCACCACCGGTGACCGCCAGCCGGGGCCGCCGACGCCTGCGTTGTCGAACGTGTCGCCGAACACCGACACCAGCCGCCCGTCGGGGGCCACGACGGTCACGCCGAGGTCGGTGCCGCCGATCCCGAAGCGGTCGGTGTGGCCGGGCCCCGTCAAGTCTTTGATCTTGCTCGCAACTGTCACGTTGCCTCCTAGCTGAGGACGAAGACGAACATGGCCATGAAAGCGACGTTGATGAAGTACGCCGCCTCGCACAGGCCGATGATCAGGAACATGGTGGTGTAGAGCCGGGCCTGGGCCTCGGGTTGGCGGGCGATCCCGTTGATGGTGGCCGCGCCGACGAGTGCGTCGCCGTTGGCGGCTCCGATGGCGCCTCCGGCGAGGGCGAGCCCGCCTCCGATGAGGGCTCCGGCGGACCTGAGCCCTGAGTCGGTGATGCCCTGCGCGAGCAGCATGGATGTGCTGGTCATGGCCTCTCTTTCTGGGTCGTACGGGTTTTGGCGGTGGTGTCGCGGCCGGTGGTGGGAGCGTGCAGAGCTCGCCATTCTCCTGGGCGAGGACATGAGCCGGGGCCTTGCTCGCGAGGGCCTGACCCGCTCGCGGGCCCACGTGCTGTGGGAACTGCACCAGCGGGGCCCGGTCACCCAGCGCGTGCTCGCGCAAGCCCTCGACGTCAGCGCCCGCAACATCACCGGGCTCGTCGACGCGCTGGTCGCGACCGGCTTCGTCACCCGCGAGCCGCACCCCACCGACCGCCGCGCAACTCTCGTCACCCTCACCGACCACGGCACGAAGACAGTCACGGCAATGGACCGTGATCAGCAGGAGTTCGCCCGAACCCTGTTCTCAGATCTGCCCGCCGACCAGTTCCGAGGCTTCGTCGAAAGCCTCGGCACAGTCGTCGCCCGCCTCCGGGAGGCGAGTGCCGGGCCGTCGTCGCCACCCAGCAGGGTCAAGCATTCCGAGACCGAAACCTGCTAGCTGGGACGGGCACCGCGCAGCAGCACCGCGAGGGCCTCGTGCCATTGCTCGTGCACCTGGTCGTCACCGGACACGTTGCCGACTATCGCGCCACACGCTGTGCAGAGCTTGCCCGCCGACCGGAACTCATAGCTCGGCGCCCGATCGATCAGCTCACGCGCCCTGTCTTGGGGCATCGTCATCCTCTCCTGACGCGCCGCTGCGGCTCATGACCATGGGCTCTGGGGTCGCTCCTGCCGGACACCATCGAGGACGACGTCCACCCGCTCGTTGAAGAAGCACAGCATGTCGGCGACCTCGGCTGCGTCGGACAGTGGCCGCGGGTAGCTCCATGCGACGTCGTCCACAGTCTTCTCCGGCAGCTTCAGCGACCAGTACGACGCGGTGCCCTTGTACGAGCAGGTGGTGATGGTGTCATTGGGACGCAGCAGATTCATGTCGACATCGTCGCGCGGCAGGTAGAACCGGACCGGAAGGTAGGTCTCGAACAGCAGGCTCGGACGTCGGCTGTCCGCGAGCACGAAGCCGTCCAGTTCGATCCGCACATGCCGGGTGCTGCGGCGCACATCGATGCGGGTGAACGGGTCGTGCGGGTGGGAGAAGACGGGCTCCTCCTCCTCGAACCAGCCGTCGAACGCGGCGAAGTCGAGGAACACGTGTCCGGCGAGATCGGGATCTGCCGGTCTGAACGCCGCACCTGGCCGCTCGTGGTCTCCCAGACGGACGGTGAGGATCTCGCCACCGCAGGTGTGCGCGCCGAATCCGTTGTCCGGGGTGAGCACGAGCGGCCCACCGGCACCGAGCCGGACGGGGTCGGCGTCTGCAGGCGCTTGCGAGCCCGCCGGCACGAGCTCTGCGACCAGGTCGCCCAGGGGAACCGCGTACTGCGGGACGACGCGACGCGGTTCCCACACGAGAAGAGCCCGCGGGGAGTCGAGCGCCACCTCGCGGCCCAGCATCGCCCGGACCCGTTTCGCCGTAGGTTCATATCGGAGTTCGTCCAGCCCGCTCAGGAACTGGTTCGCCATGCGAGTAGCCACCTCGCGACCATCCCCGGGAAACTGGCAGAAGGTCAAGCAGAGCTGCGGTATGGTGATGGTATGACCGTCCGGAAGTTCACCATCTCGTTGCCCGAGGAACTCGATCGCACGGTGCGGATCGCCGCATCGGCGGCGGGCTTGTCCGTCTCGGCATGGCTGGCGCAGGCCGCCGCCCAGGCAGCGGTTGAGCAGGCCATCGTGGCAGACGGGCGGGCTGCACTGGAGGAGTTCGTTGCCGAGAACGGACCGATCACCGCCAGCGAGGATCAGGATGCGTGGGTGGCCCGGGTGCTCGCCGATGCCGGTGCTGGTGAGCACCGAGCCGCCAGCTGATGCCCACGCTGCTCTATGACACCGGTGCGCTGGTAGCGGCCGAACGCCGGCATCCGCTGATCTGGAGGCTGCATGACCGGGCCAACAAGGCCGGGATCGTGCCCGTGGTGCCGGTGGTCGTGCTGGCACAGGCCTGGTGCGGAGGCCCACAGCACAACCTCTCCCGCTTACTGCGGGGGTGTCGCATCGTGCCGGACGACGAGATCGCTGGCCGGGCTGCCGGGCGAGCCTGCGCCGCGGCGGGCACGTCGGATGTGGTGGATGCCCTCGTAGTGATCACCGCAACGCAGCTCGCCGCACCGGTGGTCACCAGCGATCCCGACGATCTCGCCCACCTTGCCGCCAGCCTCGGTGCCACGCTGGCGCTGCACCCATTGTGATCAGGCTGCGTTATCCGCCGCGTCGGCGCACCTGCTGTATCTATGGGTCGCAGCCGGCCCCGACGATCCGGGGGGCGCAGTCCGCGTAGCCCAGCAACAGGTCCACCGCGGCGTCGTTGCGCTCCACCTCGCGCTTGATCGCGGCCTCGGGTGGGTAGAAGCCGCCTTGCGCCTGGCTGGTCGGGTACATCTCGAAGGTATAGGACCAGATGTGGTGCTGCGCCCACATCCAGTCGCCCACCGTGCCGTCGGTGATGTAGAGATCGCTGGACTGTTGCGGGGTGTAGCCGTTGGTGGCGGCCATCGCCTCGCCCAGCGTGCGGAAGGTCGCCGCGTCGGCGGCGTTCAAGCCCGGGCCGGTGTCGTCGGTGGTGAAACCGTAGGGCCAGAGCACCAGCTCGGAGTAGCTGTGGAAGTCGATGTGTGCGGTGATCTGTTGCACGCCGTCGATCACCCGGCTGTTCACCCAGTCCCGGAGCTGCGCGGTTTCCGGCGTGGAGAACGGGGCTGTGCCGTGGTATGTGTCGTCGGCGGGGTCGGTGCTCGAGCCACCGCAGCAGCCCCACTGGGTGCCCCAGTTCCGGTTGAGGTCGGTGCCGGTCTCGGTGTTCTCCGCAGTCGGCTGGCGGTTCTTGCGCCACAGTGCGAAAAGACCGGTGGAGATGTCGTATTCGGCGCCGTCCGGGTTGGCCATCGGCATCACCCAGATCTCCCGGGACTTCACCAGTTGGGTGATGCCCGGGTCGGTCCCGATGCCCTGCGCCAGCCGCCGCACGATGTGCAGGCACATCTCGACGGTGAGGTGCTCGCGGGCGTGCTGCGCGCAGCTGAACAGCACCTCGGGCTTGCGCTGGTCAGCGCGCACCGCGTCGCTGATCTTCACCAGCGGGAGCGGGCGACCCTCGACCGACCGGCCGTAGCTGGATACCGCGACCTGATCGGGGCGTGCGGCCGCGATCGAGTTCAGCTCGGCGGTGAGCTTGTCATAGGTGTGGTAGCCCCCGTACCCGATCGGGAACGTGCCGGGCGCCACCACCCCCGGCACCGGTACCAGCGCCGGGAGTGGCAGCAGCCGTAGCCCGCCGGCCCGCAACCGCTCCGCCTGCGCGGGCGAAGCGCGGACCTCCAGGTAGTCACGCCCGCCGCCGAGCACGTCCACGCCCTGGCGCAACACCGCCGTGCGCGCAGCTGGGCTGTCCATCCCCTGCACCCGATAGGCCGCGATCGGCTCCGGCGGGGGCGCCGGCGCAGCAGCCGCGGCGACCGGCGCAACCAACACAACGATCCCCACCAAAACCATCAAGGCAACCCGACGCACAGACATCCACCCCTTCGGCGCATTCAGCGGGCTGAGCGTGGTTATTTCGAGGCGCGATACCCCGCTGAGCCTGCTCAATGCGCAGCGGCGGTGGGGGAGAGCGGCCCTTACCCTAGAGGCAGCACCCGGATCGAAAGGACTCGCATGCTCAGCCGCACCGATCTTCGCGGTCGCCTTCCGGCCCCTGCCTCGCTGCGTGGCCTGCTGCCGCGGGCCGAGGTGGACGTCGATGCAGTGGCTCATCAGGTGGCGCCGGTCATCGAGGCGGTCCGCGACCGGGGCGTGGCGGCGGTACTGGAGTTCACCGAACGCTTCGATGGGGTCCGGCCGGCCGGCGTCCGGGTGCCGGCCGACGCGCTGCGCACCTCACTGGCGCAGCTGGACCCGGCGGTGCGCGCCGCGCTGGAAGAGTCCATTTCCCGGATCCGCCAGGTGCACGCCGACCAAAAGCGCACCGAGACGATCACCCAGGTGGTGCCCGGCGGCACCGTCACGCAGCGGTGGGTGCCGGTGGGACGGGTCGGGCTTTATGCGCCCGGCGGGCTGGCGGTCTACCCGTCCACCGTCGTGATGAACGTGGTGCCCGCCCAGCTTGCCGGGGTCGCGTCGCTGGTGGTGTGCTCGCCGCCGCAGGCCGCCCACGGTGGCCTGCCGCACCCCACTGTGCTCGCCGCCGCCGCCCTGCTCGGGGTCGACGAGGTGTGGGCGGTCGGGGGCGCGCAGGCCGTCGCGCTGCTCGGTTACGGCGGCACGGACACCGACGGCGCGCCGCTGGACCCGGTGGACCTGGTCACCGGCCCCGGCAACATCTACGTCACCGCAGCCAAGCGTGCCCTGCGCGGCACGATCGGCATCGACGCCGAGGCCGGTCCCACCGAGATCGCCATCCTGGCCGATGGCACCGCCGACCCGGTGCACGTCGCCGCTGACCTGATCTCCCAGGCCGAACACGACACCCTGGCGGCCAGCGTGCTGGTCACCGACTCGGTCGCGCTGGCCGACGCCGTGGACGCCGAGCTGCACCGCCAGATTCCAGCAACCAAACACACCCAGCGGATCCGCACCGCGCTGGCCGGCCGGCAATCCGGCTGCATTCTGGTGTCCGATGTGGACGCCGGGCTGACGGTGGTGGACGCCTACGCGGCCGAGCACCTGGAGATCCAGACCGCCGACGCGGCTGCGGTGGCCCGCCGGGTGCGCAATGCCGGGGCGATCTTCGTCGGCCCCTACGCGCCGGTCTCACTGGGCGACTACTGCGCCGGTTCCAACCACGTGCTGCCCACCGGAGGCTGCGCCCGGCACTCCTCGGGGCTGTCCGTACAGAGCTTCCTGCGCGGCGTCCAAATCATCGAATATGACGAGGATGCGCTGGTGAAAGTCGCCGACCACGTCGTCGCGCTGGCCGAGGCCGAGGACCTGCCCGCGCACGGTCAGGCGATCACCGCCCGGTTCCGCGGGACCTCGAAGTGACGGCGGTGGCCCCGCGGAACCGGGCAGCGATCGGCTGCGACGTGACGCTCGCCGACCTGCCACTGCGCGACGACCTGCGGGGCCGCACTCCCTACGGCGCGCCGCAACTCGACGTCGCGGTGCGGTTGAACACCAACGAGAACCCCTACCCGCCGCCCCCCGCGCTGGTCGCCGACATCGCGGCCGCGGTGGAGCAGGCGGCTCGCGACCTGCACCGCTACCCCGACCGGGACGCCCTCGCGCTGCGCACCGACCTCGCCGGCTACCTCACCGGGCACACCGGGGTGGCGCTGACCGCGGCGAACATGTGGGCCGCCAACGGCTCCAACGAGATCATCCAGCAGCTACTGCAGGCCTTCGGTGGGCCTGGTCGCAGCGCGCTGGGCTTCATCCCGTCCTACTCGATGCACCCGATCATCTCCGCAGGCACCCGCACCCAGTGGATCCCGGCGCCACGTCGGGCGGACTTCTCCCTGGACCCCGTAGGCGCGATGACCGCCATCGAGACGCACCGGCCCGATGTGCTGTTCGTCACCAGCCCCAACAACCCCACCGGGCAGTCGATCCCACCGGCCGACCTGGCTGCGGTGCTGGCCGCCGCGCCGGGCATCGTGGTGGTGGACGAGGCCTACGGCGAGTTCAGCGCCGCACGCAGCGCCGTCGGTCTGCTCAGGCGATTCCCGGACCGGCTGGTGGTCTGCCGGACGATGAGCAAGGCGTTCGCCTTCGCCGGCGGGCGGCTGGGCTACCTCGCCGCCGCCCCCGCGGTGGTGGACGCGCTACTGCTGGTGCGGCTGCCCTATCACCTCTCTGCGCTGACCCAGACGGCTGCCCGGGCCGCGCTGCGCCACGGATCGGCCACCCTGGCGTCCGTGGCGTTATTGGTAAAGGAGCGGGAGCGGGTGATCGCCGCGTTGCGCGACCTGGGCGCCCAGGTGGTGCCGTCGGACGCCAACTTCATCCTGTTCGGCCGGTTCGCCGATGCGCCTGCCGGGTGGCGGCGCTACCTGGAACACGGTGTGCTGATCCGGGACGTGGGGATTGCGGGTCACCTGCGGGTCACCGTGGGCACCGCCGCGGAAAACGATGCGTTCCTCGCCGCGAGCGCGGCTGTGCTGAGACCGGCTGGCAGGGTCGAACCATTGACACAGCCCTGGGAGGCACCATGAGCCGCACGGCCAGGATCGAGCGGGTGACCAAGGAGTCCTCGGTACTCGTGGAGCTCGACCTCGACGGTACCGGGACCACCGAGGTGAGCACCGGCGTCGCGTTCTTCGACCACATGCTCACCTCGCTGGGCAAGCACGCAGCGTTCGACCTGGTCGTGCGCGCCACCGGCGACATCGCCATCGACGCCCACCACACCGTTGAGGACGTCGCCATCGTGCTCGGGCAGGCAGTGCGCGAGGCACTGGGGGACAGATCCGGCATCCGGCGATTCGGGGACGGCTGGGTGCCGATGGACGAGACCCTGGTGCACGCGGCGGTGGATGTCTCCGGGCGGCCCTACTGCGTGCACACCGGCGAGCCGGACGCGATGGCCGGTTTCGTGGTGGGGGGCAACTACCCCACGGTGCTCAACCGGCACGTCTTCGAGACGCTGGCCGTCCACGCGCAGCTGGCGGTGCACATCCGGGTGCTGCACGGCCGCGACCCGCACCACGTCACCGAGGCCCAGTTCAAGGCCCTGGCGCGGGCGTTGCGCGCCGCCATCGAGCCCGATTCGCGCGTGTGCGGGGTGCCCTCCACCAAGGGCGTTCTGTGATCGGTGTCGGTCTGCTCGCGCTGGCCGGGTTCCTGCTCGGCGGTGTGGTCTCAACCTGGCGTAGCTCACGGCCGTTGGCGCTGGCGCTCGGGGTCGGGGCTGCGCTGGCGACCGCCGGCGGCGTCGCCTGGCTGCTGTGATCGACGGATAGTGTTGCTGGGTGAGGGCTCGGTGAGAGCGGGGCGCCGCCGGCGTATCCGGGTGGACCCGTCGCGGGTCGGCCCGATCCGGATGCCCGAGTCCGGGGTGGGGCCGGTCGCGTCACTGGTCAGACGTTTCTCGATCGCGATCGGAGCCTTGTTCGCCTGCGCCTGCATCGTCTACTTCGGACGCACCGGCTACGTCGACAACAACAGCGACACCCCGATCACGTTCCTCGACGCCCTCTACTACTCGACGGTGTCGCTGTCGACCACCGGCTACGGTGACATTGCCCCGGTCACCGACACCGCGCGGCTGCTCACCACGGTCCTGATCACCCCGCTACGGCTGATCTTCCTCATCGTCTTCGTCGGGACCACTGTGGAACTGCTCACCGAGCGGTCCCGGCAGTCGTTCCGGATCCAACGCTGGAGGTCCCGCGTGCGCGACCACATCATCGTCGTCGGCTACGGAACCAAGGGCCGCGCCGCGGTGGACACGCTGCTGTGCGACGACGCCGAGTCTGGCGGGATCGTCGTGGTGGACACCGATCGCACCCGGCTCGACGCCGCCTCGCAGCGCGGTCTGGTGACGGTCACCGGCAACGCCACCCGGTCGAGCGTGTTGCGCACCGCCGGGGTGGAGCGCGCGTCGGCGGTCATCGTCGCGACGAACCGGGACGACACCGCGGTGCTGGTGACGCTGACCGCGCGCGAGCTCTCCGAGCGGATCACGATCGTCGCGGCGGTGCGGGAGTCGGAGAACGTGCACCTGCTGCGGCAGTCGGGCGCGAACTCGGTGATCGTCTCGGCGGAGACGGCGGGTCGGCTGCTCGGGGTGGCCGCGACGTCGCCGAGCGTGGTGGAGGTCGTCGAGGACCTGCTGACCCCCGATGCCGGGTTGGCGATCAGCGAGCGGCCGGTGGAGGACGCCGAGGTCGGCGGCTCACCGCGGCACCTCGCCGACATCGTCTTGGGTGTCGTGCGGGGAGAGAAACTGCATCGAGTGGACGCGGCTGCAGTGGACGCCCTCGAGCGCGGCGACCGGCTGCTCTACGTCCGCAAAGTCGGACCGCCTGAGGAGGACTGACCTTCAGTGTGACTGAATCGGTGGGGTGATCGCTGTGACGAGGCGGGTGGTGGTCGTCGGCGCTGACGCGACGGGGATGAGCGCGGCCTCGCAGGCGCTTCGGCGTGCGGGTCGGGACGCGCTGGAGGTGGTGGCCTTCGAGCGTGGCCACCACGTGTCGTACTCGGCCTGCGGCATCCCCTACTGGGTGGCGGGCGACGTCGCCGAGGCGGACGCGCTCATCGCCCGCACCGCCGCTGAGCACCGGGCCAACGGGATCGATCTGCGGATCCGCACCGAGGTCACCGACATCGATCTGGACGCCCGCACGGTGACCGCCGCCGAACTCGACGGCGGTGGCAGCTACCAGGTTGGTTTCGACGACCTGGTGGTGGCCACCGGCGCGGTGCCGGTGCGGCCGGACTTACCCGGGGTAAGCGCACCAGGCGTCTACGGCGTGCAGACCCTCGACGACGGCGCCGCTGTGCTGGCCGGTCTTGCTGGCGGGCCGCGCCGGGCGGTCGTGGTCGGCGGCGGGTACATCGGAATCGAGATGGCGGAGGCGATGGTCCGCCGTGGCCTGGCGGTCACGCTGGTGGATCGGGCTGCGGAGCCGATGACCACCCTCGACCCGGACATGGGTGCTCTGGTGCGCGAGGCGATGCAGGGGATGGGGATCACCGTGCGCACCGCCACCCCGGTCACCGGGTTCGACACCGGTCCCGACGGCCGGGTATCCGCTGTGGGCACCGAGGATGGGACGCTCCCGGCGGACATCGTCGTGCTGGGGCTGGGCGTGCGGCCTGCCGCCGAGCTGGCAGGGGCGGCCGGGCTGCCGCTGGGTGAGTACGGCGGGGTACTCACCGATCTGCGGATGAGGGTGCCCGGGCATGACGGGGTGTGGGCCGGCGGCGACTGCGTTGAGGTGTTGCATCGCGTCTCGCAGCGTCGGGTGCACGTCGCGTTGGGCACCCACGCCAACAAGCACGGCCGGGTGATCGGCACGAACCTGGGTGGTGGCTACGCGACCTTCCCCGGTGTGGTCGGCACCGCGGTCAGCAAGGTCTGCGATCTCGAGGTCGGCCGGACCGGGCTGCTGGAGGCCGAGGCGAGGGCCGTGGGGTTCGAGCCGGTGAGCGTGACAGTGCGCTCCACCACTCGGGCCGGTTACTTCCCGGGCACCACGCCGATCACCGTCAAGATGATCGCCGAGCGCGGCACCGGGCGGCTGCTCGGCGCACAGCTGGTTGGCCGGGAGGGCTCGGGCAAGCGGGTCGACGTGTGCGCCGTTGCGCTGTGGAACGAGATGACCGTCGAGGAGATGACCGGTCTGGACCTTGGCTATGCACCACCGTTCTCCCCGGTCTGGGACCCCGTGCTGGTCGCCGCTCGCAGGGTCGCTGCGGCGGTCTGAGTCCCTGGCTCAGCCGGGTGGGAGGCCGTACTTGCGCACCGCAACAGGCATCACCGGGTACCGCCCTTCGTAGATTCGCTGGTGCAGCTCCGCTTCGACGATGGCGCGCACTATGGGCTCCTGGCGCGCGGCGTCGTCGATGCTGATCACCTGCAGCGGCCAGTCGCCAGCGGTCGAGCCACGCAGGTGAGCGTGGTTGAAGCTGCGCCGGAACCAGGCGATCACCTGGACTGGGGCGACCGGCCCGCCGTCCCGGGAGGTCGCCTCCCGCTGCCGGGGCCAGGACAGCACCCAGTGCTCTCCCACACTCCTGTCGTCGGCCTCGACACTGTGGCGGCTGATCTCGCCGGTGGCCTCCAGGAACGCCGCGTCCGCCTCGGCGAAGACGCCGCGGACCACCGGATCGAGCAACTGGACCGCCCGGTGGAACACGGCCAGCCGGTCCGGCCATGACGTGGCGCCCTCGTAACTGCGGGTGGCGAGATCCGCCAGGTGCCGCAGCAGGTCCTCCTCGCGCAACTTTCGCTCCCACCCGCGTTCTGGATGCAAACTGCGGTAATTCAGGGGTTGATAGCAGCAGTCTGCATCCAGAACGCGGTGTCTGGGAGGCTGGTGGGGTGACGTCTGTCGTTGTGTTGGATTACGGGTCGGGGAATTTGCGGTCTGCTGAGCGGGCGTTGTGCCGCGCTGGTGCGGTCGTGACGGTGACCGCTGATGTGGACGCCGCGCTGACTGCGGACGGGCTGGTGGTGCCCGGGGTCGGTGCCTTCGCCGCGTGTATGGCTGGGCTGCGCTCGGTGCGCGGTGACCGGATCATCGGTCGCCGTTTGGCCGGCGGCCGACCGGTGCTCGGGATCTGTGTGGGGATGCAGGTGTTGTTCAGCCGCGGCGTCGAGCACGGGGTGCAGACCGAAGGTTGCGACGAGTGGCCCGGAACCGTGGAGCGGCTGAAGGCCGACGTGCTGCCGCACATGGGATGGAACACCGTGGCGCCACCGGCGGGCTCAAAGCTGTTCGCCGGTCTCGATGCGGACGCTCGCTTCTACTTCGTGCACTCCTACGCCGCCCGCCGCTGGGAGTTGGAGGGCTCCGAACCGCTGGCGCCCCCGCTGGTGACCTGGGCCGAGCACGGTGAGCCGTTCGTCGCCGCGGTGGAGAACGGGCCGCTGTGGGCGACCCAGTTCCATCCGGAGAAGTCCGGCGACGCGGGTGCGCACCTGCTGCGCAACTGGCTCGAGACGTTGTAGCCGATGCGCAGATACGGCATGCCGTCAGGGAATGCTGGCTGGGTGCGGGCGGTGGCCCTGCTCGCCGTGGTCGCGATGATGGCCTCGCTGGGGTACTCGGCGCTGGTCTTGGTGCAGGCACCGACCTGGCTGGTGCTGGTGCTGGTGGCGCTGCTGGTGGGCCTCATGATCTGGCTGCTTGGCGGTAACAAGGACCGGTTGTGAGCGCGCACCGGTGGTCAGGATGCGGTCTGGCTAGGGTGGGCCGGTGAGTTTTGTGCTGCTGCCCGCGGTGGACGTCGCCGGTGGCCGGACCGTCCGCCTCACGCAGGGCGAAGCCGGCACGGAGACCGAATACGGCGACCCGGTTGAGTCGGCGCTGGCCTGGCAGGCCGACGGCGCCGAGTGGATCCACCTGGTCGACCTGGACGCGGCATTCGGCCGGGGATCCAATGCCGACCTGCTGGCCGAGGTCGTCGGCCGGCTGGACGTCGCGGTGGAGCTCTCCGGCGGGATCCGGGATGACGCGTCGCTGCAGCGGGCGCTGGCCACCGGATGCGCCCGGGTGAACCTGGGCACCGCCGCGCTGGAGGAACCGGCCTGGTGCCGCGCAGCGATCGCCGACCACGGCGAGCGGATCGCGGTGGGTCTGGACGTGCGGATCATCGATGGGCAGCACATCCTTGCCGCGCGGGGCTGGACGGCACATGGCGGGGACCTCTGGGAGGTACTGGAGCGCCTGGACGCAGACGGTTGCCCGCGCTACGTGGTCACCGACGTCACTAAGGACGGCACCCTGCGCGGGCCGAACCTGGACCTGCTGCGCGCGGTCTGCGCTCGCACGAAAGCTCCGGTGATCGCCTCCGGTGGGGTCTCCGGCGCCGGCGATGTGGCCGCGCTGGCCGCGCTGGCCCCGCAGGGTGTGGAAGGCGCGATCATCGGCAAGGCGCTTTACACCGGAGCCCTCACCCTCCCCGACGCCCTGGCCGCCGCCCTTTAACCGGCGTGTCCGGCTCTCCTGCCCGGTGTGTCCGCATCCCATGCCCGCCCGCATAGGCTAGGTGGATGGCTGTTGCCGTGCGCGTGATCCCGTGCCTCGACGTCGACGCCGGCCGGGTGGTCAAAGGGGTGAACTTCACCGCACTGCGGGACGCGGGCGATCCGGTCGAGCTGGCCACCGCCTATGACGCGCAGGGCGCCGACGAGCTGACCTTCCTCGACGTCACCGCTTCCTCGGCGGACCGGGAGACGACCTACGACGTGGTACGCCGCACCGCGGAATGCGTCTTCATCCCGCTCACGGTCGGTGGGGGCATCCGCGAGGTGTCCGATGTGGACCGCCTGTTGCGGGCGGGCGCGGACAAGGTGAGCATCAACACCGCCGCGGTGACCCGCCCCGAGCTGCTGCGCGAGGCCAGCCACCGTTTCGGCGCGCAATGCATCGTGCTGTCAGTGGATGCCCGGCGGGTGCCACCCGGCGAGCCACCTACCCCATCCGGTTTCGAGGTGACCACCCACGGCGGGCGGCGCGGCAGCGGGATCGACGCGGTGGGCTGGGCTGCCCGCGGCCAGGAGCTGGGCGTCGGGGAGATCCTGCTCAATTCGATCGACGCCGACGGCACGCAGGCAGGTTTCGACACCGAGATGATCTCCGCGGTGCGAGCCGTCGTCACGGTCCCGGTGATCGCCAGTGGCGGAGCGGGTGAGGTGGGGCATTTCCCGCCCGCGGTGGTTGCCGGCGCCGATGCGGTACTCGCGGCCAGTGTCTTCCACTTCGGACAGTTGCGGATCGGCGATGTCAAAGACGGCCTGCGCACGGCCGGGGTGACAGTCCGGTGAGCGGGCTGGACCCGGCGATCGCCGAAAGACTCACCCGCAATGCTGACGGGCTGGTGTGCGCGGTGGTGCAGCAACGCGGCACCGGCGAGGTGCTGATGGTGGCCTGGATGGACGACGAGGCTTTGCATCGCACGCTGACCACCGGCAGGGCCACCTACTGGTCGCGCAGCAGGCAGGCCTACTGGATCAAGGGCGAGACCTCCGGGCATGTCCAGCACGTGCACGAGGTGCGGCTGGACTGCGACGGCGACGCCGTGCTGGTCGTCGTCGACCAGACCGGTCCGGCCTGCCATACGGGGGCGGGGACCTGCTTCCAGCAAGCCTTGTGAGTGGCGATGCCAGTGATCACTCGCATCGCCACTCACAGGACGCCAGTCAAGTACCGCTGCAGGTTCGGGGCGATCGCGGTGACCACCGTGTCGTGGTCGGCGGAGGCCAGTGGCTCGAGGCGGATCACGTAGCGCACCATTCCCAGTCCGATGATCTGGGTGCCGCACAGTGCCGCTCGGAGCTCGAGCCGGTCCGGAGCCACCGTGGCGACCACCCGCCCGATGATCAGGCGGCTGACGAACTCGCGCATCATCCGCGCGGCCGCATCGTGACTGGCCACGCTGCGCACCAGCGCCGCCAGGGCACCGCCGCCGTCGGCATCCCATATGGACAGAAACGTGCGCAGGATCCGCTCGGCGAGCTGCTCGGGAGGCCCGCCGAGCAGCCGGGGAATGATCTCGTCGGGGTTGACCGGGATTTCCATCACGGCGACGAACAGCGCCTCCTTGCCCCCGAACCAGTGGTTCACCATCGCGGGATCCATCCCAGCCCGCTGGGCGATCGCGCGCACGGTGGCCCCGTCGAAGCCCCGCTCGGTGAACTCAACCCTGGCGGCGTCGAGCAGTGCCGCGCGGGTGTCCTCCCCGGCCGGACGGCGTCCGCGGGGCCGACCACCGCGCACGTTCGTCACGACGCCTCCTCTTTTCAACGAAAGATGAAAAGGTACGCCCGGGCGTCACCCGCAGTCAAACGGCGGGCACAATGGTTCCATGGTCAGCATCGGCGACACCGGGGTCGGGCACCTGCAGCTGGACCGGGAGCGGTTTCGTGCCCTGGCTACCGATCGCCGGGTGATCCCGGTGACCCGGACGCTGCTTGCCGACGGCGAGACTCCACTAGGCGTTTACCGCAAGCTGGCCGCCGGCCGGGCCGGCACGTTCCTCTTCGAGTCGGCGGAGAACGGCTCGTCCTGGTCACGCTGGTCCTTCGTCGGGGTGCACAGCGCCGCCACGCTCACCGAGTCCGGCGGCCACACGGTCTGGCGCGGGTCTCCGCCGGTGGGGCTGCCCGGAGTGGATGAGCCGTGGGAGGGCAGCCCGCTGGAGGCGTTGCGCCAGACCGTGGCGGCCCTGCACACCGCGCCGCTGCCCGGCCTGCCCCCGCTGACCGGCGGGATGGTCGGTTACCTCGGCTACGACGCGGTGCGGCGCCTGGAGCGGCTGCCGGAGCTGGCGGTGGATGACCTTCGGGTACCCGAACTGGTGATGTTACTGGCCACCGATCTCGCCGCGCTGGACCACCACGAGGGCACCGTCACGCTCATCGCCAACGCGATCAACTGGGACGACTCTCCTGAGCGCGTCGACGAGGCCTACGACGACGCGGTGGTCCGGTTGGACGCGATGGTCGCGAAGTTGTGCACGCCGGCCCCGGCCAGCGCGGCGGTGTTCACCCGGCCCGCACCGGAGTTCCTGCGCCGTCGCAGCCCCGAGCAGCACTACGCCGCGGTCGAGGCAGCCAAGGAGGCGATCCGCGCCGGTGAGGCCTTTCAGGTCGTGGTCTCCCAGCGCTTCGAGATCGCTACCGACGCCGACCCGCTGGACATCTACCGGGTGCTGCGCACCACCAACCCCAGCCCGTACATGTACCTGCTGACGCTTGAGGAGTTCAGCATCGTCGGCTGCAGTCCGGAGTCCCTGGTGACCGTGCGGGAGGGGAAGGTCACCACGCACCCGATCGCCGGCACGCGTCCCCGCAGCGCCGACCCGGACGAGGACTGCTGGCTGGAGAAGGACCTGTTGGTCGACGAGAAGGAGCGTGCCGAGCACCTCATGCTGGTCGACCTCGGTCGCAACGACGTCGGCCGAGTGTGCCAGCCCGGCTCGGTGCACGTCACGGACTTCTTCCGGGTCGAACGCTACAGCCACGTCATGCACCTGGTCTCGACGGTGACCGGCGAGCTGGCGCGGGGGCGCACCGCATTCGACGCCGTGGCCGCCTGCTTCCCCGCCGGGACGCTGTCCGGGGCGCCCAAGCCGCGGGCGATGGAGCTCATCGAGGAGCTCGAGCCCACCCGGCGGGGGGTGTATGGGGGAGTGGTCGGCTATCTGGATTTCGCTGGGGATGCCGACACCGCGATCGCCATCCGCACCGCGCTGGTCCGCAACGGGGTGGCCTACGTGCAGGCCGGTGGGGGCATCGTCGCCGACTCCGACCCGGCCGCCGAGGACACCGAGTGCCTGAACAAGGCGGGCGCGGTGCTGGCCGCCATCGCCGCCGCGGGCACCTTGCGGCTTGCTGTGGGCGAGCCCGCCGGGTCGCTGCGTGCCTGAAGGCGGCCCCGTATCGCGTAAGGCGCTCGCGGTCACCGTCGTGCTGCTGATCGCAGCATCGGCGGCGCTGGGCGGCGCGGCGATGCTCGGTTGGGCCCAGGTCGGCTTCCACGTTCCGCTGCGGGGGATCGTCGAGGTCCGGGTGGACGGCTCCGAAGCGATGCCAGTGCTGCCGGCGCTGGCCGTGTTCGCGCTCGCTGCGGTGGCCGCGGTGCTGGCCACTGGCGGGTGGGTGCGCTGGCTGCTCGGTGCGTTGCTGCTGGTCGCGGCGGTTCCGCCGGCCGTCGGGGTGCTGCGGGTAGCCGACGAGAGTTGGCTTACCGGGGCCGCCGTTTCGGCGACCGGGTTGCCCGCGCGGGCGGTCCCGGCTGGGACTGCCACGGTGCTGCTGGCCGGGCCCGGGTTCGCCGCCGGTGGGGCGGCACTGCTCGCCGCGGCCGGCGTCGCGCTGATGGTGCGAGGCCACCGGATGCCGCGGCTGGGCCGCCGTTACCAGGCGCCCACGGCCCGCCCTTCGGGCCCGCCAGATGGGCAGTTGTGGGAGCGGATGGACGCCGGAGAGGACCCTACGGCGTCGGGACACCCCCGGTGACGAGGCACCGGACCGACCGGAGCTAGCATCGAGACCCGGCTCGGCACGGGGGCGGAAGGGGAGAAGCTTGAGCGTCTTGGAGGCGATCCTCGAAGGGGTCAGAGCGGACCTCGCTGACCGCGAAGCCGCTATCGGATTCACTGAGATCAAGCGACGCGCCACCCGGGTGACGGCTCCTCGGGATGCGCTGGCGGCGTTGCGGGGTCCGGGGATCGGCGTCATCGCTGAGGTGAAGCGCTGCAGCCCCTCCCGGGGAGCCCTCGCCGATATCCCGGATCCAGCCGCGCTCGCGGCCGACTACGCCGAGGCCGGCGCCCGCATGATCAGTGTGCTGACCGAGGGCCGGAGGTTCGGCGGCTCGTTGGCCGACCTGGACGCGGTGCGCGCCGTGGTGGATATCCCGGTGTTGCGCAAAGACTTCATCATCAGCCCCTACCAGGTGCACGAGGCACGCGCGCACGGTGCGGACGTGGTGCTGCTCATCGTCGCCGCACTGGAGCAGAACGCGCTGGAGTCGCTGGTCGACCGGGTCGAATCGCTGGGTATGGCCGCGCTGGTCGAGGTGCACACCGCCGAGGAAGCCGATCGTGCGTTGGAGGCCGGTGCGACCCTGATCGGGGTGAACGCTCGCGACCTGCACACCTTGGACGTCAACCCCCAGGTGTTCAGCAAGATCGCGCCGGGGCTGCCGGGCGACGTGCTGCGGGTCGCCGAGTCGGGGGTGCGTGGGCCAGCGGATCTGCTGGCCTACGCCGGCGCGGGCGCGGACGCGGTGCTCGTCGGCGAGGGCTTAGTGACCAGCGGCGACCCCAAGGCCGCGGTCATCCAGCTGGTCACCGCCGGCTCGCACCCGGCTTGCCCGAAGCCGGTGCGGTGAGCCGTGGTGAGCACCCAGGCGGTTCAGTCCGACACCAAGTTCGACACCGCCCAGCCTGATGCTCGCGGGCACTTCGGTCGCTATGGCGGCCGCTTCGTGCCCGAGGCGCTCATCGCGGCCCTCGACGAGCTCACCGCCGCCTACGCCGAGGCTCGGTCGGACCCGGAGTTCACCGCCCGGCTGGACGGCCTGCTGGCTGACTACACCGGCCGGCCCTCGCCAATCACCGAGGCGCCCAGGCTGTCCGAGCACGCGGGCGGGGCGCGGATCCTGCTCAAGCGCGAGGACCTCAACCACACCGGATCCCACAAGATCAACAATGTGCTGGGTCAGGCGTTGCTCACCAAGCGGATGGGCAAACCGCGGGTGATCGCGGAAACCGGGGCGGGCCAGCACGGCGTCGCCACCGCCACCGCGTGCGCGCTGCTCGGGCTGGAGTGCGTGGTCTACATGGGGGAGGTGGACACCCAGCGCCAAGCGCTCAACGTCGCCCGGATGCGGCTGCTCGGCGCCGAGGTGGTGCCGGTGAAGACGGGCTCGCGCACCCTCAAGGACGCCATCAACGAGTCGCTGCGGGACTGGGTGACCAATGTGGACACCACGCACTACCTACTCGGGACGGTCGCTGGTCCGCATCCCTTCCCGGTGATGGTGCGCGACTTCCACCGGGTGATCGGGTTGGAGGCCCGCGCGCAGATGCTGGCCAGGTTTGACCGGCTGCCCGATGCGGTGGCCGCCTGCGTTGGTGGTGGCTCCAACGCGATCGGCATCTTCCACCCCTTCATCGACGATCCGGGAGTGCGCCTGGTCGGCTTCGAGGCCGCTGGTGACGGGGTGGGCTCCGGGCGCCACGCCGCGACGCTGTCTGCAGGCGAGCCCGGGATGCTGCACGGCGCGCTGTCCTACCTGCTGCAGGACTCCGACGGTCAGACCATCGAGACGCACTCGATCTCGGCCGGCCTGGACTACCCGGGGGTGGGGCCCGAGCACTCCTGGCTCAAGGACACCGGGCGCGCCGAATACCGGCCGATCACCGACGCGCAGGCGATGGACGCCTTCCAGTTGCTGTCCCGCACTGAGGGGATCATCCCAGCCATCGAGTCGGCGCACGCGGTGGCCGGGGCTCTGCAGCTCGGACCGGAACTGGGGGAGGGGGCCTTGTTGCTGATCAACCTCTCCGGTCGCGGCGACAAGGACGTGGATACCGCGGTGAAGTGGTTCAACCTGCTGGAGGGTGAGTAATGACCGCCCGGCTCGCGCCGCTGTTCGAGGCTTGCGCTGCCGAGCACCGGGCCGCGCTGATCGGCTACCTGCCCGCTGGCTATCCCACGGTGAATGGCTCGCGGGCGCTGCTGGCCGCCATGCTCGACGGCGGCTGCGACTTGGTCGAGGTCGGGGTGCCCTACTCCGACCCGGTGTTGGACGGGCCGACCATCCAGGCTGCCGCGGACGCCGCCTTGCGCGGTGGGTTTCGGCTGCATGACGTGTTCTCGGTGGTGGAGTCGGTCGCGTCGGCCGGGGGGCATGCGGTGGTGATGACCTACTGGAACCCGGTGCACCGCTACGGCGTCAACGCCTTCGCCCGAGACCTCGCCGCCGCCGGGGGACTCGGCGTCATCACCCCCGACCTGATTCCCGACGAGGCCGACGACTGGCTGGCCGCCGCGCAGGCGCATGACCTGGACCGGATCTTCCTGGTGGCCCCCTCGTCCACCAACCAGCGCCTGGCTAGCACCGCGGCGGCGACCCGCGGCTTCCTGTACGCCAGCTCCGTCATGGGCGTGACCGGTGCCCGGGACGTGGTGAGCAGCACCGCCGCGGAGCTGGTCAGCCGAGCACGAGAGCACGCACCGGGACTGCCGGTAGGCGTCGGTCTCGGAGTGCGCAACGGAGCGCAGGCCGCCGAGGTGGCAGCCTTCGCCGACGCCGTGATCGTCGGTTCAGCCTTCGTCACCGCCGCCGCCGCGGACGGCGACCCCGGCGTCCGCGCCCTAGCGACCGACCTGGCCACCGGAGTCCGCCGCCCCGCCCCCCAACCCGCCTGACCCACCACCGTCCGTTCCGCATTCAGCGGGCTCAGCGTGGTTATTAGGGCACCGATAACCACGCTGAGCCCGCTGAATGCGCAGCCCGCCCGAGCAGCGACAAGGCATCAGCCTGGGTAGGGGGTGCTTCTCCCCAGCCCCAGCGGGGAACGGGGGCCTGCGGCGCAGGTGTGGCGTCCGGCTGGGAGTTCGCCATCGCGATGCGCGAGCCCCACTCCACGTATGCGACGAACGCCGAGCGGAACTCCGGATCAGCCGGGAGCCCGGCCTCGTCGGCAGCTTCCGCGATCAGCTGCGCCCAACGCGCCCGCTGCTCCGCAGTGATGGCCAGACCGTGATGGTGGCGCAGCATCGTCGGGTAGCCGCCATGATCGGTCGTGTAGGTGGTCGGCCCGCCGAAGACCTCGCTGAGCCAGGCTGCGACATGATGCGCATGGTCCGCACCGGCATGCGCGAAGACTGGCGCGAGCAACGGATCACGATGCACATGCCGGTAGAACACCTCGGTCAAGCGTTCCAACGCCTCAGCTCCACCGGCCCACTCGTACAGCGTGGACACCTCTGCCATAGCTCTCCCAAACCTAAGTGTAAGTATGTAAGCACCATACTAATCAAGGTCTCCGGCAAGAGCGCTCCGGGCGGGAGATACCGTGTCGCCCGTGTCCACCGCGATGTTGCTTGCCACGATCCCCAGCCCGGATCGCGGGGTCTGGTACCTAGGACCGGTGCCGATCCGGGCTTACGCGCTGTGCATCATCGCCGGAATCGTGGTGGCTATCCTGTGGGGAGAACGCCGCTGGCAGGCCCGGGGCGGTCAGGCGGGGACGGTGACCGATGTCGCGACGTTCGCGGTGCCGTTCGGCCTGGTGGGCGGCCGGCTTTACCACGTCGCGACGGACTGGGAGAGCTACTTCGGGCCCGGTGGTAACCCGATTGATGCGCTGAAGATCTGGCAGGGCGGGCTGGGTATCTGGGGGGCGGTCGCGCTCGGCGCTCTCGGGGCCTGGATCGCTTGCCGGCGTCGCGGAGTCCCGCTGCCTGCGATGGCAGACGCGCTCGCGCCGGCCATCGTCGCCGCGCAGGCGATCGGCCGGCTGGGCAACTGGTTCAACCAGGAGCTTTACGGCGGCCCGACCTCGCTGCCCTGGGGGTTGGAGATCCGCGAGCGGGTGAATCCGGACACCGGTGCACTCGATCCATTGGGTGGGATCGCGCAGGGTCCGCCGGTGGATATCGTCCACCCGACGTTTCTCTACGAGCTGCTGTGGAACCTGGGTGTCGTGGTGTTGGTCGTGTGGGCCGACCGGCGCTTCCGGCTCGGCCACGGGCGGGCCTTCGCCCTCTACGTCGCGGGTTACACCGTGGGCCGGTTCTGGATCGAACTGATGCGCACTGACCCGGCCACGATCGTCTTCGGACAGCGGATCAACGTGATCACTTCGGTCGTGGTGTTCCTCGGCGCGGTGGCATACCTGCTGCTGGCCAGGCGCGGCCGGGAGGATCCGGACACGCTCCGCGGGGACGCCCCCGACCCAGCGGAGCGAACCGACAGCGGCGAGGCGAGTGCAGCCCGGTTGGGAAACGGCAGCGGGCAACCCGAGCAGCAAAGCCGCCGCAGCGAGATATAGCCATCCGGCTGCTACCTCCCGGTCACCGGAACCGTCGAGGCGCATCGCTAGGCTGGCGCCGTGACTCGACGCGCGAAGATCGTCTGTACCATCGGTCCGGCTACCGCGACCCCGGAGAAGATCCGGGAGCTGGTCCGGGCTGGGATGGATGTGGCGCGGCTCAATTTCAGCCATGGTACCCATGCTGAGCATGAGCGGGTTTACGCGATGATCCGGCGGGCCAGCGATGAGTATGGCCGGGCGGTGGGGATCCTTGGTGATCTGCAGGGGCCGAAGATCCGGCTGGGCCGGTTTGCCGCCGGTCCGGTGGAGTGGCGTACTGGTGATGTGGTGCGGGTGACCGTCGAGGATGTGGCCGGTACTCATGACCGGGTCTCGACGACCTATGCGGGGCTGGCTGAGGATGCCCGTGAGGGCGACTCGCTGCTCGTCGATGACGGCAAGGTCGCCTTGGCGGTCCGCAAAATCGAAGGCTCAGACGTGGTGTGTGAGGTTCTTGAGGGTGGCACGGTCAGTGATCACAAGGGTCTTTCGTTGCCGGGGATGAATGTGTCGGTGCCGGCGTTGTCTGGCAAGGACATCGCTGATCTGGAGTTCGCGCTGCGGTTGCGGGTGGACTTGGTGGCGTTGTCGTTTGTGCGGTCTCCGGCGGATATCGATCTGGTGCATCGCATGATGGATGAGGTGGCGGGTGGTCGGTTGCCGGTGATCGCGAAGCTGGAGAAGCCCGAGGCGGTGGATAATCTCGAGGCGGTTGTGCTGGCCTTCGATGGGATGATGGTGGCCCGTGGTGATCTCGGGGTGGAGCTGCCGTTGGAACGTGTGCCGCTGGTGCAGAAGCGGGCCATCCAGATCGCCAGGGAGAACGCCAAACCGGTCATCGTGGCCACTCAGATGCTCGACTCCATGATCAGTAATGCCCGGCCGACCAGGGCGGAGGCCTCCGATGTGGCCAATGCGGTGCTCGACGGCGCCGACGCGGTCATGCTGTCCGGGGAAACCGCCATCGGTCGCTACCCGATCCAATCCGTCGACACGATGAGCCGCATCGTGCAGGAAGTCGAAACCAACTCGCCGAACGTCCCACCGCTGAACCACGTGCCGCGGACCAAGCGGGGTGTGCTGTCCTACGCGGCCCGCGACATCGGAGAACGGTTGGCGGCTAAGGCCCTGGTGGCCTTCACCCAGTCCGGCGATACCGTCCGCAGGCTGGCCCGGTTGCACACCCACCTGCCGCTGCTGGCGTTCACCCCGGAGGCCGCGGTGCGCAATCAGCTCGCGCTGACCTGGGGCACCGAGACGTTCCTGGTGCCCCGGGTCGAGACGACCGATGCGATGGTCCGGCAAGTGGACCAAGCGATGCTGTCGATCGGGCGGTACCAGCCAGGCGATCTGGTGGTGATCGTGGCGGGATCCCCGCCGGCCACCGTGGGCTCCACCAACCTCGTCCGGGTGCACCGTCTGGGCGAGGAGGACCTTGGCTGACACGTCGAGACCGTGCGTGGGTCAGGTGCCACGCGGCCAGCCCGTGGTGGACCGTCTGGTGGCACTGCTGGACCTCGAGCGCATCGAGGAGGACACCTTCCGCGGCGTCAGCCCCCCGGAGTCCCCGGTGCGGGTTTTCGGTGGGCAGGTGGCCGGCCAGGCGCTGGTCGCGGCCGGTCGCACTGTGCCGCCCGAGCGGGGAGTGCACTCACTGCACGCCTACTTCATCCGGGCCGGCGATCCGCGGGTGCCGATCGTCTACGACGTGGACCGGATTCGCGATGGACGGTCGTTCACTACCCGCCGGGTGGTGGCGATCCAGCACGGCAAGGCGATCTTCGCGCTGTCCGCGTCGTTCCAGCTACCGGAACAGGGTCTGGAGCACGCCGACGAGATGCCCGAGGTCGCACCGCCGGAGCAGCTCGACGACCTGGAGACCTGGGCGCGCCGCGCCGGTGATACCGCGATAACGCGCATGCCGCGGGCGTTCGACCTGCGCTACGTGACCCCGCCGGTGTGGGCCGGAAAGGGTAATGAGACCAGATCCGGGGAGCACCAACGGCTGTGGCTGCGGGCCGACGGCGTGTTGCCCGACGATCCACTGGTGCACGTCTGCGTGCTCGCCTACTCCTCGGACCTGACGTTGCTATGGTCGGTGGCAGCCGGGCACGGGCACGCGATCGGTCAAGATTTGGTGGCCGCCAGCCTGGACCACGCGATGTGGTTCCACCGCCCGTTCCGGGCCGACGACTGGGTCCTCCACGACTGCGTCTCACCGTCAGCAACAGGAGGACGGGGACTGGCCACCGGGCGGTTCTTCAGCCGGGATGGCAGGTTGATCGCCAGCGTGGTGCAAGAAGGCCTGGTCCGGGTCCACAGCTGAGGTAGCGACGCGTCCGATTCACGTGCGACGCTGCTGCGGCACCGTGCCGTTGCTGACCGAGATGGCAGACGACCCGAGTGATCGCGCTGCGACGCTCGCGTCCAGCACCGCGATCCGGAAGGCGACCAGCCCGTCGCGGATCTCCTGGGACACCGCGAGGTGCTGGTCGACCGAATCGGGCAGCGCTGCGGCGACCTGGCCGGCGAACTGTGCCAGGCCACGCGTGATGTCCTCCAGCGCAGTCCCGACGGCGGCCAGGCTGTGCATGTCAAGCCGCTCGCTTGTTTCCCGTGCCAGCCGCATCCGCTGCATCCGGAAGGTGGCCTCCCGGATTGCCTCGGCGGCCTCTACAGCATGGGTTGCCGGGAAAGGTGCGTCGTCGTGCATCCAGTAATCACCGTGATGCGAGTCTCTCATGGCCCTCCCTTCACTGTGCGGATCCATCGCTGCCGGATATGCCCACCTTGGCCCGCCCTGGCCGCGCTGTCCACACGGACGTCAAACTACCTTGACGAAGGGCCACGGCGGAGCGCCCGCAGTTGGCCAGGGTGGCCGTTGAGCAGGTTGGCGCATTGCGCACTGGCTGGGCAATCGTCCACCATCAGGGGTGGACAGCGGTCTGCGGCATCGAGCTGTGTTCCTGTCCTGCCGCCGGCCGAGGGAAGAGGCCCAGCCAGCCTAGTCCCGTTCTGCTTCGACAGCGCTGCTGAGCGGACGGTGGGCAGGAGGCGACTCCATGCGGGTCTACGAGGCGATCGTCAAAGGGCTCGAGGGCGTCGGGGTGGAGGCCGCGTTCGGCGGCGCCGGCGAGAACGCGGCGAGCCTGATGCTGGCGCTCAAGCACTCCAAGAAGATCCGACCGATCATGACGAGGCATGAGCAGGCGGCGTCGTTCATGGCATGCGGTTATGCGATGTACACCAATCGTCTGGGCTTCTGCTTCGCGACCGCCGGGCCGGGTGCGTTCAACCTTTTTTCCGGGCTTGCGGTCGCGATGTCCGACTCCTATCCAGTGCTGGCGGTATCGGGATTCGCATCGCTAGAGTGGCGCGGAAAGGGATCGCTCAATGAAACATCCGGGGTGCACCGAACGCCTGATTCCCATGCGATGTTCGCTGCGACGACCAAGAAATCCTATCTGCTCACAGACATCGCCGACACGTGCGACGTGCTCGAGGAAGCGGTCAACATCGCGTTCGAGGGCCGGCCGGGGCCGGTGCATATACACGTGCCCGAGAATCTCACGCACGACCTGACGGTCGACAATTATCACGATATCAGGCTCGATGTGAAGCCGCTCCTTCCCGATTCTGCGCGTGTCGAGCGGATCGCCGCGGTGCTTGCCGACGCGATCCGGCAGAACAAGCCGATCGTCGCACTGGTCGGCTTCGGCGCGATCCGAAGCGGCGCCGGTAGCGAAATCAAGCGCTTCATCGAACGCTTCCAGATCCCGCTCCTCACGACATTAGACGGAAAAGGGATTGTTTCCGAGAACCACCCGCTTTCGATCGGCGTGTTCGCCGACAGTGGTCACGCCAGCGCGTGGAAGGCATTTCGCGAAGCCGACGTCGTGGTGGCGATCGGAAACTCGCTCAACCAGCACGCGACGTTCAACTATCGCGACGACTTGTTCACCGGCAAGCTGCTGATCCACATCAATATTTCCGAGATGGAGATCGACAAGGCATATAAAGCTGATCACGCGCTTGTCGCCGATGCGCGGCCTGCGGTCGCAGCGATCACCGACGCGCTCGACAAAAAGGTCGGTCCGGTCGCGCCGAGAAAGGTGGACGGCCGAGACTACGAGGCTCGGAGAATTCTGCACCTGACCGGCGGGATCCACCCCGGTCAGCTCGCTCAGACGATCGGGCGCATGCTACCAGAAGATGGGATCGTCCTTGCCGATGCAGGAGCGCATCTCGCTTGGCTCGGTTATTATCTCGAGCTCGAGGAAGGTCAGAATTTCCGCAAGCCCGGCACGTTCGGACCGATGGCCGGGCACGTCAACGGCGCCCTGGGATTGAAGGTCGCGCACCCGGATCGCACCGTCGTGGTCGGCTGCGGCGACGGCTGTTACTCGCTTTCTGGTTTCGAGCTGATGACTGCGGTCGAGAACGACATACCGGTGATCTGGGTGATCTTCAACGACAACGAATTCAAGCTCATCAAGCTTTACCAGATCGTGACGTACGGTGAAACCGGACTCGTGGAGTTCCAGAACCCCGACTTCGCCGACTATGCACGGGCGTGCCGCGCGGACGGCTACCGCGTCGAAACCCTCGACGAGTTCAAGGACGCGTTCGCCGCGGCACTGGTGTCGGGCCGGCCCACGGTGATCGATGCAAAGATCACGCGTTGGGCTGTTCCGCATTACAGTCCGTCACCCGATGGCGTGATCTCGGGGATCGTCGAGGCGATTGAGAAGCGTTTTATTGATGACTGACCCGGCGGCCGTCCCAACGGTGCGTGCGATCGAGATTCCTTGACTGTGAGGCGAGGGAACGTATGACACAGATGTGGAGCGAGGAGTTCGTGGGAGGCGGCCCCGAGGCGGAGCGCGCCACGTTCGAGCAGCTGGCGAGGGAGATCATGCGGGTCCAGCTGAAGAACCAGAAGTATGCGAGCAGGAACGGAGTTCCCCATGCCGTCGACCGGGCCCTTCACGCCAAGTCGACGCTCGCTGTCGAGGACGCCGAGCTCCGTTTCCTCGAGATTCCGGCCGACCTGCAGGTGGAGTTCGCCCAACCGGGCGCAGTCTATCCAACAATCGTCCGCTTCTCGAATGCCGCGGGGAACGGACAGCCCGACTACGAGCCCGATCTGCGGGGTGTCGCGCTTCGGATCAACGTTTCACCCGAGCAGCAGCACGACCTGCTCATGACCAACTATCCTGTGTCCCACGCACGCGATGCGCACCAGTTTGTGAAGTTCGCGAGCGCGACCGCAGGCGGTCCGGTGTCACGCGTGCTCGGCTTGGTGCGACTCGCATCCATCTGCGGTCCGTCCGAGACCGTGCGGATGCTGAGGAACGTTTCCGCCGGGCGCCGGCGCAAGGTGCGTAGCATCGCAGCCGAGACCTACTGGAGCCGCGGCGCGATCTGCTGGGGAGACACGCTCGCAGTCCGCTATCTGCTCCGGCCCGCGCCCGATACGTTGCTCGGAGCTGAACCGTCGGAGCAGGACCCCGACTTCCTGTCGCATGAGATAGCCCGCCGGCTGGCCGACGGCGACGTGCGCTTCGAACTGTGCATCCAACGGTTCACCGACACGCAGTCGACGCCGATCGAAGACACCGCCGTCGCGTGGTCGGGGAGGGTCTCGCCGCCGGAGCCGGTCGCCGTGCTCACGATCAGCAAGCGGGACGTTGATGTCGATAGGGAGCAACACATCGGCACCCGCGCCATCGACGGCATGGCGTTCAACCCGTGGAACACCACTGACAGCTTCCGCCCGCTCGGCAATCTGAATCGGGCGCGCAAGGCTGCCTATGACGCGAGCGCGGCTCATCGCCGTGCCCTGCGCTGGCGGTCCGACCCGCCGTTGCGCAATGTCGTCCTCGGAGCCGGCGCCCGCGCGATGTTCTCCGTCCTGAATCGCTACGTGGAGTGGCACCGGCTGCCGGTGCGGCTGAGCGTGCTGAACCTGGACGTCTTCCGCTACGTCCTGCGTCGCCGAAACCTCATCGATACCGAAGTGCGTGAGGCGCCGCCGGCGGCGCGCCCGGTTTGCGCGTTGCCTGCCGAGACCGTCCGCGTGTGGCGGACCTTCGACGGCACTGACAACGATCTGTCCGAACCCCGAATGGGCGCGGTGGGCTCGGCGTTCGGCCGCAACATGAAGCCCGATTACCGCCCGGACTCGTTCGACCGGCCGAACCCGATCACCGTCAGCCAACAGCTGCTCTTCCGTAAGACGTTCCTGCCGGCGCGGTCGCTCAACCTGCTCGCTGCGGCGTGGATCCAATTCCAGGTGCATGACTGGGTAAATCACGCCCGCCATCCTCTGGGGAAGGCAGATGTCCGGGTGCCGCTGCCGCCGGGCATGGCCGGATGGTCGAACACGCCCGGTGGGCCGCTGGAGCCGGAAATGCGCATTGCCGGGAACGTCTCGCTGGGTGCAGATCGCAGCGATGGGCTGCAACGGCTGTTCGCCAACTCCGCATCGCACTGGTGGGACGGCTCTGAGGTCTACGGCACCGACAGCGTGAACGCGCGCAAACTCCGGGAGGGCGCCAAGCTGCGGCTTTCCCCGGAAGGCTATCTTCCCGAAGACACCAAAGGATTCGAGATCACCGGCTTCAACGAGAGCTGGTGGCTCGGTCTCAGCGGCCTGCACACGCTGTTCGCCCGCGAGCACAACCTGCTCTGCGATGAACTCCGCATCCACTATCGCGGGTGGAGCGACGATCAGGTGTATCAGACGGCGCGGCTGATCGTCTCGGCGCTGATCGCGAAGATCCACACAGTGGAGTGGACGCCGGCCATCCTCGCCACCGAGGCGATCGACCTGGGATTGGGTGCCAACTGGAACGGCCCGCCCGCTAACGACTGGATGGCCAGGCTCGGGCTCTGGCTGCTGGACGAGCACGCCAGTGTAGGTATCCCGTCGACGCTGCCCGATCACCACGCCGCACCTTATTCGTTGACTGAAGACTTTGTCACGGTCTATCGTCTGCATCCGCTGCTGCCGGACGACTATCGTTTCCACGAGTACCGGACGGGCGAGCTGCTGGGCCAACGCAGCTTCCTGGAGATCCAGGGTGACAAGGCCGACGATGAGATGCGCGCACTCGGCCTGCACAACCTGCTCTACTCGTTCGGAATTTCGCACCCCGGCGCGATCACGTTGCACAATTATCCGCGCTCGCTGCAGGCTTTTGAGCGCGGCGGGGAACGCATCGACCTGTCGGTGGTCGACCTGGTGCGCACCCGCCGGCGCGGCATCCCACGCTACAATGATTTTCGCGCTGGCCTGCACAAGCCGCGGATCAGGCACTGGGAAGACCTCTGCGCGGACCCGGAATCGGTGCAGCTGATGCGCGAAATCTACCGTAGCATCGATGAGGTCGACACGATGGTCGGGTTGTTCGCCGAGACTCCGCCGGAAGGATTCGGCTTCTCGGACACCGCCTTCCGCATCTTCATCCTGATGGCGTCGCGCCGGCTTCAGAGCGACCGCTTCTTGACCGTGGATTTCCGCCCAGAGATCTATTCGCCGTTCGGGATGGACTGGATCGCGAACAACGGCATGACGAGCGTGATCCTGCACCACTGCCCGGAGCTGGCGGCGGTGCTCCCGCGCGATGCGAGCGCCTTCGCCCCGTGGCGCCCCGTGACAGGGCGTTAGCCGTGGATGCGGAGGGAGCCCGATGACCGACCAGCAGAGAACGCACGCCCACCCGGGTCTCGATGCGCTGTTCAGCCGCCCGCTGCTGGAGACGATGTGGCGTCGGCGCACTCATCGGGTCAGCCGCGGCAGCTCGGTCACGGCCGGCTCGATGAGCTACGAATCGAGCCGGCCGCGCGCGCCGTTGTCCGAGCTCGAGGAGGCGGTCCTCATCGCGCTCACCGGCTGCACCGGGCTCACCATGCCGGATCGCCCGTTCGCCGATCCGCGCGACGGCAAGCCGATTATGGCCAAGCCGAACCTCAACATGGCAGGGCGGACGGCAGGCAGCCCCGACAACGCCCAAGGGACGCACTTCTTCCTGATCAATGACAGCGGCACGTATTTTCTGCGCAAGTTGCCGCCGGTGGTCGATGGCTCTTCGCCGTTCGACCCACAGGTGCTGATCGCACGTGCCAACCAGTCGAAGGTGCGCATCCTGGATCGCCGCATCGACGTGCCGGACGGCAACCGGGACTTTCCGGCCTATCTGGACTCCAACCGGTTTCTGTCGAACCTTCCGGGGACGACTATTTTGTTTCCGGTGGTCGATCTGTCTCGTCAGTACATCAACGGCATGATGTACCTGCTCACGCAACCAGAGGGTGCCCGGCCGACGATCGTCGACGATCGCAACTTCTACCGTCTCGCGGGTGTGAAGAGCTGGGTTGAGAACGGTTTTCTGAACAAGAACATCAAGTTGCCGCTCGGCGTGATCTGGGCGATGCGCACGCAGATCGAGGCGGATCTCATTCTGCAGAACCTGATGTTGGTCGCCGACGCGATGGGGCTGGGAGCGTGGATCCACGCCTCGATCGCGCCGCCCGTCCTGCTGGGCGATCCCAAGTTCCGCAAGGCCTACGGCAGGATGCTTGGTTTTGACTGGGTCACGCCGAAGTGGAAACTTGCCGACGTGCTGCGTTGGCACGTGCCCCTGCCCCTTCCGCGGCTCGCGCAACTGAGAGCCAACGCAATCGGGCTTCGTCACAAGGGCGAGCACCTCATCAAAGCGATGTGCCCGCCCAATTATGGCAGCATGGCCGAGGCGGTGGATGCGGTGATCGCCGACAAGTTCGGCCCGGACGGTATCTACACCGACGAGGCACTGTTCGAGCGTATCTACAAGGGTGATTTCGGTGCGAAGTATCTGACCGAAGCCAGCGACTACACGGCCGACGTCATTGCATGCACCCGCGATATCTGTACGTATATCTACGAAACGCACAGGCGTTTCCCGGCGCACACCGAGGCGATCCACGTGCCCGGCGTATGGCTCCAGACTCACCATCTCGAGGAGGAATACTACGACCGGTTCTTCCGCGACGGCCTGACCGATGCCCATCTGGCACACGATCACGACTGGCACGCGGCCGGGTGATGATGGCACCGGCACGGCTTGTCAAGATCGCGCAGGTAGGCGAGGGCTGTCTGGGCTGGTCGATGCGGTGCTGAAGGTGGAGCTGACCTGCGCCAGCCGCCCGACCATGTGGCGATGCTCGCCGAGGTCGTACCATGCCGGGGGCGTTCACGGTGCTGTTGAGTCGGCAGTCGGGGAAATTTCGGTGGTCAGCAAAGAGGAAGGGACACAGGAGGCGGCGGTGAGGAATGGCGGCGTGCTGAGCACTGTCGACACCAGCCAGACTGGCGAGTCGTTGACTCACCAGGCGTTGCTGTACGGATCTGAGGAGGAGTTCCTCTCGTGCACTATTCCCTTCATCCGGGATGGTCTGGACTGCGGCGACCCGATCCGGGTCACGACCACCGAACGTAATACCCGGTGGTTGCGCGCGGAGCTGGGGGCGGATGCCCGTCATGTGGTGTTTTGTGATAGCAGCCAGTGGTACCGGCATCCGGTACGGACGCTGGCGGCTACGCACCGCGCCGTTGCGGCGGTCCCGGACGGGCAGCGGGTGCGGATGATCGGAGAGCCGTTGTGGACCGCCCGCACCGGGCAGGAGAACAAGGAGTGGGCTCGACACGAGTCGCTGATCAACGCTGCGCTCGCCTGGGCCAACGCCGCGTTGATGTGCACCTATGACACCCACGTCGTTGGTCCCGATGTCGTGGCCGAGGTGGCCCGAACCCACCCCGAGCTGGTGGTTATCGGAGGCTCCCGGCCCAGCCCCAGCTACGCCGACCCTGCGGTGTTCAACGCCGAAGCAGACCGATCGCCCTTGCCCAAGCCGCCCCCCTCGGCCCTGCGGCTGAGGTTTAGCGGAGTGGGTCAGCTGTCCACCTTGCGCGATTTCGTGACCTCCTATGCCACCTGGGCCGGAGCGGCTATACAGGAAGTCGAGCAATTCGTGCAGGCGGTCGACGAGGTCGCGACCAACGCGATCGAGCACGGCGGTACATCGGGCGTGCTGCGAGTCTGGACCGGCCCGCACACGATGTCATGTGAGGTCAGCGACACGGGTACTGGACTGCACGACCCTTTGGCCGGGCGCCTGCCTACCGGCAGCTTCGCTGCGCGCGGACGCGGGCTGTGGTTGGCCCGACAGCTGTGCGATCTAGTCGAGCTGCGCACCAGCCCGGCAGGCACGACCGTACGGCTGCATCTGGCCCTGCCCTGACGAGGAGACGGCGCCGAACGCGTCCGGGTTTAGTTCTTCAGGGCGTCCGGCACGTTGTCGGCAAAGGTGAAGTGCTCCCGCAGCCCGGTGGCCTCCAGCGCCAGGTTGGCGGTCCGGGAGTTGCACACTAGTCGCAGGTCGCGGTCTTCTCGGGTAGCGAGTTCGTTGGCCTCGAACAGCACGGACAGCCCGGCAGATCCCAGGAACCGCACACCATCGAGGTCCACCACCACGACTTGGGCAACGGTCAGCTGCGCGGTCAGGAAGGCGGCCAGCTCCGGCGCGGTCAGCGCGTCCACCTCACCCATCACGGTGACGACGCGTGCATCCGGACCATGCTCGGTGACTTCCAGACCGATGTCGGCGGGGAACTCGCTGCTCACACTTACGCTCACACCCCGCACGATATAGCGCAGGTCACGGAGAGGCACGCGCGGCCGGGACGGGGTTGCTGGCCGGTGTATCCAATCGGTGGGTGGTAATCCGGGCTGGCCAGCATGTTTGAACGCTCCCGAGGCCGGGTAACTCGTGGCTGGGGGAGAGTCGAGAGTGCATACGAGGGGAAGTCTGGAGGGGCTCATGCACGACCATCCGGCCCTGCGCACTGGTGACCAGGCGAACGCCCGCCAGCTGGACGGCGACGCAGAGACGGTCCGATGGGGCTCCGTTGCCGCTCAGGAGGCAGTCGAGCGGATCTGTCAAGAGGTGGCGCTGCGGTGCCAGCGGATCATAGATATGTACAGTTCTGCGTCCATCCCGGACGAGAACGGGCACAACCGGCCGGACCCCCGCGGGAGCGGCCCGACGACGCCTCATCTGGCCGGGACCCTGGTCGCCGACACGACTTCGCCCACCCGAGGACACATCCAGGTGCAGCAGCCCATTCCTTGAACGCCGAATCGGAACGATTGTGGTGCCCTGCACGTTGGTTGGCCGTGGCGACCGCCCGCTGCATGCCGCTGCTGATCGCGCTGCCCGACCGGGCGTTGTTGTTGATCGCGGGTATGCCTGGTGCCGGCAAGACGACCCTGCTACAGCGGCTGTCGGCGTTGCGCGATTCGCCGTCGGATTCGGTCGTGATGCTCGACTCCGACGCCATCCGCGCCGCGCTGGGGCGGCGTTGGCCGATGGCCCCGTACCGCCGCTACCGCCCGCTGGTGCACCTGCTCCACCGCCTCCTCATAGGGCGCGCCGCGTTCGGTGCGGTGCCCGTCCTCGTCGTCCACTTACCCGCCACCGGCGCGCCCACTCGGACCGCGCTGGCCGGGCTGGCTCGGCTCACCGGACGGGAGGCGCACGTGGTCTGGCTTGATGCCGACCCCACGCAGGCCCGCGCCGGCCAGCACGCCCGCGGTCGGGTGGTGTCCGCCGGGTCCTTCGCCCGCCACTCCCGCCGCGCGGTCGCGGTTACCCGACGGCTGCAGCAAGGTGACCGGCTCCTCGGCTGGCGAAGCGCTACTCTGCTCGACCGCGCAGCGGCCCGCCGCAGAATCGTGCTCATGCCGTCCCCGGTCCCGATCATGCTCAAAAGGCGGCGCTGGTGAGCCGCGAGAGCGCTGCGGAGTCCCGCGCCGGGGTCGGGCTGACCAACCTCGACCAGCCCCTGTTCGACGGCGCGGACGCGACCAAGCGCGACCTAGTGGACTACCTGGACGCTGTCCGGGACCGTATCCTGCCCGAGCTTGCGGACCGGCCGCTGTCGGTGATCCGCGTGCGGCCCGGCCAGCAGCCGTTCATGCAGAAGAACGTGCCGAAGTACGCCCCGGACTGGGTGCGGACGACCACGGTGTGGGCCGAGGCGTCGCGCCGCGAGGTGACCTACGCCCTGTGTGACGATCGGCGCACGCTGCTGTGGTTGGCTAACCAGCGCGCTGTCGAGTACCACCCGACGTTGGTCCGCGACCGGGCCGACTACGCCACGCACATGGTGCTCGACCTCGATCCGCCGGCCGGCGACGCGTTCCCGCATGTGGTCCACGCAGCCCAGCTCGTGCGGCAGGCCTTGGTCGACACCGGGCTGGCGGGCGCGGTCAAGACCAGCGGGGCGAAGGGCCTGCACGTGTTCGTGCCGCTCGAGCGCGTGGGAATCGAGGAAGCAGCGGCGGCGACCAGGGCGCTGGCCGCGCGGGCTGAGCGGCTCGCCCCCGATGTCGCGACGACGGCATTCATCCGAGAGGATCGCAACGGCAAGGTGTTCCTGGACTCGACCCGCTCCGGCGGTGCGACCGTGGTGGCGGCCTACAGCCCGCGGGCCCGCCCCGGCGTACCGGTGTCCTTCCCGGTGACGTGGGACGAGCTGGACCGCGTCGTGCCGGGCGACTTCACCATCCGCACCGCCGCCGCGCTGCTAGCCGACGGCGACCCGTGGCACGAGCGGATGCCCGGGCCGCAGCTGCTGCCCGCGGACCTGATCGAGGAAGGCCGCGCCATCCCGATCGCCCGGGTACAGGCGATGCACGAGGGGAAGCGGCGCGCCCGCGCCCGCCGGCAGTAGCCGCTGACCCGCCGCCGACGCGGGCTCGCGCCACAGAGCGGTCATGCCCTCGCCGCGCAGCCATACCCTGTCCAGTCGCCTCCGGCGGTACTGCTGCAGGCACCCTCGTGAGATCTCCGGCGAGTAGACGTCGAACACGTTGCCCCGCTGGGCGTAGACGAGGATCGCGTGACAGTCGACCTTGCCCCAGTCGTTATCGACAGAGATCCACACAAGGCGGCCGCGGTCCAGGGCGCTGCGGATGTCGGCGAGCGTGGGCTGACGGTGCTCAGTTCGCACCCTGGCGCCGAAGGTGCTCAACTCTTGCGCCGCGAGACACTCGCGGCGGTGGTGTTCCAGCCGATGCCGTGTCCAGTATTCGTCCCATGACGAGTCCCACTCCTGACGGTAGTAGCGCCTCAGGTAATCGAGACCCTCATGCAGGAACCGCTCAGGCTCGTAGGCACACACCATGTGCAGCCAGAGACCTTGCTGGAGCAGGAAACGCCTGGCCTCGACGCGTTGCGCTGCGCAGCCTGGCTCCCGGCCAACCCCGCGATCAACCCACCGCGTGTCCGGGGTATCGGTGACCCCCAACACGTGCAGAACGTTCGCAGCGACACAGGTCAAGCATGAATGGTCGTCCACCTGATGCAGGTCCAGCGGCTCTCTCATAGTGCCGGGAGCGGGACTCGAACCCGCATGTCCGCAAGGACAAACGCTTTTGAGGCGTCCGCGTATGCCTATTCCGCCATCCCGGCCAGCACATTACTCAGCATCGAACCACCCGGATGCTAGCAGCGCGCGGGCGCCGGGTGTTCGCAGCGTCACGTTCAAGGGTTGTTGGCGGGATCACTGTACGAGGCGGTTGGACCTGCCCCGATGGGATCCTGACACAGCTATCGTGGCAGGCCAGGGTGTCGGCCGGACGAACGGAGATCTCCCCGGTGACTGAGCAGGGTGACGTAGGTGCGGTGCCCATCGATCCGGACAGGACCCCGAGCACACGCAGGGTTGTTGTCGCCGAGGACGAGGCGCTGATCCGGCTGGACCTCGTCGAGATGCTCTCCGAGGAGGGTTACACCGTGGTCGGTGAGGCGGCTGACGGGCAGCAGGCCGTCGAGCAGGCCGAGCGGCTATGCCCCGATCTGGTGATCATGGACGTGAAGATGCCGAAGATGGACGGTATCGACGCAGCGTCGATCATCGCGGAACGGCGGATCGCGCCGGTGGTGATCCTGACTGCGTTCAGCCAACGCGAGCTGGTGGAACGGGCCCGCGATGCCGGTGCGATGGCCTACCTGGTGAAGCCGTTCGGTCGCAAGGACCTGGTGCCGGCGGTGGAGCTGGCCGTGTCGCGCTTTCGAGAACTGGTCGCCCTGGAGTCCGAGGTGGCGGGCCTGACCGACCGGCTGGAGACCCGCAAGGTTGTGGAGCGCGCCAAGGGGCTGCTGATGGCCCGGCATGGGCTCACCGAACCGGAGGCGTTCCGCTGGATCCAGCGCAACGCGATGGACCGCCGGACCACCATGAAAGCGGTCGCCCAGGCGATCATCGAGAGCCTGCCGGCGATCCCGCCGGGTACCACCCGCGGCAGCCGCTAGGGCGGGTGGTACCCGGCGGATCACATCTTCGTCACGACAGGCGACTGATCGTGTCACCCCGGGCACCGGCAGCATTACGGTCTGACGATCGTATGGCGGGCTGCCGACGCCGGCAGCCCGCGGCACCGTCTGTTCTGAGGAGATATCCATGGCGCAGCGCGCAGCGCTCCGCGTGGCGGCCCTGCTAGGCGCCCTGTCAGTCGTCGTGGCCGGGTGTGGCGGTGGTGGCAACACGGCAGCACCCGGCGCCCAGCCCCCGGCCAGTGATGGTGGCACGTCGGTGAAGACCTGTGAAGACTTCCCGCAGGCCAAGGCGAGCGGGCAGCCGAGTATCGCACCGCTGAAGATCGGCACGTTGCTGCCGGAGACTGGCAGCCTTGCCTTTCTCGGCCCGCCCGAGTTCGCTGCAGTTGATGTGGCGATCAAGGAGATCAACGCGGGCGGCGGGGTGCTGGGCAACCCGGTCACCCACATCCGGGGCGATTCCGGCGATGACAAGACCGCCACGGCGAGCCAGACTGTGGACCGCGAGCTCGGCCAGGGCGTCCAAGTGATCGTCGGTGCGGCCGCCTCCGGAGTGACCAAGCTGGTGATCGAAAATATCACCGGTGCCGGCGTGGTGGCGTTCTCGCCCGCCAACACCTCCGACGAGTTCACCTGCTGGCCTGACAAGGGCATGTACTTCCGGACCGCTCCGCCGGATTCGCTGCAAGCCCAGGCCCTGGCGGCGCTGATGGCCACCGATGGTGCGCAGCGGATCTCTCTCTTGGCTCGCAATGACCCCTATGGCAGCGGGCTGGCCGACAACACCGCGCAGAACCTGCGTGACGCCGGCATCCCGCAGAACCAGATCCAGAAGATCATTTACGATCCGAACGCGACGTCCTACAACACCGAGATCGACGATGTTCGGCAGTTCAACCCGGACGCGATCGCGGTGATCGGTTTCGACGAGTCGAAGAAGATCATCACCCGGATGAGCGAAGTGCAGATCGGCCCCGGTCAGAAGCTGGTCTACGGCACGGATGGCAACATGGGCAACGCGCTGGGTGTGGGCCTGCCTCCGGGGCTGCTCGAAGGCATGAAGGGCACCGCCCCGATGACCGAACTCTCACCCAACTTCCAGGAGCGGCTGACTGCCGAGGATCCCCGCCTGGTGGACAACAACTACGCCGGCGAGGCCTACGACGCCGTCGTGATCACCGCGCTGGCCGCCGAACAGGCGAAGTCCACCAAGGGGGTGGATATCGCCTCGGAGATTATCGGGATCACCAAGGACGGCGAGAAGTGCACCACCTTCCGTCAGTGCCGGGACATCGTCGACAGCGGCGGCAATCCGGACTACGACGGTGTCACGGGCACGCTGGACTTCTCCGTCGCTGGCGAGCGCTCCGTCGGATCCTACGGAATCCTGAAGTTCAACTCGCAGAACCAAATCGACGAAGCTGCCACCCAGTACCGCATAGTGGGGGCCCGCTGACGTGGGGCGCCGAATGGGGGCTCGGCGCCCCACCCCCACTCCACTGCTTGGACTATCCGGTCTCGCGTGATCCGGCCAGGGTGCCCAGGTAGAGCTCAACAACCTTGGGGTCGTTCATCAGCGCCGACCCGGTGTCGGTGTAGGCATTGCGACCCTGGTCGAGCACGTAACCTCGGTCGCAGATCTGCAGGCAGCGCCGGGCGTTCTGCTCGACCAACACAATCGAGATACCAGCCGCATTGATCTTCTTGCAGCGCACGAACACCTCGTCGGCGAACATCGGCGACAGGCCGGCTGAGGGCTCATCGAGCAGCAGGACCGACGGTTCCATCATCAGCGCCCGGCCCATCGCGACCATCTGCCGCTCGCCGCCCGACAAGGCCCCGGTCTTGGTCTTGCGCCGGTCACGGAGCAGCGGGAACAGTGAGCACACCGCGTCGAACCTGGTGGTGAAAGCGCGCGGTCGCAGGTACCCGCCCATCTGCATGTTCTCCTCGATAGTCAGCGAAGGGAACACGTTGTTGTTCTGCGGTACGTAGCCCACGCCTCTCGTGACGAGCGTATGTGCCTTAGCCGACGTGATGTCGGCGCCCCGCAGCGCGACGCTGCCGGCCCGCACCGGGATGAGGCCGAACATCGCCTTGAGCAGCGTCGACTTGCCGGCACCGTTGGGCCCGATGATGCCGACTATTTCGCCGTCACGGAGGAAGAAATTGCAGTCCCGCAGGATGTCGACGCCCGGCAGGTAGCCGGCCACCAGGTCGTCGGCCCGCAACAGCGCGCCCTGGGCGAGCTCGCGGTGCCGCTGCCGGGTCGCGGCGAATTCGGCGGGGGACAGTCCACTTGTGGTCATGATCGGTTCTCCCGGTGCGCGACGGCATTATCGATCGCTACCGGGACCGACAGGTCCTCGCCGCGTTCGATAGCCGCTTCGAGCTCGCTTTCGATCTCGGCGACGAGCACCGCCGTCTGTCCCACCGGATTGCCGTCGGCGTCGAATTCCAGGGCCTGGTCGTGATGCGCGCCGAGGTAGGCGTCGACGACCGCTTTATTGGCCGTCAGCGCCTCGGCCGGGCCCTCGGCGATCACCCTGCCTTGGGCCATCACCACCACCCAGTCGCTGATGTCCCGGATGACGTCCATGTCGTGCTCCACGAACACCACGGTCATGCCGTCGTCGCGCAGGGACTTGACGTGTTCGAGGAGGCTCTCGGTGAGTGCGGGGTTCACCCCGGCCATCGGTTCGTCGAGCATCACGACGGTCGGGTCCATCATCAGCGCCCTGGCCATCTCCAGCAGCTTGCGTTGCCCGCCGGACAGACAGCCGGCGAGCTCGTCGGCCTTGGTGTCCAGACTGAACCGGGTCAGCAGCTCCATCGCCTTGCGGGTGTTGGCCCGTTCCTGCCCTGTCCAGTTGCTGAACAGGGCGCCGAAGAACCGCTCTCCGGTCTGTTTCGGCGCACCCAGGCGCATGTTGTCCAGCACGGTGAGTTTGGCGAGCGCCTTGGTGAGCTGGAAGGTGCGAACCACCCCGCGACGGGCCACCTGATGGGGAGCGAGCCGGGACAGCGAGGTTCCGTCGAAGGTCCAGCGGCCGGTGTTGGGCCGGTCGAACCCGGTGAGCAGGTTGAACAGCGTCGTTTTGCCTGCCCCGTTCGGGCCGATCAGCCCGGTGATGCAGCCTCGCTGAAATTCCAGGTGGGTCACGTCGACGGCCCGCAGACCCCCGAACGAGCGGGTGATCGAATCGATCACCAGCACCGGATCGGGCTTCGGGACGCCTGGCTCGGCGGGCACGCCCGCGAGCGGATCCTCAGCGCGCATCGAGCAGCACCTCGCTCTTCTTACCGACGATACCCTGCGGCCGGAACGCCATGAGCAGCACCAGGGCCACTCCTACCAGGACGAACCGGATGGGGCCGACATCCTGGTTGTCGATGAAGGTGATCAGCGGGTGGCTCCCCCCGGTGGCCTGGCGGAGGAAGTTGTCGGTGACCGAGAGCACGAACCAGAAGATCATCGCGCCGATGACCGGACCGAATACCCGGCCGGCGCCGCCGATGATGAGCGCCGCATAAGCGAGGAAGGTCTGTGGTGGTGAGTAGAAGTCCGGCGTGAGCGACTGCGTGGTCAGTGCGAAGACGATCCCCCCGAGCGCGCCGAAGACCCCGCCCAGCACCAACGCTTGCATCTTGTAGGCGAAGACGTTCTTTCCCAGCGCCCGGGCCGCATCCTCGTCCTCCCGAATCGCTTTGAGCACCCGGCCCCACGGGCTGCGCACCAGGAGGAACACCAAGAGCAGGGAGAGGCCCACCACGGTCCAGCCCACACAGATCGACCACAGTTCCTGGCCGAGGAAACGCACCCCGAAGAAGTCATAGAAGCGGCCGTTGTCGAACGGGCTGAGCTGGCGGAAACCGCCACCGAAGCCGGTGAGGCCCTGGGTCCCGCCGGAGAATTCGGTCATCGACGTCGAACGGGTGATCAGCCGCAGGATCTCGGCAGCCGCGATCGTGACGATCGCCAGGTAGTCGGCGCGCAGCCGCAGTGTCGGGATCCCGAGCAGCAGCGCGAGCACCGCACCGGCGACCATTCCCACCAGCACGCCCATCCACAGCGGCAGACCGAAGTTCACCACCGCGATCCCCATGCCGTACCCGCCGACCAGCGCGAAGCCGATCTGGCCGAAGTTCAGCAAGCCGGTGTAGCCGAAGTGGATGTTCAGCCCGATCGCGAGCAACGCGAAGAAGATCGCCGAGGGGCCGACCAGCGCTGCGATGCCGATGGTGAGCAGGTTCGCGACGTCGATCATCTATTCACCCGATCCGCGCGCGGCTGCCGAGCAGGCCCTGCGGTCTGATCACCAGGATGACGATGAGTACCGCGAGCCCGCCCAGGTACTTGAGGTCGACCGGGATGATCTGGGCCGAGGCCTGCACCAGCACCCCGACGAGCAGGCAACCCACCAAGGCGCCGTAGGCGGTGCCCAGTCCGCCCAGGATCACCCCGGCGAACATCAGCAGCAACAGGGCGAAGCCCATCTCGTACTGCACCGTCCCGGCCAGCTCGGACAGGCCGAACAGCACCCCGCCCAGCGCCGCCAGCGCGCCGGCCAGGACCCACACGAACAGCACGACCCGTTCAACGTTGATGCCTGAGGCAGCGGCCAGGTCCCGGTTGTCCGAAACCGCCCGCATCGCCTTGCCGATCCGGGTCCGCTGCAGCAGCAACGCGATCCCGACCAGGACAGCCAGGCTGATCACGATCGTCGCGACGTCCTTGTCGGTGATGCTGATGATCCCGTAGTCGCGCTCCACCTGGTTGGTGTAATCGGCGAACGCCTCCGACCGGCCACCGAAGTAGATCAGCACCAGGTAGCGCAGCGCGAGGGCCAGGCCGATGGAGATCACCAGCTGGGCGATGAGGCCGGCGCGGCGGCGCCGCATCGGCCGCCAGATACCCAGGTCATTCGCCGCACCGACGGCAGCGCCGACCACGATCGCCAGCAAGGTAGCCCAGATCAGATGCAGCCCGAAGGTGACGTTGGCCGTCCACGCCACCACAGCTCCGATCGTGACCAACTCGCCGTGCGCGAAGTTGGTCAGCCCGGTCGTCCCGAAGATCAGCGACAGGCCGACCCCGGTGATGCCGATGATCAGGCCGAACCGGATGCCGTCGACCAGTACCCGCAGGACTTGTGTGGTCGCCGAGGTCTGCAGACCTTCGCGTTGTTCTCCGAAGCGGAACACCACCAGCGGCAAGGTCGCAGGGGTCACTTCGCGAACCACCTCCCCCTGGAGCACGTTGACGCCCCGGGGCAGGGACTCCTGGTCGATCCGGAAGGTGTATTGGCCGGGTGTGGGCACGGTCAGCTCCCAGCGCCCGCTTGGGTTCGAGGTCGTCTCGGCGACCTGCTGCCCGTCGGAGTTGAGGACCTGCACCCGGACATTGGCGAGCAGCGCCCCGTCGATGTTGCGCAGCGTGCCGCTGACCGGCAGTCCCTGCTCCTGCGCTGGGGCCGGCTGCGACGGCGTGGGTGGGGTGGGGGATGGTTGCTCGCCGGCCAGTGCCGGAGCAGTCAGGCCGAGCAGCGCGACGCTGGCGATGAGTGGGGCGATCAGCGCGACGAGCAGCGCGCGGAGCGCGCCAGGAGCCCGGCAGGCGGGTCCGGGTTCCTGCCACCGCGGCCTGCTCGGTCGCCGGACGGGGCCTGCTGGTCCCACGGGGGTGCGCCTCCTCCTCGGGGCGGTCGACGGCGCGGCCGGCGGAGATCTGGTGAACCCCCACTGCCCGGCCGCGTGCCCATAGTGAGCTATCGGCAGCGCAGCCTAACCGGCTGGTCCTGCCTGCCGTGGCCCCCTTGCCGCGGGTAGGTCACCCCGTAGGGCGATCCCGAAGCAGGCAGGTCAGCCGGGCCGTACAGATCGGACGGTCCCGCTCGTCGCTGATCCGGATGTCGAAGGTCGCTACCGTGCGGCCGCGGTGCAGCGGCGTGCACACGCCGGTGACCTCCCCCTCGGTCGCCGCCCGGTGATGCGAGCAGGACAGCTCCACCCCCAGCGGAACCCTGTCGGGCATGCCCCACAGCCAGCCGGCCATCGAGCCGAGGGTCTCGGCCAGCACCGCGCTCGCTCCACCGTGCAGCAACCCGAAGGACTGACGATTGTGCGCCACCGGCATGGTCCCCACCATCCGTTCCGGGTCCCATTCGGTGATCTTGATGCCCATCCGCTCGGTGAGCTGTTCGTCTGCCCAGCGGGCCAGCAGCTCGGCGGTGGCCGGACCGGCCTCGGGCGGGACACCAAACGCGGTCACACGCAACCTCCCTGAACGACGGGCACCCGCCCACTGTAAGCAGCGCCCAGCAGCGACATCGATGTGGCACGTGGCCACCCACGAGTTGTCGGTGGCCGGGCCTAGACTTCCGGGCCGTGATGGTTTCCGCACCGAGGCTGCTCTTGCTCGATGGTCACTCGCTGGCCTACCGGGCGTTTTACGCGCTGCCCGCAGAGAACTTCCGCACCACCACGGGGCAGACCACCAACGCGGTGTACGGCTTCACCTCGATGCTGATCAACCTGCTCCGCGACGAGCAGCCCAGCCACGTCGGCGCGGCGTTCGACGTTTCCCGCAAGACGTTCCGCGCGGAGACCTATGCACCGTACAAGGCCAACCGCAGTACCACGCCTGACGAGTTCCGCGGTCAGGTCTCGCTGATCCATGAGGTACTCGGCACCCTCGGCATCCCGGTGCTCACCAAGGAGAACTACGAAGCCGACGACGTCATCGCGACCCTGGTCACCCGAGCTGAGGCGGACGGCTACCAGGTGCTGATCTGCACCGGGGATCGGGACGCGCTGCAGCTGGTCAGCGACCAGGTGACGGTGCTCTACCCGCGCAAGGGTGTCTCGGACCTGACCCGGTTCACCCCCGAAGAGGTCGCGCAGCGCTACGGCCTGACCCCGCGGCAGTACCCGGACTACGCGGCATTACGCGGTGACCCCTCCGACAACCTGCCGGGTATCCCGGGTGTGGGGGAGAAGACCGCATCGAAGTGGGTGCGGGAGTTCGGGTCGCTGGACGATCTGGTCGATCGGGTGGATCAGGTCAAAGGCAAGGCCGGTGACGCGCTGCGGGAGAACCTCGCCTCGGTGCTGCTCAACCGCCAGCTCACCGAGCTGGTCCGGAATGTCGATCTACCCGAGCAGCCCGCCGACCTGGTGATGAAACCGTGGGACCGCGACGCGGTGCACCGGCTGTTCGATGAGCTGGAATTCCGGGTGCTGCGGGACCGATTGTTCGCCACGCTGAGCGCACCCGAGCCCGAAGCCGAGCGGGGCTTCGAGGTCCGCGGCGGGATGATCGAAGCGGGTGGGGTGGCCGCGTGGCTGGACGCGCACGCCAGGGACGGGCGTCGGGTGGGGCTCACCTTCCGCGGCAGCTGGGCGCGCGGCGCCGGGGATCTGGAAAGCCTCACGCTGGCCGCGCCCGACGGCGAGGGCGGCTACCTCGATCCTCGCGCGCTGACCCCCGACGACGAGCGGGCGCTGGTGCAGTGGCTGGCCGATCCAGCCGCGCCCAAAGCCACCCATGACGCCAAGCCGCTGCTGCACGCATTGCGCGCGCGCGGCGCCGCTCTGGCCGGCCTGACCAGCGACACCGCGCTGGCCGCCTACCTGGTCCGGCCCGGCCAGCGCTCGTTCGACCTCGCCGACCTGGTGTTGCGCTACCTGCGCAGGGAGCTGCGGGCGGAGTCCGAAGACGACGCTGCCGACGCCCAACCAAGTCTGTTCGAGGGCGAGGACGCGGCTGCCCGCGCGGCCGAGGAGATTCTGCGGGCCTGCGCCGTGGCTGAGCTGGCCGTCGCGCTGGACGCCGAACTGGATGGGATATCGGGTCGGTCGTTGCTCACCGAACTGGAACTGCCGTTGCTGGCGGTGCTGGCCGAGCTGGAGGCAGCCGGCATCGCCGTTGACGGCGACGTGCTGGCCGAGCTGGACGCGGGCTTCTCGGCAGCGGTGAAGCAGGCTGAGCAGGACTGCTTCGGGGTGATCGGCAGGGAGATCAACCTGGGCTCGCCCAAACAGCTGCAGGGGGTGCTGTTCGACGAGCTGGGCATGCCCAAGACCAAGCGCACCAAGACCGGCTACACCACCGACGCCGACGCGCTGCAGACGCTCTACCTGTCGACCGCGCACCCGCTGCTGGCACACCTGTTGGCGCACCGCGACGCGACCCGGCTCAAGACCACCGTGGAGGGGCTGCTCAAAGCGGTGGCCGACGACGGGCGGATTCACACCACCTACAACCAGACCATCGCTGCAACCGGGCGGCTGTCGTCCACCGAGCCGAACCTGCAGAACATCCCGATCCGCACCGAGTCCGGGCGCCGGATCCGG
This sequence comes from Pseudonocardiaceae bacterium, assembly GCA_050700115.1. GTDB lineage: Bacteria > Actinomycetota > Actinomycetes > Mycobacteriales > Pseudonocardiaceae. The sequence continues at coordinate 147,814 of JBOHGG010000007.1, forward strand.
CGGGCCTTCGTGGTGGGCCCCGGTTATTCAGAGTTGATGACGGCGGACTACAGCCAGATCGAGATGCGGATCATGGCGCATCTGTCCGAGGACACCGCGCTGATCGAGTCGTTCACCTCGGGGTACGACTTCCACGCCGCCACCGCTGCACGGGTGTTCGCGGTGGACGCGGTGGCGGTCACCGGCGAGCAGCGCGCCAAGATCAAGGCGATGAACTACGGCCTGGCCTACGGGCTGTCCGCATTCGGGCTGTCCGGGCAGCTGCGGATTTCCACCGAGGAGGCCCGCGAGCTGATGGAGGAGTACTTCGCCCGGTTCGGCGGCGTCCGCGACTATCTGCACACCGTGGTCGAGAAGGCCCGCATGGACGGTTACACAGCCACCATCCTGGGGCGCCGCCGGTACCTACCCGACCTGGTCAGCGACAACCGGCAGCGTCGCGAGATGGCCGAGCGGATGGCGCTCAACGCGCCTATCCAGGGCAGCGCCGCGGACATCATCAAGGTCGCGATGCTGGGAGTCGCCCGCGCATTGCGTGCCGAGGACCTGTGTTCCCGAATGCTGTTGCAGGTGCACGATGAGCTGGTGGTGGAAGTCGCGCGGGGCGAGCGGGACGCGGTGGAGCGGCTGTTGCGTCGCGAGATGGGTTCGGCGTACGCGCTGAACGTCCCACTGGAGATCTCGGTGGGAGTGGGACGGTCCTGGCACGATGCGGCGCACTGAGAATGGTGCCGATCAGCAGCGACGGCAGCGGAAGATCGCGGTTCCCGGGAACAGCGCGCCACGCAGCGGGCTCCATTGGCCCCATTCGCGGTGCAGGTCGGGCGGCCATTCCGGCTCCACCAGGTCCTCCAGCACCAATCCGGCGGCAACGATCTCCCTGACCCGGTCGCCCAGGGTGCGGTGGTGCTCCACATAGGTGGGTTTGCCCGCGCTGTCCACCTCGGTGTAGGGGGTGCGATCGAAATACGACTGCGCCACCGTCAAGCCGGCTTCCCCTGGATCGTCGGGGAAGATCCAGCGCAGCGGGTGGGTGACGGCGAAGACCCAGAGACCGCCGGGGCGCAGCACTCGCGCGACCTCCCGCATCACCGCAGCCGAGTCCGCGACGAACGGCACTGCGCCGAACGCCGAACAGGCCAGGTCGAAACTGCTGTCGGCGAAGGGCAATCGACCGGCGTCGGCCTGCACCAGGGGAACGGGAAGTCCGGTTTCGCGCGCCGCCTGCATCGCGTGCCGCAGCATTCCCGCCGACAGGTCCAGGCCGACGACCCGCGCGCCCTGGGTGGCCAGCCAGCGGGCGCACGGTGCTGACCCGCAACCGACCTCGAGTACGCACCGGCCCGACAGCTCGCCGAGCAGGCCGGCATCTGACTCGCGAAGTCCCTCCGGGCACCACACGAAATCCGCCCGGCCCAGGAAGTCGCCGTGTGCGGTGAGGTAGTCCGCAGCGTCGGCGTCCCACCATCGGCGATTGGCAGCCACCGTGTCCGCGGCGCTGACCAGCCGCTTCGCCACGCCGACGGTGCCCAGCAACGCTTCGGCGCGCCCGTGGAGTGTCCCGCGCTCGTCGTCTCGCGGTTGCGGCGCGCTCGTCACCGGGGCAGTCTCTCAGAAGCGATAGGGCAATGCCGGGGGCTGGGTTTGCTGCCCGGACTCCAGCCTGGGTACGATCGACTTGCGCTGTAAGTTTTGCGCTGTCCGGTTGTCGAGCTAGCCCCGGTATCGAGCTGGCTCAGCCTGTCGCATCCGGAACGCAGGGGCCCTGCGGGGGGTTGTACCACCGGCAGGGCTGTGAGCGCATCGCACAACAGCGATACACCAGCGACGCAGCATTGCCCACCGACGACCCTATCCCTTCGGAGCACCCCACCGCATGTCCACCGACACCACCGCCGCCCCGTCCTTGCAGCAGGTCGCGATCAACGACATCGGGACGGAGGAGGACTTCCTCGCCGCCATCGACAAGACAATCAAGTATTTCAACGATGGCGACATCGTCGAAGGCACCATCGTCAAGGTCGACCGTGACGAGGTGCTGCTCGACATTGGCTACAAGACCGAGGGCGTTATCCCATCGCGGGAGCTGTCCATCAAACACGACGTCGACCCCGCAGACGTCGTGAAGGTGGGCGACGAGGTCGAGGCCCTTGTTCTCCAGAAGGAGGACAAGGAAGGCCGGCTGATCCTGTCCAAAAAGCGCGCCCAGTACGAGCGCGCCTGGGGCAACATCGAGGCCCTCAAGGAGAACGAGGAGCCGGTCAAGGGCACCGTCATCGAGGTCGTCAAGGGTGGCCTGATCCTCGACATCGGGCTGCGCGGCTTCTTGCCCGCCTCGCTGGTCGAGATGCGGCGGGTCCGCGACCTGCAGCCCTACGTGGGTCGCGAGCTCGAGGCCAAGATCATCGAGCTGGACAAGAACCGGAACAACGTGGTGCTCTCGAGGCGCGCTTGGCTGGAGCAGACCCAGTCCGAGGTGCGCAGCGAGTTCCTCAACCAACTGGCCAAGGGCCAGGTCCGCAAGGGCCAGGTCTCCTCGATCGTCAATTTCGGTGCGTTCGTGGACCTCGGTGGCGTGGATGGCCTGGTGCACGTCTCCGAACTGTCCTGGAAGCACATCGATCACCCCAGCGAGGTCGTCGAGGTCGGCCAGGAGGTCACCGTCGAGGTGCTCGACGTCGACCTGGACCGCGAGCGGGTGTCGCTGTCGCTCAAGGCGACCCAGGAAGACCCGTGGCGGCAGTTCGCCCGCACCCACCAGATCGGGCAGATCGTGCCTGGCAAGGCCACCAAGCTGGTGCCCTTCGGTGCGTTTGTTCGGGTCGAGGAGGGCATCGAGGGTTTGGTGCACATCTCGGAACTGGCCGAGCGGCACGTCGAGATCCCCGAGCAGGTCGTGCAGGTCGGGGACGACGTGATGGTCAAGGTCATCGACATTGACCTGGACCGGCGGCGGATCTCACTGTCCCTCAAGCAGGCCAACGAGGGGCTGTCCCCGGAGATGGAGTTCGACCCGACCCGGTACGGCATGACCGCCGAGTACGACAGCGAGGGCAACTACATCTACCCCGAGGGCTTCGACCCGGAGACCAACGACTGGCTCGACGGCTACGAGAAGCAGCGCCAGGAGTGGGAACGCTCCTACGCAGAGGCTCAGGTCCGTTTCGAGCAGCACCGCAAGCAGGTCGTGAAGGCGACCGAGGCTGAGTCGGAGCCACCGGCGGACCAGGACTACTCGTCGACGACTACCGAGGCGCCCACCCCCAGCAGCAGCAGCCCTGGCGCTGGCTCACTCGCCAGTGACGAGCAGCTGGCGGCCCTGCGGGAGAAACTCTCCGGCGGCGTGTAGGCAGGCACCCGCCAGCGCGCGATGCTGAGGGTCGGACTGACCGGAGGTATCGGGTCCGGTAAGTCGACGGTGGCGGCCCGGCTGGCGCAACGGGGGGCGTGGATTGTCGACTCGGACGAGATCGCCCGCGGGGTCGTCGCGCCCGGTACCGCGGGGCTGCGCGCGGTGGTCGACGAATTCGGCGCGGGGATCCGCACCCGGGGCGGCGAGCTGGACCGGTCTGCCCTGGCCGCGCGGGTCTTCGATGACGTGGACGCACGAGACCGGCTCAACGCCATCGTGCACCCGCTTGTCGCGGCCCGCTCCGCCGAGCTGATCGGGACCGCGCCGCCCGGCGCCGTCGTGGTGCAGGACGTCCCGCTGCTCGTCGAGGCAGGGCTAGCGGCCGGGTTCTCACTGGTCGTGGTGGTGCATGCAGACGTTGAGGTGCGAGTCAGCCGGCTGGTCGAGCAGCGCGGCATGGCGGAGCCCGACGCCGCGGCGCGGATCGCCGCTCAGGCCACTGACCAGCAGCGCCGCGCCGCCGCCGACATCTGGCTGGACAACAGCGGCAGCCGGGACCGCACGTTCGCCGTAGTGGACCAGTTATGGACACAACGGTTGGTGCCCTTCGAGGACAACCTGCGTCATCGCCGCCGGGCGCCGAGGACCGCGGCCCCTGTCCTGGTTGCGCCCGACGAGACCTGGCCACAGCAGGCGCAGCGGGTGATCGCACGGATCGGCGCGGTGGCGAGCCGGCGCGCGCACCGGATCGACCACATCGGCTCGACGGCGGTCCCTGGTCTGGACGCCAAGGATGTGCTGGACGTGCAGGTGGTCGTCGCCGACCTTGAGGTGGCGAAACACCTGGCGGACGACCTCAGCGCGGTGGGTCTGGTCAGGCTGGCCGGCCGTTGGTGCGACAACGCCAGCGACGGCACCACCCGAGACAAGGCATATGCGACCAACGCTGACCCGGCCCGGGCTGTCAACTGCCACATCCGGCCCGCCGACTCCCCGACCTGGCGGGAGACCCTGCTGCTGCGGGACTGGCTGCGGGCCCATCCAGCCGGTGTCCGGGAGTACGCCGAACTCAAGCACCGGCTGGCCGCACAGCAGTGGGACAGCATCGATGCCTACGCCACCGCGAAAACCCCGTTCGTGTCCAGCGCGCTGGATCGGGCGCAGCTGTGGGCGGCCCGAACCGGCTGGCAGGTGGCCTGATCCGGGTCAGTGCCGGCTCCAGGTCGGCCACGCATTCACCGTCGACAACCACCGGTCCAACCGGTAGCCGTGCTGGGCCAGGCCGTCGATCGTCCGATAGGTGGTGGCCAGGGCCTCCTGCGCGGCTGGCTGATCGAGCAGCCCTGCGACGACCGCGTCCAGCAACTCATCGGTGTCCACCACGTCGACGCCGCGGCCGGGGCGGACGATGAGGTCGAGGTAGTGATCCTCGGTGCGCCAGCGCCTGGCGTCGATGTCGATGCGCACCACATCGACGTAGAAGTGCTCGTCCCACTCGTGTCCGGGGGGATAGAACCAGTCGGTGATCCGCAGCCCCAGCTCGGGCAGCAGCCAGGACTCCAGCGCGCAGATCGACGGATGGTCGACGACGTCGCGGGCGAGGTAGAGGCCGAACGGCTCGACCCGGTATTCGCGGACGGTGCGGGCTACCCCCTTGGGATCGATGTTGGTCATTGCGTCCAGGTCGAACAGCTCGATCTTGGGGGGGTGGATGTGCGGGGCGGTCTCGGCAATGCCGCGGTGCGGGGCCGTCATACAGCTCGACCCTACCCAGCCCGCGGGGGCGCCGGACCCGGCATTCGCCCGCTCGGCAGAGTTGCCCGCCCGACCGTCCCGGGCGAAGACGGACTGTCAGTGGTCCGGCCTACCCTCAATGCCATGACCGATGCCGCCGCCACCCAACGCGATCTGCTTCCGCACTCCGAGTTTCGCCCGCTCGGCGAGACCCCCCGGACGCAGGGCCGGTTCCAGATGGTCAGTGACTACGCGCCAGCCGGCGACCAGCCGGCCGCTATCGATGAGCTGGAGCGCCGGATCACCGGAGGTGAGCGTGACGTCGTACTGCTGGGTGCCACCGGAACGGGCAAGTCGGCCACCACCGCCTGGCTCATCGAACGGGTGCAGCGCCCCACGCTGGTGATGGCGCCGAACAAGACCCTCGCCGCGCAGCTCGCCCACGAGCTGCGGGACTACTTCCCGAACAGCGCAGTGGAGTACTTCGTCTCCTACTACGACTACTACCAGCCAGAGGCTTATGTCCCGCAGACCGACACCTACATCGAGAAGGACTCCTCGATCAACGACGACGTGGAGCGGTTGCGGCACTCTGCCACGATGTCGCTGCTCACCCGGCGCGATGTGATCGTCGTCGCCTCGGTGTCCTGCATCTTCGGGCTCGGCACCCCTCAGGAGTACCTGAACGAGTCGATCCACGTGCCGGTCGGTGGTGAGGTGGGGCGTGACACGCTGTTGCGTGCCCTGGTTGGCATCAACTACACCCGCAACGACCTCGCCTTCGCCCGCGGGACGTTCCGGGTCCGCGGTGACACCGTGGAGGTGATCCCGGCCTACGAGGAACTCGCGGTCCGTATCGACTTCTTCGGTGACGAGGTCGAGTCGCTCTACTACCTGCACCCGCTCACCGGCGAGGTGGTGCGGGAGGTGTCCGGGCTGCGGATCTTCCCGGCCACGCACTACGTCGCAGGGCCGGAGCGGATGGAGCGTGCCATCGGGGGCATCGAGTCCGAGCTGGAGGACCGGCTGGCCGCGATGGAGAAGCAGGGCAAACTGCTGGAGGCGCAGCGGCTGCGGATGCGAACTCACTACGACGTCGAGATGATGCGTCAGGTCGGGTTCTGCAACGGCATCGAGAACTACTCGCGGCATATCGACGGGCGCGCGGCCGGCTCGGCACCGGCCACCCTGCTGGATTACTTCCCCGAGGACTTCCTGCTGGTCATCGATGAATCGCACGTCACGGTGCCGCAGATCGGCGGGATGTACGAAGGCGATGCCTCCCGCAAGCGCACCCTGGTGGAGCACGGGTTCCGGCTGCCTTCGGCACTGGACAACCGGCCGCTGACCTGGGAGGAGTTCCAGGACCGGATCGGGCAGACGGTCTACCTGTCAGCGACCCCGGGACCGTATGAGATGGGCCAGGCCGGTGGCGAGTTCGTCGAGCAGGTCATCCGCCCGACCGGCCTGGTGGACCCGGAGGTCGTGGTGAAACCCACCCAGGGCCAGATCGATGACCTGGTGCACGAGGTGCGCATCCGCGCCGAGCGCGATGAACGGGTCCTGGTCACCACCCTGACCAAGAAGATGGCCGAGGACCTCACCGACTACCTGCTCGAGCTCGGCATCCGGGTGCGCTACCTGCACTCCGAGGTGGACACGCTGCGCCGGGTGGAGCTGTTGCGGCAGTTGCGGCTGGGTGAGTTCGACGTGCTGGTCGGGATCAACCTGCTCCGCGAGGGACTGGACCTGCCCGAGGTGTCACTGGTGGCGATCCTGGACGCGGACAAGGAAGGGTTCCTGCGCAGCGGGACCTCGTTGATCCAGACCATCGGCCGCGCCGCCCGCAACGTGTCCGGCCAGGTGCACATGTACGCAGACCGGGTCACCGACTCGATGCGCAGGGCCATCGACGAGACCAACCGGCGGCGGGCCAAGCAGGTCGCCTACAACACCGAACGCGGGTTGGACCCGCAGCCGCTGCGCAAGAAGATCAACGACATCCTGGAGCGGGTCTACGCCGAGGCCGGTGACCCGGTGGATACCGGGGCGGTGCAGGTCGGAGGATCCGGGCGCAACGCTTCCCGCGGCAAGCGCGCGGCCGGCGAGCCCGGGCGGGCCCGAGGCAGCGCGGGGGTGCTGGAGGGACGGGACACCTCGTCGATGCCTCGCGCCGAGCTCGCGGACCTGGTGCAGCAGCTCACCGACCAGATGATGGGCGCGGCTCGGGAGCTGCAGTTCGAGCTGGCCGCCCGGCTCCGCGACGAGATCGCCGACCTTAAGAAGGAGCTCCGCGGCATGGACGCCGCCGGCCTCCGCTAATTCCGCATTCAGCGGGCTCAGCGTGGTTATCCGGGCGCAATAACCCCGCTCAGCCCGCTGAATGCGCCCAGCGGTGGGTGGTGGTGCCAGGATGGCGGTGATGAGCGACGATGCCTCTGCGCTACGCCGGCTGCTCGACGTGGTCGGCCAACTCGGCGCCGAGCGGCGTAGCGAGCAGGTACTGCGAAGCATTCTCGACGGTGCGCGCGACCTGGCGGGGGCCCGTTACGCCGCAGTCGGCGTGCCCGACGGTGACGGCGGGTTTGCACTCTTCCTCACGGCCGGGGTGGACGCTGCGACCTGGGACCGGATCGGCTCGCTGCCACGGACCCATGGCCTGCTCGGCGCGCTGCTGAAAGAACCGGCGGTGATCCGGCGCGCGGACATCCGCGCGGATCCGCGTTTCCGCTACTACCCGCACGCGCATCCGGACATGCGGTCGTTCCTCGGGGTCCCGATCATGGCTGGCGGTGAGGTGGTCGCTGCGCTCTACCTGGCGGAGAAGGTCGGCGGGGACCCTTTCACCGAGGCCGACCAGCGCCTAGTCCGAACTTACTTGATCTTTGGTTGCGTGGGGCTGCTGACCTGCGGGTTCCTGGCTTGTGCTGGTTTCTTCGTGGCTACCTGTCGGCGAGTGTGAGGGGGATCGGGGAGTCGAGCAGTTCAAAC
>JBOHGG010000008.1:0-143821 GCA_050700115.1 Pseudonocardiaceae bacterium
CACTCTTTAGTTCATACACCATGACAAGATCGAATGCGCTTCAACACGCCGTGTCAGCGCAGGTCAAACCCACATACACGCCGAGATCAAATCGTCAAGATCCAACTAGCCCGGAAACTGGGGCTAGCCGGGGAGAGGATGCTACCCCCGGACCGTGTGCAAGCACTATGCTACGAGGAGTGATCAACCTGTAGACGGTTCGTGGCGAGGAGGATGGGTCAGTGGAGATCATCGACCGGAAGCTCTGGGAACGAGAACTCACTGACCACCTGAGGTGGCACGCCGCCGATCTGCACGACTCACCTGTGGCCGGGGCCAAGCCTGGGCTGTGGCTCAGCACCCCGAAGCTTGCACTGTGGACGATTATGGTGATGGTGCTGACCAGCGCCGGATGGGTCATCGGGCTGTACTTCATCTGAATCTCAACTGTCCGGCTGGTCCTGCATTCTAGACCCCCCGAACGGACACCAGCGAACTGCTCGAGGGTGGGGACGTAATATTGGTCCAACCTCTCCGACGCTGCGGCAGCGGTGGTCTCACCCACTAACGGGGGTGAGACCACCGCCGACGACGTGGGGACTATTCAGCCCCGGAGGACTAGTAGCCTCCGATACGGATGCTAATCAGTCCACCGCCGCGGTGGCGCCTGCGACCGTAGCCGTAGTGACCCCTGCCGCGACGGCCGTAGCTGTAGCCCCTGCGGCCATAGCCGTTGTGGCCATAATCCCCATGGTCGTAGCCGGAGCGATTGCCAAGGTCGAAGATCTCCGCGATCCTCATACGTCCTCCCTCTATCGTTTCTCCCTGGAACCTCGACTTTATTGGAAGCGCCAGGTGCTGTTTCTCCGCTCGGGACAGCTGACGGACCAGCGAGGCCCCCAATTCCGCTCCCGAAGCGGCCTTCCCCTTTCGCGAAAGAAACCCAGGCGACTCCGCGGTCAACCAGAAGATCGATCTGATTGGCCGAGGCTGCCGTCATCAGTCGTACCACAAATTTTCAACGTGCGTCAACAGGCGTTACTTACGTGCCGCTGCGCTTGTTACCGTGCGCCCTGTTCGTCGGCCAAGACAACAGCACTGTAGCTACGCCGCAACGTTAAATCTGCGTATGTGATCAGTGATAATGCGCTACATGCACCCTGGGCCATCGTGGTAGCTCGTCGGGCTGGCGGCGGTCATGGCAGTTCCACGCCACCCAGTGCGGCGAGCGGCTTGGCCAGACGCTCGGCGTCACCCACCACCACGCCGGTGAACCGGCTGGGGGCGAAGAACTCGGCGGCGACCTCGGCGACCTGCTCGGTGGTGACAGCCTGCAGCCGGCCGGGGTGGGCGAGCAGCCAGTCGAGGTCCAAACCGAGCGTTGCCAGCGCGATGAGCTGGCCCGCTAAGCCACGCTGCGACGAGGTGGCGATGGTCAGCGACCCGATCGCGTAGTGCCTCGCGTTGTCCACTTCGGACTCCTCAGGTGGCACCACGGCGATCCGGCCCAACTCGTAGCGGGTCTCCAGCAGTGCGGCCGCAGTGACCTTGCTCGCAGTGTCCGCCTCGGCGACCAGCGTGGCCCCGTGCGGGTTGAACTCCAGTCCACAGTGCGCGCCGTAGGTGTAGCCCTTGTCCTCCCGGATGTTCTCCACCCAGCGAGAGGAGAAATACCCGCCGAAACACAGATTCGCCAGCTGCAGCGCTGGGTATCGCTCATCGGTGCGCGGCACCGCCTGCGCGGACAACCGCAGCTGCGACTGCACCGCACCCTCGCGGTGCAGCAACTGCAGGTCAGCACCGGTCAGCTCGGGCAGTACAGCCAGCTCGGCAGCCGGCTGGTCGGACTGCCAGCCCGCCAAGGCGGACGCCACCTCTTCCACCGCACGGACCGGGTCGATATCGCCCACCAGCAGGAGCACTGCGCCGCCGGGTACCACCGAGCGGCGGTGCAACGCGCGCACCGCCGCCGGCGACACGGCCGCTACATCGTCAGCTTCCGGCCACTCCCGGGTGGCCGGGTGGTTGCCGTAGCGGCGCCGCTGCAGCGCCTCCCGGGCGATCACCCGCGGCGTGGAGCGGCTCACCGCGAGCCGCTCCACCAGGCGAGACCGCTCTCGGGTCACTTCGGCGCCGGCGTAGGAGGCCGAGCGCAGCACGTCGCCGAGCACGTCGAGCAACACGTCCAGTCCGCTGGCCAGCGCGGATCCCCGCACCGCCAGGTGTTCGGGGTTCACCCCGGCTCCCAGATCACCGCCGACCGCTCCCAGCGCACGGTCGATGGCGAACCGGTCCCGTCGCGGCGTACCGCACAGCAGGGTGGCGGCCAGCAACTCGGCGCGGGCCGGATGGGTGCGATGCGTTCCTCCGAACGGGATTTCCAGGCGCAGCTCCACCATCGGCACCGCGGGCCGCCGTACCGCGATCACTCGCAACCCGCTGTCCAGCACGGTGTCCACAGCCGACGGTGCGCTGGGAGCGCGCGTCGAGCTCAGCGGTGGCAACGGACGCGGCCCCACCTCGGTCCTGCCGATCTGCTCGGCACTGCGGTGCAGCATCACGCCTCCTGTCCCGACTGTCCCGATACCTGGCCGTTTGCTGGCTCGAGGGTTAAGACCGCACGCGAGTCCGGCCGCAGGCTGGCGGCCGCGCTCGCGATCTGCTCGGGGCCCATCGCGGCCACCAGGGCCGGCAGCTCAGTGATCAGCTCAGCGCGCCCGTGCAACAGCTCGAAGGCACCGATGGCAAGCGTCCGGGACACCAGCCGGTCGTGGTCCCGGAACAGCGCGGCAGCCCACCGGGCGGTGATCCGGGTCAATTCATCGGGGTCCGGACCGTCCGCGGCAAGCCGGGCGAGTTCCTCGTCGGTTGCCGCGAGTACCCGGTTGACGTCCACCGTGGACGGGTGGATCGCGGTGACGGTGAAGGTATCCGGATCGCGGGCGTCCAGCGGCGCACCGAACAGCCCGCATCCGGCGCTGATATCGGTCACCAGCTCGTCGGTGTGTACCAGGCGCTGTTCCAGGCGGGAGGAGTCACCGTCGGAGAGCACCGCGGCGAGCACCTCGTAAGCGACGTAGCCACCGAGGTCCACGGTCGGGTCGGGCATCCGGTAGCCGATGGCCAACGCGGGCAGCGGAGCCAGCGGATCGAGCTGGCAGTGCCGACGTTCCCGATCCGGTGGTGGCTCGGCGAACGACGGCCGGGCCGGAACCGGACGGGCCGGAACATCACCGAAATGCCGATACACCAGCTTGACGGCATCGTCGACGTCGAGGTCCCCGGCCACCGTGAGCACCGCGTTGCCCGGCGCGTAGTAGACGTCGAAGAACGCCGCACAATCGTCCACGGTGGCCGCGTCGAGCTCGGAGAAGTCACCGTAGCCGTTGTGCGCGTTGGGGAAGGTGTCGTAGAGCACCGGCGGCAGCGTGATCCACGGAAACCCGCCATAGGGCCGGTTCAGCACGTTGAGCCGGATCTCCTCTTTGACCACATCGACCTGGTTGCGCAGGTTGTCCGCGGTGATTCGCGGTGCCCGCATCCGGTCCGCCTCGATGAACAGCGCGCGCTCCAACGCCGCCGAGGGCACTACCTCGTAGTAGTCGGTGTAATCGGGATGTGTGGAGCCGTTGAACGTCCCGCCCGAGGACTGCACGTGGCGGAAGTGCGCGAGCTTCTCCAGGCTCTCGCTGCCCTGGAACATCAGGTGCTCGAAAAGGTGCGCGAAGCCGGTGCGGCCTTCCGGCTCGGAGCGGAACCCGACGTCGTAGTGCACACCGACGGCGACCACCGGGGCGGACCGATCCGGGGTCAGCACCACACGCAACCCGTTAGGCAGTATTTCGCGGTGCAGCTCGACCGTGGGCGACGGGATACGGGGCATGGATCCACCCTACGGGTGGCTCAGCTACGGCGGCTGCGCAGCCGCCAGGACAGCAGCGCACCGGCGATCCCGGCGACTGCAACACCGACGGCCCCGATGCGCTGAGCGTCGGCCGTCGCGGCGGGCACCCCGGTCCCCGGCAGGCGGGCGACCACGTCTCCCGCAGGCAACGGATCGGACACCTCGACGGTCAGCACCTCACCGGGGTGATGACCGCAGCCATCCAGCCGGGCCGGTATCGCGCGGCCGTCGAGCAGCTCTACCCGCAACCGGTCCTGCGCGTCGGATGTACCACAGCCCACCGCGTGCACCACGGTGCCGCGGGCCATCCGGACATCGCCGCCGCTGGCCTGCGGCCACAGCAGCCACCCCAACCCCAGCACCACCGCGAGGGTCACCGCTCCCACTCCAACGGTGCCCCTGCGTGCCATCCGGGCATCCTAACCAGCGGCCTTCGGCAGATCTTCAGCCGCAGCGGTGCAGGCCGACCTCGACAGCTCCGGCCTCGAGCGCGTCCAGCCCGAAAGCCTCCGCGGGACCTAGCGCGCCCGGTCCGGACACTCCGTGATCGGCGGCCCGCTGCGCGCCCCAGGCGAGCAGGCCTGCGGTGAGCTGGTAGGGCTCGCCGGACACCAAGTGCACCTCAGCCAGTGCGGTCCCGGATGCGTCATAGGCGGTGCCGATGAAGTGCGGGACGACCCGTGCCAGGGCGGTCGAATCCGGCTCCTCAGCGACCCACCGCACCGCGAACTCCCCGATCTTGCGTACCAGCAACCGGGCTCCGGGCAGCTGCAGCAGCACCGAAGTGACCCGGGAGGACACCTGCAGAGCGCGTGTCGCGGACCCGAACCACCCCAGATAGACGTCCACCTCGGGCAGGCCCCGCCGACCAGCGAGCCGCGGCAGCGCGTAGTGCTCGGTGGAACCGATGGTCAGTGCTGGACGGTCCCGTCCTGCCACGGAATATGTCCGCATTCGCGACCCGGTGGGTTCCACCCGGATCCCGTCGCGCCAGGTGAAGGCCTGCTCGGTGGCTACCCCGGCAAGCGACGCGAAAGTACCCCGGCTGAACACCTGGGCCCGGCCGACGCCGGTGATCAGGTAGCCGACCTCGATCCGGTGCACGATGCCACCCGCCAACCGCAGCGCCAGGGCGCCTGCAAGGTTCCCGGGCAGGTAGTCGTGGCCGAAGGCGGTGACCAGGCTCGCCCCGGTCTGCTCGGCGAGCGGGCCGAACTCCTCGAACACCCGGCGAATGAACGGGGGCTCGCCAGTCGAATCAAGGTAGATCGCCGCCGCGTCGATCGCCGCCCTCAGCGCGGGCTCGCCGAGTCGCGCGAACGGACCGACGGTGCTGACCAGCACATCACCCCGGTCAATCAGAGCCCGTACTGACGCGGTGTCGCCGACGTCGGCAGTCATCACGTCGAGGTGCCCGAGCCGCCCCGCCAACGAGGCGAGCCTGACGGCACTGCGCCCGGCAAGTACTGGCCGCAAGCCACGGCGAACCATCGCCTCCGCGGTACGGCGGCCGGTGTAGCCGGTCGCGCCGAACAGCACGATCCTCGCCGTCATGATCGTGAGGCTAGACCCCCACGGGGAACTAGTCTGTCCGCAGCGCGCGAGCTAGCTCGGCGCGGCTGGTGATGCCGAGCTTGGCGTAGGCGTTTGCCAGGTGAGCCTCGACAGTCCGTACCGACAGCACCAGCCGCTCGGCAATGGCCTGGTTCTTCATACCCTGCACAACCAGGCTTGCGACCTCGTCCTCGCGGGTGGTCAGGGGTCGCGGTGCCAGCTGCTCCAGGGCAGGTGTGCGGATCATCTCGCACGCCCGGGCCAGGCCGGCAGCCCGAGCTGTGGAGGCGGCCGCTCGACGCCGGTCACCGGCCCGCTGGTGGGCCGCGGCAGCGTGCGCCGCAGCGTCGGTGGCCAGCAACCGGGTCCCCATCGCCTCGAACTCCGCGGCGACATCGTCAAGCGACCCACCGTCACCGGCGGCCGCGGCCTCGGCGTGCGCGCTGAAGGCGGCCACCAGCGAACCATCGACCTGGCCGGCCAACTGGCGCAAACGCCCGGCCACCTGCCCGGCGCGTCCCAGGCGGACCGCGGTGTGCAAAGCCTGCGCCTCCATGGCCCGCTGACCCATGCCGGCCGCCACCGACGCCGCCCGCAGCGCCCGATCGACCGCCTGGGAGATGCGGTCGTCAGCGGCCGCCTGCCAGGCTTCGGCCAGCAGGAACTCGGGCTCGAACACCGCACAGTGGCGACCCGCAGAGTGCAGGCCAGCAGCGTGGCGGCCAGCAGATCCGTTCCCAGCAGATCCGTTGCCAGCGGAACCGTTGCCAGCGGAACCGTTGCCAGCGGAACCGTTCCCGGAAGAACCATTCCCGGAAGAACCATTCCCAGCGCCGCTACCGTCCAGCAGACGCCAGGCGGCGGCGGGATCGCCGAGCTGAGCGTGCGTTTGAGCCAGCAATGCGATACACAGCTGCTCGAAGCCACCCGGGTCACGTTCACCCAAGCCGGCCACGGCCTCGGCCAGCCAACGGATCGCGGTGCGCGGATGCCCGGCGGCCAGCGCCGCCCACCCGACATGCGCGGCGGCCACGGCATCTCCGGCCCACTGCGGCTGACTCATACACCACTGGTGCAGCTCAACGGCTCGGGCTTGGGCATCGTCGACACGCCCTGCCAGCAACAGCGCCGACAGCTCACCATGGGCGAGAGTCTGCCTGCACAGCGCCATCTCCGGCTCGGTCGTGCAGCGTTTGAGAGCCTCCCAACCAGCCGCCACGGCCGACAACGCTTCTGCCGTACGACCCCGCGCGGCCAACCCCGCCCCGGCGGCGCTGGACGCCCAGACCACTGCCTCCGCGCTGGTCGGCTCCGAGGCCAGGATCTCCCCGCCGGACTCCGCGGCCTGCTGCGGCCGTCCCGCGAAGAACGCCAGCACGCCGTGTACTGCGCTGGTGCGCCGGCACATCTCGTTATCCGCAGCGTCGGCCGACGCCTTGTGCAACATGCCCTCGGCCTTCGCCACCTGGCCGAGGCCGAAGAACAGGTTCAGGGCCCGCACCACGGCCAGCCGAGACCGGTCCTCGGCTGAGGTGGCAAACGGCGCGGTAGCGGCCGCCACCTGCTCGGCCTCGTCGGGCTGGCCCTGCCAGCGGACCGCCTCGAGCAACGCCAGGTGCGCCCGCACACCGTCCCGGCCGTCGCTGCCATCGATTGCCGCCCGCGCCATACGTGCGGCGATGTCGTGATCAAGTAATGCGTTGGCGTGCACCGCGGCATCGGCCAGCAGGCTGGCATGCGCACCCGGCTGGTCACTGTCCAGCAGCAGCGTGCCAGCGCGCAGCAGGTCATCCTGGCGCTTCCAGGGCAAGTGGGCGTTGGCCAGCCGGCGGCGCAGCCTGCAGGCCTCGGCCTCAGGCAGCTGGTCGCGCACCACCGAGGCATAGATCGGGTGGGCCAACCACACCTCGGCCCGCCAGCCACTGTTCACCACCGTCACCAGGCCGCGGCGCTCCAGTACCGCGACCACCTCGGGATTGATCAGGCTCGCCACCCGGCCCAGGCCCAGGGGCTCGTCGGTGGCCAGCAGTTCCAGTGCGGTTCTCTCATCGTCGCCGAGTCCGCCCAGCTGGGCCTGGACGATCTCACGTAGGCGCGGCGTAGGCTCCATGCGCCCGTCCCACCGCCACACCCCGTCGCGCATCCGCAACCGGCCCGTCTCACACCCACCCTCGACGAGCTCGCGAAGGAACAATGCGTTCCCGCGGGTGGCACGCCACAGCCGCTCGATGGTCCGGCTGTCCACCACGCCGCCAAGCACACCGGTCACCAGCCGATCCAGCTCAACCCGCGGCAGCTGCTGCAGCTCCAGGCGATCGGCCAGCCCGTTCTTCCACAGCGTTACCACCGGATCCGGAGCAGGTTCCCCGGTCCGAACGGTCAACACCAGACACGCTGTGCGGGTCAGGGCGAGCTGGTGCACCAGGGTCACCGACAGCTCATCAAGCAGATGCGCATCGTCGATCCCCACGATCAGCCGATGCCCCTTGCCTTGGTCGGCGATCGCGGCGCCCGCGCGCTGTAGCAACGTAAACGGGTCAGACGCGGTGCCCAACGCCGGAAGCAGATGCGCTACCGCTCCCAACGGGATCGCCGCCGCCGCGCTCGTCCCCGCCGCCCAGCGAGTCGAACGACCGCTGCGCTTGGCCGCCGCCAACGCCTCCCGAGCAAGCCGCGTCTTGCCGACCCCGGCAGGACCCGCAATGACCACACTGCGTTGTTCCAGACCAGTCATACGCTCAGCGATGAACTGCAACTCTGAGTCACGGCCCATCAGCGTCCAAGAATCCGCTCTCATAGCTGACCCGAACAACGCGCTCGGCATCCCGCGCTGGTCCGGGGCGCAGCTGATGGCCCGGCACAAACAGCCGACGGCCCATCCCCCCTGTGACACATTGGCTACGCCCCCCCGCGTCGCGCCAATAGCTGACGAGCTACCCCTGGCGATCAGCATATGCTAGCTGTGACGAGATCGCCACGGTCGATATGTCCGAGAAGAGATACTCGTGAGCGTCGGCTTGCGTGATCTCTACGCCGTAACAGCGCGTACTCATGTGGTGACATTCCGCTCGGGTTCTTCGAGGTATCGATGGATTTCGAACCGATCACGAAGAATGGTCAAGCGCTTACTTACGGTGAATCCCGGACGATCGATGAGACCCCGGAGCTCTGCTGGCGGGTGATGTTCGGGGTGCCGCGGTAGCGCAGCACAGACGCGCCCGCGGCCTGCGCAGCCAGGGTGTCGCTGACCGTCACGGTGGCGTGACTGGTCCCGGACAGCACGACCTCGAGGTTGCGAACGGCCAGGTCGGCCAACCGTAGCCGGCTGGTGCCCGCCCCGCTGAGGTGGAGCTCTCTGGCCTGCCCGGACAGCAGCACAGTGGTGGCCCCGGACACGTTGGCCTGCAACCGATCGACGTGGATGGGGCCAGTGACCTCGCTGGTCCCGGTGGCGACCAGGTGCAGTGCTGGACCCGCGGGCGCCGAGACCAGAATGACTCTGCTGACACCGCTGGCGGCAAGCCGATCCAGGTGGTCCACGGTGACCTCGGCGGTGAGGGTGGCGTTGCGGACGGGGGCACCTGGGGTGAGCCCCAGCAGGAGCTGGTCTCCGACCACCGTAGCCTGCACCCGATCAGTGAGGTTGTCATCCATCGTGATCGTCGCCTGCTCGGTCGTGCCGATGCCCAGATGAACCACGAAACCGGCCCCGACGACCACCGAGCTGACACCGGACAAGCCGATCAGCCGGCTGGTCAGACGTCCGGAACCAACTACCGAACCGGTACCGGAATAGCTTCCACCCGGGGCCCCATCAATCCCATCGGCACCATTAACACCGGGAGCACCATCGGCACCGGGAGCACCATCACCACCGTCTGCGCTGCCCCCATTACCTCCGTAGCCATTGCCGCCCCGACCGCCATAGCCGTCACCACCATCGCCCCCGGTACCACCAGCACCACCGGGACCGCCCTGGCCGCCGTCTGCGCTACCGCCCTGACCGCCATAACCGTTACCACCGCTATCCCCGGTGCCTGGTGTGCCGGGCGTGCCGCCGGTACCGGTGCCGCCGCTGGTGCCAGTGCCCAGGCAGCCGGCCAGCAGCACCCCTGCGGCCAGCACCGTCGCCGTCCGCAGAGCCACACCAACCACTCGCAGCCCATCACGGTCCCGGACGGCAGCAGGCACTAGGACCTCCTCGCGCGCAACCGCGCCGGTCCCCAGCGGGCCAACGCCCACCGCAGCGGACCGTGCAGGATCATGCCCAGCAGCAACAACCCACCTACCCAGGGCAGCAACAACAGAATCATCTGGATCACACCCAAGGTGGCCTCCGCCACGCTGCCGGACGCCGCCGCCGCGCCGGTCAACGACCCCAGCTCCAACAGCCGATCCCACACCACTGGCATCACCTGCGGCACGACGATCAAAAACCCGATCACCCAGTACAGAATCGCGGGTACCACGATCACCACCCATCCGGTGATCGTCCGGCGAACCCACGGTTTGAGTTCCAACACCCGGGGATGGGTGGGCCGTCCGGGGATCATGCTCTTGAGCACCGGCCCCAGCCGGCTGAACAGGTCCGGCACCCCGATCAGATCACTGAGGATGTAATACCCATCCATGCGGATCACCGGCAAGAACTGCGTCGCCGTCTCGATGTGCAACAACACGATCGCCACCAACACCCACGGCGACCCCGTGTAAAGGTAGGCCACGCTCATCCCGGCGATGAACACCGCGTTGAAATACACCCCACCCAAGTCGGTGCGCAGCCGACCACGACGCGACAACCGGTAGGAGTCGGTGACCGTGCTGTACAGCGCCGGCCACACCAGATACAACCCGAACCCCATCTTCCCGGGCCGAGCACCCCCATACCGGCACGCGCTGACATGCCCACACTCATGAAACGCCGCCGACACCAACACCACCGCCAACACCAACAACGTCAACGCCGGCTGATACACCAACGCCAACGCACTGGGCACGATCCGCCCCAGACCACCCTCGGCGATGATCGCCACGTCCAAAACCACGAACGCCGCCAACCCGGCCAGGATCACCGGCGGCCAGAACATCGGCCCGAAGACCCCCGCGATGCGCCACACCGCCCGCTCAGACACCACCCCCACCCGGAACTTCAACGCCAGCAACGGATCCGACTTCATCTTCATCTTCGGCGCCGCCCCGCCGTCCGCGCCGGGATCCGCCGCCATGATCCCCACCGGCCGCAACCGATTCTCAATCAGATAGGACACCTGCTCGGCCGACACCACCCGACCGAACTCGACAGTCAGCGCCGCCGCCACCTGACCAAGATCACGCCGACCATCCAAACCCGACGCCAGCAGATACAACAACCGAGGCAACTGAATAACCTGACCATCAACCCGACGAAGAATATACCGAGGCTCCTGAAACCCAGACCCCTGATACTCCCCGATCAGCTCGGTCCCCTCCGCCAACCGCGGCACCACACCCACCACAGCATCGGCATCACTGCCCGACCCCACCACACGCTCGGTATCGATGACGCCCTCCCCCGAATCGAAAACCGCACCGAAAGACATCACGAGTGGCATTGCCCAACGCCGCGCCACTACATGCTACCGACGCCCAACCACGCGGCACGGCTCGTCGCTACCTAGTTCTCCTGCCGCATTGCGTAAGGTCATGCCCTACACACCCGCGCGGGAGGGGTGACCCATGATCCGCCACCCCTCCCGTCGCAGCACGCGATCACATGATCGCCCAGCGGCATCAGCACGACTCAGCTGTAGGCTGCTCCGCCGGCACCGCCAAGACCGCCGCCGCCCGCGCCGCCTACGCCCGAACCGGCAAAGTTCTTCTGGTCGCCGAACAAGTTGATGTTGATGAGGTTGGCACCGAGGCCGCCCCTGCCGACACCACCGGGGCCACCCAGGCCACCCTCGCCACCACGGCCGCCGCCGGGACCGGCGCTGAACAGCGACAGGACTGTACGGGCCGGCAGCAGCTCCACGTGCTGCCCATCGAGCTCGGCGAAGCTCAGTGCGTCAGACATAAAATCCCCCTAGGAAAGGTGGTCCCGGTGTTCCCCGGGACTGCAACGCCGTGTCGGTGGCAGTACCGACCCGGCACCACATACCCTGCCCACAGTGACACCCTGTAGGCAATCAGTAGCGGTACTTAACTCTTCTAGGTGGACTACTTAGTTCCGAGAGCACCTCCGAACACTCTGAGTACCTGCGATGGGTCTTCATGTCCACGTCAGCGTGCTGCGGTGCCGCTCGATCCGCGCTCTCGCTGACGAACAACCCTGGTAACCGCGGGGGAGGGGCGGCCCATCCGCCACCCCTCCCCTCGCCATCCGCGCCTTACGCGATCAGATGATCGCCCTGCAACCCCAACTCGACTCAGCTGCCTACGGCTCCGCCAGTACCACCACCGGCGCTGCCGCCAGCGCCACCGAAGCCGTCACCAGCGCTGTTGGTCTGGTCGCCGAACAGGTTGAGGTTGATCAGGTTGAGACCGAGGCCGCCCCGGCCGACACCGCCGGTGCCGCCCTCACCACCGTTGCCGCCACGGCCACCGCCGCCGCCGGCGCTGAACAACGACAGCACGGTACGGGCCGGCAGCAGCTCCACGTGCTGACCGTCGATCTCAGCAAGGGTCAGTGCGTCAGACATCTAATTCCTCCTAGGAAAGGTGGTCCCGGTGACCCCCGGGACTACAAGCACCTCATCGGTGGCAGTGCCGATTTGGTACTGCTTACTCTGCCCAACAGTTACATCGTGTGGCAATCAGTAGTCACACGTAACTCTCCAGGCGTACTACCTAGGAGTGGCCTACTTGGTAGAATACGTAGCGGGCGGTGACATTCTACGGAGAGTCCGAATACAGAGTACCTACGATAGGCCCAAGAAGGTCGACCCCGCCCAGCCAACCCTCCCTATCCAACAATGGTGGTGCGGCCGGACGCTCACGTGATCGCCCGGCCGCACCAGCTGGACTCAGCTCTTGACGGCGCCGCCGGCGCCGCCATCAGCGCTACCGCCAGCGCCGCCGACGCCGTCACCGGCGCTGTTGGTCTGGTCACCGAACGCGTTGATGTTCAAGAGATTGATACCGAGGCCGCCCCGGCCGTCGCCACCATCGCCACCCACGCCGCCATTGCCACCGCGGCCGGCGTCATCGCCGCCCATGCCGCCTTTGCCGCCGCAACCGCAGCCGCTGAACAACGACAGGACGGTACGGACCGGCAGCAGCTCCACGTGCTGACCGTCGATCTCCGCAAAGCTCAGTGCGTCAGACATCAAATCCTCCTAGGGAATATGACCCCGGTGGGCCCCGGGGGCAAACACCTCATCGGCAGAATTGCCGATTCGGCAACACATACCCTGCCTCGCAGTAAGGCTTCGCGGCAATTGGTAGTCGCACGTAACCCGTCCCGGGCCACTACCTAGCAGTGGAATCTGCCTTTCAAATACGTAGTCGGCGACGACGCGTGGCGTAGATTCCAGCCACCGAGTACCTACCCACGAACTTTCGATCGAGCTTACTTTTCGGAGCCACCACCAAATCAGTTTTTCAGGCGATGTGACGACATACTCGTAAACGACGGGGAGGGGTGGCCCGCGGTCGGCCACCCCTCCCCGTCAACGGTGCCGCAGGCGATCGAAGTGATCGCCTGCGGCACCGGCTCGACTCAGCTGCCCACGGCTCCGCCGACACCACCATCGGCGCTGCCGCCAGCGCCACCGAAGCCGTCACCAGCGCTGTTGGTCTGGTCACCGAACAGGTTGATGTTCAAGAGGTTGAGACCGAGGCCGCCGCGACCGACGCCACCGTCGCCACCCACGCCACCGTTGCCGCCACGGCCACCGCCGCCGGCGCTGAACAGCGACAGGACGGTACGGGCCGGCAGCAACTCCACGTGCTGACCGTCGACCTCAGCAAAGCTCAGTACGTCAGACATCAAATCCTCCTAGGAAAGATTGTCCCGGGGTCGTATCCCGAGAACTGCAGACACCTCATCGGCGGCATTACCGATTCGGCACCACATACCCTGCCCGCAGTAAGGCCAGGTCGCAATCAGTAGTCACACGTAACTCGTCCTGGCACGCTACCTACAAGGAATGGACTTGTTCTTCGATTACGTAGACGGCAGCGAACGTTTAGCCTAAGGTTCCGGGCACGAGTACTGAGGCGTGATCATTCGACTGCTTACTTCGCTGCAACCCGACATTGACGTCAACTCGGCAGGGAGGGGTGGCCGCGTTGCGGCCACCCCTCCCATTGACGGCGCTGCCGGGCGATCACTCACCCGGCAGCACTTGCTCAGCCCGCAGGAGCAGCAGCGGGAGCGGCGGTGCCAGCACCGCCAGTGGCGGCTCCGCCGGCTCCGCCGGTGAGCGCGTTGGTCATGTCACCCTCGACGTAGATCCAGTTGTGCAGGAACGCCGCCTTGCCTTCACCTACGCCGCCGTTGCCAGCGTCGCCACCCACGGGTCCGGCAGCCGCGGGGGCCGGGGCAGCGGCGCCACCCGCAGGGGCGCCAGGGTCGCCAACGCTGAACAGCGACAGGACGGTACGGGCCGGCAGCAGCTCCACGTGCTGCCCGTCGATCTCAGCAAAGCTCAGTACGTCAGTCATCAAGTCCTCCTAGGAAAGGTGGCCCCGGCGGGGCGCGGGCACAGAAAAACACCTCATCGTTGGCATTTCCGATTCGGCACCCCATACCCTGCCGAGGAGTAAGGTCAGGCGGCAATCGGTAGTCGCACGTAAATCCTGTGGTGAACTACCTAGCGATGAGGTTGCTTTTCGAACACGTAGTGGGCAGCGATATTCTACGGAGATCCCGGACAGTGAGTACTAACACGCCGGTGACGTCGTCCATGACGGAGCTCGCGATCAGTCGACCGGGATGGCGCGCAGCAGATCTCGCAATCCGTCGGCGTCGAGCAGGTCGGCGGGTCGTATCGTGAGGTCGTCGCGGACATAGTGAAACGCGGCCCGGACGCGGTTCAGCGGAGCGCCGGACAGTGCCGACCAGGCCAGCCGGTAGGCGGCGAGTTGCACGCTTACGGCACGCAGCGCGGCCTCGTCGGGCACCGCCCCGGTCTTCCAGTCGACCACCGTCCAGCCACCATCGGCATCGGCGAATACGGCGTCCATCCGGCCGCGCAGGCCCACCCCGTCGAGCACGGTCTCGAAGGGCACCTCGACCTCGTGCGGGCTGCGGGCCGCCCACTCGCTGGCGAGGAAAGCCTCCTGTAGCAACTCGAGTTCCGTGTTCGGGGCGGCGCCGGCGTCGGCGGCACCGGGCAGCTCATCGTGATCGATCAGCCGGGTGGAGCCGAATCGGCATTCCAGCCACGCGTGGAACGCGGTACCGCGGCGCGCCATCGGGTTCGGCGGGAACGGCAGCGGCCTGCGCAGCCGCGTGGCCAGCGCCGACGGATCGTCGGCGAGCTCCACGAGCTGGCTTACCGACAGGTGCGCCGGCAAGACGACCCGTTGCTCAGCGCGACGGGCATCCCGCTCGGCGAGCAGCACATCAATCTCATGGCCCCAGCCTTGTGAGTGGCGATGCGAGTCATGACTCGCATCGCCACTCACAAGCGCGTCGCGCACCAGCTGGGCACCGTCGACCACCGCATCCCGGCGGGCGCCGAGCGGGTCAGCCGGCCAGGGCGCCTGCCGCGCGGCAATGTCCAGCGGGTTGGGCTCACCATCGCCGGGCGCGGGGGCCCACTGATCGATCACACAGTGTTCGACGTCGCGGACCTCCAGCAGGAAGTCCGAGGGTGACCTGGGTGCGCTCCCAGTCTCGCCCCAGTGGTGGCCGCTGACCAGCAGGGACCGTTGGGCGCGGGTGACCGCCACGTACAGCAGCCGGCGCTCCTCGGTCAGCCGGCGGACGTCGAAGGCCGACTCGTGCGCCGAGAGCGCCGCACCGAGCTCCTTCTGGTCGGCACCGGAGGGCAGCGCGAAACGGGGCAGGTCAGCACGGTCGCCGCGCAGCGCTACCGGCAGCTCGATGACCGTCCGCAGCCACGACGAACTCTTCTTGGCCGCCGGGAACACCCCCTCGACCAGGTGGGGGACGGCAACCACCTCCCATTCCAGGCCCTTGGCGGCGTGCACGGTGAGGACCTGGACCCGGTCGTGGGCAACCTCGACCTCACCCGGCGCAAGACCGTCCTCGGCTTCCTCGGCGGTGGCCAGGTAGTCCAGCAGCACGGGCAAGGCAGCGAGTGGGTTGGCCGCCGCGAAGTCCGCGACCACGTCGGCGAAGGCGTCCAGGTGGGCCCGGCCAGCGGGGCCGGGCCGGGCCATCGACTCGGTGTCGAGCAGCAGCGTCCGCTCAGCGTCGGCGACCAGGTCGGTCAGCGGCTGGGTGACCCGGCGCCGCAACGCCCGCAGCTCGGCGCCCAGCGCGCGCAGCCGCTGGTGGCCCAGCTCGGAGTAGCGAGTCGGATCGCCGGGCGAATCCAGCGCGTCGACCAGTCCCGCCTGGTCGGCCTGTTCCCCGGGTAGCTCCCCGGGCAGCGCGGCCAGCACCTGCTCCGGGCCGGCCCCCTGGCCCAACGGGATCCGGTGATCCATCGCCAGCTCCCGGGCACGCTGCCACAGCGCGGCCAGGTCGGCCGCACCGATCCGCCACCGCGCACCGGTCAGCAACCGCACCGCGGCGGTACCCGCCAGCGGGTCGACGAGCAACCGCAGCACGCTCACCAGGTCACGGACCTCCGGGGTGTCCAGCAGCCCACCCAGACCCACCACCTCGACGGGCACCTCGCGAGCTCGCAGCGCAGCAGCGAGCATCGCCATGTCCGCGCGACGGCGCACCAGCACCGCGGCGGTCGGCGGGCAACCTCGGTCTGCCACCGCGGAATGCCAGCGGTCGGCGATGGCGGCGGCAACCCAGCTCACCTCGGCATGGACGTCGGGCAGCAATGCACAGCGGACCTCGCCGGGCCCGGCCCCGTCCCGGGAGCGCAGCTCACCGACCCGCACCGGCCCGGCACGCAACTCCCCGGAGACCGCGTTGGCCACCGCGAGCACCTCCGGGGGGTTACGGAAGCTGGTGCGCAGCCCGCGAGTCACCGCTGGGGACCCGTCGGCGCGAGGAAAGTCTGTGGTGAACTGCGGCAGGTTAGCCGCCGAAGCGCCGCGCCAGCCGTAGATCGACTGGCAGGGGTCGCCGACCGCGGTCACCGAGATCGGTCCCCCGGGTGGCGTGCCCGCAGGCAGCGCGGCGCCCGGCAGGCAGACACCGCTGAACAACGATCGCAGCAGGACCCGCTGGGCATGCCCGGTGTCCTGGTACTCATCGAGCAACACCGCGCCGAAGCGGGCCCGCTCGGCTGCGCGGACCTCCGGGTGATCGCGGGCTGCCACGGCGGCGAGACCCATCTGGTCGCCGAAGTCGAGCACGGCCTCGCGGCGCTTGAGCTCGGTGTAGCGCGCCACCAGCGGCAACATCGCCATCCGGGACCGCTGGCTGGTGACCACCGGCTTGAGCTCAGCGCGCAGCGAGCCCCGCTGGCGCGGGCTGGGGGACGCTGTGACCAGCGCGGTGATCACTGCCTCGGTGGCTTCCCGCAGCTGCGCCGGCTCGCACAGGTGCTCGGCAAGCTGCCCGGCCAGGCCGAGCACCCAGCCGGTGACCGTGCGAGGCACCTTCCCATCCAGGTCGAGGTCGGGTTCCCAACCGGCGGTGACCCGGTGCGCGAGCTGCCACGCGCCGGTCTCGGTGAGCAACCGGGCCCCCGGGTCAGTGGGCAGTCGCAGCGCGTGCTCGGCAACCAACCGACCGGCGTAGGCGTGGTAGGTCAACACGGTGGCCTCGCCGGCCAGCACCGCTGCCCGGCGCGCTCCGGTCGGGTCCAGCCGATCCAGTACCCCCGAGCCGGCGAGCCGGCGCAGCCGGGCCCGGACTCGCTCGGCGAGCTGCTGGGCGGCCTTGCGGGTGAAGGTCAGGCCGAGCACACCGTCGGGAGTGACATAACCGTTGGCGACCAGCCACACCACCCGGGCCGCCATCGTCTCGGTCTTGCCCGATCCAGCGCCGGCGACCACGAGGGTGGGAGCGTGCGGGTCGGCGGCGATGACATCGGCCTGCTCCGCGGTGGGTGACGCGATGCCGAGTTCCGCAGCGAGTTCGACGGGCCCGATGGCGGCGTCCACCGCCGTCATCCGGTCACCTGCCGGCCGGAGTCGTGCAGCGGGCACGCGATCCGCGAGGGGCACCGCTCACAGTCACCGTTGTCGATGGCAACGAACTCGGGCCCCGCGGTACGCCGGGCGGCCTCGCGCACGACGTCACCCCAGCGCGCCAGGGCCGGTCCGTCCAACGGCTGCTGGTCGCGCTGCACCGCCGCCGCCGTGCGCGCGGAGACCTGGACGATACGAGCCCCACCGGGTTCAGCCGCCAAGCCGTGTTCGGTGAAGGCACCGTGCGCGGCCGCAAGCTGGTAGGTGGCCAGCTGCGCGTGCTCCTGCGCGGCCTGCTTGCTGACCGGGGTCTTGCTGCTCTTCACGTCGACGATCACCGGACGGCCCTGACGGTCGCGCTCCAGCCGATCCACCCGCCCGCGCAGCAGCACAGCAGCATCATCAACAGGGCCGCCATCAGCAGGGGGAAGCCGTACCTCGACCTCCTGCTCGCAGCCGACCTCGGTGAGCTCGCCCCGGCTGTCGCGCCACCAGTGGCGGAACATCGCCACCATCTGGCGCACCCGCTGCTGCTCGGCGCGGGAGTACCACGGGGCGCCAGCGTCGACGCCGGCCCAGGCGTCGGCCAGCGCCTGCTCCAGCTGCTCATCGGTGGCGCCGGCCGCCGCGGCGGCAACCAGCCCGTGCACCAGGGATCCGGTGATCGCGGGCAGGGCTGCGACGTCCTCGCCACCGTGGCGGGTGAGCAGCCATCGCAGCGGGCAGCTCGACACCAGCTCGACCAGCGACGGCGACACCCGGGCCAGCTGGCCCTGCACCCGCAGCGGGGAATTGCTGGACAACAACCCCAGCCCATACCAGGAATCGGGGTGCGCGCCGGGCACCCCGGCCTGCGCCAGCCGCGCGAGACCAGCCGCCGCGTCCTGCCGGCGTGAACTGTCCTCGGCCGGATCGCAGCACACCTGGCGCAGCTCGGCGACGAGCTCGGGCAGGCTCAGGCCGCGCTCCCGGGCAGTCACCGGTCGCTCGTCAGCTGAGGCGTCGGTGCCCTCCAACTCGTCGAGGAACCGGGAGGGTTGCTCGTCCTCCCCGCGCACCGCGCTGACCAGCAACCAGTGCCGGGCGCGGCTGACCGCGACCAGCAGCAGCCGCCGCTCCTCGGCCAGCAGCGGCGCGGTACGGGAGACCGTGGCGGATTCGACGCCGGTGGTGGTATCGACCAGATGCTCCACACCCAGCAGGGAGCCGCGCAACCGCAGATCGGGCCAGCTGCCCTCCTGCACCCCAGGTACCGCGACCAGTGACCATTCCCGGCCGGCCGCGGCGTGCGCAGTCAGCACCGCGACCGCGTCGCCCTGCGGGGAGTGCGGAGCCAGCGAATCGCCGGGGATCTGCTGGTTGGTGACGTAGTCGCAGAAGCCGAGCACACCGGCCGGGCCACCGTCGGCACCGGGTAGCCGATCGGCATAGCGGGCCGCGGCATCGAACAGCGCGACCACGGCGTCGAGGTCACGATCGGCCTGCGCACCGACCGGGCCGCCGCGCACCGCGGTGGCAGCCCAGCGGTGCGCGAGCCCACTGCCCTGCCATACCTGCCACAACACCTCCTCGGCGCTGCCGCCGCGCCGGGCCACCCGAGCGGCGGTGGTCAGCAAACCGACCAGCTTCCTGGCGGGCCCAGCGGTTCGGTCGTCAAGCCCGTCGAGTTGACCCTCCAGCCGCAGTGCGTCGACCAGCAGTGCAGCACTGGTCCGCGCACCCCCCGAGGCGAGCTCGCGACGACGCAGCTCCCGGCGCAGCCTGCGCAGCGCGAGCGGGTCGGCCCCGCCCAGCGGGGAGGCGAGCAGCGCAGCCACCATCTCCTCGTCCAACGCTGCTGGCTGTACCGCGCAGCGCAGCACGCCCAGCAGGGGCAGCACCGCGCCGTGTCGGGCCACCGGCAGCTCCTCGCGCGGCACCGCCACCGGCACCCCGGCGGCGAGCAGCGCCCGGCGCAGCGCCGGCAGCGTGCGGGCCGTGGAGCGCACGATCACTGCCATGTCCGCCCACGTCACCCCGTCCAGCAGGTGAGCACGGCGGAGCTGGTCGGCCACCCAGGACGCCTCAGCCGCCGCGGAGCCGAACACCCGGACGGTCAGCTTCCCGCCGGGCTGCTCCCCTACCGGGCCGTGCAGGTGGGCACGCGGGCCGGGTAACCGGGCGGCGAGCCGGCCCACCGCGGCCCGCACCGCCGGCGCCATCCGATGGTCTGTGCCCAACCGGACGACCGCGGACCCGCCGGTGGTGAGCAGGCCCGGGTCTGCGCCGCGAAAGGAGAAGACGCTCTGGTCCGGGTCGCCCAGCAGCAGTAACTCGCTGGCGCCCGCGCCGAGTCTGGTCACCAAGGCGGCCTGCAACGGATCGAGGTGCTGGGCGTCATCGACAATCAGGTGGCGCACCCGGTCGGATTCCCTGCGCAGCACCTCGGCGTCGGTGTCGAGCACCAGCAGTGCCGCGGACACCAGCTCGGCGGCGTCCAGCGCCGGAGCGGTGGCCTGCGGGGCGACGGTGCCCACCGATCCACGCAGCAACATCACCTGCTCGTAGCTGCGGAAGAAGCGCCCAGCGGCAACCCATTCCTCGCGCCCGCTCGTGCGGCCCAGCGCGATGAGGTCCTCCGGACCCAAGCCACGTTCCGCGGCGCGCATCAGCAGATCCCGAAGTTCCGCGGCGAAGGCCGGCAACCCCAGTGCCGGCCGCAGCCGAGCCGGCCAGCTCCGCCCGCCGGTCTCGAGCTGACCCGCGAGCAGCTCCCGGACCACCACGTCTTGTTCGGGGCCGGAGAGCAACCGGGGCGGGGCGAGGTCCTGCAGGGACGCCTGCAAGCGCAGCACGGCGAAGGCGTAGGAGTGCACGGTGCGCACCAGTGGTTCCCGCACGGTGGGCGCGACACCGTGCGCCGCGAGCCGCTCGACGATGCGTTCCCGCAGGCCGGCAGCTGCTCGGCGGCTGGAGGTGAGCACCAGCACCCGCTCGGGATCCACCCCGCGATGCAGCACCCGGTCGGCGACGGTGTGCGCGACGAGCGTGGTCTTGCCGGTGCCCGGACCGCCCAGCACCCGCAGCGTCCCGCCGCTGTGCTCCAGCACCCGGCGGGCGTCCGGCCCCCAGGTGACGACACCGGGCTGCGCGGCTACGGAGCGAACCAGGATGGACACGCTGCGCATGCAACCACGCCGCTCCGACAGTCCGCGGCGCGGGAGGATGGCTGCCATGGATGGCGAGGATCTGGAGCGGGTGCGGGGCGTGGTGGCCGCAATCCCCGCAGGCTCAGTACTGGCATACGGAGAGGTCGCGGCCCGCGCCGGGCTGCCCGGTCGGGCTCGACTCGTGGGCCGGATCCTCGCCGAAGACAGCACTGATCTGCCATGGCACCGAGTGCTGCGCGCCGACGGCACGCCCGCGCCACACCTTGCCACCGAACAATTGGCCCGGTTGCGTACCGAGGGTGTGTTAGCCGAAGGCGGGCGAGTCCCGATGCGCCGCTACCGCACCAGCCTCTAAACCGCGATCCGCACAGGAAGCGACTTGTTCATGGCTGCGAACTGCGGCTGGGTGTTCTGGTGCAGGCTGCCCGGAATCTATGCATTCCGACGCGCAATGCATAGATTCTTCTCGGTGGCATCGACGCCCACTCCGAGTAGCCATGCACGAATTGGCAAATTCTTCGAATAATCCGAAATAGCGGCCGGATCCACATCCTCTCGCGCCCCGCCTCGCGACTGAGCTGGATCGATCACCCGGCGTGAGGTAACTGGCGGGTTGCGGTTGTAAACCACCCGGAAACTGTGTGACACGTAGCTGTTAACCACACCTGACCCACGTCCGGACCTGATCATGATGAGCCCGGCGACTGAGCGCATTGTCGCAGCTAGAAGGGCTGATCATGCAAAGTTCGACAGACCTGGGATATGAACGGCATGTTACATGCGCCGCACCATCACATCGGTGATGATGTGAGACCGGCGGACCTTCTTGAAGGGTACCAAAGCGCCGTATAAAGTAGGCGAGACCAGCCGCCCGTGAACGTCATTATCACCCGGAGGGGTGGCGTCCGTGATCGATACCCCCGATAACAGGTCGAGTGTCGGCATGGACACCGGCTTCGCTGATTCCCTGCTGCGTATCGGCAGGCATTTTCAGCGCGGCGACGCCTCGGCCGATGGGCGCACACTTCACCAGATCGGCGGCCGGTCGGCTGATGTCTTCTACCGGGACCGCTGGGCCTACGACAAGGTGGTGCGCTCGACCCACGGGGTGAACTGCACCGGTTCCTGCTCGTGGAAGATCTACGTCAAGGACGGGATCATCACCTGGGAGTCGCAACAGACCGACTACCCGTCGATCGGCCCGGACAAGCCCGAGTACGAACCTCGCGGCTGCCCGCGCGGTGCGTCGTTCTCCTGGTACACCTACTCGCCGGCCAGGGTGCGCTATCCGTATGTGCGCGGCACGCTGCTCGAGCTGTACCGGGAGGCCAAGCAGCGGCTCAAGGATCCGGTGCTGGCCTGGGCCGATCTGGTCGACGATCCCGAGAAAGCCCGCCGGTACAAGTCGGCCCGCGGCATGGGCGGGTTCGTGCGGGCCGAGTGGTGGGAGGCCACCGAGATCGTCGCGGCCGCGCATGTGCACACGATCAAGAAGCATGGCCCAGACCGGGTGGCTGGGTTCTCGCCGATCCCGGCGATGTCGATGGTCAGCCACGCCGTCGGCGCCCGGTTCATCTCGTTGATCGGCGGGGCCATGCTGTCGTTCTACGACTGGTATGCCGACCTTCCGGTGGCCTCACCCCAGGTGTTCGGTGACCAGACTGATGTGCCCGAATCCGCCGACTGGTTCGATGCCGGCTACCTGATCATGTGGGGCTCCAACGTCCCGGTCACCCGCACCCCGGACGCGCACTACATGACCGAGGCCCGCTACCGGGGTCAGAAGGTGATCGTCGTGTCGCCGGACTACGGCGATCACACCAAGTTCGCCGACGAGTGGTTGCCGGCGCGGCCAGGCACCGACGCCGCGCTGGCCATGGCCATGGGTCACGTGATCCTCAAGGAGTTCTTCGTCGACCGGCAGACACCGCGATTCACCGACTACGTCAAGCGCTACACCGACCTGCCATTCCTGGTCACCCTGGAGAAACACGGCAACGCTTACGTCGCCGGCAAGTTCCTCACCGCGGCAGATCTGGGCGACACCAGCGAGGGTGCCGAGTCCAAGACCGTCCTACTGGACGGAGTCACCGGGCAACCGGTCATCCCGAACGGTTCGCTGGGCCATCGGTTCACCCCCTCCGGGGAAGGTCACTGGAACCTCGACCTGGACAGCGTCGACCCGCTGCTGACCATGCACGGTAACGACACCACAGAGATCAGCCTGCCGAGGTTCGACACCGCCGAGCCCGGCGTGCTGCGCCGCGGGGTGCCGACCCGGACGGTCGCCGGCAAGCTGGTCACCACCGTGTTCGATCTGTTGCTGGCCCAGTACGGGGTGCATCGCCCGGGGCTGCCCGGCAGCTGGCCGACCGGCTACGACGACGCCGAGCAGCCCTGCACCCCAGCCTGGCAGGAGCCGATCACGGGGGTGCCGGCGGCCGCAGCGGAGCGGATCGGCCGGGAGTTCGCCGACAACGCCGAGCGCTCCGGCGGCCGGTCGATGATCCTGATGGGCGCCGGCACCAACCACTGGTTCCACTCCGACCAGACCTACCGGTCGTTCCTGGCGCTGGTGATGCTCACCGGGTGCCAGGGCGTCAACGGCGGCGGCTGGGCACACTACGTCGGCCAGGAGAAGTGCCGGCCGATCACCGGCTGGTCGACGCTGGCCTTCGGCCTGGACTGGCAGCGGCCGCCACGGCAGATGCAGGGCACCATCTATTGGTACCTGGCCACCGACCAGTGGCGCTACGACCCGTTCACCGCCGAGGCGATGGCCTCACCGCTGGCGAAAGGGCGCTTCGCGGGGCGGACCGCGGCCGACAACATCGCGCTGGCCAGCCGGCTGGGGTGGATGCCCAGCTACCCGACGTTCAACCGCAACCCGCTGGACCTGGCCGACGAGGCGCAACGCCTGAACAAAGACGCCGCGCAGCATGTCGTGGACGGGCTGTCCACCGGGCACCTGAGATTCGCCTGCGAGGACCCGGACGCGCCGGAGAACTTCCCGCGGTGCCTGACGGTCTGGCGGGCCAACCTGCTCGGCTCCTCAGCCAAGGGCAACGAGTACTTCCTGCGCCACCTGCTGGGTAGCGACTCCAACCTGCAGGCCACCGACAACGACGGGGTGCGCCCGGTCGAGGTCACCTGGCGCGACGATGCGCCGGTCGGCAAGCTCGACCTGCTGCTGTCGCTGGACTTCCGGATGACCAGCACCACGCTGTTCTCCGACGTGGTCCTGCCCGCCGCCACCTGGTATGAGAAGCACGACCTTTCCAGCACCGACATGCACCCCTACGTGCACGCCTTCTCCCCGGCGATCTCCCCGCCATGGGAGACCAAGACCGACTTCGAGGCCTTCCACCGGATCGCCCGCGGCTTCTCCTGGCTGGCCGAGAAACACCTCGGCGTGCGCCAGGACATCGTGGCGGTACCGCTGCTGCACGACACCGCCGATGCCACCGCGCAGCCCGGCGGCCGGGTGCTGGACTGGAAAGCCGGCGAGTGCGAGCCGATACCCGGCAAGACCATGCCGCGGCTGATCGTGGTGGAGCGCGACTACCCGGCGGTCGGCGAGAAGATGGCCGCGCTCGGCCCGCTGGTGGAGCGCGTCGGCCTGACCACCAAGGGCGTCACCGTCCACCCCGACGCCGAGGTCGACTACCTCAAGGCGGCCAACGGCGCGGTCATCTCCGGGCGCGCCGCCGGGCGGCCGTCGCTGGCCAAGGACACCCATGCCGCCGAGGCCATCCTCGCGCTGTCCGGCACGACGAACGGCCGGCTGGCCGTCGAAGGCTTCCAGGCACTGGAGCGGCGCACCGGCACCAAGCTCGCCGACCTCGCTGCGGAGAACGAAGGCAAGCGGATCACCTTCGCCGACACCCAGGCCCGCCCAGTGCCGGTAATCACATCGCCGGAGTGGTCAGGCAGCGAGGCCGGCGGCCGGCGCTACGCCCCGTTCACCATCAACACCGAGCGGCTCAAGCCCTGGCACACCTTGACTGGGCGGCAGCATTTCTATCTCGACCACGACTGGATGTCCGAGCTCGGTGAGCAGATGCCGATCTTCCGGCCACCGTTGGACATGACGGCTCTGTTCGGTGAGCCCAACGTCGGGGCGACCGGCCTCAACGGGCACCGGTCGATCACCGTCCGGTATCTCACCCCGCACTCGAAGTGGTCCATCCACTCCGCATACCAGGACAACCTGCACATGCTCACGCTGTCCCGCGGCGGGCAGGCCATCTGGATGTCCGATGTGGACGCCGCCAAGATCGGCGTGGTGGACAACGAGTGGATCGAGGCGATCAACCGCAACGGCATCGTGGTCGCACGGGTGATCGTCAGCCATCGGATGCCCGAGGGCACCGTGTTCATGTACCACGCTCAGGAGCGCACCGTGGGCGTCCCACGCATCGAGAAGACCGGCAAGCGCGGTGGCATCCACAACGCGCTCACCCGGCTGATGATCAAACCGTCGCACCTGATCGGCGGCTACGCCCAGCAGTCGTTCGCGCTGAACTACCACGGCCCTACCGGCAACCAGCGCGACGAGGTCACGACCATCCGCCGTCGCAGCCAGGAGGTGGTCTACTGATGAAGATCATGGCACAGCTGGCCATGGTGATGAACCTGGACAAGTGCATCGGCTGCCACACCTGCAGTGTCACCTGCAAGCAGGCGTGGACCAACCGGGGCGGTGTCGAGTACGCCTGGTTCAACAACGTGGAGACCAGACCCGGGCAGGGGTATCCGCGGCAGTACCAGGACCAGCAGCGGTGGAAGGGCGGCTGGACGCTGACCAAGCGCGGCCGGTTGACGTTGCGCTCGGGCTCGCGGTTCAAGCGGCTGCTGAACATCTTCGCCAATCCCGACCTGCCGACGGTGGCCGACTACTACGAGCCGTGGACCTACGACTACGACAACCTGCTGTCCGCGCCGCCGTCGGACACCACCCCGACGGCCCGGCCCACGTCGCTGATCACCGGCGAGGACACCAAGGTCACCTGGGGTGCCAACTGGGACGACGACCTGGGCGGTGGCCCCGAGCAGATCGGCCGTGACCCGCTGCTGGCCAAGGTGTCCGACAAGGTGAAACTGGAGTTCCAGCAGACCTTCATGTTCTACCTGCCGCGGATCTGCGAGCACTGCCTCAACCCGTCCTGCGCGGCGTCCTGCCCGTCCGGCGCGATCTACAAGCGCAGCGAGGACGGCATCGTGCTGGTCGACCAGGATCGTTGCCGCGGGTGGCGGCAGTGTGTCACCGGGTGCCCGTACAAGAAGATCTACTTCAACCACAAGACCGGTAAAGCCGAGAAGTGCACGTTCTGCTACCCGCGGGTGGAAGTGGGTATCCCGACGGTCTGCGCGGAGACCTGCGTCGGGCGGCTGCGCTACATCGGAGTGGTGTTCTACGACGCTGACGCCGTGCTGGCCGCGGCTTCGGTGCCCGACGACAAGGACCTCTACCCGGCGCAGCTTGGTGTGTTCCTCAACCCGCACGACCCGCGGGTGGTGGCCGAGGCCGAGCGGGCCGGCATCTCCCAGGAGTGGATCGAGGCAGCTCAAGCGTCCCCGATCTACAAGTTGATCGTGGACTACCAGGTGGCGCTGCCGCTGCACCCGGAGTACCGCACCATGCCGATGGTCTGGTACATCCCGCCGCTGTCCCCCGTGGTCGACGTGCTGTCGAGCACCGGGCATGACGGCGAGGATCCCGGCAACCTGTTCGGCGCGATCGACGCGCTGCGCATCCCCGTGGAGTACCTGGCCGAGCTGTTCACCGCGGGCGATGTCGGGCCGGTGCGCGCTTCCCTGCAGCGGCTGGCCGCGATGCGCGCGCACATGCGCCGGGTCAACCTCGGGGAGCCGGTCCGACCCGAGATCGCCGAGTCGGTGCGCCTGACGCCGACCGAGATCGAGGCGATGTACCAGCTGCTGGCCATCGCCAAGTACGAGCACCGCTACGTCATCCCCAGCGCGGCCGGCTCCGATGCGCACCGGCTGGATGCCCTGGCTACCGGGTGCAGCCTGGACTCCGACGGTGGACCGGGCATGACCGCTTTCGATGTCATGGACGACAAGTTCCACCTCACGGCCCAGCATTCGGCGGCACTGCCGGCCGACGGCAACGGGGCCGCGGCGCCGGCGGACAAGGGACGCCGGATCAACCTGCTCAACTGGGACGGCAAGAACACGAATGGCCTATTCACCGCTGCGCCGGACGCCAACGGCGCCAAGCCTGCGGTGGAGCACACCCGATGAGCACGAGCTGGCTGCGCCGTAGAAAAGCCGAGGCGCCCACCGACGTGCCGAGCGAGCTGCATGAGCGCCTGGTGTGGCGGATCGCCGCACTGCTGCTGGACTACCCGACGCCGCCGACCCTGAACATGCTCGACGAGCTGCAGGCAGGAGCCGGATCGCTGCCCGCGCCGGCCGGACCCGCGCTGGTGTCGTTCGTGGATCACCTCCGACGGACACCGCCGCTCGAGCTGGCCGCGTACTACGTCGAGACCTTCGACCTGCGCCGTCGCAACTGCCTGCACCTGAGCTACTACGCCTACGGGGACACGCGCAAGCGCGGCATGGCGCTGCTGCGGTTCAAGCACGCCTACCGCGCGGCGGGCGTCACGCTGGGCGAGCACGAGCTGCCGGACCATCTGGCGGTGGTGCTGGAGTTCGCCGCGACGGTCGACCCGGTGGCCGGTCGGCGGCTGCTCGTCGAGTACCGGCCGGTCGTGGAACTGCTCAGGCAATCCCTGCATGAGTGCGGGTCGCCCTATGCGGCGCTGCTCGACGCGGTGTGCGCCACCTTGCCGGAGCTCAACACTGCCGACCGCCGCCGGGTAGCCGAGCTGGCCGCGCAGGGGCCACCGGAGGAAGAGGTAGGTCTGGAGGCGTTCGCGATGGACCCGGCGCTGCAGGAACATCTGGGAGGACGGCGGTGACCACGCTGTTGTGGATGACCGTGCCGTACGTAGCGCTGATCTCGTTCGTGGTCGGCCACATCTGGCGCTACCGGCACGACCAGTTCGGCTGGACCACCCGGTCCTCCCAGATGTATGAGAGCCGGCTGCTCCGGCTGGGCAGCCCGCTGTTCCACTTCGGGCTGCTGGCGGTGCTGTTCGGTCACGTGCTCGGCATCGTCATCCCGGCGAGCTGGACCGCGGCGCTCGGCGTGTCCGGCCATGCCTACCACCTGCTGTCGGTGTCCTTCGGCACGCTGTCCGGCCTGGCCACGGTCGCCGGGCTGGCGATCCTGCTCTACCGGCGGATCACCGTGGTGGCGGTGCGCAGGGCCACCACGGCCATCGACAAGGTCATGTACCTGCTGCTGACCGCCGCGATCGTGACCGGGATGCTGAACACCGTCGGCAGCAACCTGATCGGCGGCGGCTACGACTACCGGGCGACGGTATCGCCGTGGTTCCGCAGCCTGTTCACCCTGTCTCCGCAACCGGAGCTGATGGTGGGTGTCCCGATCACCTTCCAGGTCCACAACCTGGTCGTGCTCGCCCTGCTGGCCCTGTGGCCCTGCACCCGCCTGGTGCACGTGTTCAGCGCACCGCTGGGCTACCTGGTCCGCCCGTACGTCGTCTACCGCAGCCGCGACGTTGTCCCGGGCGCCCGCCGCTACGCCCGCGCCTGGGACCAACCCGCCCCCACACCCACTTCCCCCCGCCGCTAGCCGCTCACGCAGTCTGGATGCAGAACGCGCCTATCGGCGTCCCGATTACCGCGTTCTGCATCCAGACTGCGCTCGGTGACACGGACGATGATCAGGACCTGCGCCGCTTGAGCGCTCGCTAACACTGGGAGGCTGACCTGCATGCCCGCCACCGGATTGTCAGAGCTCGACGTCGCGCGTGTGCAGCGCTGGTGCGCCTGGCGCGTGCCCGAGCGGGCACGGCATCAGGTTCGAGTCGACTGCGACGTCGCGCTTCGGCACCTGACGATCGTCGAGTGCCGCGCCCCCAGGCGTGAGGACGGCGCCAGCGAGTGGACCGCTTCCCGGTAGCACGACTGCGGTACACCAAGGTCAGCAAGACGTGGGAGCTGTACTGACCGCAACCTGCGCTTCCACTCCTACAACCGCGTCGGACCGTCGGCTAACATCGACGAGCTGCTCGCCGAGATCGACCGCGACCCAACCGGCATCTTTTGGGGCTGACCGACGAACCGTCCTCCGGTCCGGCTCGTGACGCGAGCAGGTGGCTCGGCGCACGGTGCATCGCGTGAAGCGCGTTCGCGTCGAGGGTTTCTAGCCCGGATCCTGGACGATCTGGCCATAGGGAGGAACCGGCGGAGTGTGCTGGTAGGACTCATGGGGGCGCAGCGGGGCGTCTTGGAGCAGCGCCTGGTGCGTGAACAGCGCGTCGGAGCCGGCCTCCTGCTCCTGGCGATCTCGACGGCGGGCGCGCGCCTCCTGTCGCATCTTCGGGAACCGTTCCGCGGCCTTAAGGTAAACCAACTTCATGATCTTGTCGCCGACCTCGTGGTCGGTCGCGAAGATCATGTCGTAGAGCGGGACGCCGTTGATGTTGGTCAAGCGCAGGGTGTGCGTGAAGCCGTAGCGTAGTGTCTTCTCCAGTCGCCAGCGCATGAGATTAGTCAGCTCGTCGCGCGTACGCTCCGCGTCGAGGGCACCCGACTGGCGCCCGTCGAGGATGGCCCGCCACTCGGTTGATCCAAACAGATCGGTGACCTGCCGCTCGGCGTGCTCTAGATCGTCCGGGTCAAGGCTGTCGTTGACGACGCGCACGATCTGCGAGGAGGCGAGGAGCAGGAATAGCTCGACCTTCGTCTGCCCGGGCGCCTTGTGCGCGGCCAGCGATGC
Source organism: Pseudonocardiaceae bacterium (assembly GCA_050700115.1). Classification (GTDB taxonomy): domain Bacteria; phylum Actinomycetota; class Actinomycetes; order Mycobacteriales; family Pseudonocardiaceae. Next base: position 29,636 of record JBOHGG010000008.1, read on the forward strand.
CAGGAGCTGCCAACGGGCCTCGACGCCGTCCGGGTCGATGAAGGCGAACGTCGGTGACCGTCGGTATGGTGCGAGGCTGACCAGCGCCGACCGCAGGGCATCGTGCACGTCTCCGGCGTGCACGACCACGTCACGGTCCGGGAACTCGGCGCGGAAAGCCTCTTGAAGGCTTCGCGCCCGCTTGTGCCGCAGCTCGAAGCCGCGCACGACGGTGAACGGCGGCTTGGTCCGCAGAGCGCGCAGCAGACTGCCCTCGATCGGCCTGCCCGTGTCCCGGCTGACGTTCGTGGCCTGGCCGGCGAACAGGTCGAGGTAGACCGTGCTTGGCGCCCTCTTGCTTGCGGTGGTGAAAGCTGGCAGGTATGCCGACAGCATGTCGAGCTTGCTCTGGGTCCAGAAACCCCACGGCCGTTCCGCCACCGTCCCTCACAGCCACCCGTCAACGGCAGCCGAATGCTGCGGTTGCTCGACCCGGTTGGCCAGCGGCCAGCGGGAATGTGTCCGTGGCAGGGCATCCCACGTTCGGCCCTCCAGGTCCCGGCCGCCCGCCTTCGGTGTACGCCCACCCCATTGCTTGAAGAAAAACGCAACTTCCGCGTCCGTGCATGCGTCACGCAGATCCGCCACCCAAGAGGCGTCCACCGGGCGAGCCCGGTGCCCACTCTCTCCGCCCGCGATGAGCCAATCCACGCCATCGAGGTCCAGGCTCGGTAGCGGGCCAAGCAGCGGCTCGGCGGAGATGAAGCGCACAGCCGCCAGCACATGGCGAAGGTCGTCAACCCGGCGCACGTGGTCGTCGTCCTCCACGCTCACGCCCATCCACACGTTCGTCGGCCAGGGCAGCCTGGGCGCGAGGCGGCGCAGCCGCGTCGAGCGCTTCGTCAACACCTGGTAGGTGTGCCGAGGCGTCGCTTGCATCACCGCGAAAACGCGAAGGATGAACTCGTCCGGGACCCGCGCATGGAACAAGTCACTCATCGAGTTGACGAAAACGATGCGCGGCTCCCGCCACCGAAACGGCAGAGCCAGCGTGTCTGAGTGCACCGCGACCCCGAAGCCCGGACCCGACGTCCGAGGGTCTCCGTCGGTCTGGTACTTCGCAGTGCCCATCGCCTTCAACCGCTTCGCCAAGGTCAAGGCATAGCAGTGATCGCAGCCCCGCGAGATGCGGTCGCAGCCCGTCGTCGGGTTCCACGTGGCCTCGGTCCACTCGATCGAGCTCTTATCACCCACGTGGCACAGGGTATGTGCCGACACCGTCAAGATCGGTCAGGCCGCGCGGTGTTCAGTTGATAGGTCTTGCGCCACGGCGTCGTCCCCGATCTCTCCGCTTGTCGGCGTGAGTTGCAGGACGCTCGACGTGGCACCTGAGGACCTGCGAGCGATCTTCGACCAGGACACCGAGCTGTACGACCGAACTCGCCCGAGTTACCCCACCGAATTGGTGGATGGCCTCGCCGAGCTGGCCGGAATCGAGCCCGGAGCCCGAGTCGCCGAGATCGGCCCCGGCACCGGTCAGGTTACCGCCGCGCTCACAGCACGCGGAGCCCGCGTAGTGGGCGTCGAGCTGGGGCCCGAGCTGGCGGCGGTGCTCCGCCGTGAGCTCGCCGACGCCTCGCTCGAAGTGGTGGTCTCGGCGTTCGAGGACTCGCCACTACCTCTCACGAGCCCTTCGACACGCTCGCCGCCTTTACCGCCTGGCACTGGCTCGACCCCGATATCCGTACGACGAAGGCCGCGGCCGCGCTGCGCCCGGGCGGGGCGCTCGCCACGGTCACGACCTTCCATGTCTCGGGAGGCACCGAGGCGTTCTTCGCTGACGCGCAGGCCTGCTACGAACGGTGGGACCCCGCGACGCCTCCAAGCCTGCGGCTGCCTGCCCTCGACACGGTTCTTGCCGCCGTCGATGAGGTCGACGCCTCACAGCTATTCCTCCCCGCCGTCCGACGGCGCTACCAGCAGAACATCGCCTACACCACGAGCAGCTACCTCGACCTGCTTCGCACCTACTCCGGCCACCGGGCGCTGGCCCCGGACCGCCGGCAGCCCCTTTTCGCCTGCATTGCCGAGCTAATCGACCAGAAGTACGGCGGCACGGTCGTCAAGCGCTACATGTACGAGCTGCGCGTCGCCCACAAGCGCCCGTCCCGGTAGCGGTTCCCCAACGAGACACTCGCCAAGGTCCGTTGGCATGTCCCCATTCGTCGGCACCAGAACGCGATACGCCGTCCTCTCCGATCGTGAGCTCACGATCCCGTCTCCCAGGTCAGCACCTCGTTGAGCACATCGAGCGCACTGCCATCCACCCGGCGCTCCGCCAGTCCAATCCCGGGAACGATCAGCGACGATGTCCGCTTACGCCACGCGAAGCAATCACGACTGAATCCCTCGATATGAACGGTGTCCACCCAGTTACCGCTCACTCGGTGTCCCACCAACGCCCCGTCCTCGCCCGGGGAGCCACGCCGGAACTCGAAGCCGCGCAGCTTCGCATGGTCGAGCAAACGCATGGCGATCACCAGATCCGGGCTATCAGTTCGCATCGGACGCCCCGTCGGCTGTCGCCTCCGGTTCTCGGGCACCGCACTGTTCAGGCTCCACCGTAGCCAGCGGGAGCCTGAGATCCGGCACCGGCGCAGCCTCAGGCCACGCCGCACGGACGAACCCGGCCGTCAACACCCCGTCGGCAATCAGGTGCTCGACACCCTGACTTAGACAGGCCACCGGCAGTGCCTGCTGGCGCCACTCATCCTCGGCATCAGTTCGGTCTGTCACGTCATCCTCCGGCGAGCAGCAACGACCTGCCCGAAAGGGCCGGTGGTGAGTTGTCGGGTGGAACACGGCGAGACCCGGGGCCACCGGGATCATCCCCCGCCGCGAGCTAGGTCCGGCCATCCCGCCGGAGTGGTGGGAGTCGGCGGGACGGCAGGGGCCTGCAATGACTCAGTGAACTGGTTCGCTGCGATCGCGGGCAGCACGTCGGTGTCATCCGGATCACTGGCCGATGCCCGTCCGAGCGCAAACACCCGTGGCGGGTCGTGGCGCGGCGGCCAGTCCTAACTCGTGGACCAGCAGACCGAGCAACAGCGCCTCATCAGGCTGGTGCAGCCACACACTCGCCTTGCCATACACCCGGCAGCGACGCCGCCGCGACCCGAACACCGCACCAGGGCGGCGGCAAGACCGGCAGCGACCCCGCTGATCGATCGGATGGTCCATGAGCAGCATGTACATCGTGGCAACCGCCTGACACTCAACGGAGCCGATCCCATCCGCAGCGCCAGGCCCGGCCTGCGTACCGTCGACCAAGACCTTCCGCAGAACCTGGCACATGAGATCGTGGCTGGTCTGGTACACCGACAGGCCGCTGCGCATCACCGGTGTCACGCCGCCACCGGTTGCCAGGCTGCGCACAGCACGGCCTGCACTGTCCGGGGCGCTCGCACACAGCCAGGAGGGGTACACGGGGCGCCGCCGTCGGTGCGCTCGCCGTCAACGGCTAACCGGCTGCACTCGTTCTCGCGCTGCGTCACGGCGATCATGGTTCCGAGATTCGCATAGCTCCAACCATGATCCCATCCCACACTGGGTATCTCACGATGGGATGTAGGATTCGGTGAGTGGAAGGCCCAGCTCACGAACCGCTCTCAGTCCCGGCTTGGGCATGGCAGCGAGACGAGATGCGGACTGTGCTGCGCCGCCGAGACATCGGAGCCATGTTCCGGCTTGTGCAACGTTACGGCGGGGTCAGCCAGAGTCGGCTGGCGGTCGCGACCGGGCTGCTTCAGGGTCGGATATCGGAGATCATCAAGGGCACCCGCATAGTCACCTCGCTGGAGGTGTTCGAGCGCATCTCCGACGGGCTGGGCATGCCCGACGACGCGCGGATCATGCTTGGGTTGGCGCCGTTACACCCGGTGGGCCTGGAGCACCTCGGGCCGGCGGGTCGCGCGGAGGTCATCGCGGTCTATGGTTCACAGCAGGACGCCGCCTCCGAAATCCGGGAATCTGTGCGACGGGCGCGGGAGATAAACATCCTGGCAGTGCGCGGTCTGGGCATCATCGGGCTGAACCATTCGTTGCTTCGACCAGCGGTGACAGATCACGGGTCCCCGCGGGTGGTGCGGGCGCTGCTGGTGGACCCGGATTCCGATGCTGCGATGCGACGGGCCGCGGAGATCGGCGAATCATTCGAGACCTTTACCGCGGGAGTGTCGCTCGCAGTAGCTCGGCTTCGGGAGCTGGCCGAGCAAACCACCGCAACTGTGGAGATCTATCTGTACGATTTACTGCCGACATGGCGAGTGATCGCATTGGATGAGACGTTGTTTGTCTCAGCGTTCGGGCAAGACACCGAGGGGCACACCTCTCCCATGTACCAGATCAGCAGCGCTGCGTACGGCGGGGCCCTGCACCGCGGCTTTCGCCGGTTCGTCGGTGAGCTGCAGCGCACGGCGCGGCGAGTCGTGTGAGGCTGACCGGATGGGTATTGAGGCGGAGCTGAAGACGCGAGTGCACGACATCGACCGGGTTCGAGGATTGCTGCGTCAGCGCGCGGCCGAGCAGAAAAGTGTGTATGCCGACAGCTACTTCGACACCCCGGACCGCACGTTGACCCACGACGGGTGCGAACTGCGGGTGCGGGAGATGCATACCGACAACGACGCGACGGTGACCCTGCTGACCTACAAGGGTGCCCCGGTGCACGCGGCCAGCAGATCCAAACCGGAAACCGAGACAACCGTCGGTGACGCCGACGCGCTGCGGGCGATCCTCGCCGCGCTAGGGTTCGACGTACTCATCGCCTTCGAGAAGCGCTGCTCCAACTACCACTTCACTGCCGCAGGACAGTCCCTCCTCGCCACCCTCGTCTACGTGCCCGAACTCGAGGAAACATTCCTTGAGATCGAAACGATAGTGGACTCGGAAACCGAGATCGAACCAGCGCTGGAGATCATGCGCCAGGTGCTGGGCGAGCTTGAGATCGACCGGAATGACGAGACCACCGAGACATACACCGAAGCCGTGTCAGCTCGCAGGAGCAAACCGTAACGGTCATCAACATCCTCGTGGATTACCGTCGTATGGTCCAAGATCCACCTCACCAATGTCGAAACCCGCGATCGGGCTCAGGAAGCGTTCAGTCCTCGGCGGGCAAAGGGCCGGATTTGAGAGCCTCTTCGGGTCGAAATACCAGGCCGAGGTGGTCGAGGCGACGGCGCAGCTTGTCGTCGACCGTGACCATCGGCTCGCTGAGCCGTTCGGCCAATGCCACGTACAGCATGTCGTAGATCGGATGGTTGTCGTATCGACGGGCCAGCTCCCAAGCCCGATGGCGGTCACGTCCATCGTCATGCAGCGTCATCGGAAGTGAGGCGACCAAACCGGCTGCGTCATCGGCGGCCTGGCCATCCCATCGCTGCCTGCGTACCCCGGTGAGCAGCGCGTTCATCACCTCCAGCGGGAGCATCGCCGGGGCATGCAGCTTCTCACCGGTCTGCCCCCAACAGTCGAAGAGCTGCTGGACGGTTGCCGCGGTGTCCGCGTCGGGTGCGATGAACTCGACGATGACGGACGCGTCAACGATGGCCACGGCCAGATCGCTGCACTCGGTCCTCGATGACCAGCTGCCCAGCGCCCCCGCACGGTGGCACATCGTTGCCTGCGCGCCACGCCTTCACCTCGGCCACCCACTTACCAAGCCTGAGCTCGGGCTCGCGGGGTGCAGGCACATTGGTGGCGATCGCGTCCAGGTCGCTTTCCCGTACCTGGTAGCTCTGGCCGAGTTTGCGGGCAGGCAGCTTGCCTGCCCAGATCCACCGGCGGATCGTCTCCTCCGCACGGTTCACCCGCCGCGCGGCTTCCCGCACGGTGAGTTCCCGCCCGTGAGATGTAGTAGACATGGCAGTACTTTACTACAACAGAGATGCTGAATGTAGTAGAGCTAGGTGGGCCGGATCTCGCTCCAGCACAGTTACCCTTGGGGTGCTTTGTCCGAGCGTGCACCACCGAGAACGGGGGCGATGCGTGACCAGGTCGCCGTTTGACGACTGGGGCCACTGGCGTCAGCAGGTCAACCCCGCGGACTACGACGAGCGCTGGCGGCGTATCGAGGCGACGGGCGCGAACCCGCATGGCGAAGCGGATTTCGTGTTTTCCTTTGGTCCTCGCTCCGTGCTGGATGGCGGGTGTGGCACCGGCCGGGTGGCCATTGAGCTGGCTCGCCGCGGTGTCGACGTCGTCGGTACCGATCTTGATGCAGACATGATCGGTTTGGCGCGCGCCAAGGCGCCCGAGTTGACCTGGGTGCACGCTGACCTCAGCGAGCTCGATCTACCAACTCGGTTCGACGCCGTCGTGCTTGCCGGCAACGTCATTCCGTATGTCGCGGGCGACCGCCGCCACGCAGCGGTTGTTGCGTGTTCGCGGCATCTGGCGCCGGGTGGGCGGCTCATCGCCGGGTTTCAGCTGCAGGACGGCTGGCCGACAGTGGCGGACTACGACCAGTGGTGCGACAGCGCCGGCCTTGCCCTCGAAGCCCGCTACGCCACGTGGGATCGACATCCATTCACCGATGCCCACTCCTACGCCGTGTCAGTGCACCGCAGCCAGGTCTCAGGCTGAGAGCAGTCGCAGTAGCTGGTCTCGGTCCGGCCCCGGGATTCGCATCCTGGTGCCCTCCCCCAGCTCACCGATCTTGTCTTTGATGCCAGGCCGTTCGAGCACTTCCTGGGGCAGCGTCAGACACAGCACGGTCTCGATCAGCCCGCGGAAGACGTCCGCGTCGTAGCCGGCAGCGGTCATGAATCGGTCCATCATCGAGTCCGGCCGCGGTGGTTCGAGGCCGTTTCGCAGGGCGTCCATCTCGGCGATCCGGGCGCGATCAGCGGCGATCTGGTTCCGGTAGTAGGGCGCGACGAACTGCTCGGTGTGGTCGTCCCAGACCCGCGCGAGCGCCGCGGGATCGTCGAGGTGGGCGCGGACGACCTTGCGCAGCAGTTGCGCGTGGATGAGCCCGACGCTCAGCCCGCGGCCCGCCGACGGGTTGGTACACGCCCACGAATCGCCGACGGCAGCGAACCCGGTGACGACCGGTCGACCGTCAACGACGAACCGGCGGTAGCGGTCAAGGATGCCCGCCATGGCAAGCACGTCGGTGATCGGTTTGCCGTCGAGCCAGTGCGCCTGCATCGGACAGGCCTGGACGACCCGCGTGAAGCAACCGGGCTCGCGCAGCGCCTTGAGCGGCGCGTCACCAGTCGGCCCGAACAGCGTCACCGACCAGGTGTCGTTGTCGCCGTCGAGGGTGAGCAACGACAAGCTGCCCATCGGCACCAGCGCACGGCCGATTCGTCGGGGCCGAGTCGCCCCGGTGAAGTACCGGGTGTAGTAGACGAAGCCGCTGTCCTCTGACTCGACGCGGGGCTCCCGCCCACCCAGCTGGGTCAACCAGCCCACCACGGGTGTGCGCCGGCCCATGGCGTCGACCACGAGATCGGCCTGGATCTGTTCCCCGGCCACGGTGTGCACCCCGGTGACGTGTGGCGTGCCTGGGATCGCGGGCTGGCCGGCCAGCAGCCCGGCGACCCGCACTCCCCGGCGCACCAACACCCCCGGCTGGTCCTCCGCGACGGCCGCGACCACGGATTCGATCACCGGGCGCCGCCCGGTCACGAACCGCAGTATGTCATCGTTCGGGCGCGGCGATCGGTCGGAGAGGGTCGGTGGGAGAGAGTCCAGGTAGTCCACCCATACGCATCCGGCCGCCAGCAGCCGCTCGGTCATCCCCGGCATCTCCTCGTCACAGATATGCCGGAACCGCGCGAACAGGTTGTGCGGCTGGTGGAACTGGGCGACGCCCTTGCGATTCCACGACGTCCAAGCCTCCACCGGCGCCGCCGGGGCGCCATCCGGATCTGCCTCCAAGACGGTGACCTCGTGCCCATCCTGCGCCAACATGATCGCCACGGACAGCCCGATGACGCTGCCCCCACAGACAACGATCTTACCCACCCGCCTCACCCCTTAGTGGTGTGAGAGTCGCAGCAACCCCCCAAGAGGATGTCACCCAACAGAGGAAACTGTCACCAGGTGGTGGCCGCGTACTTGGCCAGCAACGTGTCGATCGCCTCGTCACCGGTGGGTGGCGAGTGCTGCGTCGGTGCGCCGGCCGCGAGCAGTGTCTCGATCGTCCCCGGATAGTCGCCGTCCTCGGCGCGGTTGTTCTGCAGCCCCCACACGGCGCAGTCCAACGGCGTGGGATCCTCGTCGTCGAATGCACAGTCGTGCAGATCCGAGCCACGTTCGATCAGCAGCCGCACCGTCTCGGTACGCCCGTGCATGGCGGCCTGATCCAGCGGCGTGAAGTTGCTCCAGCCGCGGGTGTCGACGGGCATGCCGCTGTCGAGCAGCGCCTGCACGACGTCGGTTCGTCCGAGCAACGCGAACTGGCCGAGGATCCAGCCGAAGTCGTCGGTGCGCGGATTGCCGAGCGACGGCGGCGGCGCTTGAGGAAGTCTCACCGACTCGCCCCGCGCAACGGCCAGCACCGCGGCATCGACCGGATCGAGATCCGCGGTCGCGCCGCGTACGGCGAGCAGCTGGTAGGCAGCGAGATGGCCACAGCGTGCGGCCAACGCGAGCGGTCGGCGGCCGACGTCCCAGCGATCCCACGGCAGGTTCAGGTCGGCGCCGGCATCGAGCAGCATCGTGATGATCGTCAAGCCGCGGCCGCGGCTGATCGCGTGGTGCAGGCAGCGGTGGGCGTTGACGTCGACGCCACGATCGAGGAACCACTGCAGGCCGGCGGTGTCCTCGAAGTCAAGCTTGTGGTTGACCATGCCCTCGAAGCCGGGCTCGTGGAGCGCGTCGAGGAACGCGGTGTTCGACTGCTCGCAGGCGTGGTAGAACGCGTCGTCGTCCATCGTTGCGCCGCGCTCGACGAGCAACCGGACCAGGGCGAGGTCGCCGAGCTCGACGGCGTCGAACAGCGCGGACATCCGGCCCTGCCCGCCCCACTCAATGGTGTGGCTGTTCGGGTCGGCGCCGCCGTCGAGCAGCACCCGCGCGCAGCTACGGACATCGGCTGGCGAGCCGATCGACCGGCGCAGCAGCACCAACAGCGGCGCCAGCCCGTCGACCTCTGCGGTCGCCGCCGCCGGATCGGCTCCCACGAGCATCGACAGCGCCGGTGCGTCGGCGAGCACGAGCGCGCGCTCGATCCCTTCCAGCCCGCTGGCCTGCACGTGATGGACCAGCTTCGGCCAGCTGTCGAAGCCGTACTCGCGGGCGAGTGCGTGCTGCGCCTGGCTCAAGCCGATCGCACGTTCGCGTTTGCGCGCCTTGGCCTGCTTGCGCAGGTGTTCAAGCGATGGGCGCTCGGGTAGATCGGGCACGGCGAACCTCCGTCTGCCCGGGTCCGCGTTCGCGGGCTGAGGTCCGTCGGCTGACTTGCGGTCCTGCTGCCGGTGGGATGATCCCTTCCCCGCGGACCGGGTGCGCCCGGCGGCGCGCCACGATGGTAGAGGATTGCCGGGGCGAACGTAGACCGTGACGAAATTAAACATGCGTTCTGGATGCAGAATGCGCCCATAGAGGGGTCGATTACCGCAGTCTGCATCCAGACTGCAGGAGGGACCTCATGGGTTATGCACTGCGGAGGACTGCGTGTGCACCGGCGAGCTGGGCTAGCCGGTCGACCACCCCTGGATGCACGCCCATTGGCGCAGCCACCACGTCGGCGCCGGCCTCGGCGAGCCTACGGTGGAACAGACCCGGGGCCAGCAGCCACGAGGCGACCGCAACCCGGGGTTCCCCGGCCGCCCGCAGGCCTGCGACCAGCGGCGCCACCCGAGGGGATCCGGTGGCGACGAACCCCACCCGAACCCGGGCACCCACCCCTCCGGACAACTGACCCGCCGCGGCCCGCACATCAGCTACCGCATGGGGATCAGACGAGCCCGCGGCTGCCAGCACCACTGCGTCGCCGGGTCGCCAGCCTGCCGCGCGCAACCGGTCCTCCATCGCGCCCACCAGCAGCGGGTGCGGCCCGAGGGCAGCGGTGATGGTGACATCCCTGCGGCCGGTGGCGGCCACCTCCCGCGGCACGTCGGTCCGCACGTGATAACCGGAGGTCAGAAAGGCCGGGAGGACAGTGACCGGACCAGGAGCGCCAGCGACCACTTCGCGCACCGTCGGGCCGAGCACGTCAACGAAGGCGAGCAGCACCGATCTGCCGGGCAGCCGAGCCCGCAGTGCATCCACCAGCTGGCGCGCCACCACGACGCCAGCGGGATCCCGCGTCCCGTGCGCAGCCACGACAACGGAGTGCGCTGTGCACCCGTGAGTGGCGACGCGGGTCATGGCTTCCCGCCACTCACAGGGCGAAGCCCTCACTGGCAGTCCCCCGGTTCCAGAGCCAGCCGGTAACCCCGCTTGACCACGGTCTGCACCAGCCGTGGCGCGCCCAGTGCAGCGCGCAGGCGAGCCACCGCGGTTTCCACAGCATGCTCGTCGTCACCGGCCGCCGGCATCACGGCGAGCAGATCGGCGCGCGGCACCACCCGCCCGGGACGGGTCGCCAGCAGCCGCAGCAGGGCCATCGGGGTCGGCGGCACGGCACATAGCTGGCCGTCGACCACCGCCGCGTGCCCGCGCAGCTCCAGCATGTGACCGGCGACCGGCCAGCGCGACGCCCGGGCCGGCAGCGTCTCCGACAGCGTGCGCACCAGCGCGCCGATCCGGGAGCGCTCCGGTTGCACAGTGGGCACGTCTCGGGCCACCAGCGGGCCTGCGGTGACCGGCCCGACGCAGGCAGCGAGCACGTCCCGGCGCAGCCGTTGCAGCAACGGCTCCAGCACACCGAGCGTGTCGGCCCGGCTCAGCATGCTGGCCGCGGCAGGTGCACTGGTGAAGCTGACCGCGTCGGCACCACCGTCCAGAACCGTCCCGAGCAGCCGGTCCAGCGGGCCGAGGTCATCGGGTGGCACCCACCGGTAGACGGGCAGCTGCACCACGTGCGCACCTGCACAGCCCAGCGCGTCGACGAAGTCCGGCAGCGGCTCGCCGTGCAGCTGCACAGCGACCCGCACCCCCTCCAGATCACCGGCCAGGAGGTGCTCCAGCACCTCGGCTGAGGACTCCGAAGGGGGCGACCAGGCGTCAGTCAGTCCCGCCGCGCGGACCGCGCCGCGCGCCTTGGGGCCTCGAGCAAGCAGGGTGGCCCGGCGCAGTGCCACAACCAGTGCCTCGCCCAGCCCCCACCCGTCGGCGGCCTCCACCCACCCGCGGAACCCGATGCCGGTGGTGACCACGACGACGTCAGGCGGGTGGTTGATCAGCTGCTCGGTGGCTGCGTGCAGTTCGGCGTCATCAGCCACCGGCACGATCCGGATCGCCGGGGCATGCAGCACCTCGGCGCCCCGGCGCTCCAGCAAAGCGCCCAGCTCTGCGGCGCGCCGTGCGGCGGTGACACCGATGGTGAATCCCGCCAGCGGTAGCAGCGCGGGTCGCGGCCCCCGCAATGGCGCGGTCATATCGCCGCCTCCGCCCATGGGGTCGAGACAGCGCGGTGAAGCACGTCGGCGGTCATGGTGGCCCGACCTCGACGATCCCGTCGACCACCCGGACCGGATACGTCGGCACCGAGACGTCGGAGTCGTCCAGACATACCCCGGTGGCCAGCTCGAACACCTGCTTGTAGATCGGCGAGGCCACCGTCGCCCGTCCGCCACGGTCCCCGACGATCCCCCGGGAGAGCACCGAGGCGCTGCTGAACGGGTCCACATTGGATACCGCGAACAACGCGCCGTCGTGGGTGCGGAACACCGCTACCGCAACGCCGTCGACCAGCGCCGCCACCCCCCGTTCCGGGATGATGTCGTCGTATCGGCACACCGTGGTCCAGTGCGCCCGCACCTGCACGGTCATATCGCCGCCTCCGCGGGAAAAAGTACGTCGGCGGTCATCGCACCACCGCCAGCTTCGGGCCGGCGATCAGCACCGGTTGGCCGGGCCGGCGATGCGCAGGCGTGGGCTGGCCACGCTCCTGGACGAACTCGACGCTCGGATCGGGAACACCCGGCGCGTTGACGAACGAGGTGAAGCGGGCCAGCTTGTCGGGATCGTCCAGCACGCCGCGCCACTCGTCGGAGTAGCTCGCCACGTGCGCATCCATTGCCGCGTCGAGGTCGGCACAGATCCCGAGCGAGTCGTGCACGATCACGTCGCGCAAGTGGTCCAGGCCGCCTTCCATCTCCTCCAGCCACGGCGCGGTGCGCTGCAGCCGGTCGGCGGTGCGCACGTAGAACATCAGGAACCGGTCGATGGTGCGCACCAGCGTCTCGGTATCGACGTCGGATACCAGCAGGTCGGCGTGCCGCGGCCGGAAGCCGCCGTTGCCGCAGACGTAGAGGTTCCAGCCCGTCTCGGTGGCGATCACCCCGAAGTCCTTGCTGCGGGCCTCGGCGCATTCCCGGGCGCAGCCCGAGACCGCGGACTTGAGCTTGTGCGGCGCACGCAGCCCGCGGTATCGCAGCTCCAGCGAGATGGCCATGCCCACCGAGTCCTGCACCCCGTAACGGCACCAGTCGGTGCCCACGCAGGACTTCACGGTGCGCAGCGCCTTGCCGTAGGCGTGCCCGGATTCGAAGCCGGCGTCCACCAGCCGGCGCCAGATCGCCGGCAGCTGCTCCACCCGGGCGCCGAACATGTCGATCCGCTGCCCGCCGGTGATCTTGGTGTAGAGCCCGAAGTCGCGGGCCACCTCGCCGATGACGATCAGCTTCTCCGGGGTGATCTCGCCGCCGGGGATCCGGGGGATCACCGAGTAGGTGCCGTTTCGCTGCAGGTTGGCCAGGAAGTGGTCGTTGGTGTCCTGCAGGGTGGCCTGCTCGCCGTCCAGGATGTGGCTGCCGGGAGAGTGCACGCCACTGAGCGAGGCGAGGATCGAGGCCACCGCGGGCTTGCACAGGTCGCATCCGCGGCCCCTGCCGTGCTTGCCGACCAGCTCGGAGAAGGTCCGGATCCGGGTGGCGGCGACGATCTCGAACAGCTCCGCGCGGCTGTGCGCGAAGTGCTCGCACAGCGCCTTGGACTGCTCGACGCCGTTGGCGGCAAGCAGCTTCTTCAACATCGGCACGCAGGACCCGCAGCCGGTACCGGCCTTCGTGCACTCCTTGAGGGCCGCCACCGTGGTGCAGCCCTGCTCAGTCACCGCCTCGCCGATCGCCGCGACGGTGACGGCGTGGCAGGAGCACACCTGAGCGCCCGCCGGGAGGGCACCGGCGTCCAGGTCGGCGCCCGACGGGGAGATCAGTGCCCCGGGGTCGGCCGGCAGCTCGGCGCCAACCAGCGCGCGCAACGTGCCGTAGGCCGCCGCGTCGCCCACTAGGATCCCGCCGAGCAGGGTGCGAGCGTCGTCTGAGACGACGAGCTTGGCGTAGCGGCCGGCGACGGGATCGTTGTGCACGACCTCCAGCGCGCCCTTGGTCTGGCCGTGGGCGTCGCCGAAGCTGGCCACGTCGACCCCGAGCAGCTTGAGCTTGGTGGACATGTCGGCGCCGGGGAAGGTGGCGTTGCCGCCGAGCAGCCGGTCAGCCACCACCTCGGCCATCGCGTAGCCGGGTGCGACCAGCCCGTAGCAGCGGCCCTCGACCGCCGCGCACTCCCCGATCGCCCAGATGTCCTCGTCGGAGGTACGGCAGCGGGCGTCGACCAGCACGCCACCGCGCTCACCGACCCGCAGCCCGGTGTCGCGGGCCAGCGCGTCGCGCGGTCGTACCCCGGCGGAGAACACCACGACATCGGTATCGAGCTCGGTACCATCGGCAAGCCGGACCAGCAGCCGTCCCCGGTCGGGTTCGATGGCCTGGGTGGCGTGGCCGCAGTGCACCCGCACACCGAGGGCCTCGATGAACCGGCGCAGCAGCGCCCCGCCGCCCTCGTCCACCTGCATCGGCATCAGCCGGGGAGCGAGTTCGACCACATGCGGCGACAGCCCGAGCTGGCGCAGCGCATGGGCGGCCTCCAGACCGAGCAGCCCGCCGCCGACCACCACCCCCGAGCGCCGACCCGCCGCGGTGGTGTGCATCGCGCGCTGCGCCGCAGCGCGGATGGCGTCGAGGTCCTCCGGGGTGCGGTAGACGTAGCAACCGGGCAGGTCGTGCCCGGGTACGGGGGGCACGAACGGCGCCGACCCGGTGGCCAGCACCAGCGCGTCATAGGCCACCCGGTGCCCCGACGCGGTGCGCACGGTGCGCTTGCTCCGGTCGATCGCCACACACGGGTCACCCAGTCGCAGCTCCACCCGGTCGTCCTCGACGGCAGGCAAGGCCAGCGCGTGAGCGTCCCAGGTGTCCACATAAGACGACAAGGCGACCCGGTCGTAGGCGGGCCGGCCCTCCTCCGCGAGTACCACGATCCGCCACTGCCGCGCGACGTCGCGGCCTACCAAGGCCTCCACCATGCGGTGCCCGACCATGCCATGGCCTGCGACGACGAGGGTGCGCATCGCGCTGCTCCTTCCTGCCCAGCGGGGATGACCGATCCCCGGTCCCACGCCGAGTGGCTCGTCCCTGGTCAAGGTCTGCCATGCAGCAGCGGGCTGGTGAGCCGCCCGGAATGACAGAGCGGCTCACCAGCCTTCTTAACCTTCCAGTCGTACTTGACATCTTGAGCGGGTTACGTGAACGCAGTGTTTCCGCATTGTTTCGTCACACCCCGGCGTAGGCCAGCCGCTGCGCATGTTTGGGCTCCGTGGCGGGTGCCCGGCGCAGATACACCACGTACGTGACGACGACACACGCCCCGTAAAAAGCCAGGAAGGACCAGAACGCGGGTATCCCGGACTGCGCGGTGAGGAAGGACTGCCGGAAGGCAAGGTTGATCAGCAACCCACCCAGCGCACCGATCGAGCCGGCGATCCCGATCACCGCGCCGGACAGCCTGCGGGCCCGCATCAGCGCAGGCTGGCTGGGCTCACCAGCGTCGATCGCAACCCGGGCCTTGCCGGCGAAGATCGACGGTATCATCTTGTAGGTGGAGCCGTTGCCGATTCCGGAAAGCACGAACAGCATGATGAAACCGGCTGTGAACAATGGCAGGGAATTCTGCTCGGAGGCGATGATCACCACACCGGTGGCGATTGCCATCCCGACGAAGGTGAAGAGGGTGACTTTCGCACCGCCGAACCGGTCCGCCATCCACCCACCGACCGGGCGGATCAGCGAGCCGATCAGCGGGCCGATGAACGCCACCGAGGCGGCCTGCAGCGGGGTGCGGCCGAACTGGGTCTGCAGCACCAGGCCGAAAGCGAAGCTGTAGCCGATGAACGAGCCGAACGTGCCGATATAGAGGAACGACATCACCCAGGTCTGCGAGTCCCGGACCGCTTCCCGTAGCGCGCCCTTGTCGTTGCGCACCGAGGAGATGTTGTTCATGTACCGCGCGGCACAGACGGCGGCGATCACGATCAGCGGGACGTAGAGGGCCAGTACCAGGCGGGGGTATGCGGCGCCTACCGTCGCGATCACCAGCAGGCCCACCAACTGCACCGCGGGCACACCGATGTTCCCGCCGCCGGCGTTGAGCCCCAGCGCCCAGCCCTTGCGGCCCTCCGGGTAGAAGGCATTGATGTTGACCATGGACGAGGCGAAGTTGCCACCGCCCAAGCCGCCGAGTGCTGCGACCACCATGAACGTGGTGTAGGACGTGCCCGGTTCCATCACGATGATCGCCAGAACCGTCGGGATGAGCAGCAGCAACGCACTGACGATGGTCCAGTTGCGCCCGCCGAACCGGGCCGGCGCCATGGTGTACGGGATCCGGATCAGCGCGCCGACCAACGCAGGCATGGCCACCAGGAAGAATTTGCCGGCCGGGTCAACGCCGTAGGCCGGGCCCATGAACAGCACGAGCACCGACCAGACGGTCCACATCGAGAACCCGATGTGCTCGGCGAGGATCGAGAACCACAGGTTCCGATTCGCCACCTTCTTACCGGTCTGTTCCCAGAAGTCGGGGTCTTCCGGCTCCCAGTGGTCGATCCATCGCCCCCCGCGAGCCGGCTTGGCCGGCGCCGTCATCTCGGTCGTGCTCATCGCGCCTCCTGAGCTGGTGGGTACGACGAGCGACGCTAAGTGCCGGTTATGTTCGTTGTGTTGCTGCTTGTTGCAGTGCCGAGAACTCCCGTTCACATGGTGGTGCGGGCCCGGCGTGAGGCCCAAGCAGCGAAACGAGGATGCGCCGCGGGGATGTTCGCGGTAGCGTCGTCGCCATGATCTGCTGAGATCTCCGGCCGCGCCGCCGTCCCATGACGCTGTCGAGCACGGGCGCGTCTGGCCGCTGCCGAACGGCGGCGCCAAACTCCCGCTGGTTACGCCCCTCGGACTTGTCAATCCGGGCAGGCTGCTGAGCCCGTGCGGCGGGCTCTCTCACTGACTACGTCGAACTTGAGGACCTCATGACACAGCAACCTGAACCCCCGGACCAACATCAACCGGACGATGCCGCCTCGCCGGTACCCAACCGCCGCGAGCGCCGCAGCGGGAAGTCCGGGGTATCGGCGCAGCACGGCGGGAAGTCCGCCGTCGGGCGCAAACCCGCTCCACTGGTACACACCCGGCAGTACTCCACCCGCCGCCGCAGCGGCTGAAACAGGCGGTCGTCGGCGCTCCTCAGGCCGCAGGCCCTCAGTAGATGGGCAACGAGGGGTCGACCTGCTTGGCCCAGGCCAGCACCCCACCGCCGACGTGCACGGCGTCCCGGAAGCCCGCCTTGTGCAGGGCGGCCAGCGCCTCGGCGGAGCGCTGCCCGGACTTGCAGTGCAGCACCAGCGGCTTGTCCTGAGGCAGCTCTGCCAACGCTTCGCCGGACAGGATCCGGTCCTTGGGGATCAGCGTGGAGCCCGGGATCTTGACGATCTCGTACTCGTGCGGCTCCCGGACGTCGATCAGGGCGAAGTCCTTACCGGAGTCGATCATCTCCTTGAGCTCCCCAGCGGTGATCGTCGAGCCCGCCGCGGCATTGGCGGCGGCGTCGCTGACCGTGCCGCAGAACTCGTCGTAGTCGATCAGCCCGGTGATCGACTCCGCTGCCGGATCCTTGCGGATCCTGATGGTGCGGTAGCTCATTTCCAGCGCGTCGTAAACCATCAGCCGGCCGAGCAGTGGCTCACCGATTCCGGTGATCAGCTTGATCGCCTCGGTGACCATGATCGAACCAATCGACGCGCAGAGCACACCCAGCACGCCGCCCTCGGCACAGGAAGGCACCATCCCGGGGGGTGGGGGTTCTGGGTACAGGTCGCGGTACTGCAGTCCTTGCCCATTGGGGGCATCCGCCCAGAACACCGATGCCTGGCCCTCGAACCGGAAGATCGAGCCCCAGACGTAGGGCTTGCCGAGCAGCACGGCAGCGTCATTGACCAGGTAGCGGGTGGCGAAGTTGTCCGTGCCATCCAGGATGAGGTCGTAGTCGCGGAAGACGTCCAGCGCATTGGACGACTCCAGCCGCAGCTGGTGCACGTTCACCTGGACGAACGGGTTGATCTCCCGAATGGAGTCCCGGGCCGACTCGCCCTTGGGCCGCCCGATGTCGGACTGGCCGTGGATTACCTGGCGTTGCAGGTTGGACTCATCGACCTCGTCGAACTCGACGATGCCCAGCGTGCCGACGCCGGCAGCGGCCAGGTACAGCAGGGCTGGACTGCCTAGGCCGCCAGCGCCGATCACCAGCACCTTCGCGTTCTTCAGCCGCTTCTGACCATCCATCCCGACATCCGGGATGATCAGGTGGCGGCTGTAGCGGGCCACCTCCTCCTTGGTCAGCTCCGCGGCGGGTTCCACCAGCGGCGGCAGACTCATCGGCGCACTCTCCTCACGTGTCACAGCCATCACCCAACTTCAACACCCCCACACCACCTGTCTCTTCCCGCCCCGCTCCGCGTTCTGGATGCAGACTGCGGTAATTCGGGAACCGTTTGCCGCAGTCTGCATCCAGAACGCGGTTGGGGTCAGTTGACTGTGGGGAATGGCCAGGCGTTTGGTTGGCATACCAGGCCGTCCGGGTTGACCTGGTCGGTGCCCAGCACCGCGAGGTAGTCGTCGGCCACCCCCCAGGTCTGCTGCATCATCACCGGCGCCAGCCGCCCGTTCGCCTCACACGCGATGTGCGGGAAGCCCAGTCCGTGCCCGACCTCGTGGTTGACCACGTACTGCTGGTACTGGACCACATTGCCCTGGAAGGCCACCGCCCCGCGGGCCCAGCGGGCGGTGTTGATCACTACCCGGTCGTCCTCGGGCTTCCAGCAGGAAGCGTCGAAGGGGATCCGGAATCCGCACAGCCTGCGGGTGGTCAGCTGCGAGGTGAGGCTGATCCGCAAGGTCGCCACCCGGCTGTCATCAATCCGCTGGAAGCGGTAGTGGCCACTGCCGATCCAGCTCTTCGGGTTGTTCAGCGTGCTGTCCACTGTGGCGGCGAAACCTGCCCGACCACCTTCGAGCTCGACCCCATCCTCGACCTCGACGGTGTAGGTGAACATCTGGCCCGTTCCGAAAGCCGCGCCGGCACCGGGGATCACCTGCCAGGTGCCCGCACCCGCAACGGTGAACGGCCCGCCACCGGGCAGCTCGGCGGATGCCTTGGCTGCTTCGAAGCCTGGCCCGCCCAACGGGTTGGGAATCAGTGGGTTCTGCGCGGGGCCAGACGTGCTGGCCTGGTTCGACGGCTGCACGGCCGCTGTGTTGGCTGCGTCAAGCACCGCCAACACGGTGAGCACCATCAGGACGGGCAGCGCATATACCCGCCAGCCATAGGTGGACACCGCGCGGGCCAGACGCCCGGAGCCACGGCGTAGCGGACCACGGCGTAGGGGACCACGGTGTCCGGGACCACGGTGTCCGGAACCACCGTGCCGCGATGTCGGCTCGGGCCCCGGGTCCCAGGACGCGGCCAGCGGCTCATCGTCGACGATGCGCGAGCCGCCATACCTCTCGAGTCGTCGCGCCGGGATCCGCTCATCGTCTCGGCACCGGCTGGCAGGTCGGCTGGGGACCGCCGGTCGGGGGCGGCCACCGGCAGGCGCGCGGCCTGCAGGATCGGCTCGCGTCGGGCGGATCACCGCGCAAGGATCGCACAACCGGATTGCGTGCTTCGCGCATCACTGGAATACCGGCGAGTAGGGTCTACCCGGTCAACCGAGGTGACGGTGGAGGAGGCCGATGACCGAGACGGCATCGACCCGGGCCGACGCCGCACCCCGCGGGGTGCGGATGCCCCGGGACGAGCGGCGCGCTCAACTACTCGCCGCGGCGACCGACGTCTTTGTCAACAATGGGTACCACGCCACCGTCATGGACGACATAGCCGAGCGTGCCGGGGTCAGCAAGCCGGTGCTCTACCAGCACTTTCCCGGCAAGCTTGAGCTGTATCTGGCGTTGCTGGAGCGCCACACCGACAAGCTGGTCCGCCGGGTTCTGGGGGCAATAGAGGAGACCCACGACAACTGGCAGCGGGTTCGCAATGCTGTCGGTGCCTACTTCGATTTCGTCGATGGTGACGGTGAGGCGTTCCGGCTGGTCTTCGAGTCCGACCTGCGTAACCAGCCCGCCGTGCAAGCCGTTGTGGAGCAGGCGAACACCGTCTGCGTGGAGGCCATCGCGCAGGCCGTAGCGGCGGATGCGGGGCTGGACACCGACCACGCCTGGCTGGTTGCGGTCGGCGTCGTCGGGATCAGCGAGCACAGTGCCCGATATTGGCTCACGCGCCGGCACGAGGTACCCAAGGAAGAGGCAGTCGCCCTGACCGCGTCACTGGCCTGGAAAGGCCTCGCCGGCTTCCCCCTACAGCCCTCGACCTCCCATTGAGCGGGCTCAGCGGGGCTATCGGAGTGTCGGTAGGCCCGCTGAGCCCGCTCAATGCGGGTCGACGCGGCCCGCGGCGGAGGAGTAGCTGGCGTGGATGATCTCGGCCACGATGGCCAGCTCGTCCTCGTTACGGGGCCGAAGATCATGACCAGGTCGCTCTCCTGCACCAGGTAGTTCCAGGTCCTGCCTTGCAGCTCAACCGGGATGACCGTGTCGTGCACCCCGTGTGTCACGAAGACCGGCACTCCAGCCAGCCGCCCGCGGGTCACCGGGACGCCCGCATCGAAGGGCAGCGTGCCGTACAACAGCCCGGCCGCGGCGAAGCGCAGCGGGTCGGCCAGCAGTAGCCCGCCGGCGAAGACCGCGCCGTGGCCGAAGCCGACCAGCACGACGGGGACCTGTGGTGCGGCCCGCTCGTCGAGCCATTCGCGAAACCAGGCCATGGTGACCGCGAGACTGTCGGGCGGCCGGCTCCCCCGTTCGCGAACCATGCGAAGCCCCCTGCCTCGGCCAGCGGGGCTCGAACCGAGGCGTAGGCGGCTCCGTCGGGTAGGTGCCTCAGGGGCCCGTCACCCCTGGGCGGGCACCAGGAGCGTGAAGGTAGGAGGAGCGGGACGGGTCAGCCGGAGCCTGCCGCCTTCCGCCTCTGCCAGGCTGCGGGCCAGCGCGAGCCCGATCCCGTGCCCGTCGGCGAGGCGCGATCGTCGGGTGAACAGCTCCGGTTCGGGCGCCGTGATGCCGGTGCCCTCGTCGGAGACGTCGATGGCCAGCGCGTCGGCGGCATTGCGCACCGCCACAGATACGGTGCCCGAGCCATGGGTGGCAGCGTTGTCCAACAGCACCGTGAGTACCTGCCGCACGGCCGCGGTCGAGGCAAGGGACACCGGGGCCGCTGCGTCCACCGCTACCCTGAGTTCGCGGTCCTGGGCGGCCAGCCGGTCATGCCAGCCCCGCTCGATCTCGTCAAGCAGGCCGGGGACGTCGAGCGGTGCGGCGTTGGAGGTGCGGGTGTCCCGGGCCAGCGCGAGCAGTTCCTCGATGGTCTGTTCCAGCCGGTCCGCGGCGTCGATTCCGGCGGTGATGGCGTGCCGTAGATCCTGCCCTGGCCGGTCCAGCGCCGCTTCAAGCCGCAGGCGCAATCCGGTCAGCGGGGTGCGAAGCTGGTGGGAGGCGTCAGCGGAGAATGCGCGTTCCCGCGCGAGCATGCCGTCCAGACGCCCAGCGGTGCTGTTCAACGCCGTGCCGACAGCGTCGATCTCGGGAATGTCCACCGGTTCGGTTCGGACGCTGAAGTCACCGTCACCGAGGCGGCGCGCTGCATCGGAGAGCTCCTCAAGCGGACCCGCCAGCCGCCGGGCCTGGCGGCGGGCGACCAACCAGACCGTCCCGATGGCTAGGGCAGCCAGGCCGAGCATGGCCAGCCATACCAGCACGACCTGCCGGTAGACGGCACTGCGCGGGCTGGCGGCGCGCACGGCGCCGATCACATCGCTGTCATGGGTCACCGGCACGGCCACCACCAGATCACCGTCGACGTCCCCGGTGTCGATCTCGCCGCGCAGGGCACTGTTGACTATGGCGTCCCCACCCTGCGGCCCGGTACCCAGGATGCGCAGGCCGCGGTCCACATAGACCGCGAGGTGGGTCTCACCCGTCGGGTCGGGAAGATCGTTCGGCAGATTACCGCGGAGCACGTCTGCTGTGACGGCCGCCGAGGCAGCGTCGGCCGTTCGCAGCAGCGCTGTTCGCTCGTCGGACAACGCGTACTTCAGCACGCCGGCGGCCAGCGGCACCCCGAACAGGCCGATGGCCAGCACAGCGGCGAGCACGGCGAGACCGACGATCCGAGTCCGCACGAGACTCGTCCCCTCTCACTCCGATAGCCGCGTGCCCGTGCCAGTGTTCTCCGCACAGTGTCTTCTACCAGTCTCCTACCAGCACAGCATGCGTGGGCGAGATCAGCTCCGTTATGCCGCCGGATTTTGCCGACAGCTAACCGATCTCGGATCAGCAGATAACCAGGGCCAGCCTCGTACCGGTCCCAGGATCGGCTAGCTCACTGGCGTACCTCCCTGTGTACGAGCCTGTGTACGGGGCTGCCACACCGCCGGGGTAAGGTTGTAGCAATGGCGATTCGGCTGCTGCGGTGGGGACGGCGGTGACCGCCCGGCATGCGGTCGCCCGCTACGTAGTCGCCACGCTCATCGGGCTGGTGTTGATCGTCAGCGGGTGTACGGCGGCCTCCGGTCCGCTACCTCCCGGCGGCCCGCCTCCCTCCAACCAGGTCGGCCCGCTCCCGGCGGACTGCGCCGATCGGATCACCGAGCCCGAGCAGGCCAGCGCGGCCTTGGGGCAGGCCCAGCCAGGCAGCAAGGTGTGCCTCAGCGGCGATGGTCTCCAAGACGCTGAGCTGGAGGTGACAGCCTCCGGAACAGCTCAGCAGCCGATCACCGTCGTCGCCGATGGCGCGACCATGCGAAGCATGAACGTCAATGCCGACTACATCGTTATCGAGGGGCTGACGCTGCGCGATGGGGATGGCCTGACGATGGCGGGTCGCGGACTCGTCGCCCGCAACAATGTGATCTACAACGCCGCCAAAGACGGCCTCGTCTGCAGCAACTGCGTTGACGCCATCATCGAGTCGAACACCGTCCAGCGTGCCGACGGAACCGGGATCTACCTCGCCGGCGAGAGGATCACCATCCGGAACAACACGGTGAGCGAGTCGGTACTGCGCACCCAGGGCGACGCCGACGGTATCCGGTTCTTCGGAGTCGGCCACCGGTTGACCGGCAATACGATCAAGGACATCAAGGCGTCCGGCTACACCGACGACCCCCGGGGGGGCCCGCACACCGACTGCTTCCAGACCTTCAACACCGCCAGCGACCCACCCACCTACGACATCGTCATCGCCGACAACATCTGCACGAATGTCGACGTCCAATGCCTGATCGCCACCGCCAAAGAGGGCGGCGCACAAAGCTCCCCGGCGGGGCAGACCGCGATCACCTTCGAGAACAACACCTGCTCGGTGAACGGTTCGCAGGCAGTGTTGGTGGAGAACTTTCCCAACGTCATCATCCGCAACAACAGTTTCTCCGGGCCCAGCTCCCGAGCGGTGCAGCTCGGCATGGGTTCCACCGGCTGCGCCGTGATCGGCAACACCGTGACGGGTGAGATGCGCCCGTTCGAGATCGACCGGCAGTCCCGGCCGGGGTTTCAGGAAGCTGGCAACACCTCACGCTGAGCCCTCGGCCCGTGAGGGGGGCAGCTCAGCTCTCCGGCACCTCCAGCCGGTACCCGTGCCCGCGCAGGGTCACGATCCGCGGTACCGAGCCGAGTTCGGCCATCCCGGCCAGCTTGCGACGCAGTGCGGCCACGTGCACATCGAGAGTCTTGGTCGGACCGAACCAGTTCTCGTCCCACACATCAGCCATCAGGGTCTCCCGGCTGATCGCCACCTCCGGCGCTGCCGCTAGGCGGGCGAGCAGGTCGAACTCCTTGGCTCGCAGCGGCATCTCCCGTCCGGCGATGGTCGCCCGCCGGCTGCCGGTGTCCACCAGCAGGTCTGCGACCGCAAGCATCGGCTGGGTGCCCGGCGTAACCGGGGCCACCCGGCGCAGGTGCGCTCGGACCCGGGCCAGCAGCTCGGCCAGCCG
The DNA here is from genome assembly GCA_050700115.1 of Pseudonocardiaceae bacterium. Classification (GTDB taxonomy): domain Bacteria; phylum Actinomycetota; class Actinomycetes; order Mycobacteriales; family Pseudonocardiaceae. The sequence continues at coordinate 53,163 of JBOHGG010000008.1, forward strand.
AACCGGCTTGGTCAGGTAGTCGTCGGCACCCGCCTCGAGACCGACCACGACGTCCATCTCCTCGGTTCGGGCGGTGAGAATGACCAGCACCGTCGTGGGATTGCTGGCCCTCAGCTGCCGGCACACTTCGACGCCGTCGAGATCTGGCAGCCCCAGGTCCAGGAGCACCAGGTCGAATTCCGTCTCGGAGGCCGCCCGCAGCGCGCGACGACCGGTGCGCTGCCACACCACGTGATGCCCGTGTGCACGCAGGCTGGAGTCCAGCACACTGCCGATGGTCTCGTCGTCCTCCACTACCAGCACCCGGGACACCCCGCGAGCCTAATGGATCACTCCGCGCGCAACCGCGGGTTCCACCGACGGTGGGTCAACCACCCACGGAGAAGCCGACCCGGCGGCTGTCCGCCGGCCCGATCTCGACGTAGGCGACCCTGGCCGCGGGCACCATGTACCGCCTGCCCTTGTCATCGACCAGGGTCAGCAAGCCCTGGGTGCTCAGCGCCTCGGTGACCAGCGCCTCCACCTGGTCCGGCGAGTCCGCAGTGGACACCGTCAGCTCGCGAGGGCTGTCCGCGACGCCGATCTTGATCTCCACGGAAGAACCTCCAGGTGCGATCGATGGTGAGGTCAAGGCTAGACGAGCGGCGCGCAGGTGCTCACCCCAGCCCGAGAGCCGCCAACCGGCGGCAGTGCAGGACCTGCACCCGGCGGATCAGCGTGGCCAGACCAGCCAGGTCCCCGGAGCCGCGGATGATCAGATCGGCGAGGGCGTCCCGCTCGGCCACGACATGCTGGGCATGGGTCACCGCCTCGCCGAGTAGCCGCCGCCCCCACAGGGCGAGGCGGTCTCGGGTGGTCCGGTCCCGCCCGCAGGCCGCCCGCACCTCCCGTTCGGCGAACGCCGAATGGCCGGTGTCGGCCAGCACCTCCTTGACCAGGGTGGCGGTGGGTTCGTCCAGCCAGCCACCCACCTCACCGTAGAAGTCCGCCGCCAGCCCATCCCCGACGTATGCCTTCACCAGCGACTCCAGCCAGGATCGAGGGGCTGTCGAGGCGTGGAACTGGTCGAAGCGCGCCACGAACGGGCGCATCGCGTCGTCCACCGACACGCCCAGGCCGTGCAGGTGGCGTTCGAGTAGTCGGAAGTGCCCGATCTCGGCGGCAGCCATGGTGGCCATCGCGGCCCTGCCAGCCAGCGTGGGTGCGCCGCGGGCGTCCTCGGCCAGCCGGTCGAACGCGGACAGTTCGCCGTAGGCGAGGACCCCCAGCAGATCGACGATGCCCTCACGTACCACGTCCACGAGCCTAGGCCCGTGTGCGGTGTCACGAGCGCGCAGGACGCTCGGACGGGTATGATTCGTGCACAAGGCGTGACGCCACCCCTGGCGAAACGCCCTGGCTCGGTGGCAGATGCCACCGAGTGCACGCATGTGAGCGCGCACCTCGTGTCCTCGTTCCCCGCTTCGTTGCGCTACCTAATGGCCCGGAGCTGGTCGAGCGAGACGGCGGCGGGCGCGCCGTACGAGAGAGGCGATCACGCTGACCGTCAGTCAGACCCACCTACCCGACACGCAATCCCCGGAGCACGTCAACCCCCGAACCCTGGACCATCTCGAGACCGCCGTCGACGAACCAGCCCCGCCGCAGCCGTTGCAGGCGGGCGCTCCGGTCCGGGATGACTCCCCCACGTTCGCTGAGCTCGGCGTCCGCGACGAGATCGTCCGCACGTTGCGCGCCGCGGGCATCGAGCGCACCTTCGCGATCCAGGAGCTCACTCTGCCGCTGGCACTGGCCGGCGACGACATCATCGGCCAAGCCCGCACCGGCACCGGCAAGACGCTCGGCTTCGGTGTCCCCCTGATTCAACGGATCACCGCAGGGGACATCGCGCTCGACGGCACCCCGCGCGCCCTGGTCGTCGTACCCACCCGCGAGCTGTGCCTGCAGGTCAGCGCCGACCTCACCGACACCGGCCGAGATCTTGGCGTGCGGGTCCTTTCGGTGTACGGCGGCCGACCCTACGAACCACAGATCAAGGCCCTGACCAGGGGAGTCGACCTGGTAGTCGGCACCCCGGGTCGGTTGCTGGACCTCGCCGAGCAGCGCCACCTGATCTTGGGCAAGGTCCGGGTGCTCGTACTCGACGAGGCCGACGAGATGCTCGATCTGGGCTTCCTCCCGGACATCGAGCGGATCCTGCGGATGGTGCCCGAGCAACGCCAGACCATGCTGTTCTCGGCCACCATGCCTGGCCCGATCATCACGCTGGCCCGGACTTTCCTGACCCGGCCAACGCATATCCGCGCCGAGGAGCCCGACGCCACCGCCATCCACGAGCGGACCCGGCAGTTCGTCTACCGGGCGCACGCGATGGACAAGGTGGAGGTGCTCTCCCGCATCCTGCAGGCCCGTGACCGGGGCCTGACGATGATCTTCGCGAGGACCAAGCGCACGGCGCAAAAGGTGGCCGACGAGCTCACCGAGCGCGGTTTCGCGGCCGCGGCCGTGCATGGCGACCTCGGCCAGGGGGCTCGCGAGCAGGCACTGCGGGCGTTCCGCTCGGAGAAGGTCGACGTGCTGGTCGCCACCGACGTCGCCGCCCGCGGTATCGACATCCCCGAGGTCACGCACGTCATCAACTACCAGTGCCCGGAAGACGAGAAGACCTACGTGCACCGGATCGGCCGGACCGGCAGGGCCGGCCGGGAGGGCGTCGCGATCACCCTCGTCGACTGGGATGACGAACCGCGCTGGAAACTGATCAGCGACGTCTTGAACATCGGCATGCCGGCACCGGCGGAGACCTACTCCACCTCCGAGCACCTGTTCAGCGACCTGGACATCCCCACCGACTCCACCGGGCGGCTACCACTGACCCGACGTACCCGGGCCGGGTTGGCTGCCGAGCCCAGCGACGAGGACGGCCGCCCTCGCGGTCGGCGGGCCACCGGCATCCGGCGTGGCACCCGCAGTGGTTCCGCCGACGGTCAGGTCGCTCCGGTCCGCCCCCGTAGGTGCCGCACCCGGGGTGGAGACGCTATCGGAGCCGGCGGGGAGAAAGCGCCGGCCGCCGAGCACGCAGGTGACCCCAGTGACGCCCGGCCGCGGCGGCGGCGTCGCAGCCGAAGTCGCGGCGCTGGCGCAGGCAGTGGTGGCCCGGGCGGTGCCGGCCCAGGGGGCGTTATCACGGTTCAGGAGCAGCACGGCGGGCAACCCCGCGCCGCGGGCTGACCGTGGCCGGATGCCCGCTCCCGAACGCCGGACCCGGCTGGACCTGATCGTCGCGGCGCTACTGGCCGTGGCCGTGCTCGCGGTGTCCACCGCGCTGTGGTGGACCACTGACGCGCGACGCACCACCCTGATCACGGCCCCCGACCCGGTCGACCAGGTTCCCGCAAACGAGAACCTGCCAGCGTCACTGGCTGAGGCGTGGCGGGCACCGAGCCCGGCGACCCCGGTCCCGCTGGTCCAGGACGCGACCGCGGTCACCGGGAACGGCGGAGTGGTCGCCGGCCGCGACCTCATCTCCGGCGCCGTCCGCTGGAGCTACCAGCGCGATCGGCCGCTGTGCACGGTGGCCGCCGCGTTCCACCAGGCGGTGGCGGTGTACCAACGGGGCGAGACCTGCAGCGAGGTGATCGCCTTGGAATGGGCCGACGGCCGGCGCGGGCCGCAGCGCACCGGTCCGGTGGAGGCCCCGACCCGGCTGGCGGCCAACGGCAACCAGGTCGCCGCCAGCGGGCAGCGCTACCTGGAGGTATGGCGCTCCGACCTGGTGCGCACGCTGACCTACGGACGGCTGTCCACCCCGGTGAAGCCCGGAGCCCAGCCACGACCGGACTGCACTCAGGGGTCGATGGCACTAGGGGCCGCTGCCGAGTCCGGGGGCCGGCTGGCCGTGGTCGAGCACTGCCCAGGCGAGCGCGTGCGGCTCACCGTGCAGCGGTCCGACCCCAAGCAACCCGACCAGCCCGAGGTGGACTTCAGCACCCTGTTGGGGGGGGCTCAGGCCCGAGTCGTCGCGGTGAGCCGCGACCGGGTCGCCGTGGCACTGCCCGATCCGGCCCGGCTGGTGGTGCTCGACGAGCAGGGCAGCGCGGTGGCCGAGCATCCGTTGACGGTCCCGAACTCCGATCTTCGGGGGGATCCATCCGGTGGTCTGGTCGAGGTCACTGTGACCCCGACCGCGGTGTACTGGTTCACTGGCTCGGCCACTGTCGCATTGGACGTCACCGACCTGCGACCACGGTGGACCCGACCCGGATCACTGGGTTGCGGCTCGGAGGTCGCCGGACGGCTGCTGTTGCCTGTACCGGGGGCGCTCGCCGTGCTCGACACCACCACCGGTCAGCAGGTCGGCGCGCTTCCGGTGGACCGCGGCGGCTACCGCGGCCCAGTAGGTACCGCCAACTCCGGCGACGTCGTGCTTGAGCAACGCGGCGCCACGCTGGTCGCGCTGCGTTAACGCCTATGACCACTGCACAGATCACCCCGCACGGTGCCACCCGGGTTCAGGTACGGGTTCCCGGTACCACGCTGGCCGCGCTGCGGGCCGAACCCCCGAACCCCGTCGGTGCCGTCGCGGTGCTGGTGCCCGGGTACACCGGGTCCAAAGAGGACTTCGCGGCGCTGCTCGACCCATTGCGCATCGCCGGGCTGTCCGTGCTGGCCGTGGACCTGCCGGGGCAGTACGAGTCCCCCGGCCCGCACCGCGAGCGGGACTACCACCCCGATCCACTGGGCCGGACCCTCGCCGCACTGGTGGCCGACCTGGCCGCTGACGGGGACCGGGTGCTGCTGCTGGGCCATTCCTACGGCGGACTGGTGGCCCGATCCGCGGTGCTCGCCGGAGCCCCGGTGAACGGGCTGACCCTGCTGGATTCGGGCCCAGGCGGGCTTCTCCAGGGCGAGCGGCGGGCACTGCTCGACGCCACCGAACCGATCATGCGCGCCGAGGGGATCGAGGCCGTCCAGCGGCTTCGGGAAGCTCGGGACGGGATCGCCGAGCCACCCGAACTGGCCGCGCTGCTGCGGGCCCGCTTCCTGCGGTCCTCGACCGCCGGCCTGCTCGGCATGGCGACCGGCCTGCGCACTGAACCCGACCGGGTCACCGAGCTGGCCACCGCCCTGCGCACCGGTGGCATTCCGTGCCTGGTGGCTTTCGGCGAGTCCGACGACGCATGGCCGGTACCGGTGCAGCGCGATATGGCAGCCCGGCTGGACGCCGAGGTTGCGGTGATACCCGGCGCCAGACATTCGCCCAATACCGAGAACCCGAACGCGCTGCTCGACGCGTTGCTGCCGACCTGGATGGGCTGGTTGACTACGCTGACGTCATGAGTGACGAGTATCGCCTTCAGTGGGCTGAGGTGGAGCCACTGGGGGTCATGAACGGTGAGTTAATGCAGGTGCTTGCAAGCGTAGACGCCCTCCGCGAAGCGTGGGAGGTGTCGCTCGCGCAGGTCTCCGTTGGCGAGTTAGCCGAGGCGCGGCGCCGTAGCCTAACACGGCATGCGATCGAGACCGGGCTCATCGAACGGCTCTATGCCGTCGGCTGGGGCGTCACCGAAGCTCTCGTGGCTTAAGGCCTTACCGCAGAGGTAGCCGCAAGAGAAGGCGGATTGGATGATGATGCACTTGCGATCATCGGATCGCAAGTATGACGCGTTGGAGTTTCTTGCAGATGCGGCGCGTGACGGCAGGGATCTCAGCGTTCACTTTGTGCGTGAGCTACATCACGCGCTCTGTCGCACGCAGGCCACATATGAGGCCTGCAACGATCTCGGGCAGATCCTGCAGCGTCCACTGCACCACGGCACGTGGAAGGAGCAACCGAATCATGTGAGACGCCAAGACGGCACATTGCTCGAGTACACTCCGCCCGAGCATGTACAATCCCAGATGGAGCAGCTACTCCATCTGCACGAGGAGGCAGCCGACGAACACCCCGTGATGCGCGCAGCATGGTTGCATCACCGATTCATCAGGATTCACCCCTTCGAGGACGGCAACGGTCGGGTCGCTAGAGCCCTCACACTGCTGGTATTGCTTCGCGCTAAGTACGCGCCATTGGTTGTGGATCGCACGCAACGAGGTGCATACATTGATGCTCTCGATCAAGCAAATGGCGGCAATCTGCGTGGCCTGGTACGCCTGTTTTCCCGCCTTGAGATAGTCGCATTGCGCTCCGAGCTGGAAAGGCCCGCGGAACCGGCCGCGGAGGGTACCGGAGCTCTCGCGGTCGCCCGGGCATACGCTCACCGGCTACGTGCGCTTCAGCAGGCTGAGCTCACCGAGCGCGCCACCAAAGCAGAGGTTCTCGCCCGACAGTTGCACGAGAAGGTGGTCGCACACCTCGAACAGCTCGGCGCCGACATACGTGACCAGTTCCGCGAAGCGGACCCAAAAACATATTCGTCCGTGGCTCATGCGGCGCCCCCGGAAGAGACAGCGAAATACTGGCAGATACAGATAGTCCGCACGGCGCGTGAAGTACATATGTTCACGAATCTCAGCAAGGGCAGTTGGTGGACCCGTCTGCACCTGATCGTGCTCGACCAAACTCTCCGATTCGTGGTTGCGATCCAACGTGTGGGCCCAGGTGAAACCGGAGTGCTTGCGGTGACGGTATTCGCTGAAGCGGTGGCGCCGCTCCAGCCAGAGGATGACGAGCGGCGGCTGCCGACACCGCTCTTTGAATCCACGCCCGCAGACAGCGTCACCTTGGTTTTCAGTGACGATCCTGACGCACGATGGCACGAGGTTTGCGAATTGATAGACAACACACTGGCCGCCGCTTTAGCCAGCTTCGCCCAGCAGCTCGGGTAACGATGCAACGAGCGGACCGAGTGACGAAGGGGATCACCGTTTGAGCGCCTTTGACGACAGTGGTGTCGCCACCTGCGGCAAGCGATGATCACGGCGTCCTTACACGGTAGTGCGGCGGCTCGGTAACGACAGCAGAGTAGGGCGCTATGGCTGACGATCTGGGGTACTTCGGGGCCTGACAACGTGACGTGGCGAGTCCTGGCGGACCCGGGCCGCCGGCGGCGGCGGGGTCCGCGCGCTGTTCCTGCAGGCACTGCACCCATTGGCGATGGCAGGGTGCACAATCACTCGGACTTCAAGATCGACGATCGGTTCCTCGCCGAGCAGGTCCGTGCCGCTGAGTTGGTGGGTCTTGAAGGCCTATCAACCAACCGGGCCGCGCTGGTCAAGTACTTCGAACAGGTGCGCTCCGACTACTCGCCTCCCCGGTGGCGCGCCGGGCCGCGCTGCGCCGGGCGGCGCCACCCTTTCGCTGCGGACCGAGCTGACCACACCAGCCCGTCCACTCTGGACCACGGTGAGTGGGCTAGCGTTCGCATTGCTGCCCGGGTGGGCGCGCCGCCGCTACGGCTTGCCCGGCCTGCTCACCACCGACCGTGCTCACGCGGGGTGCGCCGAGACGGGCGACGAGGAGCGCGGCGTTGTAGCCGGTCCAGTGCCGATTTTCAACACCTTGCGGCCCTCGTGTACTTCGAGGGCGGCCGACATGCTCAGCCAGGTCCGGCTTGCTGGCCGAGCTGATGCGCAGCTCGCCGCTGGTGTCGGGCTGACTAACCTCGTCTGCGCTTGGCGACCTTCTCCTCCAGTGCGTCAAGCGGCAGCTCCCAATCGTAGGGTCGCCCACCGGTCCCGGGTGGCCCCGGCTCGTAGACACCAGGGCCGTAGAGCACCGTGACACCCATCTCCCGTAGCGCAGCAACACTACGCACGAACGCTGGGTGGTCAGCCTGAGCGCTGTTCAATGCTGGCGCCGCCACCAGCGGCAGGCCCAGGCCGATGGCCTCGGTGAGTAGCGCGAGGGCCAGCGTGTCGGCCAGGCCGTAAGCCCACTTGTTGATGGTATTGAATGTCGCCGGACAGACAAGCATGGCATCGGGTGGCGGCAACGAATCGTCCGTCGTGCCCCGTTGCTCGTATTCTGATCGCACAGGGAAACCGGTTTGCTGTTCCAGCGCTGGCCGGTCAATGAATTTTTGAGCCTGCGGTGTGGGGATAAGACAAACCGTCCATCCGCGTGACTGGGCACGGCCGACGAGTTCCCCGACGTGCCGGGCACGCGGAGATGCACACACGATGAGGTAAAGCACACGGTCGGCTTCCGGCTCAGCCATCCGCAAGTCCGATTCGCATCGCGAGCTGATGAAGCTCCGTGGAGCGCGTACCTACTGAGCCGCGACGAAGACCATCGACAAGGTCAATGGCCACGGGCCGGCAGCGTATTTCGTCCGGAAACAGGCTTTCGGCTGTAAGCAGCGTACATACAGCGTCGTCTTGGCGACCAGCAAGGCTGTGGCCCTGGGCAACGTCGAGGTAGTAATTAGCGCGTCGCTCCTTGGGTAACCGAGTGAGACCATCTGGCGTGATCTGGCGGGCGGCTGCGACGGCACCAACACCGTCACCGAGATCGAGCAGAACCGACACCTGGTGCAAGTGGGCATTGGTCGGACCGAAAGCCGTAAAGCACTCGTTGCCGTCGTATCCGAGCTGGCGGGCGACGCTGTGGCCTTCGTCTAGCAAGTCACGAGCTACGGCGGGCTTGTTAGCACGGGCGGCCACTACCGCTCCCATGAGGAACAGCATCCCGTAAAGCGATAGGTAGGCCGATGAGCCGGTACCTCGACCGGGCTCCAGGCGGTCAATGTCGGCTCGGACAAGTTCGAGCGCTTGATCGTAGTGCTTCATGACCGTGAGACCTTGAGCGACCCGACGGGCCGCATCGCTAATCAGTAAGCTGTCACCGGTCTCCTCGGCAAGCACGAAACCGCGCTCAGCGGCTAACCAAGCGAGATCGGCTTCCTTGAGTTTCCAGAGCGTAGAGGCCGTCACCTGGTACGCCTGTGACAGGAGCGAGCGGGCACGTTGCGCCTGATCGTTCGCGCCCGGATAGGCAGCGACGGCGGTCCGTGCTGTGATGAGGAGACGCGGCAACGCCTGACCGAGCAACGGCCAGTGCGCATTCTGGAAGGCGGTCCAGGTGTAGGTGACCTGCTGACTGAGCCGGGCAAGGTTCAGTGGTTCGGTCATCTCTGTAGGCGGGGGCACGAACACCCGGCTGATGGCTTGATAGGACTGCAAGGCGGAACGGATCGCGGAAATCTCGAAGAGATCAAGGCAGTGCTGAGCCTGGCGGACTTCGCTGGTATCGGTCAGTGTCTCGACCGCTACGTGGAGAACTTCAGCCACCCGTTCGAGCATCGGCAGGCGGAGTAGGCCGCGTTCACCGCTCTCAATCTTGTCTACCCAGCTCAGTGACCGGCCGCAGAGGTCAGCGAACTGCTGGCGAGTGAGATTACGGCGTGCACGCCACCGCGCGACCCGCCGGCCAATTTCCCGCCGCCGTTCGTTGCCGTCGTCGATGGACACCGTGTCGTACTCCGAGCTCAGGGTTGTCGAAACCTTTCGATCTCCTGCACGGGGACCGGCCGGCAGCAGGTTCGTGCAGCTCAGAGCCTACTGACAGCATTCACTTCCCCGGACCGGGTCACTAGACATTTTGTACGGCGTCGGTTGACCAGCAGGCATTTAGCGTCGGCTACTGGCCCCAGGGCCGGGCTGAGCGATGGCCTGGTGTGCGTCCCTCATCCGGGACGCCTCCCCCGCTTCCACCAGACCGGTCCTCCCCGGTCCTGGGTGCCGTCCGGTAAGAACACCGCATAGACAGGCGCAAGAGCACGTGGAGCACGACGCCAACCGGCTACACCAGGGCACTGACAATCAGCGTCACGGTGACGGCCAGGACCAACAGCAGCTCGGCAGCGGACGCAGCATCCGATCGGATGCGGCCGTGCCGCCGACGGTGCTAGTGGCCGACATCGGCGACGGGTCCTTGTTCCTTCAGGGCTGGTGGGACGGGTCCAGCGGTGATCGGGATAAGGCGCTGTGATACGGGAGGACCGGGAGCTGCTCGCCGAGCTGGCCCGCCTCAATAGTGACATGGCATCGCTCGCCATGCGCGTCATGGAGGGTAGCGCTGGTGCGGCTGAGCAGACGCACTACGCCCAGAGGCTGATTGCCGCCGGTGTGCGGTTGCGACACCGGGCTGATGAGACAGCCGGAACGGTCATTAAGGCAGAGGTCCTTGCTAACGGACCGCTGACCCTTCCGGTGCATACCGTAGAGCCGTACTGGGAGCCGTGAGTAACGTTTGGGAAACACGGAATCGGCTAGTTTTAGAGTACCTTGAAAAGCTAGCCGACCAGCTCCGAAGCAAAGAGCAGGTAGCGCCGGCGGAACTCGAAGAGCAGCTGCTGCGATTGCTTACGGGCGCGGTCATGTTACTCAGACAGCACCGTGTCAACAAACGGGGTAGGTGCGAATACTGCGGATGGACGTGGCGGTTCTGGCGTAGACGGCCGCAGTGCGTCGTGTATCTCAGCCTCGACTTCGCTACAAGGCAACGTTTGGACGTGGTGTGGCGGCGGTTGTTGGAGGACCACAAGACGCGGCCAAAGTTTGGGTGATGTGCGGAAATGATTGGTGAACGCCTCAACGCTGGGCTCTCCATGACCGTTGGTGGCGTCACCGAGCCGTGGCCAAGGAATACGCAATGGCGGGCACTGTTGATGCCGCGCGCGACACTCTCACTCGGGCTCGCCGAACCGCTCGAGGAATAAACTCTGCGAGGCTTGATCTTCGCATCAATCAAGTTGGAAGCCTGCTCCCCTTGTGAGAATTATCCACGGCTCGCATCGTCACTCACAGAGCGCGCAGGTCTCAGGCCCACCAGCCGAACCAGAGCACCCCGGCTGTGATCACCAGGACGGATCCGGAAGCCAGCGCTGCGGGTGGGCCCCGGAGGCGGTCCGCCACCACCTGCAGCACCACGGCGGCCAGCGCCGCGACTACGTGCCCGACAACGGTCACCATGCCTGGGCCAGGGCGGCCTGACATATCGGCCAACCACTGTGCCGTGCATATCGTGAGTGCAAGGGCGACCAGGCCCCCTGCCAGCACACCGGACAGCCCGCGCGGGGCCCGCTCACCAAGACGCACCGCGGTCACGGTGCGAGCAGCGCCCACGGCTGGAGATCTGGTGCACTGGCGCGGCCCTCGGGGCAGTGCCGTCGGAAGTCGCACCACGAACAGGCCCGGCCGGGCGTGGGCGGGAACAGGATCTCGGGGTCACCTCCCGCGGCCAAGGTGTCGGTGGCCAGCGCGATCTCGTCGGCCGCCTCCTCGGCACGCTGCAGGTGCCTGCTCAGGGACTGCTCAGTGTGCTCCCATCCGGCGACGGTGCCAGTAGGCAGGTGATGCAGCTCGACCCGGTGACACTCGCGGCGCAATGTGCGCCGCGCCGCGAAAGCGTAGAGCGCCAGCGCCTGCGAACCACGTGCGTCATCGACAGACAGCCCATGCCGGCCGGTCTTGTAGTCCACCACGACCAGCTCGCCATCACGCTCGTCGATGCGGTCCACCCGCCCCTCGGCGACGATCCGCTGGGTTGGCGCGGAGACCCAGCGCTCGACGCCTACCGGATCAAGGTCGGGGTCCAGCTCGTCGACGTATCGGGCCACCCAATCCTGCGCGCGGCTGCGATAATCCGCGGCCTGCGCCTCGTCGGAAAAACCCTCCCCGGACCAGTGTGTGGCAACCAAAGCGGCCGCGGTGTGCGGGCGGCGCCGCCCGGGGGCCAGATCGAACAACGCCCGCAGCGCCGTGTGTACCACCGCTCCGAGCGTGTTGTGCGCCCAAGCCCCGCCCCGCGCAGGCGTGGGCCGGTCCAGGTAGGCCATCCGGTAACGCCGGGGACAGCCGGTCCACGCGGTGAGCTTGGCGGGGGTCACCCGCACCAGGGGCCGGGGAAGACCGCCGAGGTCCAGCTCTCCCTGCGCTTGCCGTGCCATCGCATCTACCGTACTCACCCACTTGCCGGATCCTCACCCGGCAGGTGGTCGACTCGTCGGTTCAGCCAACGACCGCGGCGACGCCGCTACGAGCCGCCAGCTCCTCGATCCGCTCAAGCATCTCCGGGTCAGTGGTCTCCTGGCCCAGATGGGCCCTCTTGTTCGTGCCGTGGTAATCGCTGGAGCCGGTGATCAGCAGGTCCAGCGAAGCCGCGAGGTCGCGCAGCGCTGTGCGGTCGTCGCCGGTGTGGTCGGGATGGTCGACTTCCACCCCGGCGAGTCCTCCAGCAGCCAGCTCGGCGATCACACCGGAGCCGATCACCGGCCCGCGGCGGCGAGCCAGGGCGTGCGCCAGCACCGGGACCCCCCCTGCTGCGCGAAGCATCCGGACCGCCACGCTGACGTCGGTATCGGCCCGACCTGTGTAGTACCGACCTCCGGTGGCCAGGTATCGGCGGAAGGCCTCGTCCACGCTGCCCACGACACCGGTCGACACCAGTGCCCTGGCCAGGTGCGGTCGACCGGCCGAGGCAAGCTGGGGCAGGTCGCCGAGCAGCGTGTCGGGGTCCACCGGGAACCCGTCGGCGGCCATTCGCTGCGCCATGGTGTGCAGCCGCACCCGTCGGTCCGCACGCAGCCGGGACTGCTCGGCGATGATCGCCTCCGAGGCAGGGTCGAACAGGTACCCGAGTAGGTGCACCGAGACGTGCCCATCCCGGCCGTCCGGCGCGGTGCAGGAGAACTCCGCGCCGCGGATCAGGCGCAGGCCCGGGGACAGCGCATCAACGGCCTCGGCCCATCCGGCGGTCGTGTCGTGGTCGGTCAGCGCGATCACGTCAAGGCCAGCCGCGGCGGCGGCCGCGACGAGTTCAGCCGGGGTATCGGTTCCGTCGGAGGCGGTGGAATGGGCGTGCAGGTCGATACGCACGACTGCCAGTCTCCGGGACTGCCGCCAGGCCTGACCGGCAGGTCACCTCGCGAGCGTCCAGCGCCTGCGCGGAGGCGGCGGAAGCAGACCGGTGCGAGCCTCCTTCTTCTCCCCGAAGATCAGCTCGGAGATCGCGTCAAAGGTCGCCTCGGGTTTGGGCAGGTAGTCGACCTGCTCGAGGTCCTGCTTCTGCCCGGCCGATTCCACCCGGAGCCTGCCGTAGCCGAGCACCCGGCCGCCCAAGGTCCGCAGGTAGCTCATGTCGGTCACCTTCGTGATCGGCATCATGGAGACCTTCGTCACGATGAGGCCACTGGTGATCATGAAACGCTTGTTGGTGATGATGATGAGTTCGACCCACCACTCCAGCGCCTTCCAAATGAAGCGCAGCACCGCGGCGGCCGCGAGGTACCAGAGCAGCGACTGCAGCACCCACAGGTCGTCCCCCGCGCCGCTGAGCAGTTGAGACACCAGAAACGCCACGATCACTACCCCGAAGGTCTGCGCCATCACCCCCAGCAGGCTGGCCCAATGGCGCCGCACCCGGATCACCCGCCGCTCCACGGAGGGGTCGAGCAGGTACTCGTAGGGATGTCGCCCTATGAGCATGTCAGTGTTGCCTGAACCGGGACCGCATGAAAGCAGGGTACTACCGTGCCTGGGGATGACGGGCTCACACGTGCAGAAGATCCGGTGTGTCGGAGCGGTGGTGTTCGACGGCTCGGGAAGGTTGCTGCTGGTCCGGAGGACCAACGAACCGGGACGGGGACGCTGGTCGGTGCCCGGCGGCCGGGTTGAGGCCGGCGAGACCGACCATCATGCGGTGATCCGTGAGGTGGCCGAAGAGACCGGGCTGGAGGTCGAGATCATCCGCCGGGCGGGCGGGATACAGCGCGGCGCACCGGGCGGCGCAGTCTTCGACATCCACGACTACATCTGCCGGGCAACGGGCGCAACGCTGCGAGCCGGCGACGATGCTGACGATGCCCGCTGGTGTGACGGGGAAAGCCTGGCGAACCTGCCGATCGTGGACGGGCTCGTCGACGCCCTCACCGGTTGGGGCTGCCTGCCACCCGATCCCGCCGCTCACAGGTCAGGGCGATGGCCCGGAGGTGGAGGTGACGGGGTGTTGTTAGCGCAGGGCGTGTCGCGGGAGGTGCCGCAGGAGGCCCCGGTCGAGCAGACCGTGGCCGGGCTGACCAGGTTCGGTCATGATCTTTACACGGCGACGGCGGCCCCGGCCAGCAACACCGTGATCTCACCATTGAGCATCGGCTACGCCTTCGGCATGGCACGCGCAGGCGCCGCCGGGCAGACCGCGAGACAGCTCGATCAAGTATTCGGTTTCCCGGAATCCGGGCCGCACGCGGCGTTCAATGATCTCGATCGGCAGATCGTCACGGCAGGCCCACCACCGCCCCGATCGTCGCCCGGCGCGACCAGGGCGTCAGATGTACGCCCCGCGCCACCGGTGGTCGCGATCGCCAACGGACTGTTCGTCCAGGACGGGCTGCCGGTCACGGACGGCTTCCTGCGGACGCTGGCTTCGCAGTACGGCGCAGGCGCGCGGATCTTCCCCTCGGGCCAGGGCGCCGAGCAGATCAACGCCTGGGTGCGCGAACAGACGGCGGAGCGGATCGACAGGTTGTTCGACCAGCTGGATCCGGCTACCCGCCTGGTGCTCGCCAACGCCGTCTATCTGAAGGCGGACTGGCAGACCCCGTTCGCCAAGAACCCGACGGCGGACGCGACGTTCACCCGCGCCGACGCCACGATGGTGGCGGTGCCGATGATGCGCCAGCAGGAATCCTTACGCTACGCCAGCGGCCAGGGCTGGCAGGCGGTTGAGCTGCCGTACGCCGAGAGTGAGCTGACCATGCGAGTGATCGTGCCGCAGGGGGCGCTCACCCCGTCCGAAGTGCTGTCACCGGAGACGCTGACCGAGATCGAGGCAGGCCTACGGGCCGAGCAGGTGGATCTGTTCCTGCCGCGGTGGGACTTCGTCACCGATCTGGACCTGCTGCCTGCGCTCAACACGCTGGGCCTGACCACCCTGGACGACTTCTCGAACATGTCGCAGGCAGGGCTCGCGCTTGATCAGGCGGTGCACCGGGCGAACATCACGGTGGACGAGTGGGGCACCGAGGCGGCCGCCGTCACCGGCCTGGCCTTTACGCTGTCGGCGCCGCCGGAGCCGCAGTTCGTGGTCCGCGCCGACCGGCCGTTCGCCTTCGCGATCGTGCACCAGCCGACCGGGGCGCTGCTGTTCATCGGCCACGTCGCCGATCCTCTCGCAGCGTGACGCCATCCGATTGTTACTCACGTATTCGGATGAGGTCCGGGGCGAGGTGCAGTGGATTGCGGCGGGGTGCGCCGCCGATCCATGGTGGTGGGTGGAATTCCGGAATACCGCTGGTCATTGCGATCCGCCAGGAGGAATGATGGGCAAGCCGGTGGTGGCGGCCGCAGAGGAGAACGCAGTTGGAGAGGCTGGTGGGACCCAGGTCGGCCCAATGCTTGATGTGATGAATTTCGCACCATCGGGCCGGTACTGAACACCCCGGGAATGCGAATCCACGATCTCGGACGATCACCGCTCGGCGGATCGCCACAGGTACCGAATGCGATGCCCGCCCGACCTCGAGAGGTTCCCCGCGGGTGCCGAGTACCACCGGGATCACCCGCGCGTCACACGCGATGCGGCGGGCGACCTCGGCGTTGATCGGCCCTCCGAAGCTCAGTGACCCGGTCCCGATCTGGCCTTGCAGCACCGCCAACGGGACCGTCACCACGACCTGGGGACGTTCCCCGCCCTCGGTGGGCAGCTCACCGGTACCGAGGGCGCGCTCCGCCAGTTCGACCAGGGCATCGGCGTCGCGCTGAGCGGAATCGCGCAGGTCGACCTCGGTGATGTCCTTGGGCGCTACACCGTCCTGATCCAGGTAGGCAAGAATCCGTTTGCCCGGCGTCGCAAGCTGCCCGGGGTCCAGCGTGCGGGCGTGACGCGCCAACTCCGCCTCGACCTCACCCCGTCGCTCCGCGCTGATATGTCCCGGGATCCGGGCCAGCACCGAGCGGATCACCGCGACCTCCGCGGAGCCGATCACATGATCGGCTCCGCGGCCGCGGTGTGCGGCAGCCGCGGCGCGATCGGTGCACCGTCGAGCCCGCGCCCGGCCAGCACGTCCCCCGCGCGGCGGAGCCCGAGCCTCTCCCCGGGTCACCCGCGCCAGCGCGCGGACCAACTCGACCGTGGTGCCATAACCCTCTTTCCCGGCGATCCCCCGGGAATCGACCTCGGCCACCACCGACAACATCTGCGCCCACGTCGACCGCATACGGGTTTCCAGCGCACACAGTTCAGCGAGCAACTCATCGTCACTCGCCTGCCACGCCGGACCCATCGACATGCCAGTATTCTACGGAGGCACACCGACAATTCCGGGTACGAGGAGACGATTGACGACGCAGCCGGAGCTGGTCTGGTACGTCAGCTATGGGTCGAACATGTCCGCGGATCGGTTGACATGCTATCTCGCGGGCGGAACACCGCATGGCGCCCAGCACGCCTATTCGGGTTGTCGCGATCGCCGGCCGCCACGCCGCGCTTTCGGCTGTGAGATTTCCGGCGGTGTCTACTTCGCCACGGAATCGACGGTCTGGGGTGGCGGGCGCGCCTTCTTCGACCCAGAACTCGCCGACACGGCAGCCGCGCGCGCTTACCTAATCACCTCCGGGCAGTTCGCCGACATCGCCGCGCAGGAGATGTACGGCGTCGCTGGCGCGGACATTGATCTCGGACCAGTGCTGGCAACAGGCCGAGCCGAACTCGGTCCCGGGCGCTACGAGACCCTGCTGCACATCGGTGACCTCGATGGGTACCCGCTTCTGACGTTCACCGCCCCCTGGCATGCCGACGACGTGCCGTGGACGGTGCCCTCGGCGACCTACCTGCGAATGCTGGCGGCAGGACTGCGCGAGGCCCACGGATGGGATGCCCACCAAGTAGCCAACTACCTTGCCCACCTGCGCGGGGCACGCGGGCACTGGACTCCGGCCGCCATCGCCTCGCTGTGACATATTGCTGTCATCACGGTATGCTTTGATGCATGCGGACCACGCTGCGGGTCGATGATGAGCTGCTGCGCCGGGCCAAGAGCCACGCGGCGCGGCAGGGGCGCAGCCTGACCTCGGTTTTCGAGGAGGCACTTCGCCGGCTGCTGACCGAGTCCGAGCGGCACGAGGAGCGCACGCGAGTCGAGCTGCCGGTATCCGTCGCGAGTGGGGGCGTGCTGCCCGGCGTGGATCTCGATGACAGCGCGGCCCTGCTGGACGTGATGGAGGGCCGTGCTCCTTCCTGACATCAACGTGCTCGTGTTCGCGTTTCGCCGGGACGCCACCGATCACGAGGAGTACCGGGCCTGGCTGGACAGCATGGTCAACGGGGACGCCAGCTACGCCTGTTCCGACCTGGTGCTCAGCGGCTTCGTGCGGGTCGTCAGCCATCCGCGGATCTTCCGGGAACCCAGCCGGCTGGCCGAGGCGCTGACGTTCGCCCGCGCGGTACGAAACCAGCCGACCTGCCGCCCGGTATTCCCAGGAGCGCAGCACTGGTCGATCTTCACCCGGCTGTGCCAGCAAGCGGGTGCGAAGGGAAACCTGGTACCCGATGCCTTTCTCGCGGCCCTGGCGATCGAGTCGGGGTGCGAATGGATGACCACCGACCGGGACTTCGCCCGGTTTCCCGGGCTCCGCTGGCGGCATCCGCTCAGCACGTGATCAGGTGGTCGCGGCTCCCGGGCCCATGGCCAGCTTGGCCAGCAGGTCGCGCGCCTGCTCGGCATGCCGCGGCTGGCACAGCACGTCGTAACGCCCTGCGACCAATTGGCTTGCCGACGCGAAGTCCCGCCGGCCGCGGGTCGCGGCGTAACCGGCGGCCGCGAACACCGTCCCGAACACCACACCGGTAGCCACTCCCACCAGGATCGGGACGACCCCAGCCCCGGCCTGGGTAGCGAACAGGCTGAGCAGCACTCCGACGAACAGGCCGAACCAGGCGCCCGACGCGGCCCCCTGGGTCAGCACCCGACCCCAGGTCAACCGTCGCAGCACCCGCTCAACCAGCATCAGGTCCACTCCGACGATGGTCACGTCGGCGACCGGAAAGTGGCTGTCGGCGAGATGGTCCACTGCGCGCTGCGCCTCGGCGTAGGTGGCGTAGGAGCCGATCGGCCAACCGGTGGGTGGGGTGGGCAGGCCACGCATCTGACCCTGGCTGCTGAACGGGCTGGTCACAGTGCATCACCTCTGGTCGGGGGTACCCGTCGTGTCAACGCTCATGCGCACGGCCCCGGTTCCGGCTCAACCTCGCGAAGCGTACTCCCGCAGGAGCCCCTTGCTGATGATCGTCTTCTGGATCTCGCTGGTTCCCTCACCGATGAGCAGAAACGGCGCCTCGCGCATCAGCCGCTCGATCTCGAACTCCTTGGAGTAGCCGTACCCCCCGTGGATGCGGAACGAGTCCTCAGTGACCTCCTTGCAGTATTCACTGGCGAGCAGCTTCGCCATCCCGGTCTGGACATCGCTGCGCTCGCCGGAGTCCTTGAGCCGCGCGGCGTTGATCATCATCAGGTGCGCGGCCTCGACCTTGGTGGCCATCTCGGCAAGCTTGAACGCAATCGCCTGGTGCTGCGCGATCGGCTTGCCGAAGGTCCGGCGCTGCTGGGCGTAGTCGACCGCGAGCTCGAAGGCGCGGATCGCAATGCCACAGGCCCGGGCAGCCACGTTGACCCGGCCCACCTCGACGCCGTCCATCATCTGCGCGAAACCCTTGCCGGGAGCGTCACCGAGCACCTTGTCGGCGCCGATGCGGTAGCCGTCGAAGACCAGCTCGGTGGTGTCGACCCCTTTGTAACCCATCTTGTCGATCTTGCCGGGCACGCTGAGCCCCGGGGCCACCTCACCGTAACCAGTGGGCTTGTCCACCAGCAGCGTGGTGAGGTTGTGGTGCGCCCTCGCGGCTCCCTCGTCGGTCTTGACCAGGGTGGCAACCAGAGTCGACGTGGCGCCGTTAGTCAGCCACATCTTCGCGCCGTTGACGACATAATGGTCCCCGTCGCGTCTGGCCCGGGTCTTGATCGCCGCCACGTCGGAACCCAGTTCTGGCTCGGACATCGAAAAAGCACCGCGAACGCTTCCCTCGGCCATCATCGGCAGGTAGTGCTGCTTCTGCTCGTCGGTGCCGTGCTGGCAGATCATGTACGACACGATGAAGTGGGTGTTGATCACACCGGACACGCTCATCCAACCCCGGGCGATCTGCTCCACGACCAATGCGTAGGTCAGCAGCGACTCGCCCAGGCCGCCGTACTCCTCGGGGATGGTGAGCCCGAACAGGCCCATCTCCTTCATCCCATCGACGATCTCCTGCGGGTAAGTATCGGTGTGCTCCAGCTCCTGGGCGACCGGGATGATCTCCTTGTCCACGAAGGACTTGACGGTCGACAGGATCTCCTGCTGGATCTCGGTGAGACCGTCGGTCTGAGCGAGCCGGGCCATGAAGGCACCCTTCGTCGTGTGCCGCCGGCCTCGGAGGTGAACCACTCGTAGGCGTCGCGGAGGTCTGGTGAAAACAGTAATGTCTCTGGTGACGTCGTAGGGAGCCCGCAAACGATGACCGTCATCACGCCCAGCCGATCCGGTGCGTGCTGCCGTCGGCTCGGCGGTCCGGTGTTTCTGAATGCTTGGCTGACCGTTCGCCTGCACGTCGATCTCCTTCGGCTAGCCAGCGCACTGTGTCGCGCTCGATGAGCTCCGACCGACCGATTCCACGTTGGTAAACGTCGCAGGGGAGAACCTTCATGAACGCGCCGTCGCACACACCGTCAGACCCGACCTTCTACCGTAGCGCCGCCGAGGCAGCCGCAGCACCGGCCGAGCAGCTCGCCTACGTCGCCGCCTTCGACCGCGCCGCGCAGCGGCCCGACGCGCTGACCGTGGTCGACGTTGATCCGGGCTCGCCACGATACGGTCAGGTGGTGGGCTGGGCGGACCTGCCCACCCTGGGCGACGAGCTGCACCACTTCGGCTGGAACGCCTGCAGCAGCGCGCTGGCCCACAAGGGGCATGGCGTGGACGGTCTGGAGCGCCGTTACCTGCTGCTGCCCGGGCTACGCAGCTCGAACGTGCACGTCTATGACACCCACCCGGATCCGGCCACCCCCATCCTGGTCAAAACGATCGACGCCAAGGAATTGGCGGAGAAAGCCGGCTACTCCCGGCCACATACGCTGCATTGCGGCCCCGAAGGGATCTTCCTGTCCTGCCTCGGTGGCGGAAACGGCGCGGACGGGCCGGGCGGGATCGCGCTGCTCGACCACGCCAGCTTCGACGTGCTGGGGCCCTGGGAGAGCGACCGCGGGCCGCAGTACCTGGCCTATGACGCCTGGTGGCACCTGAACCAGAACACGCTGGTCACCAGCGAGTGGGGAACCCCGTCAATGATCGAGGACGGGGTCAACCCGGAGCTGCTGTTAGGTAACAAGTACGGCCACGCGCTGCACTTCTGGGATCTGGCCGCCGGCAAGCACCTCCAGCGGGTCGACCTGGGCGCTGAGCACCAGATGGTGCTCGAGCTGCGTCCAGCACACGACCCCGAGGCGACCTGGGGGTTCGTCGGCGTCGTCGTGTCCACCCAGGACCTCTCCGCCTCGGTGTGGCGCTGGCATCGTGATGGGGGTAGCTGGGTCGCCGAGAAGGTGATCACCATCCCGGCCGAACCGGCCGACGCCGACGACCTCCCACCAGCACTGAAGCCCTTCGGTGCGGTGCCCCCGCTGGTCACCGACATCAACCTCTCGGTCGACGACCAGCAGCTGTACGTGTCGTGCTGGGGTACCGGTGAACTCAAGCAGTACGACGTGAGCGACCCTGCCCACCCGCGCCAAACCGGGTCAGTGCGACTGGGTGGCATCGTCGGCCGCGCGCCCCATCCAGCGGCACCCGACCAGCGCCTGGCCGGTGGCCCGCAGATGGTGGAGGTCAGCCGGGACGGCCAGCGGGTGTATCTCACCAACTCGCTCTACGGCGCATGGGACGACCAGTTCTACCCCGACGGCGTCGGCGCGTGGCTGGCGAAGATCGACACCATGCCCACCGGAGGACTGACCGTCGACGAGGCATTCTTCCTGCACGGCGACGACTTCCGGGGCCTGCGGGTGCACCAGGTGCGCCTCCAAGGCGGCGACGCGTCCTCGGACTCCTACTGCTACCGCTGAGCCGCATGGAGACCGCGATTCGGTTCCGAATGGCGGCTGGCGGGGCGCCGGTGGTCGCCATTCGGTTCCGAATGGCGAGCGTCCCGCGGGCGCGAGTGGTGCGCAGCGCTAGCCTCGTGCGGTGGCCACTCCGACCAGGGTTTATGCGGCCCGGGTCGCCGGGCTGCCGGTTTTCGGGCCCGACGGCGAGCAGTTCGGCAGGGTCCGCGATCTGGTGACCGCGCTGCGCATCGGGCCACGGCCGCCTCGGGTGCTGGGACTAGTGGTCGAGCTCGTGATCCGGCAACGGATCTTCGTGCCGATGTTGCGAGTCACCTCGATCGAGCCCGGCGCGGTGGCGCTGGCCACCGGCACGGTGAGCCTGCGCCGGTTCTCGTTGCGCCCCAACGAAACACTGGTGATCGGGGAGATCCTGGACACCCGGGTGCATGTGGCCGCCACCGGGGCGGTGGCGGTCGTGGTGGACGCTGGGATCGAGCAAGCCCGCACCCGGGACTGGGTGATCACGAAGCTGGCGGTGCGGGAGCGCATCGGCCGGCTCGGGCGGCGGGGCCCGGTCCAGGTGCTCGGGTGGGACGAGGTCGCCGGGCTGACGCTGGCCGAGGTGTCCTCCCGCGGGCAGGGCGCCGAGCAGCTGCTCGCCCTCTTCGAGGGGATGCGCGCGGTGGAGGTCGCCAACACGTTACGCGACCTGCCCCCCAAACGTCGCCACGAGGTGGTCGACGCGCTGGACGACGAGCGGCTCGCGGACGTGCTGCAGGAGCTGTCCGAGGACGAGCAGGCCGAGGTGCTTGCCCATCTTGGCGACGAGCGCGCCGCCGACGTGCTGGAGGCGATGAACCCCGACGACGCCGCCGACCTGCTGGGCGAGCTCGCCCACCCGGAGCGGGAACGGTTGCTGCGGATGATGGCACCCGAGGAGTCCGCGCCGGTCCGCAGGCTGCTGGCCTACTCGTCGGACACCGCCGGCGGCCTGATGACCCCGGAGCCGGTGGTGCTCACCCCGGACGCCACCGTCGCCGAGGCACTGGCCCGGGTCCGCAACCCGGAGCTGACCCCCGCGCTGGCGAGCATGGTGTTCGTCTGCCGTCCCCCTTCGGCCACCCCGACCGGCCGCTACCTGGGCTGCGCCCACTTGCAGCGGTTGCTGCGCGAGCCCCCGTCGGATCTGGTGGCCGGTGTGCTGGACACCGAGCTGGCCCGGCTCGGACCGCAGGCGTCGCTTGCCGAGGTCACGCGCTACTTCGCCGCCTACGACCTGGTCTGCGCCCCGGTGGTGGACACCGAGGGCCACCTGCTCGGGGCGGTCAGCGTGGATGATCTGCTGGACGCCGCGCTGCCCGACGACTGGCGGCAGCAGGAGGCGTGGCCCACCTCCGACTGGACCGGCGAGGTGACCCATGGCTGAGTCCCGTTGGCAGTACTCCCGGCTGGACCTCCCGCGCGGGCCACGGCGACTGACGCCCCGGATGGACCCGGATGCCTTCGCCCGCTTCTCCGAGCGGATCGCCCGCTTCCTGGGCACCGGGCGGTTCCTCGCGGTGCAAACGGTCTTAGTCGTGGTGTGGATCACACTGAACCTGGTGGCGGTGTCGCTGCGCTGGGACCCTTACCCGTTCATCCTGCTCAACCTGGCGTTCTCCACGCAGGCCGCCTACGCGGCGCCGCTGATCCTGCTGGCGCAGAACCGTCAGGACGACCGCGACCGGGTCGCACTGGAGGAAGATCGGGCCCGCGCCGAGCGCACCAAGGCCGACACCGAGTACCTGGCCAGAGAACTCGCGTCGCTGCGGTTGGCCGTCGGCGAGGTGGTCACCAGGGACTTCCTGCGGTCCGAGCTCGTTCGGCTGACCGAACTCAGAGAACTGGGGCCGCCGGAACCGGCAGCATCAGAACGGTCTGGGTCGGAACGGTCCGGGTATCGGCGCGGCGGCCGGACCTGACGACGGGCCTGGCAGCCGGCGGGATGAGCGCCACGCCGGTAACGCCTAGCATGGGAGAAGTCCACACTTAACCGAAAGTCGGTGCCACCCGTGGCCTCCACCCAGACCGTCCCATCGGTCGACGCAGTTCGAACCGCGCTGGACGGGGTGCACGATCCCGAGATCCATCGCCCGATCACCGAGCTCGGCATGGTCAAGGACGTGACCGTGGCCGGGGACGGAACGGTGGGAGTAGCGGTATGGCTCACCGTCGCCGGCTGCCCGATGCGCGACACCATCACCTCCCGGATCACCACGGCGGTGTCCGCTGTGCCGGGTGTGCGCGATGTGCGGGTTGAGCTCGACGTGATGAGCGACGCCCAGCGCACCGCGTTACGCCGCCAGCTGCGCGGCAACTCCGAGGAGCCGCGGATTCCGTTCGCCGAGCCGGGATCGCTGACCCGGGTGTACTGCGTCGCCTCCGGCAAGGGCGGGGTCGGCAAGTCCTCGGTGACGGTGAACCTGGCGGCCGCGATGGCCGATCGGGGCCTGTCGGTAGGGGTGGTCGACGCCGACATCTACGGGCATTCGGTGCCGGGCATGCTCGGCACCACCGCCCGGCCCACCCAGGTCGAAAAGATGATCATGCCGCCGACCGCGCATGGCGTGAAGGTCATCTCGATCGGCATGTTCACCAAGGACAACACCCCAGTGGTGTGGCGGGGGCCGATGCTGCACCGCGCGCTGCAGCAGTTCCTCGCCGATGTGTTCTGGGGCGATCTTGACGTGCTGCTGCTCGACCTGCCGCCGGGCACCGGCGACATCGCCATCTCGGTGGCGCAGCTCATCCCCAACGCCGAGATCCTCGTGGTCACCACCCCGCAGCGGGCGGCCGCGGAGGTGGCGCAGCGGGCTGGGGCGATCGCACTGCAGACTCACCAGCGGCTGATCGGCGTGGTGGAGAACATGTCGTGGCTGCAGATGCCGGACGGCTCGCGCAACTATCTTTTCGGTTCCGGCGGGGGCCAGGTGGTCGCCGACTCGCTGACCCGCTCGCTGGGCAGCGAGGTCCCGCTGCTGGGCCAGGTGCCGCTGGACCAACAGCTGCGCGAATCCGGCGACGCCGGCACTCCGCTGGTACTGGCCGACCCCACCGCACCGGCCGCGGTCGTGCTGCGAGAGGTGGCGGACCGTCTCGCGACCCGCTCCCGTGGCCTGGCTGGCCGACTGCTCACGGTAAGTCCCAGTTCCCGGTGATCTCCAGCGTTGCGGGGCCGCCGGTCAGGTCGCGTCGGGGTCATACGGTGCGCGCTCACCCGGTTGCAGCGGCCGGGATACCGGAATGCCCGGTCCGGTGGGGGCTGCATAGCCGTTGGGTTTGAGCACGCCACCGAAGGGATCACCGTCCAGATCGTCGAGCAGGTGGCGAGTGATCGCGCTGCGGGGATTGAACCCACGCGAGTTGAAACCGCGCAACCCACGCAGATCCTCCAGGGGCTGGCGGAGCTCGTCGAACTCCGGGCCTAGCTCTGAGCGCAACTGCTCGCGGGCCCCGGTGGCGTACTCCCGCACCTGACGGATAGTGCGGCCCAGCCACGCCGCGGCTGATGGCAGGCGTTCCGGGCCCAGGATGAACAGCCCGGCGACGACGAGTATCAAGACCTCCCCCCAACCGATGTTGAGCATCTGCGCGCACCTCCCAAACCAGCCCGGCCAGCGACCCCAGCCTAGCCTCCTCCACGCCGATCAATCCGACTTCAGCGTGACAGTCACCACCAGCGGCCGCCCATCACGAACCAGCGAAATCGGCACCTGTTCGCCGATAGCCCGCTCGCGCACAGCGACGATGAGCCCGTCGGCGCTGCCAACGACCCGATCGCCGACCTTGATGATCACGTCGTTCTCCAGGATGCCGCTTTCGGCCGCGGCACCACCCTGTTGCACGTTCTGCACCCGGGCGCCGTCGGACTTGCCATCGGTCACCGACGCGGCGTTGACGCCCAGCTCGGAATGCTGGTAATGCCCGGTGCGGATCAGCTCCTGCGCGATCTTCGTAGCCGTGTCGATAGGGATGGCGAAACCGAGTCCGATAGAGCCCCCGCCCTCGCCGGCGCCCAGGGTGCGGATGGCGGTGTTGATGCCCACCACCGCTCCCGCGGTATTCACCAGCGCTCCGCCGGAGTTGCCGGGATTGATCGCGGCGTCGGTCTGGATCGCGTCGATCACCGCGTTACCGTGACCGCCATCCCCCTCCAGCCGTACCGGACGGTCCACTGCACTGACGATGCCGCTGGTCACCGTGCCGGCCAGCCCCAGCGGAGAGCCGATGGCCACGACGGAATCCCCCGGTTTCAGCGCCGACGAGCGGCCCAGCTGCGCCACCGTCGGGTTGGCGACCTCCACTTTGACCACGGCGAGATCGGTCTTCGGATCCCGGCCCACGATCCGCGCCGGCATCCGGGTGCCGTCGATGAACACCGCCTCCAGGGTTGCCTGCGAGGTGGTCGCGGCCGGGGCGACGACGTGGTTGTTGGTCAGCAGGTAGCCCTGACCGTCGATCACCACCGCGGAACCAAACCCCCCCTGGTCGCCGACCCGGAACTCCAGGGACACCACCGCGGGCAACACCCGGCCGGCCACTGCCGCCACCGAGCCCACCGGTCGATCGGTGGCGGTCTCAACCTGGGCCAGTGTGGCGCCCGGATCAGTCAGCAGGTTGCCGCCGTCGGCGGTGAGCCGGCCTACGAATCCGCCAACTCCCCCGACCAACAACACCAGCGCACCCAGCAAGGCAAGGGCCCGATGGCTCAGCTGACGACCGAACAGCGCTTCCTGCAGACTCAGCCGGGCTCCCGGCGGCGGCGCGTCGCCAGAGTCCCGATGGTGTTCGGGAACCGCGGGGGCTCCCAGTACCGCCGCCGCCCACGGGTCACGCCAGGGGTTGCGTCTCGCGCCCCGCGGCCAGAAGTCGTCCTCACCCGCTGGCCCTTCCGGGGGGTGCGCACCGTTGCGGCCGGGCGGGCGCTGCAGCCGCTCAGCGGATCCCGACGGCCTGCCAAAGGCTGCCACCAGCGCATCCGGGGGCGGTGGTAGACCACCAGACGGGCCGCTGGAGGTATGACTGGACCCGCGCCAGGAATCACCTACCTGAACGGCAAAAGCTCCAGGAACCCCGGATGGTCGACCGAATGCCTGTGCTGCCGCCGGCTCCACCTCGGGCCGCTGCGGTGGTCTCGAGACGAACTGCGGCGACCCCGGACGCCCTTCCGTTGCGAAGGGTTCGTCGGGGTTGTGATCCTGCGGCGGGGTCATGGTCTCCCGGAGTCACCTGTGCGCGCTGACGACTACCGAGCTTGCCGACTCCCCGGTGAAGTGTGTGTAGCGCTGCTATCGCCTATCGCCCGATCCAGCGACCGAGTACCGAGGGCCCGTTACCCCAGCGCTGGCTCGCGCCCAGGGGCGTTCCGGTACCCAGCGGCGCGACGACCGTGCCGTCGGCAGCCACCGCCAGCCCATCCGGCGTACCGGGCAGATCAGCGGTGTGCGGGATGTCACACAACGCGGCGAGCAATTCGGCGGGGACCTGTGGACACCGGGCCGAACGCATCACACTGCGGGCTTGGAGTTGCCCAGCCACCTCGGCGGCACAGGACTGACACGTGGCGAGGTGTTGAGCGGCCCGGTCACGGGCGCCCGCGCCCAACTCGCCGTCGACGAAGGCCACGACAGCGTCCACGGCGAGGTGTTGCCCTGCGTTGAGGCCGGCTAGCAGATCGGAGAAGGATCGGCCACGCAGGTCTGTCATCCAGCCTCCCGTTCGGCGAGCGCACGGCGCCGTTCCAGCGCCACTCTCAGGGCCAGTCTACCGCGGTGGATCCGGCTGCGGACCGTCCCGAGTTTCACCCCGAGCGTAGCGCCGATCTCCTCGTAGGAGAGGCCCTCCACGTCACAGAGTACGACGGCCGCCCGGAACTCCGGCGCGAGGTCGTCCAGCGCCTCCTGCAGATCCGGATCGAGGTGGGTGTCGACATAAACCTGCTCCGGGCTGGGCCCGCCGCCGACCAGCCGGTCAGTGTCCTCCGGCAGTCCCTCCATCCGCAGCCGGGAGCGCCGCCGCACCATGTCCAAGAACAGGTTCGTGGTGATCCGGTGCAACCAGCCCTCGAACGTGCCGGGCTTGTAGGAGCCGAGGCTGCGAAACACCCGGATGAACGTCTCCTGCGTGAGGTCCTCGGCGTCATGCGGGTTGCCGGACAGGCGGTAAGCCAGCCGGTAGACCCGGTCGGCGTGATCCCGCACCACCTGGTCCCACGACGGTGGTGCCCATCCCTCAACTGCGCCGTCGTCAGGCCTGGTGACGGAACTCGCCTGCCCGGCGGCAGGATCGCGGAAGCGGCTCTCGGTGGCCATCGGGTGTGTCTTGCACCTCCGGGTTGGTGACAGTCCACGGTCAGACAATGCAACACCGGGGTAGCTGTCAATGTTTCATGGCGAGTGAACCCACGTAGATGATGGACGATCAGCGTGTGGCCCAAGTAAGCATCGACTAAGAGGATCCTGAGAGCTGTGGAAATACATCGTCCGGCGCGGCATCACCCCGATGGACCGTACGACAGCGCTACGCTACGCAACGTGATGTCGACCGGCACCACAGGCGGGCCGCCTGCCCCGGCCGACAGCGCCGTGCGCCAGTACGTGGAGAGTTTCGTCACCGAGGACGACGCGATTGCCGCGGCGCGCGAGCGTGGGCAGGAATTGGGCTGCACACCGATCGGACCAGGTGGGGGCTCCGCGCTGCGGTTCCTGGCCAGCGCGCTCGGTGCCCGCGCCGTGGTCGAGGTCGGTACCGGCGCAGGCAGCAGTGGCCTGTGGCTGCTGCGCGGGATGGCCCCTGACGGGGTGCTCACCTCCATCGACGTCGAACCCGAACACCAGCGGGCCGCCCGGCAGGCGTTCACCGACGCCGGGTTCCCGCCGTCGCGCTATCGGCTGATCATGGGGCAAGCCTTGGACGTGCTGCCCCGGCTCACCGACCGTGGCTACGACCTGGTGTTCATCGACGCCGCGAAGCCCGAGTACCCGCGTTACCTGGAGGCTGGCGTGCCGTTGCTGCGGACCGGCGGAGTGATCGCATTCGACAACGCCTTGTGGGGTGGCAAGGTGGCCGATCCGGCGTGTCGGGACTCGTCCTCCTTGGCGCTACGCGAGGTCGGCTCAATGGTGCGCCACGACGAGACCCTGCTCCCCCTGATGCTCCCCCTGGGAGACGGTCTCCTGCTGGCCCTACGCATCACCTGAGCGCCCCGAATCCGCGACATGGATGCTCATATGAAACGGCCTGTCAACCACGCGGGGGAAGCCGTGGCTTGGGTACCAGCATCCCGCGCACCTCGTGCATTCGGTGGCGATCGGTACGAGATAGGGACTTCGCAGCTGCGCCGGGCGGCGCGGCTTTCACCACGGCGTCATTCTCACCGCACCGGGACGATCTCGACGTGGATTCCGGACGCGGCTGCCAGCGTCACGAGATCGTCGGGGTCCGAGGTCAGGATGAGGTCGTCGTCCCCGGCGAGCAGCACCACCGCGGCGTCGATCACATCGCCGCCACCCGCCTCCCGCAACAGCGTGCCGGCACGCTTGCCCAGATCCCCATCCAACGGCGCGATCTCGATATGCGGGAGCAGCTGTGCCAAACCGGCCTGCCGACCGGATCCACCGCGCCAGACCTGGCCGACCACACCACCGTGCGTCACTGGCACCCGCCCGATCAGGCGTTCTCGCTTGATCCTGGTAGCAAGTGCACGGCTGCCACGCCCGACGGCAACGAGCGCCCCAGCGTCAAGCACCAGCGTCACGCCGGCCGCCGGATCGAACCACCCCGCACGACAGTAGCCCGCGCTCGCATATCCCGGGCTACCTCGTCCATCTCGGCCTCAGTGATCTCGCCGTGCTCGGCCTCGAAGGCCCGGATGAACTCGTCGATCCCGCGGAGCCGGCGATCATGCTCCACCTGGCGGCGCAGCGCATCGTTGACCCAGCGGCTCAAGCTGGCCGCCTCTCCCGAGGACACCGTCGCCTGCCCAGCCTCCACTAGATCCGCATCAACGGACACCGAAAGCCGCCGCTTCTCAGTCATACATAAATGCTACAGCAATGCTACGTTAGTGGCATCGTGGCCGAGAGGATGCTGTAAAACCACGCGTCGTGGCGCAGCGCTTGGTACTGGCGTATGGAGGCGATCACGTTGCCGTGCTGTACGTCGGAGCGAATACCCGTGACGCGGCCGAACACTGCCAGCGGGTAGGTCCAGTACGCCATCCGGTATAGCCGGCGAAGCGACGGGCGGGTGTGCACGGTCACATCATCGAGCTGTGCATCGGCGAATCCGGCTGCGGCCAGGTGCCTCCGATGCTCATCGGGGGTGTCGATGTCGGGGACGGCCCAGCCATCCAGCCATTCATGGAGCAACCGCTCGCCGGTCTGGTCGAGCGGCCGGGCGCACCGGACGAAGTCGGCGACGACCACCCGCCCACCAGGACGCAGCAACCGAGCAGCTTCCCGGTAAAAGGCATCCTTGCGGGGCGCGTGGCACAGGCTCTCCACCGCCCACACGATGTCGAAACTCGCATCCGGGAAGGACGTCGCGGTGAAGTCGGCCTGTTCGAAATGGACGCGGTCGGCCAGCCCGCGCCGGGCGGCGTGGCCCCGCGCCATCGCGACCTGCTTGGGGGCCAAGGTGATCCCGACGACGTCGACATCGCGCTCTTTGGCCAGCCACAGGCTGCTACCGCCGACTCCGCAACCCGCATCCAGGACGCGCTCGCCGGGCTGGATCCTTACCCGCTCCGCCAGCACCCGATTCATGTTCTTCAGCGCGTCGGTGTGACCACGGGTGCTGTCATCGGTGTAGCCGAAGTGGACGGCAAGGTTGTCCGGGTTGAGCCAGAGCACGCGGTAGTCGAACCAGGTTTCGTCGTAGTAGCCGACGATCGCCTCCGTGAGCGGGTCGGCCGGCGCTGGGTCGACCGGCATTGGGTCGGACGCCTCGTCTCGGGTGGTCATGGACGGCCTCCCAGCGTTGATCGATTCAAGCCTACCGGGGCATGGGGTGACTCAGCCTGGGCGGCGCCGTGCCAGCAGGACCGCCGCCAGCGGCCAGAGTGCCTGGGCTCCGGCGAGGACCCGCTCAGACAGCCCGATACGCGGCCCGTCACTGAAGAATTCCAGCCCAAACCAACCCAGCATCCCGAGCAGACCCGTGGCGGCAACGAGCCAGACGGCAGGTCCTGGCGTGGCGCCGCGGCGCGCCGCCAAGGCGGGCCATAACGACAGCGCGGGGAAGACGATCATTGCGGCGACAACGTGCGCAGTCGAGGCGCCGGTGGCCGGCTGCGGGAAAGCGGCCAGCAAGACCGTGACGGCCCCGCCGGTGGCGAGCAGCAGGCGACCCGCAACCGCCGCCGACCGCAGCCCGGCTGCCGTGATCGCATGGCACACGCCGACGCCGACCAGCGCCGTGGTCATGATCCAGCGGTCGGTGGCGCCGCGGGCAGCCAGCTCACTGATCGTCTGGCCCACCGGGTCGAAGCCACCCGCCTGCCGAGCAGCGGCGAGTTGCCAGCCACCGATCAGCAGCACCGGCGCGCAGGTCGCGGACAGCACAGTCCACCGAGGTACGGTTCGCACCCTGACCAGGCTAGCGCCACCGGCTACTCGGCGTGAGCGCCTTTGCCGAGCACGACCACACCGCCACCGCTGACCGTGTAGCGCTCCCGGTCCAGTTCGGGGTCCACGCCGACCTGGGCGCCATCGGGTATCACCACGTTCTTGTCGAGGATCGCCCGGCGCACCACGGCCCCCTTCCCGACCCGAACACCGGGCAGCAGCACGCTGCCCTCGACGTGCGCACCGGCCTCGACCACGACGTCGCTGGACAGCACCGAATGGCTCACCAGAGCGGCCGAGACGATCGAGCCCGCTCCCACGATCGACTCCTGGGCGCTGCCACCCTGAACGAACTTCGCCGGCGGTAGTGGGGGCATCGCGGTGCGGATCGGCCACATCTGGTTGTAAAGGTTGAACACCGGATGCACCGACACGAGGTCCATGTGCGACTCGTAGTAGGTGTCCAGCGTGCCGACGTCGCGCCAGTAGCCACAGTCCCGATCGGTGGCACCGGGCACCACGTTGTCGGCGAAGTCATAGACCGCCGCTTCCCCGGCATCGGCCAGCATCGGGATCACGTCGCCGCCCATGTCGTGGTCGGAGTCGTGGTTGGTGCTGTCAGCGCGCAGCGCGGACAGCAACATGTCGGTGGTGAACACGTAGTTGCCCATCGACGCGAAAGTCATCTCAGGGTCGTCCGGCGTTCCCGGTGGCACCGCAGGCTTCTCCAGAAACTCGGTGATCCGCCCGGAGGCGTCAGCGCCGATACACCCGAAGGCGCTGGCCTGCTCGCGCGCCACCCGGATCCCGGCGACGGTCACGCCCGCGCCGGTGGCGAGGTGCTGAGCCACCATCTGCGACGGGTCCATCCGGTACACGTGGTCGGCACCGAAGACGACGATGTATTCGGGCCGCTCGTCGTAGACCAGGTTGAGCGACTGGTAGATCGCGTCCGCGCTGCCGGTATACCAGCGCGGGCCGAGCCGCTGCTGCGCGGGCACCGGGGTGATGTACTGCCCCAGCATGGACGACAACCGCCACGTTGTGGTGATGTGCCGGTCCAGCGAGTGCGACTTGTACTGGGTGAGTACGCAGATCCGGATGTACCCGGCGTTGACCAGATTGGACAGCGCGAAGTCGATCAAACGATAGTTGCCGCCGAACGGCACGGCCGGTTTTGCCCGGTCCGCGGTGAGCGGCCACAATCGCTTACCCTCACCGCCGGCAAGGACGATACCCAGCACGTGCGGCTGCCCTTTCACGATATGTCACCCTACCCCGGTTCAGCGGACGAGCTACGTGACACTCGCCGCCGGTTATTTGACTGTTCATACCTGTGTTCATTTCTGGGTTCACCGCCGGGGTTGATCGCCGGGTTCATCGCCGGGACGCTAACGTGACGCGGCGTGCGTATCGGAGTCCTGACCCGGGAATACCCACCCGAGGTGTACGGCGGCGCGGGGGTGCACGTCAGTCACCTGGTGTCCGAGTTGCGGCAGCGGTGTCAGGTCGAGGTGCACTGCTTCGGCGCCCCCCGTCCGGAGGCGCCCCCTCTGGAGGTGCACAGCCACGCTGTTGCGCCGGGCCTCGCTGCTGCCAACCTTGCCCTGCAGACCCTGTCAGTGGACCTGGCCATGGCCGATGCGCTGGGTGGCGTGGACCTGGTGCACTCGCACACCTGGTACACGAATATGGCGGGTCACCTGGCCCGGACCCTGCACGGCGTGCCGCACGTGGTCACCGCGCACTCGCTGGAGCCCCGCAGGCCGTGGAAGGCCGAGCAGCTCGGCGGTGGATACCGGGTGTCCTCCTGGGTGGAGCGCACCGCCTACGAGCACGCCGACGCGATCATCGCGGTCAGCGACGGCATGCGCGCCGACTTGTTGGACTGTTACCCGGCAGTGCATCCCGAGCGGGTGCATGTGGTGCGCAACGGCATCGACACCAGCACCTACCGCCCGGTCGAGGAGACCGACGTGGTTCGCCGGCTCGGTGCCGATCCGGCGCGGCCGATCGTCGCGTTCGTGGGGCGGATCACCCGGCAGAAGGGAGTCGGGCACCTGCTGGCGGCGGCACACCACATCGATCCGGCTGCCCAGCTGCTGCTGTGCGCGGGCGCGCCGGACACCGCGGAGATCGAGGCCGAAGCCCGCGCTGCCGTCGACACGCTGTCCGCAGCGCGCCCCGGGGTGATCTGGGTGCCGGACATGCTGCCCATCGCCGACGTCCGGCAGGTGCTTTCCGCGGCCACCGTGTTCGCCTGCCCTTCGGTCTACGAGCCGCTGGGGATCGTCAATCTCGAGGCGATGGCGTGTGGTACGGCGGTGGTCGCCTCCGCTGTCGGCGGAATCCCGGAGGTTGTCGATGACGGCGTGACCGGACTGCTGGTGCCTTACGACGAACAGGACCCCGAAGGCTTTCAGCGGAGCTTCGCCCACCGCGTCAACGAGCTACTGGCCGATCCGGACCGGGTCACGGCAATGGGCCAGGCAGGGCGCAAGCGAGCCATCACAGAGTTCTCCTGGTCCACAGTCGCCGAACGCACCATCGATCTCTACCACCATCTCCTCTCCTAACCCAACCCCCAACTAACCGCGTTCTGGATGCAGACTGCTGTAAAAAGTACCCGGATTGATGCAGTCTGCATCCAGAACGCGGTTAGTTGGGGGAGCACCAGTTGATTGTGGGGCGTAGGGTTGATGGGTCGGCTCGAGTGGCGTGTTGCTCGACGATGCTGAAGAGGGAATCGATCAGCGCGTCGGAGAGCAGGTGCGGTGCCAAGCCCAAATCCACCAGGCCGGTGTGAATCACATTGTAGTAGTGATCATCGAGCTCTACCCGGGGATTGTCCAGGTACTCGATCTCCACATTCCCCGGGAAGCTGGCCGAGACGGTCTTCGCGATATCAGCGACCGACATCGCCTCGGTGATCTGGTTGAACACCCGGAATTCGCCGGCGTCGGCCGGGTTCTCGCAGGCCAGCCGGATGCACTCGACAGTGTCCCGGATGTCGATGATGCCCCTGGTCTGCCCACCCGCCCCATACACGGTCAGCGGGTGCCCGAGCACCGCCTGAATGACGAACCGGTTGAGCACTGTGCCGAAGACGGCGTCGTAGTCCAACCGGGTGGCCAGCCGGGGGTCCCGCACGGTCTGGTCAGTCTGCTGGCCATAGACCACGCCCTGGTTGAGGTCGGTTGCCCGCAACCCCCAGATCCGGCAGCCGAACTCGATGTTGTGACTGTCATGCACCTTCGAGAGATGATAGAAGGAACCTGGCTTCTTGGGAAAGAGCATCCGGTCGGTTCGGCCGTTGTGCTCGACGGTGAGCCAGCCCTCCTCGATGTCGATGTTCGGGGTACCGTACTCCCCCATCGTGCCGAGCTTGACCAGATGGATATCCCGATCCACCTCGGCGATTGCGAACATCACGTTCAGGGTGCCGATGACGTTGTTCGACTGGGTGTACACCGCGTGCTTGCGATCGATCATCGAGTACGGGGCCGAGCGCTGCTCGGCGCAGTGCACGATCGCGCCGGGCCGAAAACTGCGGACCGCGTCGAGGATGAACTCGGCGTCGCACAAGTCGCCGACGAAGAGGTCGAGTTGCTGGCCGGAAACCTCACGCCACGCCTGTACCCGGTGCCGCATCGACTCGATGGGCACCAGACTCTTCAGGCCTAACTCGTCGTCGTAGGAACGCCGAGCGAAATTATCCAGGACGGCGACATGGTGGCCCCGATCCGACAGGTGCAAGGCAGTCGGCCAGCCCAGGTAGCCGTCACCACCGAGAACGAGGATTCGCACCGTGTTGCCTCCAGCCGTGAACCAGCCATCAGTGGGTGCATTGCCTATCAGATGCTTCCGGCCAGCACCAACACCCACCTGCCCGGCACCCGGGCACGTTGGCGACACCGTCTGCCAAGATGACGGAGTGCTCCGACAGCTCGGCAGCTCCCGACTAGCGAGACTGTTCACCCGGTTCGCCGCGGGCACGGCAGTTTCCACAGCCTGCAGCCAGCTGGCGTTCGTCCTGCTGTTCGGGGTTCTCGCAGCCTCGGCCACGGTCTCCGGGGCGGTGGCTTTCGTCGTCGGCGCGGTGCCGAATTTCCTCATCCACCGGTACTGGACGTGGCGTCGTTCCGGCCGAGTGGATGTACGGGGTGAACTGGTGCCCTACCTGGTGGTGATCATAGCCAGCGGTCTGGTGGCGATCGGCATCACCGCCGGCGTTGACCGGCTGATCGGCGAGAACATCAACGACCGCGCGCTGCGCACCGTCGTCGTCGCGGCCGCTTTCAACGCTAGCTACCTACCTCTTTTCATACTCAAGTTCGCGCTGCTGGACCGGCTGGTATTCGGCGGTGACGACGCCAAACGGCGCCGTGACCAGCGTTCCCGCGACCAGGTGCCCACCATCACCCGGGCGTAGCGCATCCCGTACACGAGGTTGTTGCCCTTCTTGGTCTTGCCCGCGGTGCGGGCCCGCATCGTCATGGGCTGCTCCAGCACCCGGTAGCCGCGCGAGATCACCCCGAGCAGCAGCTCGGAGGCCTGGTACTGGGCCTGCGTCAGCGTGACGGCATCGGTGACCTCGACCTTCATCGCGCGAAAGCCGAACGAGGTGTCAGTCAGCCGCTGCCGGGTCAGCGCGCTGGCCAGCCCCGCGAAAAATCGCACACCGACGTGTCGCACCGGGTCAGAGGTCTCCTGGCGACCCAGCACCCGCGAGCCGGTGACGAAGTCGGCCTCGTCGTCGATCAACGACTGCAGCAGCAGCGGCAACTCGGCCATGTCGTACTGGCCGTCGGCGTCGGTGGTGACGACGTAGCGGGCGCCACCGCGGCGGGCCAGCCCGTAACCGAGCCGCAGCGCCGCGCCCTGGCCCCGGTTGGTCGTCGCCTCGCAGACCCGGGCGCCGTGCCGGCGGGCCACCGCTGCGGTGCCGTCGGTGCACCCGTCGACGATCACGAGGGTCTCCACCGGCAGACCGCAGCTCGTCGAAGGGACCGAGTCGAGCACTGCGCCGATGCCGCCGGCCTCGTCATAGGCCGCGATGACCACCACAACCGGGGCACACCGCAGCTCTCCCGCCGACCGGGTGAATTCGGCCACCATGGCGGTGTCCACCGGATCGGGATAGGGCTGCATCGGGGGGCTCAGCTTCAGCCGCGGGCCTGGCCTGCGCAGCGGTCCGCTGAAGGCGGTGATCCCCAGCGCCCCGGCCATCGGGAGCAACACCAGCCCGGGCAGTTGGTAGCGCCAGGAGAACTCGAAGGCCGCTGCGGTCATCAGCACGGTGATCCCGAGCCCGGACACCAGCAGGCTGGCGGCGCGGATCCCCGACCGGCGGGCGTTGCCGACCCCGAGACCACCGAGCAGTCCTGCGATCAGCGCCAGACCGAGCAGCGGGCCTGGTGTGTACCCGACAGTGAGCTGGTAACCCCGCAGCAGGGTGGCCAGCTCGGGGTTGACACTGATCGGGACGTCACCGAACTGGCGCACCATTGTGGCGACCTGCTGCGATTCCCACCAGTACGGGTAGGAGGTCTGGAAGTGCCACCGGTCCACAGGTACGTCCTGCGCGGCATCGAGGCGGACCGGGCGCAAGCCCTTCAGGAAGTCTTTGCCCACCGCCACGGTGAGGTCGAGTGGCTGGTTGGCGAACACCGTGCGGGTGAAGGAGGCCTGGATCGCGTCCATCGACTCGCCGGGCGGCAGCGTGACCATCCTGACCGGGGACGCGTCGTGATGAGCGTAGTAGTCGACGCCGAAGCGTTGGTCACGCGGCTGGGCCGGGCAGATAGCACGCTCCCACGTCCCGGCCAGGAGCCGCTCGCAGTCGGCGATGACCGCGGCGCGGCCGTAGAGCACGGTGGTGCTGGCACCACTGAAGCCCCAGACCCCGGTGGAAACCCGGTAGTAGCCGGCGTAGCCGACGAGGAGCACCGCGAAGGCGGCGGCCATCGCTGCCGCCCGCAGCCCGATCCGCCGCCAGCCCGCCCGGCTGGCCCACAGCGACCCGGCGACGACCAGGTAGCCCAGCGCCGGGACCAGCATGGTGATTCCGACCAGCCGCACGATGACCGCGAAACCGAGCAGGGCCCCGGCGCCGGCGGCATGCCACGGACTGGGTAGCCCGCGCCAGGTCAACACCCAGATGATCGCCACCAGCAACGCCTGGAACCAGACGTCGGACATGATGTTGTGCTCGATCTGCAGCTGGTAGGCGTCTAACAGCATCGGCGCGGTCGCCAGCGCAGCCAGCCAACGGCGGGCACCGTGGCGCAGCAGCAGCAGATAGATCGCTACGGCGATGCCCAGCCCGAGCAGGTGCTGCGCGACTGTCACCGTGCGCAGGCCGCCCCAGGGCAGCAGCACGTTGAGGATCAGGTTGTAGCCGATCGGGCGCAACCCGTCGGGACGCAGGTTGTGGATGTTGTCCAGGTAGCTGAAGGAGTCGATGTAGAGGATCGCGGGCTCGTAGGCCAGCACGGTGAGCACCCGCAAGCCGGCACCCACCGCGAGCAGCACCAGCAGCGTCCAGTGCAGACGCAACCAGTGCGGCGCGCGGGAGGTCACTGTTAGTACACCGGAATTCCGGGCGCCGGGCTCGGGTCGTGCCAGCAGTTCTGTCACCAGTCCGGACCGCCGGCGGCGGTTACCGTGCTGGCCAACCTGCCGGCGACCGCGAGGTCCTTCCACACCGTGGCCAGCCCGTCGGGCAGCGACACCGACGGCCGGTAGCCCAGCTGCTTGCGGGCTCGGCTGATGTCGACGATCACCGCGGGCATCTCGCCGGGCTTGGCGGCGATGTGCTCTGCGGGCAGCGCGCTGCCGGTGACCGTGCGCGCCGCCTCGAGGAGTTCCAGGACGGTCACCGAATGGCCTGAGCCGATGATGGCGGTACCGGTGAAGCGCCGGTCCCAGGCCGCCAGCACGGCCTCGGTCGCGTCGTCGACGTGCACGAGGTCGCGCCGCTGCAGCCCGTCGCCGTAAATCTGGATCCCCTGGCCGGCGAGCGCGGCGCGCATCATCCGCGCCACGAAGCTGTCCTTGTGCCCCATCCCAGGGCCGTAGATGTTGGTGAATCGCAGGGCACAGGTGTCCATGCCGTAGGCGCCCGCGTAGCCGCACAGCAGCATCTCCGCGGCCGCCTTGGTGGCGCCGTAGGGTGTCAGCGGGCGCAGCGGCGCCGCCTCGCTCACCGTGGTGTGGCCGGCGTCACCGACCACCGCGTTGGTGGAGGCCAGGATGAACCGCCCTACCCCGGCCTGCCGGCAGCATTCGAGCAGGTCCTGGGTCACCGCGACGTTCGCCTGATAGGTGGCCGCCGGGTGGTTCACGGAGCGCAGAACCGACGTCAGGGCGGCCAGGTGCACCACGCCGGTCACATTCCCACCGTCCAGCGCGCCAGCGATCACCCCTGGATCGGTGAGATCACCGATGACGCTGCGGACCTCGGGGTCAGGATGTGCCCTGCGGTCGACCACGGTGACCTGGTTGCCCCGGCTGGCAAACGCCGTGACCACGGCGCGACCGACGAATCCGGCTCCCCCGGTGATCACGACCCGACCATTGCAAACTGGTGGAGTTATCATCGGCGCGGAGCCTAGCCGTTGAACGAGCAGGCCAATTCGATCAGGGTGCGGGTGGCGAACCCGGTGCCGCCCGCGTTGACCTCGTCATAATCCTGCTCGGCCCGGGCCGGTCCGGCGATGTCCAGGTGCGCCCAGGGCAGCCCAGCGGTGAACTCCCGCAGGAACAGCGCCGCGGTGATGCCTCCGGGGCCGGGCGGACACTGCCGGAGGTCAGCGATGTCGGAGCGGACGCCGTCGACATGGTCGGCGACCAGCGGCATCGGCCACCAGTCCTCACCGGCCGTCTCGCCCGCGGTCCGGATGCGCTCGGCGAGTTCGGGCCCGGTGGCGAACAACCCACCGGTGCGCAGACCCAGCGACACCTTCATCGCCCCGGTCAGCGTGGCGACGTCAACCACCGTGCTGGGCGCCAGCGTGCGCACCGCGTGGGCCAGCGCATCGGCGAGCACCAACCTGCCTTCCGCGTCGGTATTGGACACCTCGGTGGTGGTGCCACCGACATGCCGCACCACATCTCCCGGGCGCAACGCCGACCCGGAAACGTGGTTCTCCGCGCAGGGCACCAGCCCGGTGACCCGTAGCGGCAGCTTCAGCTGGCCGACGGCCAGCAGCGCGGCGATCACCGCGGCACCTCCGGACATGTCGGTGCGCATCAGGTGCATGTTGTCGGCCGGCTTGATCGAGATTCCGCCGGTGTCGAAGGTGATGCCCTTGCCGACCAGCACCAGGTGCTCCTCGGTGTTCACGTCGAGTGGTCGCCAGGCCAGCTCGAGTAGCCGTGGCGGACGGGCCGAGCCGCCGCCGACCGCGAGTACTCCCCCGAAGCCGTGCTCGGCCAACCAGCGGTCGTCACGCACCGTGGCCTGCAGGCCGGGCACGGCCGAAGCCAAGCGAGCGGCGGTTGCCGCGAGCCATCTCGGGTCCTTGTGCCCGCTCGGGGTGTTGGCAAGGTCCCGGGCCAGCGCGGTGGCGCGGCCGAGCACCTGTGCCCTGGCGACCGCCGTGGCGAGCGGTTGCGCTGCGTCCCCAGAGGGCGCGACCAGCCGCACAGTGGTCGTCCACAGCGGACGGTCACCGCTGGCGAAGCGGTAACGGTGCGAGCCCACCACACACCCCAGCGCAAGTGCCGCCGCCTGCTGGACTGTCGTGCCGGGCGGTAGGTGCACCTGCACGGTGCGCGATGCCCGCCGCCCAGCCGCGGCGGCGCCCGCTAGGCGCGTCGACGTAGCCCGGATCAGCGCGCCGCCGGCCGCCCGCCAGTGCTGCGCGCGGCCCTGCCCGATTCCCAGCAACCACCCGTGATCGGGTCGCGCCGTGGCCAATGGCACCACGTGCACGGAACCTGCGGTGGCCCGCACTCTGTACTGGGCCAGCCACCGATCGTCCACCCCGAGCGCGTCTGCGCCGGGACCCAGGACCGGCGGATCGTCCGCTGTGGACATCCCAGGTAAGGACGGTCCGGACCGGCACTGCCCATTCGGCGATGGTTCGTTGAGGAATGGTCCGTGTGACGGCTGCCCGACCAGGACGACATCAGGCACCCCGGGACTGCGCCGCGCCTGGACCTGGACCTGGACCAGGGGGGTGGGGACCTTCGGTGTCGCGGGCACTGATGTCCTCCCGGTCAGCGCGTGGCCAGGCCGCCGGTGCGCCTTCAAGCGCCGGCCTAGGCCACGTGACGATGGACGGTGGAGTGCAGCCCGTCACTCCACGACGGCTCGTAAAGCCTCGCCAAGTTCGCCTGCCTCGTCCGCCGACATCTCGACGACGAGCCGTCCACCGCCCTCGAGGGGGACGCGCATCACGATGCCCCGTCCCTCCTTCGTCACCTCGAGGGGACCGTCGCCGGTCCGTGGCTTCATGGCCGCCATAGCGTGCTCCCTCCGTGCTTTCGTCCACCGCAGGTGGCCACGCGACACCGGTGACCCCCTGCATTCTCCCTTATCGCCGCAGAGCCCCGAAAAGCAACCGATGATCTCGGGCTGGTGCAGCCCACCGTCCACCTGGGACCCGTGCGCTGATCAGCGCCGGAGCTCACCCTGCGGCGCGGCGGAAGCAACCGGCGAGATGGTCGTCGACCATCCCGGTGGCCTGCATGAGCGCATGGCAGGTGATGGGACCCACGAAGGTGAAGCCACGACGTCGCAGAGCGCGGGCCAGCGCCTCGGACTCGGGCGTGCGGGCCGCCACGTCGGCCACGGTGCGTGGTGCGGGGCGCCCGGCGGGGTCGGGCGCGTAGGACCACAACAGGGTGTCCAGGTCCTCACCGAGTTCGGTGACTGCCCTGGCGTTACGCACCGTCGCCTCGATCTTGGCGCGGTTGCGGACGATGCCTGCGTCGGTCAGCAGGCGCGCCACGTCGTCGTCGGTGAACGCGGCGACCACAGCCGGGTCGAAGCCCGCGAAGGCCCGCCGGAAGGCGTCCCGCTTGCGCAGGATCGTCAGCCAGGACAGGCCCGACTGGAACGCCTCCAGGCTGAGCCGCTCGAACAGGGCGGCCTCACCATGCAACGCAACCCCCCACTCGACGTCGTGGTAGTTGCAGTAGTCGCGAGCCGAGATCGCCCACGGGCAGCGCGGGCGGCCATCCGGGCCCGGAGCTGGGCCTGACCCGGCGCTCACCTGGAGTAGTCCCGGCGCAAGCAGGCGAAGCGGTCCAACGTTTCCGGCGGCGCGTTGACCTCGACCCGCACGGTGAGATTCACCGCTGTGCCTCCAGCTCGGCCACTCGGGCACGCAGCGCGTCGAGCTCGGCGGCAGCCCGCTGCAGCGTCCAATCCACTTCGGACATCCGGTATCCGCGCAACACCTGAGCGAACCGCACGGCGCGCACGTCGTCGCCGATGATCGGTCCGTCTGGCAGCCAGGTCGGGGTAGCGTCTGGCGGTAGCCCGGCCAGCTCCTCGCCCCGGCCGAAGACCAGCGAGGCGACCAGGAAGACCACGGCGGCCACCACCACCGCGACGACAAGATAGATCAGCACCGTGCCCACATGCCCGATCGTGGCACGTTGGTGGCTCTTCAAGGACGGCCAACCCCCCTCGCCGCCGCCGCAAACCGCTACCAACCCCTCCTGACGTCAGGAGGGGTTGGTAGCGGTTAATGACATTCCGGACCGGGGTTGGCCGTCCTTGAAGAGCCACCAACTCAGGCTGAGCGCGCCGGGAGCACATCGCGCATCGGTGGGCGGTCGGCCACCAGCACCCCGGTCTCAGTAGGCATGAAGCGGCCACGGAGCTGCACGAATTGGGCGATGCCCGCCGATCCCGAGACCTCGGCCACCCCGCAGCGAGGCAATGCAGCGCCGAGAATCTGCCGGGACATCACACCGAGCTCGAGCAAGGAGCGGTTACGGTGCTTGCGCACCCCGAGGTTCACCTGAGCCAGCCCGGCCAGCCCATAGCCAGTGTGCACGTCGAGCAGCAACCCGATCTCCACGCCGTAACCGGCAGCGAAGGGCACCGACTCCAGGAACGTGCGGCTCGCCGCATACTCGCCGCCCAACGGCTGCACCACCCCGGCCAGCTCGGGACGCAGCGCGTTGAGCAGCGGTCGGGCCAGCAACTCGGTGACCCGGCCGCCGCCAGTACCCGCCTCGACGCTGTCAATCCGCAGCGGTCGCCGGTAGAAGCCCTTGACCAGCTGGACCTGGTGCCCCATCCGAAGATGGCGCTGATGGCGAGGATGGCTCAACAGCAACGGCCCGAGCAGCGCGGGCACGAACCCGAAATCGAAGTCGACCAGATCGGAGTCGATGAAAACGAGCACATCGCCCGAGGTGGCTGCCAAGGAGCGCCAGAGCACCTCACCCTTGCCCGGCCACGGCTCCAGCTCGGGCAGCACATCGCTGCGGTGCACTACCCGGGCGCCGGCCTCGCGGGCCACCTCGACGGTCCGGTCGCGTGACCCGGAGTCCATCACCACCAGCTCGTCGACCAGCCCCCCGACCAACGGTTGTAGCTCACCGACCAGCGCGCCCACCGTCGCCTCCTCGTCCAGCGCAGGCAACACCACGCTGACGGTCCGGCCCTGCTTGGCCGCCACGAGCTCCTCGACGGTCCACGGCACGCGGTGCACGGTGGACCGGCCGAACCACCGCCGGGTCTGCGGAAGCAGCGCTGGTCCCCTCATTCCGGTCCCCGCATGGTCAGGCCCCGGATGGCGCGCGCCGGCGGTCGGGTTCCGGCGATCGAGGCCACCATCTCCAGCACGCGGCGGGTCTGGCGCACCTGGTGAACCCGGAACACCCGGATCCCGGCCCAGGCGGCGATCGCGGTAGCCGCCAGAATGCCATCCAGCCGGTCGTCCATCCCGGCGTCGAGGGTCTCCCCGCAGTCCTCATTCGACAGCGTCATGAGCACCGGCCACCCGGTGGCGACCAAGTCGTCGCTTCGGCGCAGTAGCTCCAGGCCATGCCAGGTGTCCTTGCCGACGTCGCGCGTGGGGTCGATCAGGATCGCCTCCTTCTGAACACCGAGCCCGACCAGCGTCGTGGCCTGCGCGGTGAGATCGTCGATGACGTCGCGCACTACGTCGGCACCGGGGACTTGGGGTGGCGGGGTTCGCCGCGATGCGCACCCGCTGTACCGGCGCACCACTCCGCACCCGCGCTCGGCGGCAAGCTCGGCGAGCTGGAGATCGACACCCGCCCAGTTGAGGATGTCGGCCCCCGCCTCGAGCACCGGCCGCGCCACGTCGCGCCGCCAGGCATGGACACTGATCAGAATCTCGGGGTAGCACTCACGGACGGCAGCCACGAATGGCACCACCCGGCGGGTGCCCTCAGCCGCCCCGATGTCCAGGATATCGGCACCCTCGTACACCGCGCGATCTACGGCGGCCATCGCGACCTGGTCGGGGTCCGTGACGCCGCGATCGGAGCACAGATTTGGGGTCCGCGTGACGATGGCCATCACCGCCGCCCGATCGGCTGGCAATCCCCGAGTCCCGAACCGCACCGTGGGCAGTGGTCGGCCGGCTCCGAGAGTCATCCGGCACCCGGCTGCGGTGCGGTCTCGACGTCGGTGGTGAGGATCAGCGCCAACCGGCGGTAGACGCGAACGCGCCACCCGCTCAATGCGCGTCCTGCCAGGCCTGGTACGACTCGCCGACCAGCCGCACCACCTCGTCCACGTCGTCGGTGACGTGCAGCAGTGCGCGCTCAGCCTCGGTGATCTTGCCCTGCGCCACCACGGTGTCGGCGAGCCACGCGTGCAGCCCGCCCCAGTAGGCTCGTCCGAGCAGGACGACGG
This sequence comes from Pseudonocardiaceae bacterium, assembly GCA_050700115.1. Lineage (GTDB taxonomy): Bacteria > Actinomycetota > Actinomycetes > Mycobacteriales > Pseudonocardiaceae. The sequence goes on from JBOHGG010000008.1 coordinate 96,698, forward strand.
GGAACTTGGTGACTTTCTTGTTCTGCACCAGGGTGAGCGCCTCGAACAACTCATCCAGGGTGCCGAATCCGCCGGGCAGGCAGACGAAGGCCTGGGCGTACTTGATGAACATGGTCTTGCGGGTGAAGAAGTAGCGGAAGTTGATTCCGAGGTCGACCCAGGGGTTGAGGCCCTCTTCGAAGGGCAGCTCGATGCCCAGCCCCACCGAAAGACCGCCCGCCTCGGACGCCCCGCGGTTGACCGCCTCCATGGTGCCGGGGCCACCACCGGTGATCACCGTGAAGCCGGCGGCAGCGAGCGCGGCGCCCAGCGCACGCCCGGTGGCGTACTCCGGATGGTCCCGGTGGGTACGCGCCGAGCCGAACACGGTGACCGCCCGGGGCAGCTCGGCGAGCGCTCCGAAGCCCTCCACGAACTCGGCCTGAATGCGCAGCACCCGCCACGGGTCGGTGTGCACCCAGTCGCTGGGGCCCCGCGAGTCGAGCAGCCGCTGATCGGTAGTGGTCGCCTCGTGGCGTCGACCCCGCCGCAGCACCACCGGCCCGCGCTGCTTCTCCTGGGGCCGCTCCTCGTGCCCGGAGTTCCTGTTGGGACCTCGTGACCCGTCTACCGGCATGCGCGCCAGCCTAATGAGCCGGCTACGTCCGCCCCGTCGGCACCGAGGCGCCAGCCGGTGGAGAAGCGGCGCCGCCGGTCAGGTAGCGGCGCAGCACTTCGGTGCAGTCCGTGATCTGAATGGTGTGCACATGCTCCTCCCGGGTGTGCGCGAGGTTGGGGTCGCCGGGACCGTAGTTCAGCGCCGGGATCCCCAGCACGGCGAAGCGGGATACATCCGTCCAGCCGTACTTCGCGACCGGTGTGACCCCGATGGTGGCCAGAAACTCCTGCGCCGCCGGAGCGTCCAGACCCGGTAATGCCCCGGGAGCGCCGTCGGTGAACTCGAGGTCGAACCCGTCGAGCACCTCACGGACGTGCGCCTGCGCGTCGGGCAGCGAGCGGTCCGGGGCGAAGCGGAAGTTGACCGCCACCTCGCAGGCGTCGGGTACCACGTTGCCGGCGACTCCGCCGGAGATGCCCACCGCCTGCAACCCTTCCCGGTAGATGCACCCGTCGATCTCGACGCTTCGTGGCCGGTAGCGCCCGAGCCGGGCCAGCACCTCACCGGCGGCGTGGATCGCGTTGTCCCCCAGCCACGACCGTGCACTGTGCGCCCGACGGCCCACGGTGCGCACAGTGACCCGCAGGGTGCCCTGGCAGCCTGCCTCGACGGCACCATTGGTGGGTTCGGCCAAGATCGCCAGCTCGGCGACCAACCACTCGGGATGCTCGGCCTCGATCCGTCCCAGCCCGTTGCGGGCGGCCTCGACCTCTTCGCAGTCGTAGAGCACCACAGTCAGGTCCTGCACCGGTTCGGGCACCGTGGCCGCGAGATGCAGGATCATCGCGTCTCCCGACTTCATGTCCGAGGTGCCGCAGCCATACAGCAGGCCGCCGGAGCACCGGCTGGGTAGGTTGTCGGCGACCGGCACGGTGTCGAGGTGCCCGGCGAGCAGCATCCGCTGCGGTCGGCCCAGGTCGGTGCGGGCCAGCACGGTGTTGCCCGAGCGCATCACTTGCAGGTGCGGAGCCTGCGCGATCAGCGCCCGCTGCACGGCATCGGCCAGCACCTGCTCCTGTCCCGACACGCTGGGCACGTCCACCAGCGCTGCGGTCAGCTCCACCGGGTCAGCAGTCAGATCCAGGTCCACAGGTGCGACGGTAGCGTGACCCCTTGTGAACGACCCGCAGATCACTTCCGCGCATGGCTTGGGGCTGGCCACCCTGACACCGAACGGGACCGTGCTGGACACCTGGTTCCCCCATCCGGTGCCGGGCCTGCCGCGCGATGCCGAGGCCGGCACCGTGCGGGTGGACCTGGACGAGGCGCCGGATGAGTTCGCCGCACTGCTCGGACCGGACCCGGCACGCGGTGTCGAGCTGCTGGTGGTGTGCACCGCAGTGCCGGACCTGCACGCGCCGCCACAGGATGCCCACGACGTCTACCTGCGCCTGCACCTGCTGTCGCACCGCATGGTGACCCCGCGCAGCATCAACCTCGACGGGGTCTTCGGACTGCTGTCCAACGTGGTGTGGACCAGCTTCGGGCCATGCCCCGTGGAAAACTTCGAGGCCACCCGCATGCGGCTGCGCCGGCTTGGCTCGGTCACCGTGTACGGGGTGGACAAGTTCCCCCGGATGGTCGACTACGTGGTGCCCTCGGGGGTGCGGATCGGCGATGCGGACCGGGTGCGGCTGGGCGCTCACCTGGCCGCCGGCACCACGGTGATGCATGAGGGATTCGTCAACTTCAACGCCGGCACATTGGGCACCTCGATGGTGGAGGGCCGGATCTCCGCCGGGGTCGTCCTCGGCGCCGACTCCGATCTGGGCGGCGGCGCATCGATCATGGGGACGCTGTCGGGCGGCGGTCAGGAGCAGATCTCGATCGGACGGCGCTGCCTGGTCGGCGCCAATGCGGGGATCGGGATATCGCTGGGCGACGACTGCGTGGTGGAAGCCGGCCTCTACGTCACCGCGGGCACCAAGGTGACGTTGCCCGATGGCGGGGTGGTCAAAGCCCGTGAGCTGTCCGGCGCTGACGGGGTGCTTTTCCGCCGGGACTCCATCACGGGCACGGTTCAGGCGGTGCACCGGACTGGTAAGCCCGGCATCGAGCTCAACGCCGCATTGCACTCCAACGACTGATCCGCCGGTCCGCACCGACCGTCGTTCACTAGGATCGACGACTGTGAGCGCCGCCACTCGTAACCCGGCCCGCAACCCACGCCGGACCACCGCACCCGGAAAGCTGATCAATCTGGGTGACCCGGTCCGAGCCCGGCCGTCCGACCCTGCCGTGCACCAGTTGCGCGCCGCGCTGGACACCCGGCTACGCACCCTGCTCGCCCGCGACCCCGGCACCCGGATCGGCGAGGATCCCGAAGAGCTGCACCAGATGCGGGTTGCCGTACGGCGGATGCGAGCCGCACTCAAGGCCGCCCGGCCGCTGCTGGACCGGGCCTGGGCCGACGACCTCCGCGCCGAGCTGGGTTGGCTGGGCCGGGCGCTGGGGCCGGTACGCGATGCCGACGTGCTCATCGAACGCCTCCGCGGCCGCGCCGCGGCCTTCGACGACACCAGCCGCGCGGCCGTGGAGACCCTGATCGAGGCGCTGGTAGCAGACCGAGAGACCGCGCGCACCGAGATGCTCGCCGCGCTGGGCAGTGACCGCTACATCGCGTTGCTGCGCCGGCTGGCTGCCGCGGTGTCCACGCCGCTGAGCACGGCCCACGGCTCCGCCGGCAAGTCCGCCCTGGTGGAGCTGGTCTGCACCGAGTACCGCAGGATGTGCAAGGCGGTGCGGCGGGCTGGCGAAGACCCGCCCGACGAAGTCCTGCATGCGCTGCGGATCCAAGGCAAGCGGCTGCGCTATACCGGCGAACTGGCCGCCACCTCGGGTCGCAAGCCGGTGCGCGAGCTGGTGGAGTCGACGGTGGCGCTGCAGGACGTGCTGGGCGAGCACCAGGACGCCTGCGTGGCCCAGCACCGGGTCAGGCAGCTCTTGGACGACCTCGGCGATGTCGTCGACTTGGACGTGGTCTTCGCGGCCGGACGGCTGGTGGAGCGCGAGGAGGTCAACCGGGTGGCGACGCGGCAGGCCTGGCTGGCCGCGTGGCAGCAGGTCCAGGACCGAGCGCTATCGCTGGATCCCCGACCTTGAGGATGTCATGAAGGCCCCGATAGTGAAGCGGCGCTATTGATGACGCCGTCCTTGATCGAACACGCCAGTCCACCGCGTATCCGGGTCCTCATCGCGCCAAGTCTGAAGCCGTATCTCGACCTCTCGGGCTGCCTCGCGGCTATGGTGGCCGTTTTGCATAAGCCAGGTGGTGGCACGAAGTTCCCAGAGTCGACGGTAGATCTCGTAGCCATCCCAGGCCAGGACGTCGAAGCCGTAGGCGTCAGCGAAGTCGCGGTAACGTTGTTCGGGTAGGCCGAAGCGGGTGGCCGTGACGGCGGTGTCGATCAAATCCCACTCGCGCGGCCCAATGGCCACCCGCTCGAAATCGATGAGCACCGGATGCCCGGCACGGAGTAGGACGTTTCCTACCTCAGCTTGACCGTGGATGACACCACCTGGTAGTTCCGGCGCTACCTGGTCTAGCTCGACAGCGATCTGCCGGGACCATCGAGTGAGCATCGCGATGTCCTCAGGTGTGTAAAGATCGATCAGTTCGGCCAACCGTCGGTTAGATGAAGCCAGCGGTCGCCATGGTTTGAGTGATAGTGGCAGCTCAGCTGTACGCTGGTGAAAGGTGCGCAGCAGTTGGCCAAACGGTCGGTAGAGGCTGCTATGGTCTGGCTCATCGAGTCGTTCCCAGACGGTGCCCAGGCAGTCGTATGCCTTGAGCGGCTGCTTAGTAGCGAGGTCGGCCAGACGGACCGTAGGCACATTGAGCCGGGCGAGCTCGCGAGCCAGCTCAATTTCCCGCTGCACGTCGGCTTCGCTGGTGGTCGGACGCATAACGCGCACCACGTGCGCCTCGCCAATACTAAAGACAGCGTTGTTGCCGAAGCGCAACAGCTCCGGTCTAACCCCTTGAAATCCAGCCAGCTCGCACATCGCGGTCGCCGCACGGCGGGCGTCGGCGTCGGTCCAGGCCATGGGGCGACAGGCCTTACCTGTTGACCGGCAGTAGTGGGCGGGCCTGCTCCAGAAAATCAGTGACCGCAGATACGCGATGGTGCGGCGCGAGACTTTGGTGGAGCTCACGGAGGTAGTCGCGGGTGCGTTCCGAGCGGATCGGTCCAATAGCCACCAATGCCTCGTTACCCAGTCGGCAGGCCTCTTCCAGCTCACCCTGCCGGACGTAGGTACTCGCCCAGATCAATTGGGTGATCGCGCGACGACGAGGGTAGATCGGTTTGTGGCGCTGCATTGACAGCCCCAGGAAGGAGTCGGCTTGTTTCGTCTGACCAAGATCGCGGAAACAGCGACCGAACTTGCCGGCCAGCTCGCCTTCGTCAATGAACCCGATCCAGCTTGGCTCAGTGTCAGCTTGAACGCGGTCGAAGGCCCGTTCGGCGAGGCCGATGAGCCGTTGGCACTCGTGCTGGTCACCGTATATGGCTTGAGCTCGAGCTTCGGTGGCGGTGAACATTGCCTGGGCACCCGGGGTAGCCCGGCCACGGGTTCCCTCGGCTGCGGCTCGTGCCAAGTCGACAGCCTCGTTGACAGCCCCGAGATGTAATGCCTGGTGGCTCATGGCCGCCAGCACCCGCCCGCCAAAGGAGCGGTCCCCAACCGTGTGGCTGAACCACAGCGCTTGAATCATGGCTCGCCTGGCCAGGTCGTGATGCGCCGCATCGTAGGCCATCCAAGCCATCGCCATGATCAGCTGCGAGATTGCCGCGAACAGAGCTTTGCCGATGCCCGCGCTGTAGCGACCATGTAGTAGCGGTGCGACGTCGTGGCGGAGATACGCCAAGGCCATGTGCAGCACCGCACCGCCGCCATGTGTGTCATCGAGTTGGCGCAAACTCTGATGCATGGCCATCATTGCAGCTACGTCGTTGCGCCCCACTAACCGGTGGCCGTTAGCACGCTGGGGTTGCCGGTCCACCGGAGCCAGCAGCCAGCGCAGCGTTGCTCCACCGCTCGCCGCAGCGGTAGCCGGTGCAAGGTCGCGGGTCGGCTCCTGAACTGACTCTTGTGAGAGGGCCACGACAGAGGCGACCGCGCCGTTCACCGTCGATTGCCAACCCAGGCCAGGTTGGGCAAGGCTTCTCACAGCGGCGGCTTCAGTCTCGGCACGCTCACTGGCTTGGGCACTGATGACCGCTTCGAGGCTTCGGTAGCCGTCAAGCAACGCACCGCCGGCATTGAGCAGCTCGTCACAGCTCTTCCAGAAGGCTAGTGGCGCGTGCTGTCGACCTGTCTCTACACCCGCGATGGTGCTACGGCTGTAGGGCAGCTTGTGAGCAAGGGTCCGCTGGGTCTCGTCTGCTGCCTGGCGGCGGGCGGCAAGCTGAGCACCGAGAGCCAGACGAGCCCTGACCGCGTCACCGTCACGCACGGCGGTCCACATCCCCTCTGGGTTTCGGATGGTTTGGTCAGCACAGATGGTCGCAGATTGTGCTGATTGGTTGCCGACCACAAAGCCAACCATGTCGGATGCCTCCATGGCCCCAGGGCCGGGCTGAGCGCTGAGCTGGTGCGTCCCTCACCGGGGGCGCCTCCCCCGCTTCCACCAGTCCGACGTTCCCCCGCCCTGGGCACCGTCCAAGCAAGGACACCACACAGACGGGCTGAGAACACGTGGAGTACCAGAGCATCCAGCCACACCACAACATCGACGACCAGCGTCACGGTGACGGCCAAAATCAACAGCAGCACGGGATCGGCCGCAGCATCCGGCCGGGTACGGTCGCTCCTCCCACGGTGCTCGTGGCCGACATGGGGCGACGGGTCCCTGTTCGTCCAGGACTGGCGAGACGGCCGAGTACGCATATGAGTCCGGCCGACGCCGTAGCACTGCGGCGAGAGCTGACAGCGGCCTTCGGGAGTACTGATCGCACGCCGAGCGGTGGTCAGGGTGAGGCCCTATGATCCGGGAGGACCGGGAGCTACTCGCTCAGCTGGCCCGGCTCAACAGTGATATGGCGTCGCTGGCCATGCGCATCATGGAGGGTAGTGCCAGTACTGCCGAACAGGCGCACTACGCCCAGCGGCTGATTGCCGGGGGCGAACGGTTGCAACGCCGAGCCAACGAGGCGGCTGGAACGGTCATAGAGGGAGAGGTTCTGACAACGGGCCGCTGACTCTTCCGGCGCATACCATAGGACCTCACTGGGAGCCGTGAGCAACGTTTGGGAAACACGGAATCGACTACTTTTAGAGTACCTTGAGAAGCTAGCAGACCAGCTCGGAAACAAAGAGCCATTAGCGCCAGCGGAACTCGAAGAACAGATGCTACGATTGCTTACGTGCGTGGTCATGTTGCTGCGGCTGCATGAGGTGAATAAGCAGGGCCAGTGTCGGGCCTGCAGCTGGCCGAGAAGGCCCTGGCAGTTCTGGTACAGGCGGCCATGGTGCATGGTGCATCGGAGTCTTGACTTCGCTATGAGGCAACCCTTGGATGCGGTGTGGCGGCGGTTACTGGAGGACCATAAGACGCGAGCAAATCCTGGATAATGCGCTGAAATCTGAATGGCTAACGATAAACGTCTCGTGTCAACTTGTACTCAGAACGGTCATGTGTCCCGCGATGACCCAGGCGGCGGTGACCTCGCTGTCGGGGGTCGCCAGCGTTGTAGTCGGACGCAGCCGGGCTGGTCGAGGCGGTCGGCGCGGAGCAGCAACCAGCGCTACGCCCTTCGGCGAGCGAGATCCGCCAAGCCCGGCATGACGCCCACCAGGGGCCGACAATGTGAGGCATGCGCGGTCAGTCGGAGGTGCTGTTGCCGAGCCGACGAAGGATCTTGGCCAGCAGCTCACCGTGCTGCGCCTGCGTCTCCTGGATCACCGCCAGCGCCTCGGTGTGCTGATTCCACCGACTCGAGACACAGTTGACCCGGCTGGCCTCAGGATGCGATCCTGGTCGACGATGATCGGGAAGAAATGGCATGCGCCAGCGAGGTTTCAAGCGCCGCCAGTGAACTCCGGCTGCTTCTTCCACGGGTAGCTCGCCCAGCCCTCATCGATGACCGCGTTCCGACCATGGGTGTGTCCGGTGAGTGCGCTACTCACCGACCAGCCCTTCTTGGTCGGGTCCGTCAGGTGATCGAGGAGGAGTCGACCAACCGATACATCCGACACCATCACGAGATGTTCAAGCTCGAGAGCACTGCAGACCGCAAACGGGATGTCGCATCGCGGCAGATATTTCGAGGTGAATGGGTTGTTCACCGTGTGGAACGGCTCCATCGTGGAACGGCTCCATCGTCACGACGAGGCCCACCATCGGTCGGTCGGATGGCACCTCTTCGAAACCTGGCTGGCCGCTACGCACACGGCCCGCCGAGGTGTTCAGCTGATTGACCGCGTGACCGAGCATCCTTCGCAGTTCGTCTCCGGCCCGTCCGTCGGCGAGCCGGACCGGTTCGGTGGGTCGCGTTGACTTGACCTCGATGAGTACGACGCAGTCGTCGAAGACAGCGAACCAGTCGACGCTCAGAGCACTCTCTTTCCGGCCGTGTGCGATCTCCGGAAGGACCCTCGCGTCGGGCAGGAGATCGAGCTGTCTACCGACGTAGACTTCGAAGAGTTCGCCGAGGTCTTCAGAGAACCCACTGCCCCACTTATCCATACCGGTGTAGTAAATCCCAAGGGGGCTCGCCCGCCGCACGATGAAGCCGGGTACTGGGATGACCAGAGTGTCCGCGAGCCCCGCGACGACGGGACGGCTGGACAGTGGGTTGAAGCCAAACCGTCGGTAGTCGCGGTCTGGAACACCGATACGGCCCTCGGCCTCCTGTTGTCTCGTCCGCAGCTGGTCTCGGGTGGCCATGTACTGCTTCTCGATCACTGCTCGCAGGACGTCTGCTGGGATTTCACGCGTGACTTCCTCAAACTGGGGCTGGGTCAACCACTCGAGGTCGAAGGTGCCCGCGTTCTTCAGTGCGCCGGTGAGCAGAAGGATGGCCGCCCCAACGTACTCCTCGAGTCTGCATCCGAGCAGGCGCTCGGGCCAGCCGGGGCTCACCGTCCTCAGGGTCTTGCGTGGCGTGGTCTGCTCCAAGAGTGCTGCGGTACGGGCGAGGTCGTTCAAGCGGGACTGTTGGAAGGTCAGCTGCTCTCCGGCCAGGCGCAGGAGGAAGTTCCCGACCGCGTCGTCCTCACGGCGTTCGAGTTCCGGGTCGGCGAGCGACTGGTACGCCGCACAGCAGGACAGCAGGTCGTTGTCGTTCGCTGGCTTACGGTTGAAGTCCGTTCCATAGACCAGGCTGGCGCGGGCGACCTCTGCCAGGACCCACGGCGCGTACTGGGTCGAGCGCGGCTTGAGATACTGCTCCCTCTCGAAGAAGGCCGACCCGTAACGCGCGACGATCGGAACGAGGCTCGCCGGTAAGTGCCGGCGAACGCGCTGAACAAACTCCTGATCATGAACCTGCCGGCTGTAACGCAGCGGCGCCCGGAGCGGCTGGTGTCGATGCGTCTGCCCCGGGCGGACGCGCCGGTTCGAACGCGACACAGGCCGCATACTACCCACGAACTACCCCGAGGCAACGTGCTCGGCGCGACCGCCATCTGCCGCATGATCGAATGCGAAGAGCACCCTGGCAAGCGGACCACCGAGCTGATACCTCGCACCTAACTGGGACGCTCACGCGGTGCGCTGACTGCTGATCGGCTACAAACGGTCTCCACCGACGAACAAGACCGAGGACTCGGGAAAGCATGAAGGTCACCCGCACCACGGAGGCCAGCTCCAAGGCAAGAGACCCAAGCTCAACTCCAAACAGGCCGTCGTAGGAGGAAGGGCCGGGCTGATGCTCCGATCAGCCCACGTTGCTTGCTGACATCGGCCGTGCACCCTGTGTGCCACCGGTCACATCAGCTCGGCCAGCCGCTCTACTGCAACGCCGATCCGCTCGTCGGTTGCGGTGAGCCCGACCCGGATGTGCCGCGAACCGGAGGGACCGTAGAAGTCGCCGGGGGCCACGAGCACACCGACCTCGGCCAGCCTCGCCACGGTGTCCCAGCACGGCTCGCCTGCGGTGCACCACAGGTACAGCCCACCGTCGGACCGGTCCACCCGCAGGCCGGCCCGGTCCAGCGCGGTCCGCACCAACCCCCGGCGCCGGGCGTACCGGTCACGCTGCTGGGCAACGTGGGAGTCGTCGGACAGCGCGGCCACCATCGCCTGCTGCACCGGCCGGGGGACGATCATCCCGGCGTGCCTGCGCACCGCGAGCAGATCGGCGACCAGCCCAGGATCACCGGCCACGAAACCAGCCCGGTAGCCGGCCAGGTTGGACGACTTGGACAACGAGTGCACCGCCAGCAACCCGCTGTGATCTCCACCACACACCTGTGCGTGCAGCACCGAGACCGGCTGCGCCTCCCAGCCCAGCGCGAGGTAGCACTCGTCGGAGGCCACCACGGCACCGATCTCCCTGGCCTGACGCACCGCGGTGGCGAGCACCCCGGCGGGCGCGACGTCACCGGTGGGGTTGCTCGGCGAGTTCAGCCAGCGCAGCCGGGTGCCCGGGGCAGCGGGTTCGTCATCGGCGAGCCGCACTGCGGTCGCGCCGGCCAGCCGCACGCCGACCTCGTAGGTGGGGTAGGCCAATTCCGGCAGCGCGACGATATCCCCAGGTCCGAGCCCGAGCAGCGTGGGCAGCCAGGCCACCAGCTCCTTGGAGCCCACGGTGGGTAGCACCGCTTCAGCCGGCACACCGGTCACGCCGTAACGTCGCTCCAGCGCGCCGACGGCAGCTTGACGAAGCTCCGGCGTGCCGTGCGTGCTGGGGTAGCCGGGCAGCGCCGACACCGAATGCAACGCGGCCCGCACGACGTCGGGCACCGGGTCCACCGGGGTGCCGACGGACAGGTCGACGGCACCACCGGGATACTCCGTCGCTCGGCGGGTCACGCTCGCAAGGCGGTCCCAGGGGAAGTCGGGGAGGCCCAGGCGCGTCGCGCCCGGGGTCATCCCCGCGTCACTCCTCGCTCTGCGGTGGCAGGCTGACGACCATCGGTGGGTCGTCGTTGACCTGGCCGACCTTCGAGGCCCCGCCGGGCGAACCCAGTTCGGCGAAGAAGTCGGCGTTGGCCTTGGTGTAGTCCTTCCACTGCTCGGGGACGTCGTCTTCGTAGTAAATGGCCTCCACCGGGCAGACGGGCTCGCAGGCACCGCAGTCGACGCACTCGTCGGGCTGGATATAGAGCATCCGGCCACCCTCGTAGATGCAGTCCACCGGGCATTCCTCGATGCACGATTTATCCATGACGTCCACGCAGGGCTCTGCGATCACATAGGTCACGGGGGTTCTCCTGCTCCTCACTCACGGTACCCGGGCGAACCGTCTACCTGCACAGTATCTCCGGCAACCGGCTGGCGGCCAGCGACCCCGCCACTCACCGACGTTGCAACGGCAGGGCGTGCCAGCGCCCGGCCCAGCACCAGGGCGGCGGGGAACAGACCGCCTCCCAGCAATAGCAGCGAGCGCCAGTCCGCAGGAAGCAGCACGTCACCTCCCGGCCCGGCGACACCGAGCACACCGAGCGCGAGCAGCCAGACCACCAGCGGTACCGCGGCCACCGACCGGGGTCCGCCCAGCTCCGCGGCGCTGCGCACCAGCCACCGCGTGCTCACCACCGCGAGCAGGATCGTCGCCGGAACCGGCACCGCGCCCACCCGCAACGGGAGATACAACAGTTCTACGGCGGCCAATGCCACCGCATCGAACACCAGTACCAGCAAAGTGATGCGCGCGGCAATACTCATCCGGGGCTCATCGCGCCACCAACGGTCCGGGCAACCCGCCGAACAGGTCGTCCTGCGCCCCCTCGGCCGGACCGAGCGCGAGGGTGAGGTACTCGGAGTCGAGCACCGGCCGGGCAACCCCATCGGACAGGGCGAACGCCTGGTGCGGGCCGGCAGTCCACACCCTGACTTGGGTGCTGTGGGCGCGCATCGCCGCGAGCACGGCGCTGCGGTGTGCGGTGACGTCCAGCCTGGTGGTCACCTCGGCATCGGCCACCCCGGGCAGCCCGTCGGATTGCGGCAGCGGAAAGGGCAACCCGGGCATCGCGTGCAGCGCGGCGATCCCGTCGGCCACCGCCGAGACGGGCTGCACCGCCCAGAACACCCGGGCCACCTCGGGTACCCGCGCTGTTGCGGCCATCGTCACCTGGTGTGCGCGGACGTGGTCAGGATGGCCGTAGCCGCCGTCCGGGCCGTAGCTCACCACGACCTGCGGGCGCAGCTGTCCGAGCACCTCGACGAGCACGTCGACCTGCTCAGCGAGCACCCCGGCGGCGAACGCCCGCGGATCGAGATCCGGTGGCACGCTCGCCCTGGCGCCGGGCTCGACGACCATGCCGGAGTCGCGCCACCGGCCGATCCCGCCGAGGAACCGCTGGTCGGTGACACCGAGCGCGGCGCAAGCCGCCCGCAGCTCCCCCACCCGGTAGCCGCCGAGCTGATCGGCTCGGTCGGCGGCCAGGTCGCGCAGCTCAGCGGTGAGGATCTCACCCTGCTCACCGAGCGTGCAGGTCACCAGCGTCACGGCGACGCCGGCAGCGGCATAGCGGGCGATCAGGCCGCCAGTCCACAGCGTCTCGTCGTCCGGATGCGCATGCACCAACAGCAGCCGCCGCGCAGGTGTCACCACCCCATGACCCTACGACGAACCCACCCCCCGCCCTCGCATTGAGCGGGCTTAGCGGGGTAAATCGTCGCCGATAGCCACGCTCAGCCCGCTCAATGCGGAGGGGGATGAGAGTTCGGCGTGGTGGCAGGCGGCGGGGTGGCCGTGGCCGTGGTCGGTCAGGGGTGGGATCTCGGTGGTGCAGCGGTGGCGTTGGGTGTTGGTGAGCTGGGTGGCGAAGAGCGGGCATCGGGTCCGGAACCGGCAGCCCGAGGGCGGGTTCGCCGGGCTGGGCACGTCACCGCTGAGGATGATCCGCTGCCGGGCTTTCTCCTTGTGCGGGTCAGGCAGCGGGATCGCCGAGATCAGGGCCTGGGTGTACGGATGCGTCGGCGCGCTGAACAGTTCGTCAGCGCTTCCGGTCTCCACGATGCGGCCCAGGTACATCACGGCGACCCGGTCGGCCACGTGCCGCACCACCGACAGGTCGTGGGACACGAACAGGTAGGACAGGCCCAGCTGCGCCTGCAGGTCTGCCAGCAGGTTGAGAACACCGGCCTGGATGGAGACGTCCAGCGCGGATACCGGCTCGTCCAGGATGAGGACCTTCGGCCGCAATGCCAGCGCGCGGGCGATGCCGATGCGCTGGCGCTGCCCTCCGGAGAACTCGTGCGGGAATCGGTTGCCGTGTTCGGGTTTGAGCCCGACCAGCGCCAGCAACTCCCGCACGGCGTCGCGTCCGGAGGAGTTGTAGCGGCCGTGGATGCGCAGCGGTTCGGCGACGATCTCGTTCACCGGCAGCCGCGGGTCAAGCGACGCGTAGGGGTCCTGAAAGACGATCTGCAGCTCGCGGCGCAGCCGCTGCATGGCCTTGCGGGACAGCCGGGTCAGGTCCGTGCCCTCGTAATGAACGTGACCAGCCGTGGCCGGCTGTAAGGCGAGCAGCACCCGCGCCGTGGTGGTCTTGCCACAGCCTGACTCACCGACCAACCCCAGCGTTTCGTGCGGGTACAGGTCGAACGACACGTCGCAGACGGCGTGCACCTCGCCGAGCCGGCGGCGCACCAGGCCGCGGCCGCGCACCGGGAAGTGCTTGACCAGGTTTCGCACCGACAGCACCGGCTGCGAGGTCATGACGCGGTGTCCCGGGAGATGGAGCCGAACAGATCGGCTGGCTTCAGCCCGTCCAGGCGGGCGCTGAAGTGGCAGGCCGACAGATGCCCGGCGGTGCCGGTCCCGGCCAGCGGAGGTTCGGCTGTCTCGCAGACCGTTGCGGCCAGCGGGCAGCGGGGGATGAACGGGCACCCCGGTGGCATGTTGATCGCCGAAGGGGGTGCACCGCTGATCGGGTAGAGCCGCTCGGTCCGCACGTCGAGCCGGGGCAGGCTGCCGAGCAGGCCCAACGTGTACGGCATCCGCGGGGCATAGAAGATCTCCTCGACGGTGCCGGCTTCGACGATCCGGCCGGCATACATCACCAGCACGCGGTCGGCTTGCCCGGCGATCACACCGAGATCGTGGGTGATGAGCAGCATGGCTGCTCCAGTCTCCACCTTCGCGATGTGCAGCGCTTCGAGGATCTGCGCCTGCACCGTCACGTCCAGGGCGGTGGTGGGTTCGTCCGCGATGATCACCTCGGGCCGGTTCGCCATCGCGATGGCGATCACCACCCGCTGGCGCATCCCACCGGACAGCTCGTGCGGGTAGCTGCCGGCCCGCTCGCTCGGGTTGGGGATGCTGACCAGGTCGAGCAGCTCCACCGCCTGCTTGCGCGCCGCGTCGCGGGTGACGTCATGGTGCGCCCGGATCGCCTCGGCGATCTGGTACCCGACTGGGTATACCGGGTTGAGCGAGGTCATCGGGTCCTGGAAGATCATCGAGATCTCCTGGCCCCGGACCCGGCTGAGCTCCTTGTCCGACGCCCCGAGCAGCTCGGTATCCCCCGAACGGCCGCGCCAGCGCACCGACCCGGATGCGCTGGCCGTGCCGGGCAGCAAACCCGGCACGGCCAGCGAGGTCACCGACTTACCCGAACCCGACTCGCCGACGATACCGAGCACCTCACCGCGACGGAGCTCGAAGCTCACTCCCCGCACGGCCTGCACCCGACCCTCGTCGGTGCGAAACTCCACCCGCAGGTCCGCGACGTCGAGCACGGCCTGTTCCTCAGACGTCTGAGACGTCTCAGCCGTCATGGCGGACACCAGAGGCTGACACACCGGGCACCACAGACGGACACGCGGAACGCGGGGGACGGGTCGTGGGGGTCATCTGCGTACCTTCGTCTGCTGGGGATCGAAGGCGTCGCGCAGGCCGTCTCCGATGAAGTTGATGGTCAGCGCGATCAGGATGATGAACAAGCCCGGGAAGTAGAACAACCACGGTCGGGTCTGTACCGCTGTCTGCGCCTGGCTGACCAGCAGCCCGAGCGAGGTGTCCGGTGCCCGCACCCCGAAACCGAGGTAGGACAGTGCGGTCTCGGCCAGGATGGCGAAGGCGACCAGAATCGTGGCATTCACGATGACTGAGCCCAGCGCGTTGGGCACCAGGTGCCGGAAGATGATCCTGGCATCACTGGCACCGAGCGCCTTGGCGGCCTCGATGAACTCCTTTTCCCGCAACGAGAGCACAACGCCGCGCACCACCCGGGAGACGTAGGCCCAGGACAACCCGGTGATCACCGCAGCGGTCAGCCACCAGCTGCCCCCGGCGTTGTGACCCAGTACGACGGCGACCGCGAGCAGCGGCAGGGTGAGGATGAGGTCGACAATGCGCATCATCACGGTGTCCACCGTGCCTCGGTAGTAGCCTGCGGCGGCTCCCCAGACGGTTCCGATCAGGGTGGCGAACACCGCGACCAGCACCGAGATCCCGATCGAGATCTGGGTGCCGCGCAGCACCTGGGCGAACGTGTCGCGCCCCGCTGCGTCGGTGCCGAACGGGTGGTTCCAGGACGGAGGCTGCGACTCATCCGGGGTGAGATCTGCGACGGAGTACTTCCATAACCAGCCACCGACGAAGGCCAGCACCACCAGCGCCAGCAGCACGACCAGGCTGGCCACGGCCAGCCGGTGTTGCCGGAAGCGGCGGGCAACCAGCTGCGCCTGGCTGCGCTGCGCAACGGTGAACTCCCGGTCAGGCATAACGGATCCGCGGGTCGAGCACGGCATAGAGCAGGTCAGCGGCCAGGTTGAACAGGATGACAAAGGTTGCGGCGATCAGCAGCCACCCTGCGACGGCATAGACGTCGTAGCGCTGAACCGACTCGAGCAGGAAGCTGCCCGCCCCGCGCCACTGGTACACGTTCTCGGTGACGATGGCCCCGGAGATGATCGCACCGAGATCCAGCGCGGTGACCGTGGTCAGCGGAATCAGCGCGGTACGCAGGGCGTGCCGGGTCATCACGGTGCCCCGCCGCAGGCCCTTGGCCCGGGCCAACCGGACATAGTCGCTATTGAGCACTTCGAGCATGGCGGCCCGCTGGAAGCGGCTCCAGGCCGCGAATGACAGCAGCGCCAGCGAGATCGTCGGCAGGATCATATGACCGACAATGTCGGTGATCGTCGCCCAGATACCGCCCTCGACATAGACCGAGCTATCACCGATGGTGAACAGCACCTGCCTGCCGACCGCGTCGTTGAAGCTGATGCCGGCTTCCTTGAGCAGTATCGCGAACCAGAACGACGGCATGGCCAGGAAGAGGAACCCGAAGAAGGTAAACGTGTAGTCGGTCCCGGAGTACTGCTTGACCGCGCTGATCACCCCGACGATCACGGCGAGCACCACCGCCAGCAGCATCGCCACCGCGATGAGGCGAAACGTCACCAGGAATCGCGCGGCCAGCTCTGGACCGATCGCCTGGGTGGACTGCACCGATGGGCCGAAGTCACCGTGGATGACCCCGGTCAGCCAGTGCCAATAACGCGCCAGCAGTGGCTCGTCGAGATGCAGCCGTTGGGCTTCGAGTTCGAAGGTGCGCGGTGGCGGCGGCGGATTGCGGGTCTTGAGCTCAGAGAGCGGATCTCCGGACAAGGACACCATAACGAAGACGACGAATGTTGCGATGGCCAGAATCGGCACTGAGACGAGGATCCGGCGCACTGCATAAGCAAGCATGGTGATCAGCCGGCTGCGCGGAAGCCCCACTCCGCGACGTTGTAGGGCGGCCCATCCAGCGAGGAGTTGTTGCGGACGTTCGCGATGTTGTCATACAGCGCGATGAACGTCGGTTTCTGGTACAGCGGGAGCACGTAGGCATCCTTGGTCAGCAGCCGATCGGCCTGGTTGAGCATCTCCTTGGCCAGCGCCTCGTCCGTCTGGCTCATCGCTGCGGCGATCAGGCGGTCGACGTTGGGGTTGCTGTAGTTGCCGAAGTTGCTTCCCTGTCCGGTGACCCAGAGCTGCATCGCGTTGGCGTAGGGGAAGGGAGAGGCGACCCAGCTGTAGACCGCGATGTCGAAGTCCCTCGTGGACAGCGTGCCGCCGAGGTCGTCGGTCGGCACCACCTGCACGGTGATGCCCAGCGGCTTCACCTGCTGAGCGAACAGCTCGCACTCGGCCTGGCGGATCTGGTTGCCGACGGTGTAGCGAATCCGCATCGGCGGCACCGGCCGCCCAAACGGTGTGCGGAGCTGGTCACCGTTGATCTTGTAGCCGGCCGCGGCGAGGATCTCCCTGGCCCGTGCCACGTTGCCGGCACCCTGGCCCGACTCGCTGACCACATCCTCGTAACCGCTCTCCTGGGGGATGAAGTTGTGACTGTTCAGCGGTTGGACCTTATCGGTGAACTGGCCCACGGTCTTGTCGATGATGGCCTGCCGATCGACCGCGGTGAACATGGCTGTGCGCAGTGCCGGGTCGGCCAGGAACCTGTTGCTCAGGTTGAGATCGAAGTGCTCCCAGCTCAGCCCGAGCCCGATGAAGGAAGAGACGCCAGGAATGTTGCGCACCTGCTGCACCAGGTCGACCTGCGGCTGCGGGTAGATGACCTGGACCTCCCGGTTCTGCAACGCTGTCGGTTCCTGCGCCGCATCGGTGATGATCCGGTAGATCAGCCGGTCGAGCTTCGGGCGCTTCCCGTACCACTTGGGGTTGGGCACCAGGGTGACGGATTCCTTGTTCCTGAAGTTGTCGATCTGGAAGGGTCCACCGGAATAGTTCGGCACCGTGGTGCCGAACCAGGTGAATGACGAGGCCAGCCCCTGCGCAGTGTTGATGTCCCCATGCTGGGCGGCAATGTGGGCCGGATAGATCGGTGAGCCGCTGCCCCAGATCTGCTTCCAGTCGGTGAACGGCTTGGACAGCGTCGCGGTCACCGTCTTGCCGTTGTCCGAGCCGGCGACCGATTGAACCTGATCGAAGCCGGCGGTAGTGGCTGGAGTGCAGTTCGGGCAGTCGCGCCCGTTCTGGACCTTCCAGTTGTAGACGAAATCCTGCGCGGTGATCGGCGTGCCGTCCGACCACACCGCGTTTGCCTTGATCTTGTAGACGATGGTCTGCGGTTTGGTGTTGGTCACCTTGGCCGACTCGAGCAGGTCATTGTTCATCGTCACCGTGAGGTCCGGGCGGGTGATGAACGTGGGGGGCAGCAGTCCCTTGAGTACCCAGCTGGTCTCGAGCACGTTGCCCTCGCTGGACAGCAGGTTCCAGTTCGCGATGTTCTTTTCGATGACGTAGGCGAGCTGGCCACCTTGCGCCAGCTTGCCGCGCTCGGCGGAGTTGCAGGTGTTCGGGTTCGATTCGCAGGCGGCGAACGCTGACCCGGTCTGGCGCTGGCCCTCACCGGCACCACCACCGCCACCACCGCAGGCCGCAAGCACCACGACGGCACTCGCGACGAGCGCACCTACGCGCAACATCCCTGATCGCCTCATGGACCCCATGGAACGGTGACCCTACGCCCACCGCTTCCTGCGCTCCGTCATCGGATGACACTCTCCACACGGGTAGCCGTAGTAGCGTGCGCGGACCTCTGACGTGAAACGATGGGCGCGCGATGACCGGTTTTCTGGCACGTCGGCTGGCCAACTACGTGCTGCTGTGCCTGGCCGCGACGTTCCTGGCGTTTTCCCTGGCGTCGCTGACCTTCTCCCCGCTCGGCCAGCTCCAGGGACGCAACCCCCCACCGCCCGCATCGGTGATCGAGGCCAAGCGGGCGGAACTGCGGCTCGACGAGCCCGTTCCGGCCCGGTTTGCGGCCTGGATGGGCGATGTGATGCAGGGCGACTTCGGTTCGACGATCACCGGACAACCCATCACCGACGAGCTCGGCCGCCGCATCGGCGTGAGCCTTCGGCTGTTCGCCCTGGGCACCGTGGTGGGCATCGCCGTCGGCGTGCTGGTCGGCGTGGCCAGTGCGATCCGTCAGTACCGCCCCAGCGACTACGCGGCGACCCTGTTCTCCTTCCTGGTGCTGTCCACCCCGGTGTTCCTGATCGGCACACTGCTGAAGTTCGGCGGTTTGCAGCTCAACGACGCCGCGGGCACCACCGTGCTGTACTTCACCGGCGAGTTCTCCCCCGGCTTTCAGGGTGGCTGGTGGGCCGCTCTGGGTGACCGGCTGTCGCATCTGGTGCTGCCGACCCTGGCCATCGCCCTGGGCCAGATCGCCTACTACAGCCGCTACCAGCGCAGCGCCATGCTCGACGTGCTGGGCAGCGACTTCCTGCGCACCGCGCAGGCCAAGGGGCTGACCCGGCGCAAGGCTCTGTTCAAGCACGGACTGCGCACCGCGCTGATCCCGATGGCCACCTTGTTCGCCTTCGGGATCGGACTGCTGATCGTCGGTGGTGTCTTCACCGAGCGGATCTTCGGCTGGTACGGGATGGGGGACTGGTTCGTCTACGGCGTACAGCAGAACGACACCAACATCGTCGCGACGGTGACGCTGTTCGTGGCGGTGCTGGTGCTGTTCTCGGGCTGGCTGTCCGATGTGCTCTACGCCGCGCTCGATCCACGGATCAGGATCTGACAGGAGGTAGCCGGTGTCTGCGTCCATCGCCGATCCGCACAGCACCGCAGCGTTGCCCGGTGCCCCGGGCAAGGCCCCAGGCGAGGCCCTGACTGGGTCATCGACGCGGAGCCGGCTGGTGGCGCGCCGCTTCCTGCGCCACCGGCTGGCGGTCTTCGGGCTGGCCTGCGTACTGCTGCTGTATGCGTTGGCGTTCCTGGGCCCGCTGCTCACCCCGTGGAGTTACGCCGAGCAGGACCCCAACGCCTACCTGCAGCCCCCGTCGGCGCAGCACTGGTTCGGCACCACCCAGATCGGCGAGGACGTGTTCGCCCAGACCCTGCGCGGCTTGCAGAAGTCGCTGACGATCGGGCTGCTGGTCGGGCTCATCTCCACCGGGCTCGCCGCTGTCGTAGGAGCGACCGCCGGATACTTCGGGGGGTGGGTCGACCGGGCCCTGATGTGGGTGGTGGACCTGCTCCTCGTGCTCCCCTCCTTCCTGATCATCGCGATCCTGTCCCCTTCGTTTCGGGGCGATACGTGGCTGATCTTCGTCGTGCTGCTGGCCGCCTTCGCGTGGATGATCTCCGCACGGATCGTGCGAGGCATGACCCTTTCGCTGCGCGAGCGTGAGTTCGTGCTGGCGGCCCGCTTCATGGGGGTGCCGCCATGGCGGATCATCGCCCGGCACATCGTGCCGAACATGGCGTCATTGCTGATCATCGATGCGACCATCACGGTCGGTGCCGCTATCCTGCTGGAGACCGGGTTGAGCTACTTCGGCTTCGGAGTGCAACCGCCGGACGTCTCGCTGGGCACGCTGATCGCGTCGGGCACCAACTCCGCACTGACTTTCCCCTGGCTGTTCCTGTTCTCCGGTGGGCTGCTGGCGCTCACCGTGCTGTCGGTGAACTTCGTCGGTGACGGGCTGCGCGATGCGCTCGACCCGAACTCCCAGCGCGGAAACCGGAGGTAATACGTGGTTGAGCCGGTACTGGAGGTGACCGACCTCGCGGTGTCGTTCCCCTCCGAAGAGGGTCGGGTCACCGCCGTGCGGGGGCTGAGCTACCAGGTCACCGCGGGTGAAGCGCTCGGGATCGTGGGCGAGTCCGGCTCGGGCAAATCGGTGTCCTCGCTGGCCGTCATGGGCCTGCTCCCGCCCCAGGCCAAGGTCACTGGTTCGATCCGCTTCCAGGGCCGTGAGCTGCTGGGGCGCTCGGACTCCGAACTGTCCCAGATCCGCGGCCGGCGCATCGCGATGGTCTTTCAGGACCCGCTGTCGGCGCTGACACCGGTGTACACCGTGGGTGACCAGGTGGCCGAGGCGCTGCTCGTGCACGGCACGCTGTCGCGACAGGCGGCCGGCGGCCGTGCCGTGGAGCTGCTCGACCTGGTCGGGATACCCGACGCCGCGCGGCGAGCCCAGGCGTTCCCGCATGAGTTCTCCGGCGGTATGCGGCAACGCGTGGTGATCGCGATGGCGATCGCCAACGACCCGGACCTGATCATTGCCGACGAGCCCACCACGGCACTGGACGTCACGGTGCAGGCCCAGGTGCTGGCTGTGCTGGCCACCGCCCGGGAGGTCACCGGTGCGGGGATTGTGCTCATCACCCACGACCTCGGTGTGGTCGCCGGGTTCGCCGACCGGGTGCAGGTGATGTACGCGGGGCGCACCGTGGAGACCGGCCCGGTGGACGACATCTTCTCCCGCCCCCGGATGCCGTACACGAGGGGACTACTCGGCTCCATCCCCCGGGTGGACGCCGGGCCGCGCGTGGCGCTGGTACCGATCGAGGGCCAGCCCCCCTCGACCGTCGCACTCCCGGCCGGTTGCCCGTTCGCCCCGCGGTGCCCCCTGGTGATCGACCACTGCCACACCACCGAGCCCGACCTGTTACCGCTCTCCGCCACTCACCAGTCCGCCTGCCACCGGTCTGATTACCGCGTTCTGGATGCAGACCGCGGTAATCCGGGTCGGGATGAGAGCGTTCTGCATCCAGAACGCGGTGCAGCGGTGCTGCGGGTAGAGCGGTTGGTGCGGCACTACCCAGTGCTCAAGGGTGCGATCCTGCGCCGGCGGGTGGGCACGGTGCGCGCCGTCGATGACATCTCCTTCGAGCTGCGCGAGCGGGAGACGCTGGGGCTGGTCGGCGAGTCCGGTTGCGGCAAGACCACCACCCTGATGGAGATCCTCAACCTGGCCGCACCGTCGTCTGGACGGATCGAGGTGCTCGGTACCGACGTGTCGGCGCTGGATCGGCGGCGGCGCAGGCAACTGCGCCGGGATCTGCAGGTGGTGTTCCAGGACCCGATCGCCTCGCTGGACCCGCGGTTACCGGTGTTCGACGTGCTCGCCGAGCCGCTGAGTACCCATGGGATGCCGCGTACGGAGATCCGGCGGCGGGTCCCGGAGCTGCTGCGCCTGGTCGGTCTGGGACCCGATCACGCCAGCCGCTACCCCGCGGAGTTCTCCGGGGGGCAGCGCCAGCGCATCGGGATTGCCCGGGCACTGGCGCTGGATCCCAAGGTGCTCGTGCTCGACGAGCCGGTGTCCGCGCTGGACGTCTCGATCCAGGCGGGAGTGATCAACCTGCTCGAGGAGCTGCAGGCCCGGCTGGGCCTGGCCATGCTCTTGGTCGCGCACGATCTCGCGGTGGTGCGGCACATCGCCGACCGGGTCGCGGTGATGTACCTGGGCAGGATCATTGAGATCGGACCCGTTGACGCGGTGTACAACGCGCCGCAGCATCCGTATACCCAGGCGCTGCTCTCGGCGATACCGATCCCCGACCCGGTCAAGGAGCGCGCCCGGGATCGGATCCTGCTGACCGGCGATCTGCCCAGTCCGGCCGACGTGCCCTCGGGGTGCCGGTTTCGCACCCGCTGTTTCCGCTACACCGCACTGACCCCCGAGCTGCAGTCACGCTGCGAGCAGGAGGAGCCTGCCCGGGAGCAACGGGGCGCGGCGGAGCACGAGGCGGCCTGCCATTACGCGGCGGCGCACGCGGTCCTGTGACTGCGATCCCGACACATGATCACGAAAGAGGGCGGGCGAAATGCCACAACGTCTAATGGGGGTGCTGGTCACAACCCTTGCGCTGGTGCTGGTGAGCTGCGGAGGAGGTGTGGGCGGGCAGGTCGGAGCCGGTCCACAAATCGGCACCATCGACATCGGGGCGGCACCGATCGAGACGTTGCGCGACGGCGGCACCTTCCGGTGGCCGCTATCCGGATTCCCACCCAACTTCAACTACCAGCACCTCGACGGAACGTACGTCCCAACCTCCGAAATGATCAGCAGCGTCATGCCGGTGCTATTCCTCAGTCAGGCCGACGGGACGGTGAAGAGCAACGAAAATTACCTCAAGTCCGCCGAGCTGACCAGTACCGATCCGCAGGTGACGACCTATAACCTGCGCGACGAGGCCACTTGGAGCGACGGCACACCGATCACCTGGCGTGACTTCCAGGCCCAATGGCAGGCTCTCAACGGGAGCAACCCGGCTTTTCAGATCTCGTCGAGCACTGGCTACACCGACATCGCTTCGGTCGAGCGCGGCACCTCTGACAAGCAGGTGGTGGTGACTTTCGCGAGAACCTTCTCCGACTGGCAAAGCCCGTTCTCCGTGCTGTACCCGGCCTCCACCAACACGAACCCGGATGTGTTCAACACCGGGTGGACCCAGGGCCTACCCGTTACAGCTGGACCGTTCAAGGTCGAGCAGATCGACCAGGTCGCTAAAACCATCACCGTGGTACGCAACGAGAAGTGGTGGGGGCGCCAACCGCGGTTGGATCGGATCATCTTCCGAACCGTCCCCGACGAAGCAGAGTTCGACGCGCTGGCGAACAACGAGATCGATTTTATCGATATCGGCCCCGACATCAACGACTTCACCCGCGCACAGAGCACGCCTGGCGTCAAGGTGCGAAAGGCGCTCGCGCCGGACTTCCGGCATATCACGTTCAATGGCCGTACCGACGCCATTCTGGCTGACCAGCAGTTGCGTATCGCGATCCAAAAAGGAATCAATACCCAGGCCATCGCCCAGGCGCAGATCGGCCGCATCGTGCCGGCGCCAAAGGCCCTGGGAAATCACATCTTTGCCCAGGGGCAGCGCGGCCACCAAGACAATTCCCAGGTTGTCGCCTATAATCCGGAAGAAGCATCGAAGATACTCGACCAGCTCGGCTGGAACCGTCAAGGCGAGGGAACACGCAGCAAGAACGGCAAGGAGCTGGTGATCCGCGATGTGATCCCCACGCAGGTGCCGGTCGCCGAGCAAGAATCCCGCCAGGTGCAGCAGTTTCTTTCCCAGATCGGCGTTAAGGTCGAGATCACGCCGGTGCCGCTCAACGACTTCTTCGAGGGGTACATCAACCGCGGAAACTTTGATATCACCCACTTCTCCTGGATCGGCACGGTCTTTCCGGTATCATCGACGGGCTCGATCTACGGCACCAGGGGTGACACCCAGCAGAACTTCGGTGGTATCGGCAACGACACCATCAATGATCTGTACGCACAGGCCATACGCGAACTCGACCCGGCCCGCAAGATCGAACTGGCCAACCAGATAGACCAGGAGATCTGGAAGAGTGGCCACTCGCTGCTGCTCTACCAACGGCCCAACGTCATCGCAGTGCGCGACGGCGTTGCGAACTTCGGAGCATTCGGCTTCGCCGACGAGGTCTACACCGATATCGGCTTCACCCGGTGACCGGACGTGCCCGCCCCGGCCGCAGCCGATCGCTGCGGTACGGGGCGGGTACGTCCGTGCTGGTCCTGCTGGTCTGCGCGCTGATCGCGGGCTTGTCCGCCTGGACGCTGGGAACAGTCGGTGGGCAGGTTGCGGCGGCAACCGCGCGTTCCTCCGGCGAGGTCGTTCGGGCCGAGGGCCGGACCGTTGACATCCGCTGGTCGGCAGCTGGAGCGCACCGAACCGACACCGTCGCGCTGGCGGTGCCGGCACCCCCGGTGGGGACCCGCGCCGAGGTGGCGTACGACCCCCGCAGGCCCACCACCGTGTTCATCCCCGGCAGCACCGAGCTGGCCGCGGTGGACCGCGCTGCCTCCGGGATGGCCTTCAGCGGCCTGATCGCGGCGATCGTGCTGATCACCGCCGGGTGGCACGTGATCAGCAGGCGCCGGCTGCGCCGCAGGCCTGGGCGGCCCATGCCAGCCCGGAGAGTGCGCTGGCAATCCGGGCTGATGACCCGATCCTGGCTCGAGCTGGACTCACCACCGCGGTGGATCCCGGTTCACTTCGACCCGATCCTGGCGAGGCTGCCAGCTCCCGCTTCGGTGCAGCTGCACGGCGATCCGCGTCGTCGCGGACTCGTTGGCGCCGATGTCGACGGCGTCTGGCTGGATCCGTCCGGCCCGATCCGGGTCACCGAACCTCGTGGCCGGCGCATCGACAGCCCAGCACGCCCCGACCCCGAGGCGCTTGCCGGCACCAGCTGGCGCCGCCAGCTGCAGACCGACGCAGTGCTGGTTACCCCGGCCCCCGTGGTTGGTCTGCTCTGGGCTTTCCTCGACGGTGGCGGCGTGCTCACCTGGGCGTGCGCCACCTCGCTGACCGCTACCCTGGCCCTATGGTGGGCCGCCCTACGCGGCAGCGACCCCACCTGACGCAGCTGCGTGGCTGGGTTACCCCACCTTCCACTCGTTGGCGTTCCAGGTGACACCGCTGGAACCATTGCGGTAGACGCTGTCGATGTCGTTGGTGTAGGCCCACATGATCGGAATCTGGTATAGCGGAAGCGATACCAGGTCATCGGCGAGGAGCTGATCTGCTTTCCGAAGTGCGGCTGTCTGGGTGGACTCGGCGTACTCCGTCTGCGCGACACCCAGCGCAGCGTCGACCCCAGGATTGGTGTAATGCTGGTAGTTGAACCTGCCTTTGGTCGCGTAACGGTCGGCCAGAGACCCCACGCGCGGAGTACGCGAGCTCGTCGTCAGGGCGACGTCGAACGTGCCGCGGGCAAGTGCCTCGTCCAGAGCCCCTGGAGTAGCCCCGTCAGCGATCTCCATCCCAGCCTGCCGGCATTGCGTCCGGATGAGCTCGACCGCCCGGGCATGATCCGGCGAGGCGTCGTGGCTGATGGAGAAGGACAGGCGCTGACCTTCCCGCGAATACACCCCGTCGCTACCTAGCACCCAACCCGCTCGCTCCAGTGTCACCTGTGCTTTCTGCGAGTCGGCGACCATCTTCTCGGAGTAGAGGTCATCGTAGGCCGCATCACCCGGCGCAGCTGCAAGGCTTCCCAGGGGCTGCGTCTCCGGGAGCACACCGCGGACCAGTTCGTCGACCAGCTTGTTGCGATCGACGCACTGGGCGAAAGCAGTCCGGACGACAGGATCCTTGAACAGCGCACTAGCCAGATTGAGGTCCAAGTGATCGACGGTGGGCCCGCCCCGCGCCTCGAATATCACGCCCTGACCCTCCAGCGCGCGTAACCGATCCGCCATCAGCGGATCGGCCGACAATTGGACCACACTGAACTGTCGGTCCGCCAAGCCGGCCACGGCCGCCGCGCCGTCGACGGACGTGAGAACGATCCGCTCCGGACCTCCGGGGTTGCCCACCCACGCTTTGTTGCGGGTCAGCGCGGTCTGCTTGCCCGGCGTCGATTCACCCTCCGTCGAACTGTCGATCTGATACGGTCCCGATCCCGGCATTGTGGTGGCGTTGAAACCGGTCCACTGGCTGTTCCAGAAGTCACCGGCCTTCTTCAGGTCGGCCGGCGCGGACTGCGGGCTCAGCGCGGTGATGTCGGCGATCCCGGTCTCCCGCTCAAGGATGTGCGCCGGAAGGATGGCGTGCTGAATATAATTTCGCTGCCAGTCGGCATATGGTGACTGGTAGGTCTCGACGAATGTGTTCTCGTCACGACAATCGGCAGTCGCCCGCTCATATCCCCGCGTTGTCGCCGGCGTGAAATACGGAGATTTTCCGCTGCCGGCGAGCCAGGCGAGGTAGAAGTCGTCGCAATTCCACGGCTGGCCATCCGACCACCTGACGTTCGGCTTGATCTTGTACGTCACGACCTGAGGGTCCTTCGACGTCAGCTCGGCTGACACCAGCACGTCGGAGTTGAGGAGGAACTTGCCGTTTCCGTCGACGATGAACGGGTCTACGAGAACCTGGTTGAGCACCAGGGCGTTGCCCGGGTTGTTGTTCGCCTGCGCAGTCTTGTTGTTGTACGCGAAGTAAGGAGCATCGTGCGCGATGACGATCGCAGGTCCGGGTGGGACCTGGGGAGCCCGATAGGATCCGTCTCCGTCGTCGCCGCCCGCACCCGTCTCCGCCGTCCCGCCGCCGCGTCCGGCGGGACGATCAGTCCCGTTAGCGGCCACGCAGCCGGCGAGGACAACGCAGACAATCCCCACCAGAAGGCTGATCAGGTGCGGCATCCGCCTCGACCTCACCATCAACGGACCTCCTCCCTTACCTGCGAAGCCGCCAGCGCGCGGCGCCGTCGAGAGGACCTTCCAGCGCCGTCCCCGGCGCCGTATCGAGCAGCTGACTCGTGGTGATCAGTAGCGAGATCTGCTGATAGAGCGGGATCGTCACCGCCCGCTCCCACAGCGCCGACTCGACGGTACGGGCGACCGTGCCCACCGGGTCGCCCTGGGTGAGCGCCCGTTCGATGAGCGGCTGCAGGGTCAAGTCACACAATCCCGCCGGGTTGGGTGGCGCGGGCGCCAGCCTGGCCGGCACAACCAAGGGGCAGCCATACCAGGATGCCAGCTGGGTGACGGGGTGGCCGGCTACCGGCTGCGGCAGCACAACGATGTCAGGTTCTGGTATGTCAGCGCCTGGGATGTCAGGTTCTGGCTTGGCCACCTGGGCCGTGCCTGGACGAAACGACACCTCGTTGATTCCCGGCTTCGGGCCGAGCATGGTGCCGAACAGCTCGTCGGGGTCGATCTCACGCAGCTGCGCCTCGATGCCGGCGGTCCGAAGCTGATCGACCACTCGTGCGGCGAGCGTCCCGTACGGTTCACGATCCGCGGGCGCGGCCACCACCAGCCGCAGCGGCTGCCCTGCGCGTTCCCAGCCTGCCCGACCACGGGTGTACCCGGCGTCGGTGAGCAACCGGCGCACGGTATCCGGATCCGGCGCCACGGGGACTCCGGAGACCGGCGCGGTGGCCTGGTAACCCGGCGCTGAGGGGGCGAGCACCATCGAGTCAGCCCGCAGCGCCGCGGAGGGACCGCTGGCGACGCCGGTGGCTATCAGTGCCGGGCGGTCCAGGGCCGCCGCCACCGCGGTACGCACCCGCTGGTCGTCCAGCACCTGGCTGGCCGGGCGTAACAGCACCGAGGCGAGCACCGGCTGCGGCACGACGACCGGGGTCACCGGCAGGTCCGCGGCGCGCAGTAACGACTCGGTGATGGCATTGGGGCGGCCGAACAGGGCGGCCTGCGCACCACCGGTGCGCAGCGCCTCCGCTAAAGCCGCATCGCTGCCCTGGCGGAACAGGATCCGATCCACCTGCGCCGGGGTGTCCCAGTACCGATCGTTGCGGGCCAGCACCATCTCCCCGCGGGATGCGTCGACCGAGACCATCGCGAACGGGCCACCGGAGACCGGGAGACCGGCGTCGAGACCCTTGTTCCAACCGCCCGGCGCATCCTTGAGCAGGTGTGCAGGCAGCAGGTGTCGAAACAGAGTGCGCCAGCCGGCGAAGGGCCGGTGAAAGACCACCTCGGCGGTCTTGCCACCGTCGCGCGAGACCACCTGGTCGATCAGCTGGTAGCCGGCCGAGTCCAGCACGCCGGGCTGGGTACGCATCTGTTCGGCGAGGTAGCCGAAGTCCTCAGCGGCGATGGGGGTGACGTCCGACCATTGCGCATTGCGCCGGATCCGGTAGGTGACGGTGAACGGTGCGGTGTCCGTGACCGCGGCGGAGTTCAACAGCGTGTCGTCGAGAACCCACTGACCCGCCGGCGTTTGGTGAAACGCCGAGGGCAGCAGCAGGCCGGCGACCGCTTCCGAGACCGGTGTCAGGTCAGCCAGGGTGTGCGGGTTGAAGCCGCTGACCAGCCGGTCCACCCCAAACACTAGCTCTCGCGGGAGGGGAGGGGCGACCGGGGAACTCACCGGGCCGTTGCCCGGCAGGACCGGAAGCGGTTGCGCGGTGCACGCGGCGAGCGCGGCGCCAGCGATCAGCGCCGTCACCACCCTGCACGCGCCGCCGAGCGTTCTCACGGGGCGATATGGTGCCGTAGCACGGTCATCTCGGGGACAGGGGATGCCTCGGCTAGGACCGCGTCACCCGCTCACGAGCGCGTTGCCGGGCGCGCTGGGTGGCGTCCAGGACGACCTTGCGCACCCGCACCACTTCCGGAGCCACCTCGATGCACTCGTCGGCCGCGCAGAACTCCAATGCCTCCTCCAGCCCGAGCGTCCGTGGCCGAGCCAGCCGCTCCAGCTCGTCACCGGTGGAAGAGCGCATATTGGTGAGCTTCTTCTCCCGGCAGACGTTGATATCCATGTCCTCAGCGCGCGGGTTCTCGCCGACCACCATCCCGGCGTAGACGGCCGCGCCGGGCTCCACGAAGAAGGTGCCCCGGTCAGCCAGCTGTGCCAGCGCGTACCCGGTGACCGAACCGGACCGGTCAGCGACCAGCGACCCGGAGCGACGGGTTCGCAGCTCGCCGGCCCACGGGCGGTAGCCATCGAAGACGTGGTGGGCGATGCCGGTGCCGCGGGTGGTGGTGAGGAACTCGGTGCGGAAACCGATCAACCCACGCGAGGGCACTCTGAAGTCCATGCGCACCCAGCCGTCCCCCGACGTTGCGCCCAGCTGCTCCACCCGGCCCTTGCGAGCGGCCAGCAGCTCGGTGACGGCACCGAGGTGCTCCTCGGGCACGTCGATGGTGAGGTGTTCGAACGGTTCCTGCAGTGTGCCGTCCACAGTGCGGGTGACGACCTGTGGCTTGCCGACGGTCAGCTCGAAACCCTCTCGCCGCATGGTCTCCACCAGGACAGCCAGCGCCAGCTCACCGCGGCCCTGCACCTCCCAGGTGTCTGGGGATCCGGTCGGCGACACCCGGACGCTCACATTGCCGACAAGCTCGGCGTCCAGCCGGTTGCGCACCAGCCGCGCGGTGAGCTTGCCGCCCCCGCCGCGGCCCGCCAGCGGGCTGGTGTTGATCCCGAGCGTCATCGCGATCACCGGCTCGTCCACGGTGATCCGGGGCAGCGGGCGGGGATCGTCGACGTCGGCAAGGGTGTCACCGATGGTGATCTCCGCGATTCCCGCGATGGCGATCAGGTCACCGGCCTTCGCGCTGGCGGCCGGGACCCGGTTGAGCCCTTCGGTGCGCAGCAGCTCGGTGATCCGGACCGGCCGGATCGACCCGTCTTCCCGGCACCACGCCACGGTCTGACCCTTGTGCAGGCGCCCGGCGCGGACCCGACACAGCGCGATCCGGCCCAGGAAGGTCGATGCATCGAGGTTGGTGACATGTGCCTGCAACGGTGCCTCGGAATCGCCCGCGGGGGGCGGCACGTGCTCGAAGATGGTGTCGAACAGCGCGGTGAGGTCGTCGGCGTCCGGCAGTTCGCCGTCGGGTGGGCGGTTGCGGCTGGCCCGCCCGGCCCGGGCACTGGCGTAGAGCACCGGCATAGTCAGCACCGACTCGGCGGTAGCGGCTTCGAGGCCTTCCAGGTCCGCGGCGAGGTCCAGCAGCAGGTCGTGAGTCTCGTCGAACACCTCAGCGATCCGCGCATCCGGCCGGTCCACCTTGTTCACCACCAGCACCACCGGCAGGTGCGCCGCCAGCGCCTTGCGGAGCACGAAGCGGGTCTGCGGCAACGGGCCCTCGCTGGCGTCGACGAGCAGCAGCACACCGTCCACCATGGATAGCCCGCGCTCCACCTCGCCGCCGAAATCGGCGTGCCCGGGAGTGTCGACCACGTTGATGGTGACGACACCGTGCGGTGTGGACCGGGTGACGGCCATGTTCTTGGCCAGGATCGTGATGCCCTTCTCCCGCTCCAGATCACCGGAGTCCAGCACACGGTCCACGTCGCTTCGTGCGGTCACCGCGCCGGACTGGCGCAGCATGGCGTCGACAAGCGTCGTCTTACCATGATCGACATGCGCAACGATGGCAACGTTGCGCAGGTCGGTGCGCACGCGGATGGGGGCGGCGGTGGGCACGCGGGAACTCCTCCATGGATGCCGGGGAATACCCACGTTACCCGGCCGCGCTGGGATGGCCCGCCTCACCTGGCAGTTCTCAGCAGCGCCGCAAGGTCGGGCAAGACGGTGCGGTCGGCGTCCAGCCAATCCAGGCTGGCCAGCTCGGCGACGTCCACCCACCTCAGCGCGGCGTGCTCAACCGGGAACGGTTGCGCCGCCGGGTCAGCCAGCCGCGCGGTATACACCCGCAGCACGTCACCGCCGGGAAGTGGCACATCCGGCCCGAGCTGCTCGCCCGGCACGATCTCAACGGCGAGTTCCTCCTGGCACTCCCGGACCAGCGCATCCCGGGCGCTCTCATTCGGCTCGACCCGGCCACCCGGCAGCTCCCAGCGACCCGCGGTTGCGGGTGGGTGCGCCCGCTGCTGAGCGAGCACTCGGGTGTCGCGTAACACAGCCGCCGCGACCACCGCCGAGGCGGCTTTGTGCTGCTCGGCGTGGCCCCGGGACTGCTCGGCGTGGCGGCGCAGCACGGTTGCCTCCATATCATGATCACCGGTTCACCAAAACCTACCCGATGCCTGGCTTGACGAACCGGTGATCACCGACGGATCACCCGGCCGCAACATGATCACTGTTTGGGAAGAATCAGCCGCTGCCAGCGCGGCTGATTCTTCCCAAACAGTGATCATGCTCGACTAGCACGGACTGTGGTGCCACCCTGGTCATGACAAAGTAGGTGATCATGGGCTGGGCGACTTGCCGTCGGCGCCAGGCCGGGGTTGGTAGTGGTTAGCGGCTCTCGGAGGCCGGGTTGGTAGCCCTTGAAGGGCGACCAACGGGCCAGTGCACCTCGAAGCGGGCGCCGCCGTCCGGGGCCTCCCCGACCCGGGCGGTGCCACCGTAACGGCGCACCGTCTCAGCGACCAGCGCCAGACCGAGCCCGGTGCCGCCGGTGCTGCGGTCGCGGTCACCCTGCACCCGGTGAAACCGGTCGAACACCCGCTCCCGGTGCTCGACAGGCACCCCGCCGCCGTCGTCGTCGACCAGCACGCGCACCTCGTCAATACCCGGCAGTACCGCGACTCGCACGGTGTGCTGGGCATGCCGCACGGCGTTGGTCAGCAAGTTGTCCAACACCCGGGCAACGTCGCTGGGCGCGGCGTGCAGTACCGCCGGCGCGGGGGCGGTAACCCGGACCGTAGCCTCCCCGTTCCCGGCGCGGCGAGCCGCGTGCCGGGCCACCTCGGCGAGGTCGACCGGCTCGGCCGGCAATCGCTGCCCGGCATCGGATCTGGCCAGCGCGAGCAGGTCATCCAGCACCGCGGACAGCCGCTGCGCTTCGACGGCGACGTCGGCCAGGGTCTCCCCGGCCAGCTCCGGGTCCGGGTGAGTCACCGCCACCTCGGCCTGGGCCCGGATCGCCGCGACGGGCGAGCGCAGCTCGTGTGCGGCGTCCCCGGTGAACCGGCGCAGCCGCTCGGTCGCCGCGTCCCGGCGACCCAGCAGGTCGTTGAGCGCCTCAGCCAGCGCTCGCAGCTCATCCCGGGCCGCCGGCAGTGGCAACCTCTCCCCCGCCGGCAGCTCCGTCGCCGCCACCCGCATCCGGGCCACCGGGCGCAACGCGAACCGGGCGGCCACCCAACCGGCGGCGCCCATCGCCAGCGCGGCCAGCACCGCGGCCACCAGGAGCGCCACGGCGGTTCGTCCGATCAGCGTCGCATGGGCGACCGACTCAGCGCCGGCCACAATCAGCCGGGGCGTGCCGTCCGGGGCGCTGACCACTCGCCCGGACCACCGGGTCGGGTCACTGGGTCGGCCGGGCTCGAACGTCCACACGGCCTGCCCGGCCAGCAGCCGGCGGACGTCCGGCGCGGACAGCGGGGGCGCCCCGCCGCCATCGACGGGTGTTCCAGCCCGGTCCAGCACCCGGATCCGGACCTCGCCGCCCAGTCCGGGTCCGGGCAACTGCGGGGCTGCACGCCCGGCCATCACGGCGGGCCCGGCGGTGGTCACTGCGGCGACCAGCTCGCCGTCCAGGGCGTGGGTCAGCGTTCGCGCCACCACCGCGGTCGAGGCCTTGGCCAGCAGCACAAACAGCACCAGACCCGCCACCGTGACGACCGCGGCGACTCGCAGCGGCAACGGGCGGCCCACCCACATCCGGCCCACCCATGAACGACCTAGCGCCTTCACGGGCCGTCCAGTGCTCCCACTGCGTAGCCGTGCCCGCGCACTGTCTGCAGCACAGCACCGCCACCGACCGCGTCCAGTTTGCGACGCAGGTAGCCGACATAGACCTCCACGGCGTTGCGGCTGGCGGCCTGCTCATCGCCCCACACAGCGCGCAGCAGCTCATCCTTGCTCACCACGCTGCCGGCCCGGCGGGCCAGCGCCACCAGCACCGCGAACTCTCTGGGCGACAGCTGCACCTGCTGCCCGGCCCAGCTCACCCGCCGCCGCGCCGGGTCGATCACCAGGTCGCCGAGGGTGAGCACCGTCTCCCGGCGCTGGTCGGCGTGCCGGCGCAGCACGGCGCGCAGCTGGGCGACCAGCACCACGAAGGAGAACGGCTTGACCAGGTAACCGTCGGCGCCGAGGTCCAGCCCGTCGGCCTGGTCGATCTCGCCGTCTTTGGCCGAGACGAGCAGTACCGGGGTGGCCACCCCAGCCGCCCGCAGCCGCTCCAGCACCCGGTATCCGGACAGGCCCGGCAGCATGATGTCCAGCAGCACCGCATCGAAACTGCCGGTCAACGCCGCGCGCAGCCCGCTGGGTCCATCGGACGCGGTGACGACCTGCATCCCCTCGGCGCGCAGCCCCCGCTCCAGCGCGCGCCGAACCCCGGGCTCGTCGTCGACCACCAACACCCGCGGACTCACAGCACCCAGCATGCCCCTACCTGCCCCGAGAGCACGACGCTATCGCCGCGGAGGACACGGCGGCTGCCACGGTCGACTAGCCTGCGGGGATGCCCGCCGAGAATGACGTGCTCATCGACATCGAGACCGTCGCAGGAATGCTCACCACCGAGGGGCCGCCGGATG
This sequence comes from Pseudonocardiaceae bacterium, assembly GCA_050700115.1. Lineage (GTDB taxonomy): Bacteria > Actinomycetota > Actinomycetes > Mycobacteriales > Pseudonocardiaceae. The sequence goes on from JBOHGG010000008.1 coordinate 130,217, forward strand.
GGGACCAAACCCGGTTCCTGCTCGATGCGCTGGCCTCGGCCACGGATAACGCGCTGAGCTCGCTGACCGGCCGGATCGAGTGCCATACCGCACGCGGCGGTGTGGTCGAGCCGCAGCTTGCGGCGCTGCGGTCGCAGGCGCGCGGCAGGGAAGCGAAGGCGGCAGTCGCGCTGCTGGCCGCCCGCGCCGCCGAAGGCGCCGGGGACTCCGCAACCGCCTGCAAGCTGATCGATGAGGCGCTCATGCCGCGCCCCGCCCTGGAGCCGGCTTTGCATGACGCCGCCCAGTACGCCGCCGCACGCGGAGATTACGTCACCGCTGACCGATACCTGCGGCGCGCCGAACTTCCCAGCCCGCTGCGACCGGGGCTCAGCGACGCGATGGCCGCGACCGCGACGGCCAGCGATGTCGGGCGCAACAGCCCCTGTCCATGCGGGTCGGGCCGCAAGTTCAAGATCTGCTGCCGGCGCGACGCACCACCTGCACTGGCTGCACGAGCCCCGCTCGTCTACGCGCTGCTGGGCACCTACGCCGAGCGCGCTCCCCACCTCGAGATGATCACGCCACTGATCGACCGCACCGGGGACGCGCAGCGGTGCGCGATGTTCTTCCTGGATCTCGCCCTGTTCCAGGGTGGTCTGGTGGAGCGGTTCCTCGCCGCCCGAGGCCACTGGCTGCGCCCAGATGAACGCGACCTCATCGAAGCCTGGCGGCGGATCCCGGTCACGCTCTACGAAACACTCGACGTTGTGCCGGACACCAGCGTCACGCTGCGCGCCCTGCCGGATGGCGACCCGATCCACCTGGCCGACAAGCTGTTCTCGCGCTGCGCCCAGCGGCTGGAGTTGTTCTGCGGCCGGCTGCTGCACGACGACACCGGGCCTCGCATGCTCGCGCTGCCGGTCCACGTCGCCCGCCACCGCCGCCGCGAGCTGGCCGGCCTGCTTGCATCAGGTCCATCGATGGAGCAGTTCGCGGACTTCTTCGCTCCCGAGCCCCCCATCCAGTTCGTCAACAGTGACGGCGACGACCTGTACGAGTGCAGCGTCACCTACCAGGTGCCCCGCGCGCAGCACACCTTCGACCAACTCGCCCAGCGGCTGACCCACACCGGCGACGAGCTGGTCGCCCAGCACCGGCACTTGCCCGACGGTCGGGTGCTGAGTCTCGGGCAGATCCACCGTGCTGGTGAGGACTTCACCATCACCGCGAACTCGCCGGCCCGACTGGCCGAACTCGAGACCCACCTGCGCGACGTCGCCCCGGACGCTGTCGAACGTGACCGGCACGCCGAGCGCCTCAGCCCGGACCCCGGCGGCCGCGAAGGGCGAACCGCCATCCTGGAAAGCTACGTTCTCGACGCACAGTCCGCAGCCGACGCGGGCGAGTCCGCCGACCGCATGAGTCGCAATGCCGAAGCGAGCTGGCTCGACACTCCTGGGGTGATCGGTGATCTGAGCCCGCGCGACGCCGCGGCCTCCAGCGATCACACCATCCGCGCCGAACTGCGCAGCACAGTCGACGACGTCGAAGCCACCCTGCTGCAAGCCCAGCGCGCTGGGCGGCCAACGGCAGGCCTGATGAGCGCACCGCGGCTCCGCGCTGTGCTGGGCCTGGAAACCACGGCTCGTAGCTATCGGTGAGCCGTGATAGGGATCAGACGGCACGGCCGCTATGACGAGCCAACTGTGAGGTAAGAGTCGGCTCCAGGGAATAGTCGGGCGTGTGTCAGTGCCACGCCCCGCGAACTCGACGAGACCGACATGTGGAAGGGCTGGAAACGTCGGCCACGTCGAGTTCACGGACAGTGCTCCTCAGTTGAGTCCTACCCCATTTCCTTTCGCCAATTCTTCCGGCACGTCATCCAACTTTGCCCGCGTCTTGCGGTCCTCCAGCAGCCGCCGCCACACCGCATCCAAGGGTTGTCTCACAGCGAAGTCGAGGCTGAGATAAACCATGCACTGCGGCCGTCTACGCCAGAACCGCCAGGTCCACCTCGTCCATCCGCAGTATTCGCACCGGCCCCGTTTGTTGACACGGTGCTGCCTGAGTAACATGGCCACTCCTGTTAGCAACCGAACTACCTGCTCTTCGAGTTCCGCTGGCGCTACATGCTCTTTGCTTCGGAATTGGTCGGCTAGCTTATCAAGGTACTCTAAAACTAGCCGATGCCGCGTTCGCAAACGTTACTCACGGCTCCTGATGGGGTTCTACAGTATGCGCCGGAAGGGTCAGCGGTCCGTTGGCAAGGACCTCTCCTTCAATGACCGTTCCGGCCGTCTCATCAGCCCGCCGTCGCAGCCTCTCACCAGCGGCAATCAGCCTCCGGGCGTAGTGCGTCTGCTCGGCCGCACCAGCGCTACCCTCCATGATGCGCATGGCGAGCGATGCCATGTCACTATTGAGGCGGGCCAGCGCGGCGAGCAGCTCCCGGTCCTCGCGGATCACAGCGCCTCACCCTGTCCACCGCTCGGACTGTCCCACCAGCCCTGAAGGAACAAGGGCCCACCGCCGATATCGGCCACGAACACCGTGGGCGGCATGGCCGTACCCGGCCGGATGCGGTGCCTGCTGCCGAGCTGCTGTTGGTCCTGGCCGTCACCGTGACGCTGGTTGTCAGTGCCCCGGTGTGTCTGGTTGGCGTCGTGCTCCACGTACTCGTGAGCCTGTCTGTGCGGTGTCCTTTTACGCTGGATGGCACCCAGGACCGGGGAGGACGGACTGGTGGAAGCGGGGGAGGCGTCCCCGATGAGGGACGCACACCAGGCCAGTGCTCAGCCCGGCCCTGGGGCCATGGGAGATCACTCAACTGGATGGGTATGTTCGGGCGCATGACGAACGCCGAATAGACGCATTCGTCACCGCACAGGTGAGACAATCGTCGTCGGTTCGACCGTGGATCAAGGGCGAGGCGCGACCGTTACACTGTCTCGCAGATCGGATACGGATTGGAGGGTCACCGTGCGGTCACGGCCAGGACGGCAGCGGTATTGCCGCTGCGGTACCCACTTGGCAACGGACAACGCCGAGCGCCAATGCGCCCGATGCCAGCGAGCTTCGCGGAACAAGTTCATCGCCCCTCCAGAGGTCTCGGCCGATTTCTGGGACACGGAACAGTGCTGTGAAGCTTTTGCCGCCCAGCATATCGGCCGAGTGGGTCGCGCCTACCGCATGAACCCGTACCACCGCGCGGTGTACGGCCCCGGCGGCATTTCGCAGGGGCTGCTGGGACAATGGCTCGGCCTGAAGCAGCCGCAGATCAGCCGAATTGAGACTGGTCCGCCAATCCTCAATTTGGATACATTGAGGTACTGGGCACGTGTGCTCCGCATCCCACCGGAGCTGCTGTGGTTCGATCTCTCGGACCAGGACGTGCCGGACCGCCGGCACCCGGCTGATGCGAATGGTTGGGTCAAGTCGGGTTCGGCTCTTTCGACAGGGCAAGCAGGCAGCGCTAGACTGGTAACATCCTTACCGTTCTTCCTTGGCAGTAATCTCGGCCCGCTCCGGCAACTGGCGGGCGAGGATGGTGAAGATATGATGAAAAGACGAGCATTCTTACAGGCTGCTACGCTCACCGGTCTCGGCGTCGGCGGCACTGCTTCGACTTTAGGCCTAGAGGTCGTCCGACGCGAGCTGAACCATGTCATGATCGACGAGCGGGTCACGGCTGACGTGGACGACTGGCAGGAGATCGCCTTGGATTACGGGCAGGCCTATCTCGCTACGGAGCCGGCAGCATTGTTGCAGGCTCTCATCGCCGATCTCCATGGTTTGCAGCTTACAATCCAGCGACACCCGGACGAGACAGCTCAGCGGCAATTATTGCAGGTAGGCGCGCTGCTGGCCGCTTTCACGGCACAGACGGTCGCTAACTTGGGTAACCTCTTTGCAGCACGACGCTGGTGGCGAACGGCCCGCCATGCCGCTGATGAGGCCGGTGATCCCTACACCATGTTCTGGATACGAGGCCGCGAAGTGGTTCGCGCTGGTTATGAGCACCGTCCGGTCAGAGTAATCCTACAACTCGTCAGGGAAGCTGAGACACGCCTCGACGAGGCACCGCCCGAGGCATTGCCGGAACTATTTTCGGGCAAAGCGCAAACCTTGGCGCTCGCGGGCCGATATGTCGAAGCCGAACAAGCGTTATGCCAGGTGCGCGAGTGCTTCGGCAAGCTCCCGACACCCCTCAGCCACACCGATTCGATTTCGGCATTTGATTGGGGCGAGGAGCGACTGCGTTTCGCAGAGAGCTTCGTTTACTCGCACCTGGGCGACTTCGCGAAAGCCGAACAAGCGCAACAGGCGGCACTGAGATTGTATCCCGACTCTGATATGCGCAGCCCGGCACAGATTGAGCTACAGCGGGCGCTATGCCTCGTCCGCAGCGGCGACTTCACACAAGGCACCCGTCATGCCCAAACGACCATTACCAACTTGCCCGTGATGCACCGCATTCGCCCGGTCGCGGATCTCGGCCAGAGAGTACTTGATGTCATACCGGCACGCGAGCGGCAACAAGGCTGGGCACAAGAATACCGCGAGTGCCTTGAGTCGTCATTTCCCGGCCAGGCCAACCAGTTTACTAATCAGTACCACAAGGATATAATTTCGTGACCAAGCCAGAGCTGCGGATAGCCCGCCACGATGCTGCCGATACGATCCAGTTGCGTGAGCCACTTAAGGCACTGTACTTGAGGAGTCATCTCGACCAACAACACATTCCATTCTACAGCCCAGCGCAGTTCTGGGAGCGCCTGGAAGAACTGTATGCACCGGGCCGCGGTTTTGGCACCGTGACAGGCTGGCTGGATGACGTCATGGTCGGCTATGCCTTTGGTAGCCCTCGGGACAGGACACAGGATGTCTGGAACGAAGTTCGAGACGCTCTCCCTGATGTGCCGGTCCCTGAACGGCCTGAGCCGGTGTATATCTTCCGCGAGCTTGCAGTCGACCCTGCCTGGCAGCGTCATGGGTTCGGCCGCGCACTCCATGATGCGCTCCTTGAGAACCGGGCAGAGCGGTTAGCCCATCTGCTCGTGCGGCCCGACAACGTCGCTGCCCGATCCGCGTACTTGGCATGGGGGTGGCGGAAGATACGCGAGATACAACCGTTTCCTGACGCCCCGATAATGGACGCTATGGTGTTGAGGTTGAGGCCAAGCACATAAGATTAGTTACCAGTCGACAGCGCCCGGTCACGTCCAACTTCTTACCACTGGCACCTCGATCCGCGCGCTCGGCGACGAGACACGCCCGGCCCCCCACCTCCGGTGTCATCGGGACGGGTGGATGTGGGCACGCACGCCCAGGGATCATCGTCACTACGTTTGAGCCGCCGCTACAGGACCTGCGCCATGACGATGCCGCGTAGCCCGCGCCCAGCCCGGCGATCAGGCCGCGGCCGATGTAGCGGATCGCCTCGACCGGGTCGACGATCACCAGGCCCTCGGCGATCAACTCATCGAGCTGCGGCAGGAAGTTGCGGATCTTCTCGTTCGCATCGACGATGACGACCGCCATCGGCAGGTCCTCCAAGATCGTCAACGGCAGCGCCGAGCCACATCGGCCACCGAACGCGACGCCTCCGGCGCCATATCCAGCCTCCTACGCGACCGGACCGCAGGAGGTCGGTCTCAGAGCTTTCTCAGCCGGGTCGGTGCAGCATCATCACCAGCGCCGATGGTCGGGAGGAAGCGATGAGGCTCGTGAGGGCGGCACTGGCTGCGGTGATAGCCGGCGCGATCGGCCTGGGCGTGCTGAGCATGCCCGCCACTGCCCGGTCGGATCCCGCGCTGCCCCCGGTGTCCGCGGAGGATCTGGTGGCATCGGTGCTCACCGCAAAACCCCCGGCGTTCGGTGGCACCGTCAAGGTGGACAACGCGCTGGGCCTACCCGCGCTGCCGCTACCGACCGGCATAGCCACGGTATTGACCCAACCGGTGACGACCTTCCGAGTCTGGTCCGACGGGCAGGGCCGCGGCCGGTTGGCGCTGCCCTCCCGTGGCGGTGAGCAGGTGCTGATCGAGGACGGCACGACGCTGTGGCGCTACGACTCCTCCTCGCGCACCGCGACCGCGCAGGAGCACGGCGCTGCACCCGCTCACCAGGGCCCCCCGGTGACCGACCCGGCGCAGGCGGCGCGGGAGCTGGTCGGCGCCGTGCGCCAGAACAGCACGCTGACCGTGGACGGCACCGGCTACGTCGCCGGTCGGCCCGTCTACCAGCTCGTACTCACCCCCGCGCCGACCGAGCGGACCCTGCTGCGGGAGGTGCGGGTGGCGGTCGACCTGGTCATGCGGGTTCCGCTGCAGTTCACTGTGCTGACCAATGGATCCGCCGACCCTGCCCTGCAGATCGGCTTCGCCGACCTCAACGTCGGCGCGCAGGACCCGGCGCTGTTCCAGTTCACCCCGCCGGCGGGAGTCACGGTGGAGCGGCTCGATCCGTCAAAGAACGGGCCGAAGGCGGGCTCGCCGGGGCGTTTGAAAGGTGCACAAGGCATGCTCCGCACCCAGGGTGACGGGTGGGACACCGTGGTGCTCGGTCAACTTCCCCGGGCCGGCTCGGATCCGCAACGCGATCCGCTGGCGATGGTCCAGCAGATCGGCCGCCCGGTCAGCGGGCCGTGGGGCAACGGCTGGGTGATGCAGACCGCGGTGATCACCGTCCTGGTGGCCTCCGACGGGCGAGTCGCCGCCGGTGCGGTTCCGCAGCAGGTACTCGACGAGGCCCTGGCCCGGTGACAGCCGCATCGGTCACCCCCACCGCGATCGCGGCACCGGCCGGGCAGGCCGGGCCGGCGATCCGGGTTCGGGGACTGCGCAAGGTGTTCGGCGCCACCGTCGCGGTGTCCTCCGTGGACCTCGACGTGCCGGCCGGCGCCGTGCTCGGTGTGCTGGGCCCCAACGGCTCGGGCAAGACCACCCTGATCCGGATGTTGCTGGCGCTGTCCCGGCCCACCGCGGGCACCGTGGAGCTGCTCGGCGCGCCGGTGCCGGCCGCCGCCGGGAAGGTGCTGCCGCACGTCGGTGCGCTGGTGGAGGGCCCCGGCTTTCACCCGTTCCTTTCTGGCCGGGAGAACCTGCGGCGGTGTGCGGCCGCCGAACCGCTGCTGCCCACCCGGGCCATCCCGGACGCGGTGGAGACGGCGTTGCAACGGGTCGGCCTTGCGCCCGCCGCCGGTCGGCGCTACCGCGCCTACTCGCTGGGCATGAAACAACGCTTGGGTCTGGCCGCGGTGCTGCTGGTGTCCCGGCGCCTGGTGGTACTCGACGAGCCGACCAACGGCCTGGACCCCGCGGGAACCCGCGAGGTCCGGCGGATCATCGCCGAGCTGCACGCCGGCGGGGCCACCGTGCTGGTGTCCTCCCACCTGCTTACCGAGGTCGAGGCGACGTGTACGCATGTGGCGGTGCTCGCCGAGGGGTCGCTGATCGCGGCCGGTCCGCTGGCCGCGCTGCTCGACGGCGAGGCACCCGCGCTGGACGTGCGCACCCCGGATTCCGCCGTGGCGATGCAGGCGCTGCGCGCAGCCGGGATCGGTGCCGCGGTCTGCCCGGACGGGGTGCGGGTCGAGCTGATCGGGACCGACCCGCCCGCGGTGGTCGCGCTGCTGGTCGGCGCCGGCGTCGCGGTACACGAGGTGCAGCGGTGGCGGACCGGGTTGGACGAGCTGTTCGCGCAATTGACCGAGGGGAACGGGCATTGACCGCTTCCGGGTCCACCGTCGGCGAACTGGGCAGCGCCCCGCTGCCCGGTCCGGTGCGCGCCCCGCTGGTACGGCTGCTGCGCAGCGAGCTGCGCTGGGTGCTGCGCCGGCCGCGCACCCAGGTCGCGCTGGGCCTGCTCGCGCTGATCCCGGTGCTGATCGGGATCGGCATCGTGGCGACCGACGGGCCGGGCGGGTCCGGGTTGCTCACCCAGGTCGCCGGTAACGGGCTGGTGCTGCCGGTCGCGGCGCTGTCGATCTCGCTGGCACTGCTGCTGCCGCTGGCCGTCGCGATGGCCGCCGCCGACGCGCTGGCCGGCGAGTCCGCGCACGGGACGTTGCGGGGGCTGCTGCTGGCGCCGGTGAGCCGGACGCGGCTGGTGGGAGTCAAAGCGATCGGCGTACTGGCTGTCGCGGTGGCCGCGGTCGCCGCGGTCGCGGTGGTAGGCATCGTCACCGGGCTGGTCCTGGTCGGCCCTTCCGGCAGCGCCCGAGGCATGCTCACGCTGTCTGGCACCGAGGTCGGGCCGGGGTCAGCGCTGCTGCGGGTCGCGCTGGCCGCAGCGTGGACCGTCGGGCAGCTCGCCGCGGTGGGCGCGGTGGCCCTGGCGGTGTCCTCGACCACCGACCACCCGCTGGTGGTGCTCGCGGCCACGCTGGGAGGGCTGATCGTGTTCGGGGTGCTCTCCGCGATCCCCGCCCTGGACTGGCTGCAGCCGGCGCTGCTCACCACCGGGTGGTTCGCGATCGCCGACGTGCTGCGCGACCCCGTGCCGCTGGACGGGCTAACGTCCAGCACCCTCCGCGCCGGATGCTACCTACTCGTCGGCGTAGGCCTCACCCTCGCCAGGACGATGATCCGCGAAGCCTGACCCCTCCCCCGCATGTCCGGCTCCGGTGCACGGTGTGTCGGCTTCCTGTGCACGGTGTGTCGGTCTTCTGCGCCCGCCGGCGTCGCCGGACCGGCCCCAGAGCTCGGCCCTGGTGATACCGACACCGCCGCTACTAGCGTCTTCATCCATGAATGAGGCAACGATCCGCTACCGGTCGATCGTGGCGGACAGCGCCCGGTGGGAGGGCTTTCCGTTCCGGGAAGGCGACATCGTCATCAGCACCCCGTCGAAGTGCGGCACGACCTGGACGCAGATGCTCTGCGCCCTCCTGATCTTCCAGACCCCGCACTTCGACCGGCCGCTTGCCGAGATCTCGCCGTGGCTCGACATGCTGACGGCCGACCGTGGCGAACTGTTCTCGGCGCTTGAGGCGCAGCCCCACCGACGGTTCATCAAGACCCACACGCCACTCGACGGTCTCCCGCTCGACGACCGGGCCACCTACATCTGTATCGGCCGCGATCCCCGCGACGTGGGCTTCTCCTGGTCCAACCACCAGACCAACCTCGACATGGACGCCTTCTTCGCCGCCCGGAGCAAGGCGGTCGGCCTCGAGGACGTCGACGAACTGCTGCCCGACGGACCATCGGTGCCGCCGCCAACCGAGATCGAGCGGTTCTGGCAGTGGGTGGAAGACACGAGGCCTGCCAGCGAGTCACCGGTAGGCCTGGCGCTGCTCCTTCATCACGTCCGCACCTTCTGGCCGGCGACGACCGGCGCCCCCAACCTTGTCCTGCTGCACTACGACGATCTCCAGGCCGACCTCGACGGGCAGATGCGCTACCTGGCCCGGCGGCTCGGCATCGACGTGCCCGAGCAACGGTGGCCGGAGCTGGTGCCGGCCGCCCGGTTCGACGAGATGCGCCGCCGCGCCGACGACCTCGTGCCCAACCCGGGGGACGCCCTGTGGCACGACAACGCAAAGTTTTTCCACCGGGGGACCAGCGGGCAGTGGCGCACGCGGCTGAACGAGGACGACCTTCGTCGCTATCACCTCCGGGTCGCTGAGCTCGGCGACCCGGAGGTGGCGAGATGGCTGCATCGAGACCCAGGCAGGAACAGTCCTCTGCCAGGATGACCGCATGGCACAACTCTGGGATGACGAGCGGGTGACCGGTGCCCTGGACGGGCTCACCGGCTGGCAGCGTGACGGTGACGCGATCGTGCGCACAGCGAAACTGCCCAGCTTTCCGGCGGCCATCGAAGCGGTGCGCGCGGTGGCCGAGATCGCCGAGGCGCGCAATCACCACCCTGATATCGACATCCGATGGCGCACCGTGACTTTCCGCTGCAGTACCCATTCCGAAGGTGGGATCACCGGTCAGGACGTCGAGCTTGCCGGGGAGATCGACCGTGTGCTGGCCGCGGCAACTGGCTGAGCGACATTGAGCCTAGGCGAAGACGTGGAGGTCAACACCGAGCAACACGAGAGGCCAGAGGAACAGCACCAGGATGAAGTTCAGGAGTTGACCGAGACTGGTGATCCCGTATCCGGTACTGAGCGCTACCACCAGACCAATAAGCAGGTACACGAGAGCGCCAAGGGAAATTCCGCGCCGTTCGACGATGTACATGACTGCTCCTCACGATACAGGCCCATTTACAGCTCATGATCTGGATAGACGAGAGCGCGATGACATCGTGCTCCAGCGTTGCGCGGTGACGCTCGTCAACGCCGTACCGGCGCCAGGTCTGGAGACTCGCCCAGCCACCAGGAGCCGGCCGGGATGCCACCCGCTCACGCGCGGCACGCAGCGGCCAGGTTATTCCCACCACGGTCCTCCCTCTCGCCCCTAGCACAGAGTGTAACCACGGTCGCCCTGATTGTCGTTGGCGCTGATACTCAAAGCCTGCGGATCTTATGCGGGCTGCGAGAGGAGAAGCGGTCTAACCGCGGGAACCTACACGTTGAAGCGGAAATCGACACGGTGGCCGTCTCACGACGCCACGCCGCTGACCGGCGATAACTCCGTACACCATCTCGGGGACGCAACCCGTGGGGGTGGTCTGATGAGCGCCGAGAAGGCGCACAAGGTCTTGGACCTATCGCTAAATCACCTGACCCGACGGGCGCGCCAGTGTTGCTCCGCCCGCCCCGCTCCTCGCAGACTCCGAAGTGGCCCGATTGCAACGCGTGCTCCAGGACGTGCGGTTCTTGCTGGAACGGGGCGACTGGGAGACCGCGCTGGGAGCAGCCCGTGCCACCCTCACCGCGACGAGGCGACCAAGCGATGAGTCCCGCCACACACGATCACCGTGAGCAACAACGAGTGGCCCTACGCCGCCGCTGACCAGGCAGCCTGGTCAGTCAGCCGGATTGCCGGCGCGAAGCCGCTCGACCAGTCCCGCGGCGAACCGCTCGTGGCGTTCGATCTGGAACCCTCCAGTACGGACGTGCTCGATGGGGCGGCGCAGGAAATGCTCCCCCAATAGTGGCACCGTCACCAGCTCGGCGACACGCTGGCCGACTCGCAGCGCCAACCTAGACTGGCCACGTGGTCAGTCGCTCGTTCGCGTGCCCGGGTGGGCTGGTGTGAGTTCTCCGCCCGGTTGTTCAGATACTCCGACTTGCGGTGTTCGACCGAGGGCATCACGATGCGGTGTGCGGCGCCGTAGCTGGTCAGTTTGTCAGTGACCACCACCCGGGGCACATATTCCAAACCCTGGAGCAGCCGGCGGAAGAACATCTTGGCGGCCGTGGTGTTGCGCCGGGACTGAACCAGGATGTCCAGCACGTTGCCGTGCTGGTCAACGGCCCGCCAGAGGTAGTGGATCTTTCCGTTGATTTTGATGAAGACCTCGTCGAGGTGCCACTTGTCCCGGGCCGTGCCCGGCGGCGCCGAAGCGCGTTGGCATAGGTCTACCCGAACTTCGCACACCACTGCCGGATGGTCTCGTGGGAGACCACGACGCCCCCGCTCCATCATCATCTCTACGACCTCGCGGAGCTGAGCGGGAACCGGTGATACAGCCACACACAGTAACAGATGATCTCCACCGGGTAGCGGAACCCCTTGTACGACGGCACAAACGCCACCCACGAACCCAGCCCCTCCCCACCCAGGATCAACCCGTCGATCGCCTCAGCAATCCGACCGCCCCGCCAAGTTGACGCTGACCGCCACCGCGCGCACCCGGTCGGTGTGTGATCCTCAGGTGGTGGTCAGCCGGTCTACCTCGGCGAGCAGCTTGGAGACCTGGCTGACCACGCTGAAGTTCTCCTTGGCATAGGCCTCGGCGGTGGCGCCCTTGGTCCGTTTCCAGCCTTTGTCCAGACCCCGGTCGACGGCGGCGGCGAGTGACTGGGCGAGCGCCGCGCGATCGTCGGTCTCCGGTACCAGCATCCCGACCTTGGAGGTCACGAAGTCGCGCGGGCCGCCGGAGTCGGCGCCGATCACCGGCGTCCCGCAGGCCATGCATTCGATGAACACCAGACCGAACGGCTCACGGTAGGACGGGAAGCAGCCCACGTCGGCGCAGTTGAACAGCACCGCCAATTCGTCCTGCGGCCTCGGCCCGAGGAAGTAGGCCCGGCGCAGGCCGAGCCGCGCGGCCAGGTCGTTCATTTCGACCTGCGCCTCGTGTGGCCCGGAACCGATCACCAGGGTGAGGATCCGGCGCTCCTGCTGCTCGTAGATGGCCGCCGCGCGCAGTAGGGCATCCAGCCGTTTCCAGTCGGCGAACTTGCCGCAGAACGCCACCACCGCGTCGAACCCGTCCGCCGGGGCGATCGGCTCGGGCTGCCGGCCGCTGCCCTCGGGTACCTGCGTCATGAACCCGGCCAGCACCTTCGCCCGATCAGCATAGAGGTCGGTTGGGTCGGTCAGCCTGTGGAATACGTCCTGGTTGTAGCCGTTCTGGGAGAGCACCACCCGCTCACGGGGGAACTCCGGGAAGAAGTCCAGCAGCGCCTCGATCTGCTCGGCGGAGATCGACGCGACGACATCCACGGCATGCTGCGGGGCATTGTGGTCGAAGATCTTCTCGCGCTGCATGAACGGCAGGAAGCGCAGCGGGAACTCCGCCGGCTGATCAGCGCGTCGCTCGTTGGCGTACATCTTCAGCTCGGTTCCATGCACGAAGCACAGCAGCGGCATCGAGCCGCGCCCGGCGGCGGCCCTGCGGCGGATCACGTCGCGCATCACCACCGTGTTCATGAAGCCGTGATGGGCGATCGCTAGGCTGAACCGGTCCTCGGAGTTGGCCTCGATCTCGTCGAGCCACTCCGCGACCTCGTTGGTCAGCCGCTGCCGGTAGGCGTTGACCTCGTCCTCGCTCATGCTGTGCCAGCGGTAGTTGCTGACCGGGGAGATCGACTCGCAGATCGGGATGTCGTGCTCCAACGCGAAAACCCGCACGTCCTCGTCGCGGAACCGCTGCCGCCGGGAGGGATACATCGAGTAGGCGCGCACTCCCGGCAGAGCGTTGTAGGCGTGGTGGTGCGCCTCGTGCAGGATCCCCGAGCCCGGCGCGAACTCCCCGCCGCGCTGCCAGTTGTTGGTGCCCAGCTGAAAGATCAGCCGATCGGACATCCTCGCCTCCGCGCTCGAACCTTGACTGCTCCCGCGAGCCGCGATCATGGCCGGGTTCGGCGGAAAAGGAAAGCGAGACGCCCGAAGGGCCGATCGACCGCGCCATCGAGCATGATCGGGGCCGTGGGCTTGATTTGCGCGAGGTGACCGGGCGGTGCCGGTGACGGTGCAGGCGCGCACCCCGGTCGCTCCCGGCGCCGGGTTCGACTGGCGACGACGCCACCAATACCGCGCCCGAACCAGCCACTACCAGCCTCAGGAAGTCTTATGGAAGTGACGTTCATCCTTACCGGAAGACATCAAAGGAGCTACAACGTCTTCTAGTACGACAGCCGGATGGTTGTAACCATTCAGCCCGTGGGCTGACCTGGGCTGAAGCGCTGCCGTCGGCGTGTTGATGCGGCGGTCGGCGACATGTGCGTGTCGATCACGCTGTGATCGGCTGGTGTGCGGTTTGATCTTCCGGTGC
>JBOHGG010000009.1:0-130393 GCA_050700115.1 Pseudonocardiaceae bacterium
CTCACAGGACAATTAGACCACAGCAGCCCTCACTCCACCAGTGTTTTAGTGGCTACACATGTGGGTGCGTCGCGGGCTCAGACACTGGTCAGACGGACAGTGCTACTGAGAGTCACAGCAAGTTCGGGTTAAACGGGCGTACGTAGCGGCAGCGGACCGCGTCACGGTTCTTCCTCATCGCCGCCAGCAATCGGTGACGGTTCTGGGCCCTCGATCGAGTGCAGCTGGACTCGAATACGAGCACCTTCGCGCCCACGAGGAACCGCTGCTTTGGGTGCCGGCCGCGGTCGCCTGGTGCTACGGCGCTGGTGGTGACTGGCACGACGTGTGTGACTGGAATCCGGCCGGGACCGCCCGCGCAGCTCATCACGTCATGTCTGCTCGAAGAGAACTCAGTGCGGGGGCCACGTCGGGGGGTAGCGCGTCCGCCGGCCACCAGGCCAGGTCGACGGACTCGGCGCTGCGCACCGGGGTGGCGCCGGCTGGGGCGCGCAGCAGGAACCGCACGTCGAAGTGCCGGGTGGGCAAGCCCAGCGAGCAGGTGATCGGGTGCACGTCAAGGTGCAGCGGCCTGGGGTCGATCTCCAGGCCAGCGATGCCGGACTCCTCGGTCGCCTCCCGCAACGCGGCCGCGGCGAGCCCGGCGTCGTCGTCCTCGCAGTGCCCGCCGAGCTGCACCCAGCGCCCGACCCGGGGATGCAGGGTGAGCAGGACGTGCGTTTCGTCGTGGGACAGGACCACGGCCGAGGCGGTCAGATGGCCGGGTTCGCAGGTACGGGCGCAGGCGTCCGGGCGGGCGGCCAGGAACCCGAGAAACGCCTGGCCCAGCGCCCGCTGCCCGGGGTCGCCGGGTTCCCAGGCGGACAGCACCCGCATCGCGTCGGCGTGCACGGCGGAGTTCTGCACGGCGATCATCGCCATCATCGCAGCACCAACCCGTCGTCGGGATCGCGCGCTTGGCGAGGTGTCAACGGCTCCGCAGGGTAGCCGACGGCGATCGCGCCCAGTGGCCGCCAGCCGGGCGGCAGGGCGAGTTCGGCGCGGACCAGGTCCGGGCAGAACAGCGTCGAGCCGACCCAGCACGAGCCCAGGCCCTCGGCGGCCAGCGCCACCAGCAGACCCTGCACGGCAGCACCTGCGGCCACCGTAAACATCGTTTCTTCGGCGGCTTGCCGGCGCGTGTCCGGGTAGGCATGCGCCCCATCGGGTACCGCGACGGGCACCAGCACTTCCGGTGCGTCGCGCAGCAGGTCCCCGCGCCGGACCCGGCGCTCGATCTGGTCCTCGGCCAGCCCGTCGTGGCGCAGGTCGGCTCGCCACGCGTGCGCCATCGCGTCGAGCAGCCGCCGCCGGGCGGGCCGGTCGGCCAGCCAGACGAAGCGAACCGGCCGGGTGCGGTGCGGTGCCGGTGCGCTCAGCGCCACCCCCACCGCACGGCGAAGCGCGTCCGGGCCTACCGGATCGGCGCGAAATGAGCGCACCGATCGGCGCAGCAGCACCGCATCGGCCCGGCCCAGCGCGCGCCCCTGCTCGATCGCCTCGTCCGCGCCCAACCGAAACAGGTCGTCGGCCACCGGGCGGATCAGATCCGCGGCGGTGCTGCCGTCGTCGTCGCGAGGCAACCCGCGCAGCACCGCCACCGGTACCCCGCCCAGCTTGCCCTTGACCAGGTCGGCGGCCGCGGCGATCTCGTCGGCTACTGCTATCTCGGTGGTGATGAGCTCGTTGCCGTGCCGGTCGACGGTGCCCGCATAGCGGTGCAGCACGCTCAGGCCGGCGACCCCGATCGCCGCGTCAATCTGCCCGACCCGCCACGCTCGGCCCATCGTGTCGGTGATCACCACGGCGACGTCGACGCCCAGCGCCGCGGCCAGCCCGCCCCGCAGCCGTGCGGCGCTGGCATCCGGGTCGATGGGTAACAGGGCGACCTCGTCGGGCTCCACGTTGGACGCGTCCACTCCCGAGGCGGCCTGAACCACGCCCAGCGCGTTCATCGTGATCAGGGTGCGACCGCGGCGGGCGAGCACCTGCCGGGACTGATCCGTGACCAGCTTGCGGCGGGCAGCGTCCCTCCCCTCGGGGTCCGCCGGTACCGTGACCAGCCGTCCTTCCACCTTGGACACCACTTTGCTGGTGACGACGACGACGTCACCGTCGACCAGCCACGGCGCCGCGGCGGCCACCGCGGCGATCAGATCGTCCCCCGGCCGGAACTCGGGTAGCCCCGGCACCGGCAGGATGCGGACCTCGCCTGCTGCGCCGTGGTCGCTCATGCCACCTGCCTGGCGAGCTCCAGGGCCGCGCCGGCCATCGCAGCGGTGGCCGGCACGTCGGACATCAGCAGCGGGACTTCCCTGACCTGCACTCCAGGCACCGTCGCGGCGTCCCCGGGATGCACCAGCCACCCGTCCAGGATCCCGCCTGCGCCGCGGGCCCCGTAGTGCCTGCCGACGGCACCGGCGTCGCAGTGCACGCCGATGGTGGCCAGGCAGGCGTCGGCCATCCCGCGCACCGCCCGGCCTCCGACGATCGGGGACAGCCCGATCACCCTCGCGGGCGTGCTGCGCAGGGCGTCCCGGATACCCGGGATGGCCAGCACGCTGCCGATCGACACCACCGGATTGGACGGCGCGAGCAGCACGGCGTCCGCCTCGGCGATCGCCTCCAGCACCCCGGCGGCCGGCTCGGCGTCGTCGGCGCCCACCGGCACGAAAGCGCTGGCCGGGAGCGCCGCGCGGTGCCGGATCCACCACTCCTGGAAGTGCATCGCGCGTCGGCCCTGCTCGTCGGCCACCACCACGTGCGTCTCGCAACGATCATCGGTGGCCGGCAGCAGCCGCACCCCTGGGCGCCATCGATCGCACAGCGCCGCGGTGACCGCGGACAGCGGGTAGCCGGCCCGCAACATCCGAGTGCGGACCAGGTGCGTGGCCAGGTCGCGGTCGCCCAGCGCGAACCAGTCCGGATCGGCGCCGTAGCGTTCCAGCTCCGCCTTGACCGCCCAGGTCTCACCGACCCGGCCCCAGCCGCGCTCGACGTCGACCCCGCCGCCGAGGGTGTACATGCAGGTGTCCAGATCCGGGCAGATCCGCAGCCCGTGCAGCCAGATATCGTCGCCGGTGTTCACCACTGCGGTGATCTCATGCTCACTGGGGACTGAATCGTCGGACGAGCTGACCGCGGGCAGGCCCAGCGTGGCCTTCACGCCGAGCAGGAACCGGGCCCCACCGACCCCCCCACCCAACACCACGACCTTCACTCCCAGGACGTTACGCGGCGACCCCGCTGCGACATGGATCATCCAGGTGTGACTCGTCAGCGCCAGAACAGGAACTCCTGGAGGCCGGTGGCCGCTGCCAGCTGGTCACCGCCGAGCGCGGCGAAGACGGCGAAGCTGGCCCCGAACAGCGCGTTGGCCACCGCGGGCACGGTGATGATCAGCAAGAAGAGCGCCAGGGTGGCGTAAAGGCCGACGGTACTGGCGAGCCGTTGAGTCTGGGCGGGCAGGTAGGGCTCCAGAGCGCCAAACCCGTCCAGTCCGGGCACCGGCAGGATGTTCAGCACGAACGCGAGCACCTGCACCAGTGCCAGGTAGGACAGCCCGGCGGCGAGCCCGCCCGGGAGCTCAGCGATGCCGACTACCGCGATCAGTATGGCCCCCAGCACCAGGTTGGTCAGCGGACCGGCCAGCGACACCGCCGAGGCGATCGCGCGAGAGCGCAGTGCGTTGCGGTTGATCCATACCGCACCTCCGGGCAGTGGGATCCCGCCCAGGGCCAGCAGCAGCAAGGGCAGCAACAGGGACATCACCGGGTCGGTGTAGCGCCGGATGTCGAGGGTGAGGTATCCCTTGGCGCGCACCGAACGGTCGCCGCCCTGGTAGGCCGTCATGGCGTGACCGAACTCGTGCAGGCACAGCGAGACCGCCCACCCGCCGAGCACCAGGAACACGATTCCCCCGGTGCGGGCCGCGCCCGTGGTCAGTGCCGCGAGCACGCCGCCGCCCACGGTGACGGCGACCAGCAAGAGGAACAGCGGGCTAGGGGCCAAGCCGGTGGCACGCACGGAGTAACCCTCGCTCACGGCTCACCCGCCCCACTCGCCGGGTGGGGGCTCACTCATCTCCATCCCCTCGAACCCGACCAGCTCTACAGTTCCCGAACTCGACAGCGGAGCTGTCCAAGGTTGATCGAATAGCTCTGCTGCCGAGTTCGGGAGGGTGAGCGCACCCAAGGTCTGGCGACCTGATCTTCGGGTGAGGCTTCGTGCCCTCAGGCCACGCGACAGCGTGGGGCCGAGGCATCGGTTCCGGTGGCTCAGCTCAAGAACGGGCGGGCGTTGCGGTTCAGCCTGGCACTGACCAGCGTGCCTGAAAGGCTGCTGCGCGTGTCACTCGCGACACGCCGAGGGATGTGCCCGTGATCGGCTCGGGGAGTTGCAACCCCGATGACACGGGTGTAATCACAGGCTTGTTATTGTTCGGCCACAGCCCGGGGAGTCCGCGAACTGGGGAGGAACTCTATGGCGAGGAGGCGGGCCGCCATGGACGAGATGGACACCAGCACTCCAGAGGGCAGGGACGTGCATCAGGACTGGTGGGCTCCGGTACCCCACGTTCCGTTGCTTGCTGGCCTGTTCGACGAGCCTCAACAGCCGGAGTGGCAGGAGCGCGCGCTGTGCGCTCAGACCGACCCCGAAGCGTTCTTTCCCGAGAAGGGCGGATCGACCAGGGAAGCGAAGCGGATTTGCGCAGGCTGCGAGGTTCGGGCGGAGTGCCTGGAGTATGCGCTGGCGTTCGACGAGCGGTTCGGCATCTGGGGCGGGCTGTCGGAGCGGGAGCGCCGCAGGCTTAAACGCCGGGTGGTCTGAGAGCCAGCACCTCCCGGCGTCCGCGGCGGTCACCCGGGGACGTACGGTGTGCTCCCACTAACGGGGTATGGACAGGAGGGGGTCGGTGTGTCGGGCACTGCTGGGGAACCTCCTGGTGATGGCAACGTTCCCTCCGCGCTGCCCTCCGATGGTGGGCGCAGGTCCAACACTGTCGTGGCACAGATAGCGCAGGGCGGTCCCAACAACAGCCCCAACAACGGCGCTGGCGAGGCCACCACGCGAACCCAGCCCCGGCCGTCGCCCCTTCCCAGGCGCTCCAACACCGGCACTTCGGACACCGACACCTCGCAGGACGCTACCGACGGTGGCGACTCGAGCGTGCTGACATTGGTGGACGTCGGGATCGGCACCCGCATCCGGCATTTCCTGCTCGCCCCGCCCACCGTGCTCACTGCGGTGATGGTGATGCTCGCAGTGCTGGTGAACCGCCATCGGCTGGGACTGGACTTGGCCGGTGGTCGGCTGCACCCCATCGAGGGTCTGCTCGAGACCTGGTCGTTCTACCTGGCCTCCTGGCACCCGACCGGCGGTGGGAGCGCAGCGCCTCCACCGGCTGCACTGGCGGTGATCGGCGTGCTCGGCTTGCCGGTGGGATCGCCGGCCGCCGCGGTATCGCTGTTGCTGCTGGGTGCGCTGCCGCTGGCTGCGCTATCCGCCTACCGGGCCACCTGCGCGTTGCCGGTTAGTCGTGCGCGTCGGGCGCTGGCAGCCGCCGGGTATGCGTTGCTCCCGCCCGCCGTTGCTGGGCTCGCGCAAGGCCGGCTGGACGTGGTGCTGGTGCACCTGCTGCTGCCCCTCGTACTGGCCGGTTCTGTCGCCGTGCTGCGCGGTGGGACGGTCGGGCCCTCGGGTGGTTGGCTGTCCACCGCCGCCGGCACGGCGCTCGGACTTGCCGTGATCGGCGCATTCGCTCCCCTGATCCACCTGCTGGTACTAGCGGTGCTGCTCGTCGGATTCGTCGTGACCCCCGCCCCCCGGGTGGCGACGTTGCGCCGTGCGGTCGGCCTGTTTGCCGTCGTGCTGCTGCCTTTAGGGCTGCTCATGCCGTGGCCGGCAGTGGTGATCCAGCGTCCTGCGGTGCTGCTGCACGGGGTGGGCGCAGTGGTGCCCGAGCAGGTACCCGGCTGGCTGCGGCTGCTCGCCCTCGATCCCGGTGGACCGGGTGCCGCACCGTGGGTGGGCGCGGTGGTCGTGATCGCGGCGGTGATCGCGCTGATCGCCCGGCCGTCCTGGGCGATGCTGCCCGGTCTTGGGCTGGTGCTGCTCGGTGTCGCCGCGGTGGTGGTGCTGGTCCGGTCGCCGATGCAGCCGCTGGTCGGCGGTGCCCCCCGGCCGGGGTCGACCGCAGGTGCGCTGCTGTTGATCGGATGCGGGTTGTTGTGGATGGTGTTGCTCGCCGGTCGCACGGTGATCGCCGGTCGCACGGGGGAACCGGCCCGATGGTGGGTCGCTGTCCAGTGGGAGCGGTTGGTCGGTGGCCGCTGGCGTAGGGCGCTGTCTGTCACGCCGTGGGTCGGTGTGGCGCTGCTGTCGGCCGCCGCTGTGGCGATAGGCGCTGGCGGTCCCCTCACCGCCGGCCCACCGGCTGGCCTGCCAGCGCTCGCCCCGTCGTTGACCGCGGAGCTGGCCCGGTCCGGTACCTCCGTTCTGGTCGTCGGAGCCCAGGGCGAACCGGTGCGGCTGACCAAGTCGCGGACCGCGCGCTTCGGGGACGACGACATCGCCCCGCTGCGCGCCACCGGGGCGCGGCTGGAGCGGGTGGCCGCCGCGCTTCGGGCCGGGAAACCGGGAGAGACGTCCGCGGCGATCGCCAATGTGGCCGCCACCGGGGTGCAGTTCGTGGTATTGCCCACCGCAGCCCAGGGTGCTCGGGTCCTCGCCGCGGCCGGACCGCTGGCCCGGGCTGCGCCTCCGACTGCGGACGGACGGCCGGTGCTGCGGGTGACCCGGCCGGTCCCGGGAGCAGAGCTGCTGGGACCCGCGCTGGCCGCGCAAGCGCGTACCGGAGCTTCGCCGCCCATCGAGCCTGGGGTGAGCGGGGTCCTGGCGCCCGCTGCGCCCCCCCGGGTGGGGGTACGGGTTGCGCCCGGCGCGGAGGGCAGGCTGCTCGTGATCGCGGCCAACGACGAACCAGACTGGCGGGCCAGCGTGAACGGCCGCCCGGTGCCTGTGGTGCGCGGTTGGGGGCATCAGGTTGCGGTCCCGGTGCAGGGCGGCGCGGCAGAGGTGCGGGTGGATCGCTCGGATGGCACCCGCCACGCACTGCTGCTGGCCGAAAGCGCGGTGCTTCTGCTAGTTGCGGGCACCGCGGTGCCCTCCCGGCGCCGTGCGTCCCGCTAACCTGCTGCCGCTGGGGTCAGCCCTCGTGGGTGGGGCCGTCGATGATGTCCGGATCGATGCCCAGGTAGCTCGCGACCTGCTCGACCAGCACCTCGTGCACGAGGTCGGACAGGTCACCGCCGTCTTGTGCTCGAGTCTCCAACGGCCGCCGGTAGAGCACGATCCTGGCTCGGGTGGGCAGGCCGGCGCGATCCACTCCGGCCGAGACCAGGCGGGCCAGCGGGACCTTGCCGTCCTCCACCACGTCGCTACCCCAGGTGACCGTGGTCGGATCGCAGTCAGTGATCTCTGGCACCTCGTCGACGGCGACGTCGAGCCTTTCGAGCTCGGTGTGCCAGCGCTGCTCGATCGGTTCCAGGGCGTCCAGCACAATCGCGTCGAAGCGTTCTGAGCGGCTGCGGGCCGCGGGCAGCGTGGCAGGAAACAGCGGCCCCCGCACTCCGCGGCCGCGTCGGTCCCGGCGCTTGCGCAGGGGCGAGCGGGCTGACCGGGTCGCAGTCATCCGTTGAGACTACGCCGGGAGCGTGGTGGCCGGTGAGGTCCTCCGCGCGCCTGCTACGCCCGGCGGGACCTGCGCGCTATGGTCCGCCCGTGCGCAGCGCGCGGCGGTGCTCGAGGACTGGGTGCACTAACCCGGCGGTCGCCACGCTTACCTTCGTGTATTCCGACTCCACGGCTGTGGTGGGACCGCTAGCCACCTACAGCGAGCCGCACTCCTATGACCTGTGTGAGCGGCACGCGCTGCGCCTGACCGCGCCGCGGGGCTGGGATGTCGTGCGTCATGACGGCGAGTTCGCTGAGCAGGAACCGTCGGTGGATGACCTGACCGCGCTGGCCGAGGCGGTCCGTGAGGCCGGCCGGGTAGACCGTCCGATGGACCCCATTCTCGCCGGCCCGGCGAACAGCACCGGCCGCCGCGGCCACCTCAGAGCCTTACCAGACCCCGACAACTAAACCCGTCCCCGTCGCATTCAGCGGGCTGAGCGGGGTTACTGGCACTTGGATAACCCCGCTCAGCCCGCTGAATGCGGGTCAGGGTCGCGGTGCGGAGATAGGCTCGGCCAGGTCCGATGAGGGGAGAGCAGTGCCTGACCTGTCAGCGATCGTGAAGGCCTACGACATCCGGGGTGTCGTCGGTGAGCAGTTGGACGCTGCGGTGGTGCACGACATCGGCGCGGCGTTCGCCGACCTGGTCAGTGGCCCAGAGAGTTCGACGGCCGGGTCGGTGTGCCCGCAGGCGGTGGTCGTCGGGTACGACATGCGGGACTCCTCACCTGGGCTGGCGGGCGCGTTCGCCGAGGGGGTGACCGGCCGCGGTCTCGACGTCGTCTCAGTCGGACTGGCCAGCACCGACATGCTCTACTTCGCTTCCGGGCGGCTCGACTCGCCGGGCGCGATGTTCACCGCGAGCCACAACCCGGCCCGGTACAACGGCATCAAACTCTGTCGGGCCGGCGCCGCCCCGGTCGGCCAGGACAGCGGGCTGGATGAGATCCGGGTCGCGATCGAGCGTGGGATCGAACCGGGACCGGGCGGCGGCAGCGTCACTGAGCGGGGCATGCTCACCGACTATGCCGAGTACCTGCACTCGCTGGTGGACTTGTCCGGGATCCGGCCGCTGCGAGTCGTGGTGGACGCCGGTAACGGTATGGGTGGGTACACCGTGCCCGCGGTGGTCGAGGGGCTACCGCTGCACGTGATTCCGATGTACTTCGAGCTGGATGGCAACTTCCCGAATCACGAGGCCAACCCGATGGACCCGGCGAACCTGGTGGACCTGCAATCCGCAGTCCGCGCGCACGGCGCCGATCTGGGTCTGGCCTTCGACGGTGACGCCGACCGCTGCTTCGTGGTCGACGAGCGCGGCGAGCCGGTGAGCCCCAGCGCCATCACCGCGTTGGTCGCTACCCGGGAGCTGGCCACCGAACCGGGGGCTGCGGTGATCTACAACTTGATCACCTCGCGGGCCGTACCGGAGATCGTCGCTGAGCACGGCGGGCGGCCGGTGCGCACCCGGGTCGGCCACTCGTTCATCAAGCAGCGGATGGCGGAGACCGGGGCGATCTTCGGTGGCGAGCATTCCGCGCATTACTACTTCCGCGGTTTCTGGTGTGCCGACTCCGGGATGCTTGCCGCGCTGCACGTGCTTGCCGCACTGGGTGGACAGCGGCGCCCGCTGTCGGCGCTGATGGCCGAGTTCAGCCGCTACGCCGCGTCCGGCGAGATCAACTCCACGGTCGATGATCAGCGGGGCAGGATGGCGGCCGTGCGGGAGTGGTTCGGTCGGCGCGACGGTGTCGAGTTCGATGAGCTCGACGGCCTCACCGGCCGATTGCCCGACGGTTCATGGTTCAACCTGCGCCCGTCGAACACCGAGCCGCTGCTGCGCCTCAACGTGGAGGCCCGCGATACGCCAGCGGTGGAGGCTCTGCGAGACGAGGTGCTGGCACTGGTGCGCCGGGTTGGTAGCTCTCCAAGGACTACCGCCGGTGAGTGAGGCGGCCTTCAAGAGCTACCAACCCGCACGGTAAGGAGGACGACGATGGCGTTGGACTTGGACCCTCAGCTGATGGAGATCCTGGCCTGCCCGTGCCCGGAGCATGCCGAGCTGCGCAGCGGCACTGTGACAGACCCCGAGGCTGATGCGTTGACCTGCACCGCGTGCGGGCGCAGCTTCCCGGTGACCGAAGGTATCCCGGTGCTGCTGCTCGATGAGGCGTTGCCCGGGACCGGGCCGTCGGCCGGTGGTCTGGACGGCGGCGACCGCGGGCTGGGGTGACGGTGATGCAACGCGACGGGGTGTTTGACGACGACCTGCTCGATGACCCCAGGCGTCTGGAGGCCACCGACACCGGTGGGCTACTGCGTGCCGCGGCTACCGCGGGCGCCCAGGTGCGCTCGACCGCGTCCGCGGCTGAGGAGGCAGGTCTTGGTCGGCTGGCGGGGGAACGTCCGCGCGCACTGGTGCTGCTGACCCGGCCGGGGGCGGCGCCGGCCGCGGCACCGTTGCTGCTGGCGCTGGCCGGGCCGTCCTGCCCGGTGCCGGTGGTGATGACACGGTCGGTCCCGATGTGGGTGGGTGCGCTGGACATCGTGCTGGCCAACACCACCGATCCCGGCGACCACGAGCTGGCGGCGGGCATCGATCGTGCGGTCCGCCGGGGGGCTCAGGTGGTGCTCACGGCGCCTGCCGACGGCCCGGTGGCGGCCGCGGCCGCAGGTCGATCGGTGCTGTTGGTGCCCCGCATCGAGGTGCCGCCGGGGCTGGCGTTGTCGCGCACGCTCACCGCCGGGCTGTTGTTGCTGGACACCCTCGGGCTGCTGGCCACAGACTGCGAGGCGCTGGCCGGCGAGCTGGACCGCGAGGCCGAGCGCGACCACGTTGCCCACGAATCGTTCGTCAACCCCGCCAAGTCACTGGCGCTGCGGCTGACCGAGCGAACACCGTTGCTGTGGGGCACCGATCCGGTGGCCACCGCGGTGGCCGGGCATTGCGCAGGGGCGCTTGCCGCGCACGCGGGTGTGGTTGCGCACGCAGCGGGATTCCATGAGGCGGCAGCGCTGCCGGCGCTTCGCCAGGAGGCGGCCCGCGCCGGCGGGGAAGCCGACGTGTTCCACGATCCATTCTCCGACCAGCCGCAGCGCAGTGGTATCCCGGCGGTCCGGCCAGTGCTGCTCGGCGCGCTGCCCGATCCCGGCAGCGAGCCCGAACGTGCCGCCGCGCTGGAGGCATTACCCGGCGCCGATGTGGTCACCGCCGACGAGGAGTTGATGGTGCGCCAGGGCGATCCCGGTGCCGCCGCGTGCGCCGCTGCTGTGCTGGCTCTACGGTTCGACTTCGCCGCGCTGTACCTCGGGCTGGGCCGGGGTCTGCTGAGCGGGCCCGGCTGGGCCGGCCCGGCCCGGTCGACCATCGGATGAGCGAGCGGCGAGGGAGGCTTTGTGGAGCTGTTGCGCAACGTGGTTCGGCCGTACGCCTGGGGTTCGCGGACTGCGATCGCGGAGCTGCTCGGCGGCCCGGTACCCGCCCCGCACCCGCAGGCGGAGCTGTGGCTCGGCGCGCACCCGGTGGACCCGTCGGTGCTGTTACACGCAGACGGCGCCCAGACCTCCCTGCTGGAGGCCCTGCACACCGACCCGGATCGCCACCTCGGGACCCGGTGCGCGCAGCGCTGGGGCAGCCGGTTGCCGTTCCTGCTCAAGGTGCTCGCCGCCGACGAGCCACTGAGCCTGCAGGCCCACCCGTCCGCGGAGCAGGCCGCCGAGGGGTTCGCCCGCGAGGAGGCCCGGGGGATCCCCCGGGACGCCCCGGAACGCAACTACTCCGACCCCAACCACAAACCCGAACTGATCTGCGCGCTCACCGAGCTCCACGCGCTGGCCGGTTTCCGAGACCCGCTGGGCACCGTCGAGTTGCTCACCGAGCTGGACACGCCGCTGCTCGCGCCCTACCGCACGATGCTCGCGGCAGAGCCCAATGCCGATGGGCTGCGCACCCTGTTCACCACCTGGATCACCATGCCCGAGCCTGCGGTGAAGGCGCTGCTGCCGGCCACCCTGGATGCCTGCGTTGCGCTGCTGCGCCGCGACGGGGTGTGCGGCACCTTTCCACCCTCTCGCAGCAGCGCACACTCTCACGGCCATGATTTCCGGAACGAGTGCCGGGTGGTTCTCGAGCTGGCCGGGACCTATCCAGGCGATGTCGGTGCGCTCGCTGCCTTGCTGCTCAACCACGTCGTGCTTGCTTCGGGAGAAGCGCTGTACCTACCGGCTGGCAACCTGCACACCTACCTGCGGGGCACCGCAGTGGAGATCAGCGCCAATTCGGACAACGTGCTGCGTGGCGGTTTGACGGCCAAGCACATCGACGTCCCGGAGCTGCTGAAGGTGCTGGACTTCTCCCACGGCGAGCTGCCGGTGCAACGCGGTGAACCGATCGGGCCGCACGAGACCGCGTACCGCACCCCGGCCGAGGAGTTCCAGCTGACCCGGTTGGAGTGGGCCGACGGCGAGTCGACCCCGGTGTGCCTGCCCAGCTCGTGGCCGCAGATCCTGCTGTGCACCCAGGGGTCGGCGCAGTTGCGCTCTCTCGACGGCGCCGGTGTCACCGTGCGCCGTGGCGGGTCGGTATGGCTGGCCGCCGCCGATCCCGAGGTCACCGTGTGCCCGGGGACCGGTCCCGTGCAGCTGTTCCGCGCGCTGCCCGGACTCACCCTGGAGTGAGCAGGGCGAGCAGGGTGGCGTGGGCTCAATGCCGAGCCTTGCCGATCTATGCTCAGTAACTTGGTTGCCTTCCCAGTAGAATCAGTTGCAGTTCTCGAGCGGTGGCAACGTGTAGCTAAGCTTGAGATTGGTCTTGCCGAACCACTTGTCAAAAATTGACTTGGCTGCGCCGCTCTGATACATCTCGCCGATCGCCTTGTTGACAGCCTCGCAGGTTTTTCGGTCACCCTTCCTGATCCCCACGCCGTACTTCTCTTCGGTGAACGGGTCGTTCAGGAACCTGTAGGCGAACGCCTCCTGCGCGGCGAACCCGGCGAGGATCACGTCGTCGGTGGACACCGCGTCGAGCTGGTTCGCCCTCAGCTTCACAAAACAGTCCGGGTAGGACTGTGCAGTGACCAGTTCGGCGGGGATCTTCGCGTCGTCGATGACTCGTTTCCAGGAGTTGGACCCCTCGACCTTGCACAGCCGTTTGCCGGCCAGATCCTTCGCCGTGATGATGCTGCTGTCCTCGGCGCGGACCAGGGTGTCCTGGTGGGCCACGATGTAGGGCCCGGCCAGCGTTACCTTCTGCTTGCGCTCCGCCAGCATCGAAAAGGTCGCCACGAGCAGGTCGACCCGCCCTTCCTGGACCAGCCGGTCCCGCTCGGGCGGTGGCGCCTCGACGAACTCGACCTTGACCTCCGGCCCGCCGATCGACTGCGCGATCTGCCGGGCGAAGTCGATCTCGGCGCCTTTCACCGAGGTCCCATCGATCTGGCCCATCCCCGGCAGGTCGTAGTGCACCCCGATGACCAGCTTGCCCTGGCTCCTTGCCTTGTCCACCGCGGAGGTGGCCGGTGCCGCGGTCGCCGGTGTCTGCTGGCTGGCTGCGGTGTTGGCCGGTGTGCCCTCGCCCTGAGCGCACGCGCTCAGGGCGAGGGTCAGCGCGGTCACCGCGACCAGCGCGGGACGTCGCCGGCGTGCCCAGCCGATCATGCGCCCTGCTGACTGATGAGGGCATGCTCCCTGGTGCTCCTGCAGTGCGCCAGCACCCCGTCCAGGTACCGCTCCGAGGTGTTCAGCCGCAGGTAAGTGCCGATGGCGATGTCCAGGCCGAGGCACGGGTCCCGGTCGATCGCCGGGCCGATCACGTTGTACAGCCAGCTTTCCCCGTGCTCGACGTCGATCTCCATGTGCAGCAGGTGGTACTTGATACCCTCCGCCGGCATGCCAAGGTCTGCCCACGCCTTGGTGAGGTGGGTGAACCGGCGGGGGACCAGGTACTCCACCGCGCCGTAGTAGCCGACCGCCTTGTAATAGTGCCGCCGGGACAGCGCCAGCGCGGCGGAGACGTTCCCGCAGATCTTGGCCTCCAGCAGGATGTTGTCCGTAACGAACGCGGAGTCGATGTTCAGCGTCTCGTGGGTGCTGCCGAACATGGTCGAGTGCACCTCGGAGAGCATGCCGTTGCCCATCTCGTCCCAGTAGTTCTTCGCGATCTCCATCTTCTCCACGCCGATGGTGCCCACCTGGACCAGGGCGAGGATGTCGTCGAAGCGCGGGTCCAGGCTGCTCTCCTGGACCATCAAGAAGCGCAAGTCCTCCGGAGTGCCGTGCGCCTCGACGTAGCTCTCGTAGAACTCGTGCGTCGCCGCACCGTGCGCGTTGATCAGCTCCAGCAACCAGCTCACGTACGCTTTGCCGTCACGCGGGTAGTCCGCGATCTTCTCCATCGGGATCTGCTTGAGCTCGTGCTCGAACATCGCCCGCTCCAAGATGGACGCGATGTCCCGCAGGATGGGCTGGGTATCGCACTCGGTCTGCTCGACACCCGGGATGCTGAAGTCCTGCTCGTAGATCCGGCCGAGGATGTCGTGCACCCGGTTCTCCGCTGCGTTGTCCCCCTTGGCGTACGCGACGCGGGTCAGCTCGATGACCTCTTCTCCGATCGCCTTGCGGAAGTCGTAGTCGACGTTCACCTCCGCCCACTGCGTAGGGGTGATCTCGTGCCCCCGCCAGACGATCTGGTCGAGGGTGAGTGCGTCCTGTTGCGTGATGTCGCTCATCAGTCTTAACCTCTCGTGCCTAACTGCTCAGGAAAGTTTGGTTTGCCTTGCTTGGCGAGGTGGGTGACCACGCCGCCGCACAGCGCGATCAGTCCACCGATCAGGCTCTGTGGGCTCGGCCACTCGGTCAGCCACACCGCGGCGATCAAGATGGTCAGGAATGGCAGCAGGTAGACTGCTGCGGTGGTGCGTGAGACGCTGCTGCGGGACAGGCAGTAGCTCCAGAGCAGGAACGCCAGGCAGGTGGGGAACACCCCCAGGTAGACGGCAACCCAGATGGCCTGTGCGGGCGCCGTCCGCAGCGTGGTGATCAGCTCACCGGTCCACGGTAGCAGCATCAGGGTGCCGGGAATCGCCACGAACACGTTGAACCGCAGGGGTCCCTGCCTGGTCAGCATGCCATGACCGAGCACGAAGTACAGGCTCTCGCCGACCACCGCGGCCAGCACCAGCGCGGTGCCCACGTTGACCTGCAGCCCCTCCTGGTCGGCCAACAGCATGACCAGCGTGCCCAGTATGCCCACGCCAATGCCCAGAGCACCGAGCCGCGAGGTGCGCTCGCCGATCAGCACCGCAGCCAGGACGGTGCTGACCACCGGAATCTGGGTGATCAGGAAGCTTGCTGTGCCGGCAGTGACAGTGCGCTCGCCCATGTTCAGCGCCACGTTGTAGACCACCACCGATAGGAAGCCAAACAGCAGGTACCACGGCCACTCGTGCCGCTCGGGCAGCAGGGCTGGGGTGCCGCTGCGTCGGCTGGCGAACAGCCAAATGGCCGTCATCACGACGGTCGCCACGCCGCAGCGCAGCAGCGCGAGCGCGCCGGGGGAGAACCAGGTGAGCGTGTACCTGATCCCGACGAAGGCCGAGGCCCAGAGCACCAGGGTGATCCCGGTGGCCGCCAGAATCAGCACGCCCGCTGACGCCGTCGTGCGCGGCCGGTGCACTGCCGCTGGGGAACTGGACATCACCGGGCCAGCACCCCGTTGCGCTCTCGCGCGTGAACCAGCGGCTCGTCCTGATCGACACCGGCCCAGGACACCGTCAGACCGGAGGCGCTCAGGTCATACACTTCGCGCCGGGCCAGGCTGTTGGTGATGACCCCGCTACGCCAGGCCATCGCGGCGAAGTTCGGGTCAACCCAGCCGTGCGTGTGTAGCGCGGCGTTGTGCGCATAGATCCGCCCATCGCCCAACCCGTTGGTCTGCAACGAGAAATCCTCGTTCATCCGGAAGCTGCCCTGCGCGTCAAGCTCGATTCGGTCCCGGATCGGGTCGAGGAAGGACGGCACCCCGAACTGGAACCCGGTCGCCAGGATGACCATGTCCGCGTAGATCGTCTCAGCGCTCCGCGGTGTCTCCATGATCGCTTGCCAGCCCTGCGCGGTGGGCTTGAGGAAGGTGATCTCCCGATCTACCAGTAGCTGGGTCTCCATTCGCCGGGTCTCCAGGTGATCCAACTCGTAGATCCGCCGGTAGATGTCCAGCAGCAGCGGCTGCGTGATGCCGTCGCTGGAGTACTTCTGCATGGCCAGCAGTCGTTCCCGCTCCTCGGCTGGCCGGCCGTAGAAGTGCCGGGTGTAGCCGGGCACGTAGAGCTCGTTGGCGAACGGCGACTCGTCGAACGGGATGAAGTTGTGCCGGCGGGTCAGCCAGGTGACCGTGGCCGGCAACTGCTGCGGATCGCGAATCAGGTCGTAGTAGATCTCCGCACCGGTCTGGCCGCCGCCAACCACCAGGATCCGCTTGTCCCGGCGTTCGAAGGTGCACTTGAGGTACTCCCCGCCGTGGAACACCGTCTCGCCGAGGAACGGCCGTATCGCAGGCGGCACGAACGGGTTCCGCCCGACACCGAGGACCAGGTCGGTTGCCCGCGTGACGCCGTGCGTGGTCTCCACCAGGAAGGCCGAGCCATCGTGTCGCACCTGGTTCACCCTGGCGTTGAACTCCATGTTGCCGAGCTGTTCGCAGACCCACTGCAGGTACTGGTTGAACTCACGCCGCAGGATCGTCGGGAACTCGGCGATAACGAACTTGTTCAGGCGGTAGGTCCTGGCCAGGAAGTTCAGGAAGGTGTACTCGCTGGTCGGATCGATCATCGTGGTGCAGTCTTTGTAGATCGGGGACTGCAGGCACGCGTCGGCGAACAACAGGCCTGGATGCCAGGAGAACGATGGGGCGGCTTCCAGGAAGTGGGCGGTCAGATCGGGGGCTTTTTGTAGGACAGCTGCGAGGCTGACGTTGAACGGCCCGATACCGATGCCTGCGACATCAACATCGCGAACAGGTTGGCGGTTGGTACCGTTGCTAGTGTTGTGCATTTCAGCTTCCACCTAGGCTCAATGACTGGATCCGTGCTACCCGTCCGTCAGATACGGGGCTTCATCGGCGTAAAGTCGATGAGCAGGACCGCGCGCCTGCCCGGCTCGGGCGCTGCACCCTTCCTGATGGGCGACACATAGTGGCTGACCTTCGTGTCGCTAACCCCGTAGGACTCCAGCGGCTTGGTCAGCTCGAAGTCGGCCAGCAACAACTGCGGCGAGAGCTCCTCCGGCAACATTCCGGCACACCGAGGCGGCGCGATGGTGTTCCGTCCGCCTACCGCGTTGTCCCGGTAGATCAGGTGCGCGAACGTGTAAGGCTCACCGTCCTGGTGCAGTTCGTTTGGTGACGAGATGGCCACCTGGTCGTCTCGCTCGACCGACAGCTTGATCAGGTGCACACCGACATGTAGCGGCGAGGACGAGTCGTGGTCCGGCCACCAGGTCTGGTCGAAGTTGAACATGATGATCTCGGTGAGCAGCGGATTGTCCATCGTCGCCTTGGTAATTGAGGAGAATTCTCTGATCGCGCCGGAGTACTCCGGGTTGTTGTCGCCCTGGTAGTACTCGCTGATCCACTCCCCCCACTCGTTGAGCACCGGTGGGATCCAGGTGAAGTTACGGGACCAGGGCGTCAGGATTCCCCTGCCGTAACGCCGGTACCGCAGGGACGACGCCGAGTAAGGGTCTGGCGGTAGGTCGCTGAACTCCACCAGCAACCCCTGGAACCGCTGGTCGGTTTCGGACACCTCCAGCAGGTCCGCCAGCTCGTATCGCTCGAAGCCGATCGCGCTAAGTGTGGACAGGGTCTTGGTTGACTTCATCATTTTCTCTCATCGATGTTGACTTAAGGGCCGGTTGAGGCCGGCCACTGTGCCTCGCGAGGGACGTGCGGTCCGGTGCGGGATGCAACAACGCCGACGTCAAACCTCAAATTTCGGACAAGTTTTCCGTGGCGATCACTAAAGCCTGCAGGTCTTCGAGACTCATTGATCCTCCATGATTTTCTTGAGGTTGTCACGGTGCATGGTGGTTCACTCCAACCTTCTCAGAATTGCGCTGACGGTTCCATCATCGCAACACCTTGAAGTGATGCGCTTGTCTGTATGCGCAGACTTCTTGTTCCTACACGAACATCTGCATCCGCCGCGCCATCGCGCACCCGTACGGAGACCTGACATACGTCAGGAAAACTTTTCTGCGCAGAAATTTTTCGGGCGCATCGCAATCCGGTCGGGCCAGGCGTGCCTGGCCGCCGATGGCCGGGTTCAGGGGATCGAGGCTCGGTGGGTGGCTCAACCAACCGGCAAAATCAGCTGGTCGTGCCGGTGGTCCCGCGGGCTCAGGCCATAGGCGGCCTTGAAAACCCGGCTGAAATGCGCCGAATCAGCGAACCTCCAGCGGGCGGCGATAACGGTGATCGGCACGTTGTGTTGCGCCGGGTTGATCAAATCGCGGCGGGCGTGCTCCAGCCGGCGCTCGCGGATCCAGCCGGAGACGGTCAGACCCTGGGTCTCGAACAGTTTTTGGAGGTGACGAATGGAGATATGGTGTGCAGCGGCGACCGTGGCTGAGGACAGATCCGGGTCGGCCAGGCTCGCCTCGATGTACGCTTTGACTTGCACCACCAGCGACCGCTGCGCGGCGCCATCGATACCGGGCTCGGTGCCCAGCAGGTCAGCGAAAAACGTCGACAACAAATCGAGGGTGGGGCCGGCCAGCCGGTCGGCCGTGGCGGGCCGGACATCCCCCAACTGACCACCCAGTTGGCGGAGGAAGGATGTCACTAGGGCGCCAATCCCCGGACCGGTAGGTAACACGGTCGCCGCCCCCTGGGTGAGAGCCTCGAGATCGGAACCGACCGTCTGACGCGGGAAGACGAATGCCAAAAAATTCACCGGCTCCCCACATACCAACGTACAGGGATGGTGTGGATCAAAAATGACCAGTTCCCCGGGGTGCCGGATTCGCTCGTGTCCGTCCTCTACTATCAGGTGAGTCCCGGTCAACTGCAGGGAGCAGAAAAGCTGATCAAGACCGTGGTCACGCGCGATTGCTTTTGGTGAGCGGTGCACCACATACGGGGTCGCGGCGACCTCCAAGACGTCGATTGGCCCCATTCGTTCTATGCGCATCCGGGCACGAAAAGGCTGCCCGGGCGCAGCTGAGGGTTCCATGGGATGTACATATTCACCGACCAGCTGGTGCCATACCTCGACTGGATCATGGTCGGGATAGCTCTTGGCGCCGGTCGCAGTACTCATCTTTCCGTTCCCCATCGGTTTTGATAGATGTCGCTATTTCTGTGTGGATTCCGTGCGCGGCTCTCGCTGGCGTGCATCATAAACTGGCGAGCGCGCGTACCCACGTTGATGGAACACTCCGTGCTCCTGGCCACCGTCTCCCACAACGTTGCGCAAATTGGCGTCCCTGCTGCCCACCGCGCGCGGCAGGATCTTAGGTGTCCCCGATTGGGTGTCCATTCGCGTCTGGTTTAGCTGGGTTTTCGTGGCCCCTTCATCGCGGCAACGATCTCGCTCTGCTCCGCCACGGCCGATGCTTCGTCCCACCCGCAGCTTCGGCATTTCGATGTCCTCTCCCGTCCACTGCTCCAAGCCCGCACCACAGGAGAGAGAACGAGTAACGCCTGGCAAGTACGCCCCAATCGGGTGAACCTGTACGGCGAGGGGCTGACGGTGACTGCCGTGGGGTAATCACCGCGCGGTGATCAAGGGCATCGTGTGGTGAACGTCACGGAGCTGTTCACCCGATTCTGTGCCGAGGCTGTCCGGTGGGCGGTACGCTGCTGTTTTCCTGCAATGATAATGATTGCGGCTGAACCCATGTTCTCGACTCAGGAGCCGGAGGCAGTACGGAAGGTGCGCCGGTAAGCCTGCGGGGACACCCCCCGGTTGCGGATGAAGTGCTCCCGTAAGCCCGCGGCGGAGCCGAAGCCGGACCGCCGGGCGATCTCGTCCACTGGCAGGCTCCCGCTCTCGAGCATCCGCTCGGCCAGCCGGACCCGTTGGGACAGCAGCCAGGCGTACGGAGTAGTACCGGTGTGCGCTCGAAAACTCCGAGCGAAGCTGCGCGGCGACATGTGCGCCCGGGCGGCGAGCATCTCCACCGTGAGCTGTTCTGCGGCATTCTCCTGTGCCCAGGTCAGCACCTCGCCGAGCGGATCTTGGACAGGCGGTATGGGCTGTACGATGAACTGTGCCTGCCCGCCGTCGCGGTGCGGGGGGACCACCATCCGGCGGGCCACTGCGTTGGCCACCTCGCTGCCGAACGCCTGCCGCAGCAGGTGGAGCGATGCGTCGATGCCGGCGGCGGTCCCGGCACTGGTGATCACTGGGCCGGCGTCCACGTAGAGCACGCCTGGGTCCAGGTCTACCCGGGGGTAGCGGCGGGCGAAATCTTCTACGTATCGCCAGTGCGTAGTGGCTCGTCGGCCGTCGAGCAGCCCGGTGGCTGCCACCGCGAACGCCCCGGTGCAGTGCGCCAACAGCCGGGCTCCGCGATCCACCGCAGCACGCAGGGCGTGCTGCAGCTCAGCTGATGGCTCGTCGTCGTGGTGGTCCCATGAGGTGACCACCACCAGATCGGCAGTGGCCAGCCGCTCAAGGCCATGCTCAGGCAGGATGCGCAACCCGGTGTCGGTGCGCAGCGGGCCGGGCTCACCAGCGACCACCGCGTAGTCGAAGCCTGGTAGGCCGTCGGCGGTGCGGTCGTAGCCGAAGACCTCGCTGAACACGCCCAGACCGAAGGTGCCAACACCCTGGCAGGCGATCGCTGCCACGTCCCGAAGCTGCCACTCGGACTTTCGTGGTGGGGACATGACTGGCAGGATAGCAGCGATAATTGTCATTCCTGCCACTGTTGGCAGGCTGCCATGCGGCGCAGGCTGGGCGCATGTTCGCGGTCCATTGTCCCCGCCACGGCACTCGGGTGCTGCTCACCGAGCGGCGGATCCGGGCGTTACACAACACCGGCACAGGCATTGTGATCGAGGCCGAGTGCTACGACGGCGAGCGCGTCTTCGTCGTCACCGGGCGCGGTGCCCCGGCCGATCTGGCCGTGTCCCATCAGCTGGCGATGTTGTTGGTGGCGAACCGCGGCCAGGCCGCAAGCCCGAAGACCGTCGCGTAGGCGGCCCGTAACGCAGATACCGCGCACCGCCACCATGAACACGTCTGGCGAGAACCGGAACCCGCCGAAACCCGACCACAGCGGAAACCCGCGAGAAGTCGTACAGCCTCACTCAGTCGCCCGGCGCGGCCAGCACGACCTTGCCGAAGCGCTCGGCGCTGTCTAGCCGGGAGTAGGCCGCCTCGGCGTCGCCCATTGGGAACACGCTGTCGACGACCGGTCGCCAGTCATATCGCCGCACGTGGTCCAGCAGCGCGGCGAACTCACGCGGACTGCCCATCGAGGTACCCAGCACAGACACCTGCCGGGCGAACACCGCGTGCACGTCGAAGCTGGCCTGGTGGCAGACCGTGCGACCGAGCGAGACCAGCCGCCCGCCGGGGCGGAGCAGGCGCAGCAACGCGGTCCAGTCCGCTCCGGACGAGTCGACGACCAGGTGGAACGGACCGCCGCTGCGCTCGCGCAGCTCGGCCGGCCAGTCCCCGGCACGCACCACGCCGCCAGCCGCGCCGATGCCGACGGCCTGCCTGATCGCCTTATCCCGCGAGGAGGTCACCCACACCTGGGCGCCAGAAAGCGCGGCGATCTGCACCAGGTAGCTGGCCACACCGCCGGAGGCGCCGGTGACCAGCACTCGATCCCCCATCCGAAGCTGCCCTCGGGTGACCAGGGCGCGCCACGCGGTCAGACCGGCCAGCGGCAGCGCGGCCGCCTGGGTCCAGTCCAGCTCGGCGGGCTTGGCGAAGACGTTCGCCGCCGGAAGGCACACGTACTCGGCATGGGTGCCCTGGGTCGGGTAGCCGAGGATCTCGAAGTCGGCGCCAGGAGCGTCCTCCGCCGCCCCCCAGTGCAGCGAAGGCAGCACGATCACCTCGTCGCCGATCCGGTGGTCGGTGACGCCGGCCCCGACCTCGACGATTTCGCCCGCGCCGTCAGAGCCGAGAACCCGAGGACCGCCGAGCTCGTCGCGCTCGGCCACGATCATCGCGTCGTTCCGGTTCAGCGCCGCACAGCGGATTCGCACCAGGACCTGGCCGCCACCGGGCACCGGTGTAGGCCAGTCCTGATAGGCGACCGGTTGGGTTGTGTTGTTCGGCTGGGTGACGATTGCAAGCACGAATATTCCTTAACCTCGATCTTTTATGACGACCGTATGGTGATCTTTGGTCTTGCTAATTGATCTTGTGTGATGTGGGTGGGAGGGGCGATTTCCCGCATTGCACTGGTGGCCGGTGCTCCGGGCCCTTTCTGGCACCATCAAGGGGCCCACGCCTCGATCTTCGAGCCGCACCCCAGATAGTTCCCCAACGAGGTATCGGATCGCTGCGCACAGGGCAGTGAAGGACGCCTCGCTGTGGAGGCGGTCGGGACCGAGCGGGGGATCGACCACGTGACGTCCTCCCGCTGGGTGCGACTTGTTCACTCCGTTGTTGCTCGACGCTGCGCGGCGCGCCTGGAAGAGAACATCGTCGCACTCGCCGTCAAGCTCAGCAGCGACGAGCTGCGCGACCTCACGTCAGCATCGAGCTACACATGAGGGTGGGCACCTCGGTCACTTGTTTGTAGGCTCGCCGTGCGGCGGGACGGGCAGACGCGAGGAGGCGTCGGAGTGTCAGCGGGCGGCGGGACGAAGGCGATCATCGCGGCGTTGCTCGCCAACGCCGGTATCGCAGTCGCGAAGTTCATCGGCTACCTGATCACCGGTTCATCGTCGATGCTCGCCGAGGCGGTGCACTCGGTGGCCGACACCTCCAACCAGGGGCTGTTGCTGCTGGGGCAGAAGCGGGCCCGGCGGGAGGCCACCCTGGAACATCCGTTCGGCTACGGCCGTGACCGCTACTTCTACTCCTTCGTCGTGGCGCTGCTGCTGTTCAGCCTCGGTTCGGTCTTCGCGCTCTACGAAGGCTTCCACAAGCTGGAGAGCCACGAGCCGCTCACCTCACCGTTGGTCGCGATCGTGATCCTGGTGGTGGCGATCGTGCTGGAGACTCTGAGCTTCCGCACCGCGATCAGGGAGTCCAGGCCGCTCAAAGGTGACGGCACCTGGTGGCAGTTCATCCGGCAGTCCAAGACACCGGAGCTTCCGGTGGTCCTGCTGGAGGACGCCGGCGCGCTGTTCGGGCTGATCCTCGCGCTCGGCGGCGTCGGGCTGTCGATGCTCACCGGAGACGTCGTCTGGGACGCGATCGGCACGATGTGCATCGGCGCTCTGCTCGGGGTCATCGCGATCATACTGATCGTCGAGACCAAGAGCCTGCTCATCGGGGAAGGGTCCGGCCCGGTCGAGGTGCGGACCATTCACCAGGCGCTGATCGGGAGCGGGGTGGACCGGGTGATCCACCTCAGGACCCAGTACATCGGCCCGGACGAGCTGCTGATCGCAGCCAAGATCGCGGTGCCGGCCACGATGTCCACCGCCGAGCTCGCCCGGGTTATCGACGAGGCCGAGGGACGGGTCCGTGGCGCAGTCCGCGCTGCCCGGATCATCTACCTTGAGCCCGACCTGGACCGAACCCCCGCGACCAGCAGTTGAGTTGAGCCGGGAGCTGCGTCTAGCGGGAGGTCAGGAGGGTTGTGATGGCGACCAGCGGGCTGTGGCAGACCAAGTCGATCGAACAATCCATCGCGGACACCGACGAGCCGGGAACCAAGTTGCGTCGCAACCTCGGAGCGCTGGATCTGACGGTGTTCGGCGTCGCGGTCACCGTCGGCGCCGGCATCTTCGTGCTCGCGGCCCAACAGGCGGGGGACACTGCGGGTCCGGCTGTGTCACTGTCCTTCGTCCTGGCCGCAATCGCCTGCGGGTTCGCGGTGCTGTGCTACGCCGAGCTCGCCTCCACCATCCCGGTCGCCGGCAGCGCCTACACCTACTCCTACGCCACCTTCGGCGAGTTCATTGCCTGGATCATCGGCTGGGACCTGGTGCTGGAGTTCAGCCTGGCCGCCGCAGTGCTGGTGAAGGCCTGGTCGCTCTACCTGAGCGACGCCACCGAAGGGGCGCTCGCCACCACCGGCGACATCGCCGGGATCACGGTCGACTGGGGCGCCCTGGTGGTCGTTGGCTTGCTCACCGTGGTCCTCGCCGTGGGGATCAAGCTCTCCTCCCGGGTCAGCCAGGTGATCACCGCTATCAAGATTGCCGTGGTGTTGCTGGTGATCGCCGTCGGGATCGGCTACGTCAGGGCGAGCAACTACACCCCCTACATCCCGCCGGCCCAACCCGGTGGGACCAGCGGTGGGTCAGAGCAGTCGCTGCTGGCGTTGCTGTCTGGCGCGGAGGGCAGCACGTACGGGGTGTTCGGGATGCTGGCGGCAGCCTCGGTGGTGTTCTTCGCGTTTATCGGTTTCGACGTGGTGGCGACCACCGCTGAAGAGGCTCGCAATCCGCAACGCGACATGCCACGGGGCATCATCGGGTCGCTGGCGATCGTCACGGTGCTCTACGTGGCGGTCGCCCTGGTCATCACGGGTATGCAGCCCTACACCGCGCTGGCAACCTCGGCGAGCGGGGACACCGCGACACTGGCGACCGCTTTCACCAACGTCGGACTCTCCTGGGTCGCCACGATCATCTCACTCGGTGCGCTGGCCGGGCTCACGACGGTGGCGATGATCATGATGCTAGGTCAGATCAGGGTGCTGTTCGCCATGTCCCGGGACGGTCTGATCCCCCGAGGGCTGGCCCGGACCGGTTCCCGTGGCACCCCGGTGCGGGCCACCGTCGGAGTCGGCGTGGTCGTCGGCGTGGTGGCGGTGTTCTTTCCGATCGACCGGCTCGAGGAGATGGTCAACATCGGTACCCTGTTCGCTTTCGTTCTGGTCTCTGCAGGTGTGCTGGTGCTCCGGCGAACCCGGCCGGATCTGCCTCGCGGGTTCCGGACTCCGCTGGTGCCGCTGGTCCCGCTGCTGGCGATTCTGTCCTGCCTGTGGCTGATGCTGAACCTCTCAGTGAGTACCTGGATACGTTTCCTGGTGTGGTTGGCCATCGGTCTGGTCGTCTACTTCGCCTATGGGGCTCGCAAGTCGCGGCTCCGGCAGGGGGCACGGGCGCGTGTTTGAGTCGTTGCTGGTCGCCAATCGGGGCGAGATCGCCCGGCGGGTGATCCGCACCGCGCGGGCACTGGGGATCCGCACCGTCGCGGTGCACTCCTCGGTGGACACCGAGTTGCCGTTCGTCGCCGAGGCCGACGAGGCAGTCGAGCTGAGCGGGCCACCCGCGCAGGTCTACCGGGACTCCCACCAGTTACTGGACGCGGCCCGCCGCACCGGCGCGGCCGCGGTACATCCCGGCTACGGGTTCTTGTCCGAGGACGCCGGATTCGCCCGGGCGGTTCGCGATGCCGGCCTGACGTGGGTTGGTCCCAGCGCCGAGGCGATCTCCGTGATGGGAGACAAGGTCAGCGCATTGGCCACCGTGGCGGCGGCCGGGGTGGCGGTGGCGCCCGGTTCGAATGGCGCGGTGACCGAAGCGGACGCCGCGGTGGCGCAGGCCCAGCGGGTCGGCTTCCCGGTGATGCTCAAGGCCGCGGCCGGCGGTGGCGGGATGGGGATGGCGGTGGCGGCCGACGCCGGTGCGGTGCGCACCGAGCACGCCAGGGTCAGTGCGTTCGCCCAACGGCTCTTCGGTGATCCGCGGCTGTTCGTCGAGCGATACTTCCCGCGGGTGCGCCACGTCGAGGTGCAGGTCCTCGGTTTGGCTGACGGCCGGGTGGTGGCTGTGGGGGAGCGCGACTGCTCGGTGCAGCGGCGACACCAGAAGGTCGCCGAGGAGAGCCCATCGCCCGCCGTCGAGCCGGACCTGCGCCGCCGGATGGAGCACGCCGCGGTACTGGCTGCCTCCACGGTCGACTACCGCAACGCGGGCACGGTGGAGTTCCTGCTCGATATCGACACCGGCGAGTTCTTCTTCCTGGAGATGAACACCCGGTTGCAGGTGGAGCATCCGGTCACCGAGTTGCGCTACGGCGTGGACCTGGTGGCAGCCCAGCTGCGCATCGCCGCGGGTGCGGCACCCGGTTTCGACGTCGACGCTCTCACCCCCGGTGGGCACGTGATCGAATTGCGGATCAACGCCGAGGATCCCCAGCGGTTTCTCCCCGGTCCCGGACCGGTCACCGACTGGGTGGAGCCGACCGGGGATGGAGTACGGGTGGACGCCGGCTATGCGATCGGCACCACGGTGACGCCGCTGTATGACTCGTTGCTGGCCAAGCTGGTGGTGCACGGTTGCGACCGGGAGCAGGCGCTGGCGCGGGCTCGGGCGGCGGTGGCCGGGTTCACCGTGGCCGGGCCGAAATGCAACCTGCC
The DNA here is from genome assembly GCA_050700115.1 of Pseudonocardiaceae bacterium. GTDB lineage: Bacteria > Actinomycetota > Actinomycetes > Mycobacteriales > Pseudonocardiaceae. The sequence goes on from JBOHGG010000009.1 coordinate 26,278, forward strand.
CTTCCATGCTGAGCTACTGGAGCACCCCGAGTTCGTCTCCGGCCATTACGACACTGCCTTGATTACCCGAATGCGCCCCTAACCTCTCCCGGCGTGTCCGGCGCTGATGCACAGTGTGCCGCGCTGTCATGTCCGAGGACCCGGCGCTGTCACTGACCCGAGGCTGGCCCGGGGGCCCGCGATTCGTAACGTTTTGTGAACGGAAGCAGCCTGTGTCGCCCGAAAGTGCCGACCTGGCCAGTTAGGCAAGCCTACGTTTTGTCACACGAACGGGTCGAGATGATAGAGCCAGGATGCGCCGAGCCGGCCACGGTGACCTTCATGGGCGTCGAACTGCCCGCGGGGGGCTGAACCTGTCGCCACGAGGCGTCGTACCTGGGTGCACCTGAGGCGGACACGGCGTGCATCGGTGCCGGACACACCGTGCGGGAGGGCCGGACACGCCGGGCATAGGGTGTGCGCTGTGGGGCGGCTGGTGGTTATTGAGGGGCTGGACGGGGCTGGCAAGCGCACCCTCGCCGACACATTGACCACGGAGCTGATCGGGCGCGGGGCGTCGGTCGGTCGGATGGCGTTCCCGCGCTACGACACCGATGTGCACGCCGATCTGGTGCGTGACGCGCTGTACGGGCGGCTGGGTGACCTGTCCGATTCGGTGCATGGGATGGCGGTGCTGTTCGCGCTGGACCGGCGCGACGCCTCCGACAGGCTGCGCGAGCTGCGGCGCGAAAACGACGTGGTGCTGGTGGATCGCTACGTTGCGTCCAATGCCGCCTACGGCGCGGCGCGGCTGCAGGAGGATGCCGATGGTCGGTTCGTCGAGTGGGTCCGCGCCCTGGAGGTGGACCGTTTCGGCGTCCCGGTGCCCGACGCCCAGCTCCTGCTGCGGGTGCCGGTCACGGTCGCCGAGTCCCGAGCGGACAGCCGGGCCGCGGCCGACGGTGCGCGGTCGAAAGATCTCTACGAGATCGACGCGGGACTGCAAGCCCGGTGCGCCGCCGTGTATGACGGCCTCGCCGCCGAGAGCTGGCTAGCCCCGTGGTCGGTGGTAGATGGTGTGGGCGCAACCGGTGGCACCGGGCCGACCCCCAGTGACGTGGCACTGCGGATGCTCGGGGGATGAGCCCCGGGATCGGCGCCCGACCGCCGGGAGCGTCCGGCGAAGTGCCACCATGGTGGCCATGAGGGCTCGTGTGCTGGTGGTTGACGATGACCCCGCGTTAGCCGAGATGCTGACCATCGTGCTGCGCGGGGAGGGTTTCGAACCCGCAGTGGTCGGCGAGGGCACCCAAGCCTTGTCGGCGCTGCGCGCTCTGAAGCCGGACCTGGTGCTGCTTGACCTCATGTTGCCGGGCATGAACGGCATTGACGTGTGTAAGGCGATCCGCGCCGAGTCGGGTGTCCCGATCGTGATGCTCACCGCCAAGACCGACACCGTCGACGTGGTGCTGGGTCTGGAGTCCGGCGCGGACGACTACGTGGTCAAGCCGTTCAAGCCCAAGGAACTGGTGGCCAGGCTACGGACCCGGCTGCGCCGCACCGAGGCCGATCCCACCGAGCAGCTCACCATCGGCGATCTGGCCATCGACGTGCCCGGTCACCAGGTCAGCCGAAACGGGACACCGATCTTGCTGACTCCGCTGGAGTTCGACCTCCTGGCGGCCCTAGCCCGCAAGCCGCGTCAGGTGTTCACCCGTGAGGTGTTGCTCGAGCAGGTCTGGGGCTACCGGCACGCCGCGGACACCCGACTGGTCAACGTGCACGTTCAGCGACTTCGTTCCAAGATCGAGCGCGACCCCGAGCATCCCGAGGTGGTGCTCACCGTCCGCGGCGTCGGCTACAAGGCGGGCACGCCATGAGGCCCCCCGCGCCAGGCATCGCTGCGCGCTGATGTCGCTCGCGGGCCGGGTGACCGATCCCCTGCGCCGGGCCACCGCCCGGGTCCGTGAGCTGGCCGCGGTGGCAGGCGCGATCTGGCGCCGCTCCCTGCAGATCCGGGTGGTGGGAAGCACCGTGGCGCTGTCGTCCACCGTGGTGCTGGTGCTGGGCATGGTGCTGCAGGCCCAGATCGCCCAGCGGCTGATCGAGAACAAGACGCAGGCTGCGCTGCTGCAAGCCGAGAACAGCAGGGTCGTGGTGGAGTCCGAGCTCGGCGCGGTCGATCCCACCTCGGCGTCGCTGGCGAGCAGGCTCACCACCGCCGTCGATCGGCTGACCAACCCCGACCCCACTGGTGAACGCTCCGCGGCGGCCAGCGCCGGAGCGTACGAGCCGGTGCTGGTGGACGGCGGTGGCCCAGCCAGCGTGGCTGCTACCGAGCAGAAGATCGGCCCTCTGGACGATGTTCCAGCCGTCCTACGTTCTGCCGTGGAGCGCGGTGTGCTCGCCCACAAGATCACCACGGTGCAGCGGGGCTCGGCTGCGGTGACCATGCTGGCCGTCGGCATGCCGGTCGCCAGTGCGGGCCGCACCATGCAGCTCTTCCTGCTGTTTCCGCTCACCGCGGAGCAGCGCACGCTGCACCTGGTGCAGTCCACCCTGGTGGTCGGGGGCTTGGTGCTGCTGGTGCTCATCGCGGGTATCGCCAGTTTGGTGACCCACCAGGTGGTGATCCCGGTCCGGCAGGCTGCTGAAGTGGCCGAACGCTTCGCCGACGGTCACCTCGAGCAGCGCATTCCGGTCGTCGGGTGCGACGACATGGCCCGGCTGGGCACCTCGTTCAACGAGATGGCCGCGAGCATCCAGCGCCAGATCCGCCAGCTCGAGGAGTTCGGTGAGCTGCAGCGTGGATTCACCTCCGACGTCTCCCACGAGTTGCGCACCCCGCTGACCACCGTGCGGATGGCTGCCGATGTGCTCTACGACTCGCGTGACATGTTGCACCCGGTGCTGCATCGGTCCGCGGAGCTGCTGGTACACGAGCTGGACCGATTCGAGGCGCTGCTCGCCGATCTGCTGGAGATTTCCCGGCTGGACGCCGGGGTCGCCGAACTGTCCAGCGAGACGGTCGACGTGCGCGACACCGTCGAGCACGCGGTGGCCGCGGTGCGCGCGGTCGCCGACCAGGCCGGCACCCCGCTGGAGCTGGACCTGCCGGCCGTGGAGGTGCTCGCCGAGATCGACCCGCGCCGCGTGGAGCGGATCGTGCGCAACCTGCTCACCAACGCGCTGGATCACGCCGAAGGTCGCCCGGTCGAGGTGGCCGTCGCCGCGGACTCCGACACGGTCGCGGTGCGGGTGCGCGACCACGGCGTCGGGCTGCATCCAGACCAGCAAGACCGGGTCTTCACCCGGTTCTGGCGCGGCGACCCCTCGCGTGACCGGCGCACCGGGGGCACCGGGCTGGGGTTGTCGATCAGCCTGGAGGACGCTCGGCTACACGGCGGCTGGTTGCAGGCCTGGGGCGAACCGGGGAAAGGCAGCACCTTTCGGCTCACCCTGCCCCGCAGCCAGGGCATCGAGTTCACCAGCAGCCCGCTGCCGCTTCGCCCCGAGGACGACCCAGCGCCGGATCAACCCGTGCCGGATCAACCCGTGACGGCCCATCCCGGGGGCCCATGATGATAATCAGGCTGAGGCGTGCTGCGGCGCTGCCCGCCGTGATCGTCGCGCTGCTGGCTCTGGTAGCCGGATGCGCCGCTGTCCCGGGCAGCTCCGACATGCAAGTGGTGCGCGCGATGCCGGTGGGCTCGGGACTGACCCCACCGATCGGTCCGGAACTGGGCGTAGACCCCTTCCGGCTGGTGCGAGAGTTCATCGAGGCCACCGGTAGCCCGGCCAACGGGCATGCCGCCGCTCGTGCCTTCCTCACCCGGGAGGCGGCGACGAGCTGGGACGACCGCGCCGGCCTCACCGTGATCGAGGACGCTCCCGGCGCCACTCCGCAGGCCGGCCCTGCTGACGATGTCCGCCGGATCCGGGTGGCGGGGCCACGGCTGGGCGAGCTCAGCGCGGACGGCAGCTTCGTGCCGGAGGCGGGGATGGTCGCCCTTCCACTCGACGTACTCTCCGAGCAAGGCGAGTGGCGGATCACCAACCCGCCATCCGGGGTCGTGGTGGAGGCCACCGCCTTCCAGCGCAACTATCGTCAGGTCCGGGTCTACTTCGTCGACCCGAACCGCGGCATCCTGGTGCCCGACCTGCGCTGGGTGCCCGCGCAGCCGGCGTCCACGCTGCCCGGGCGCGTGTTGGACCTGCTGCTGGCCGGGCCGTCCCAGCGGCTGGCCGGAGCTGTCCGGTCGGCGTTGCCGGAAGGGACTCGGCCCAGATCCAACGTGCTGATCAGCAGATCCGGGCGGGCCGTGATCAACCTGACCGGTCTCGTCGCGCTGGCGGAGCCGGATCGGCGGCTGGTCGCGGCGCAGATCGTCGCCACGATGGACGGCTTGCTACCCGTCCCGCTGCAGCTGCTCGCCGACGGCCAACCGCTGGTGCCCGGGCAGGTCGAGTGGCGCACCGCCGATATCGTCTCTTACACCTCGGCGGTTGGGCCGCGGCCCGGCGTCACCGGGCAGGTGGCCGTCGGTGGCCGGCTGCTCGGGCTGGATGGTGCCCCGGCGCCGGGGCCCGCTGGAGCCGGCGCGCTCGCCGTGCTCAGCGCGGCCCGCTCGAGTCCCGGTGGGGAGCAGCTGGCAGTGGTGGTCGCCGGCCCGGACGGGCGCCCGCAGTTGCGGGCGGGCCGCGCCGAGGGGGACCTGGGTGTGGCGGCGCTGGACGCGGTGTCGATGACCCGGCCCACCTGGCGGCCGTCGGGTGCCGAGGTGTGGACTGTGATCAACGGTCGCACGGTGGCGGGGGTGGTGGTCTTGGACACCGGCCCCTCGTCGACCTATGAAGTCGATGCCACCGAACTAGCCCGACTCGGTCCCATCACCGAGCTGCGGCTGTCCCAGGACGGGGTGCGGGTGGCCGCGGTGGTCGGCGGGCGGCTCGTGGTGGCTGCGGTGGTGACCGAGTCCGGCGTGGTGAGCCTGCGCCACCCGCAGGTGCTGCGCGAGGGCAACCTGCTGCCCACCGCGGGGGTGGACTGGGCGCGCCCAGAGTTGCTGGTGGTGGCGTCTACCGGGTTGGCTCCCCAGGTGTCTTCGGTGTCGGTGGACGGACTGACCCGCCGGCAGCTGTCCAGCACCAACCTGACCGGCCCGGTGACCAGCATCGCCGCAACACCTGGCCGTGAGATCGTGGTGGCAGATGCCACCGGGCTGTGGGCCTATTCGGATACCCAGGAGGTGTGGGAACCGCTGCTCGGCGGGATCGGGCCCGGCGCGGTACCGCTCTACCCCGGCTGACCCCCCTGATGCAAGCCCGGCTGCGGGGATTGGGGATAACCGGACCGGGGGGGACAGCCAGGCCGCCGGCGGGGTCGGCGAGGACGTTGCGGCTGGCGGCGGGGCCACACTGGCTGGGTGCGCGCGCTGCTGGACCTCCTGCTGCCCGTCCAATGCGCCGGCTGCGGGGCGCCGGGTCCGCCCTGGTGCCCCGACTGTGCGGCGCTGCTGGGGTCGCCGGTGCGGGTATGCCCGCCATGCTGCTCGGCTGGGCCACCGGTCTATGCACTGGGCTCCTACCGTGGCCGGCTGCGTACGGCACTGCTGGCCTTTAAGGAACAGGGCCGCCGCGACCTCGGGGGACCGCTGGGTGGTGCGCTCGCGGCCGCGTTGTTGCAGCTGCGGCCCGGGCTCGGACCCGACGGGCTGTGCCTGGTGCCCGTGCCGTCGCGCCGGTCCGCCGCGGCTCGCCGCGGCGGGCAGCACGTGGCGCTGCTGGCGCAGCGTGCGGCCGCTGTGCTGGCCGGCGCGGGGGTGACAGCCGCGGTCGCTCCCGCGTTGCGGATGGCCCCGGGGGTGCGCGACTCGGTCGGCCTCCAGGCCGCGGCCCGGCAAGCCAATCTGGCCGGCCGCGTGCTGCTGCGACGGGCCGGTCTACCGCCTACCGGTACGCCCGTCGTGCTCGTCGACGACGTGGTGACCACCGGTGCGACCGCGGCGGCTTGCGCGGCGGCGTTGCTCCGGGCGGGTGTCGACACGCCCGCGATCGTGGCGCTCGCGGCGGCCGGGCGTCACGCGCCGTCGTACCCGCAGGGCGGGAAATACCACTCACAGTGTTGAGCGTGCGCGGCTGGGCGCTGCGCTCTGGCGACGGCACGTCTGGCGGACTACCGTTCCTGGATCAGCATCGATCGCTGCTGGTCGGGAGGAGGCGAGACAGCCATGATCCTGGCGCCGGAGCCCGAGTGATCATCACGGGCGGCCCCCCTTGCCGTCCGAGCATCACCGCCCCGGCGTCGCCGAAGTCCTGCTGGACAACGCGAGGAGGTCGCCCAGGTGAACATTGTCGTGAAGGGTCGTAACGTCGAGGTTCCCGATCACTACCGGGAGCACGTCGTCGAGAAGCTCGCCCGCGTCGAACGCTATGACCAGAAGGCCATCCGTTACGACGTCGAGCTGTTCCACGAACGCAACCCCCGGCAGTCCAAGAGCTGCCAGCGGGTGGAGATCACCGGTCAGTGTCGCGGGCAGGTAGTCCGCGCTGAGGCGTGTGGTCCGGACTTCTACGCCGCGCTGGACGCGGCCACGAGCAAGCTGCAGAACCGGCTCCGTCGGGTCGCTGACCGCCGCAAGGTGCACCACGGACGCCGCCAACCCACCTCTGTCGCCGAGGCCACCGCGCCGCTGGCGGCAGTCCTGGCCCCCACTATCGACACCGACCTCGACACCGACTTCGGCACCGATTTCGACACCGGGGCCGAGACCAACGGCCAGCACCACCAGAGGGAGGTGCTGGGCTCTCCTGACTCCGACGTCGACTACGAGCTGCCCACCCAGCGGCGGGAGTCATCGGATTCGGACGGTCCGGGTCGCATCGTCCGACGCAAGCGTCACTCTGCCGGACCCATGACCATCGACCAGGCGCTCTACGAGATGGAACTCGTGGGCCACGACTTCTACCTGTTCTCCGACGCCACGTCCGGCCTGCCCAGCGTGGTGTACCGCCGTCGGGGCTTCCACTACGGCGTGATCCAGCTCGTCTAGCTGTCCGGAGCAAACCGTGATCGCCGGCTGGGTGCATGCGACGACGTCATGTGTCGTGCACGGCACACAGTCGGCGATTACGGTGTTTGCGGGTGCTGCTGACCTGCGCTGATGACGCCACCACTGGTGCTGGGCATACGATGGCGCGCAGACCGGCGGTGGGTGTCGTGTCATGCGGCGGCGCTACAGCTAGCCTGCCTACCGCCGAGCCGTGTCCCGATACGAGTGAGGTCTTCCACGGTGGTCCTGTCCCGACTGCTCCGCGCTGGTGAGCACAAGACGGTGCGCCGACTGCGTGCCATCGCCGATCACATCAACGGCCTGGAGGGCGACGTCGCCGGCCTGTCCGATGCTGAACTGCGAGCCAATACCGACGACTTCCGTCGTCGCCACGATCAGGGCGAGTCGTTGGACGAGCTGCTGCCTGAGACGTTCGCGGTGGTCCGCGAGGCCGCCAAGCGCACGCTGGGGCAGCGGCACTTCGACGTGCAGATGATGGGCGGTGCCGCGTTGCACCTGGGCAACATCGCCGAGATGCGCACCGGTGAGGGCAAGACGCTGACCTCGGTGCTGCCCGCGTACCTCAACGCCATCGCCGGGAAGGGGGTGCACATCGTCACGGTCAACGACTACCTCGCCAAGCGCGACGCGGAGTGGATGGGCCGGGTGCACCGGTTCCTGGGCCTGGAGGTCGGGGTGATCCTGTCCCAGATGAGCCCGGACGAGCGCCGCGCCGCCTACCACTCCGACATCACCTATGGCACGAACAACGAGTTCGGTTTCGACTACCTGCGCGACAACATGGCCTGGAATCTCGACGACTGTGTGCAGCGCGGGCACAGCTTCGCCATCGTCGACGAGGTCGACTCCATCCTCATCGACGAGGCACGCACGCCGCTGATCATCTCCGGGCCCGCCGACCAGTCCTCCCGCTGGTACGGCGAGTTCGCCCGGCTCTCCCCGATGCTCAAGCGTGATCTGCACTACGAGGTGGATGAGCGCAAGCGCACCGTGGGCGTCTCCGAGGAGGGTGTCGCCCTCGTCGAGGACCAGCTGGGCATCGAGAACCTCTACGAGGCCGCCAATACCCCGCTGGTCGGCTTCCTCAACAATGCGCTGAAGGCCAAGGAGCTCTACACCAAGGACAAGGACTACATCGTCCGCGACGGTGAGGTCCTGATCGTCGACGAGTTCACCGGCCGGGTGCTGCACGGTCGGCGCTACAACGAGGGTATGCACCAGGCCATCGAGGCCAAGGAGAAGGTGGAGATCAAGGCCGAGAACCAGACACTGGCCACGATCACGCTGCAGAACTACTTCCGGCTCTACGACAAGCTCGCCGGGATGACCGGTACCGCGCAGACCGAGGCCGCCGAGCTGGGCCAGATCTACAAGCTGGGTGTGGTGCCGATCCCCACCAACCAGCCGATGATCCGCGAGGATCGGGGCGATCTGATCTACAAGCACGAGGAGGCCAAGTTCGCCGCGGTGGTGGCCGACATCGCGCAGCGGCATGCCCAGGGGCAGCCGGTGCTGGTCGGCACGGCGAGCGTGGAGCGTTCCGAGTACCTGTCCAAGGAGCTGGTTGCAGCCGGTATCCCGCATTCGGTGCTCAACGCCAAGCAACACGAGAAGGAGGCGTTGATCATCGCCGAGGCCGGCCGCAAGGGCACGGTCACGGTGGCCACCAACATGGCTGGTCGCGGGACCGACATCATGCTGGGCGGCAATCCGGAGTTCCTCGCCGACACCGAGTTGCGGGCCCGCGGGCTGGACCCGGTGGAGACGCCGGAGGAGTACGAGGCCGCCTGGGAAGCCGCGGTGAACGAGGCCCGCAGCGAGGTCGAGGCCGAGGCCAGGGAGGTCGTCGCGGCTGGCGGGTTGTACGTGCTGGGCACCGAGCGGCACGAGTCACGGCGGATCGACAACCAGTTGCGTGGCCGCTCCGGGCGCCAGGGTGACCCCGGCGAGTCCCGGTTCTACCTTTCCTTGCGCGACGAGCTCATGGTGCGGTTCAACGGACCGCTGGTCGAGTCCATCATGACCCGGTTGCGGATGGAGGATGACATCCCGATCGAGGCCAAGATGGTCAGCAGGGCGATCCAGTCCGCGCAGACCCAGGTCGAGCAACAGAACTTCGAGATCCGCAAGAACGTCCTCAAGTACGACGAGGTCATGGACCTGCAGCGCAAGGTGATCTACGCCGAGCGGCGCCGGGTGCTCGAAGGCGAGGACCTGCACGACCAGGTCGTGCACATGATGACGGATGTGATCACCGCCTACGTCAACGGCGCCACCGAGAACGGGTACGCCGAGGACTGGGATCTTGACAAGCTGTGGACGGCGCTCAAGACGCTCTACCCGGTCGGAATCGCTCATGAGGACCTCGGTGACGATGCTGGCGACCTGACCCGCGAGGTACTGCTGGGTGCCGTGCTCGACGACGCGCGGGCGGCCTACGCCCATCGCGAGGCAGCGCTCGAGGAGGTGGCCGGCGAGGGTGCGATGCGGGAGCTCGAACGCCGCGTAGTGCTCTCCGTGCTGGACCGCAAGTGGCGCGAGCACCTGTATGAGATGGACTACCTCAAGGAGGGCATCGGGCTGCGTGCGATGGCGCAGCGCGACCCGTTGGTGGAGTACAAGCGCGAGGGCTTCGAGATGTTCAGCGCGCTGCTCGAAGCGCTGAAGGAGGAGTCCGTCGGGTACCTGTTCAACGTGCAGGTCCAGGTCAATGAGCCGGTCGCCGACGACGTCGCACAAGCCCCCGCACAAGCTCCTGCGCAGGCCCCAGCACAAGCTCCAGCACAAGCTCCTGCGCAGGCGCCTGCTACCCCGCTCGCCGCGCCGGCGGGTCCGGCGCTCTCGCAGCTGCCAGCGCAGGCCGAGCCGGCGCCACGGCCCCTGACCTACACCGGACCGGCCGAAGGCGGCGGTACCGAGGTGCGGGGCAGCGGCACCCGCGGTCGTCACGCCGGTAACGGCGCCAAGCAACAGGAGCCCGCTCGCAACGCGCCCTGCCCGTGCAAATCAGGCAAGAAGTACAAGCGCTGCTGCGGCGCGCCCACCACCGCCCGCTCCTGAGTATCACGGCGGGCGCTGTCACGGACACCCCGGGTGCTCGACTCCCTGTGAGCCAGCGTTCTACTCTGGTAGTTCCCCGGCCGCCTCGAAGTATGAGGGCTGTTCAACCCGGCAACCGGAGACCTGCCCATGGTGCGGTTCACGAGGTGGCTCAAAGCCAACGCCGACGGCGTCGTTGCGCTGTTGGTCGCGGCGACGGTGGGCGTCCTCGCAGTGCTCGATGTGCTCGGCGCCGAACAGATCAACGCCGCCATCCTGCTCGTGCTGGCTCTGCTCGCTGTGACGCTGCTCAAGGACCGGCAGTCAGCCTCGAAGGCGTTGACCGATACTTTCGCAGTACGTCAGCTCAGCGGCGTGGAGGTCGGCCAGGAGCACGCCGAGGCGCGCCGCCATACCGAACAGTGGATCTTCAAGGGAGGCACCGGAACCTACCTGCGCGCGGTGACGCTCAAAGAGTGCGTCGAGCACGCCCGGCGAGAGCAGCGCCCGCTACGCATGCAGCTGGAGATCATCGACCCCACCGACGATGCACTGTGCACCGCGTACGCCCAGTTTCGCTCGTCCCTCACCCCCGGTCCGGACGGTACCGGGGAAATATGGACCTTCGAGCGCACTCGCAAAGAGTCGTTCGCCACGATCCTGGCCGCCTGCTGGTATAGCCAGCGTTTTACCTTCCTCACGATCGAGGTAGGGCTGTCGAAGACTATGACCACGTTCCGCTGGGACCTCTCCTCCCGTAGCGTGATCATGACTCAGGATCACCCGTCCGGCCCGGCGCTGATGTTCCCGAAGGGGCAGCCTTACTACGGGGCCTACAGCCGGGAGCTGGTGGCCAGTTTCAGGCAGGCACACCGGGTCGACATCGACAAGGCCAGCGAACTTCAGCTCGGCAATGAACCGTCGATCGAGGACACCCGCAAGCTGTTCATCATGCTGGAGCTGGAGCTACCGCGCTCGTTCACCGACCGCGATGTTTCCGACGTCATCGCCAAGGCGCTGCGGGCCAAGAACCCCTACCGGTGATCGATGACGGATTACGACAGTTTCCATCGAGCCATGCTGGGCGGCACGGCCGGGCGGGCCGTGCCGCGGTGGGCATCCGGTGTCCTCGGCGAGGTCGCTCAGAACCGGACGAGCGTCGCCGGTGTGCGGCATCCGCTAGGCTTCGTGTGCCTTCCCGTCGAGCGAACCGGCCAGGCGGGGGTCTGTGTGCACATCTGGAGCGACAGCTTCCCGCGCGCGAGCCCGACCACGTCAATGATGCATGCCCACAGCTGGGACCTGATCAGCTACGTGCTGTACGGCAGCGTGCGCAACGAGCTCATCGACATCACCGATGCGCCCGACGATGCCGCGTATCGCGTCTTCGAAATACGAAGCGACGGGGATGTCGACGAGGTATGCGAGACCCCACGGCTGGTGCGCTGCGAGATCAGGGCCGCAGAACTCAACCACCAGGGCGACATCTACTCCCTAGCCGCCGGAATCTTCCACACCACGGTGGTTCGGGGTGAGGCGGCTACGGTGGCACTGGGCAACAGCCGTCCGGGACTGATGGATCTCTCGCTCGGCGGTATCGACAGGAAGACCCATCGGGTACGGCGGCAACGCTGTGATCGCGATGAGACCGCCCACGCGGCCCGGGTGGTCACCGAGCGGCTCGCGAGGACCGGCACCGTTGACCAGGAGGACCGATGGGACCCGTGAAGACCGTGACCCCGGTGGACCTCGAGAGTGCCCGTAGCGTCGCGGTCACTGCGGCCGAAGCGGCGGGAGCGCTCCTGCGCGAGGCCGCCACCAAAGACCTCGGCACCCGCACCAAGGACGCCAGCGGTGATGTCGTGACTGACCTCGACCTGGCCGCGGAGCGACTGATCATCGGGCACATCCGCGACGCCTTTCCCAGTCATCGGATCATCGCCGAGGAATCGGGTCTTCTCGACGCCGACGACAGCTCCTGGGCCTGGCTGGTCGACCCCCTGGACGGTACCAACAACGTGGTCATCGGGCTGAGTGCCTACGTTGTGGGCATCGCCTTGTGCGAGAACAAGGTGCCGGTACTCGGCGTCGTCCACGATCCGGTGGCCGGCCAGACCTGGTCGGCGGTCCGCGGTCGCGGGACTCGCGGCCCGAACGGCACGACGGTATGCGCGCTCTACCGGCCGGCCCCTTGCGGGCCAGTGTTGGCCTGGACGCAGGGCCACGGCGTCGGGCGGACCGACGATACGGCCAGGGCGATGCGGATGGTCCTCGAGTCGGGCGCGCGGCGGGTGCTGCAGCTGTGGGCGCCGTTGCTGTCCTGGGTGATGCTGGCGCGCGGGGACATCGACGGGTTCGTGGGCTACCAGCCCGAGGCGGTCGACCTACCGGCCGGCAGCCTGATCGCGCAGGAGGCCGGCATCACCGTGTACGGCCTGGACGGTTGCCCCTTCGACGAGCGCATCGACCTTCCCAAGGAAAAACGTAGCTTCGTGGCGGGACGCCCGGAGGTCATCCTCGAACTGCTTGCCCGGGTCCGCACGGCCCAGCGGGTCACCATCAGTGGAGTCACCGCGTGACCAACAGCGCCCCGACGCTCACAACCAGTGCCACGACCGCCAAACCCAGACCGGTGAGCACGAACTTGCGCAACGGCACACGAAGACCATGATCACGGCAGGACTCCAGGCACAGCAACGTCGCCAGTGACGCCCAAGGAGTGACGATCGGCCCCACGTTGGTGCCGATGAGCAGGGCCAACAGCTGGTCACCGTTGCCTGCCGGGATAACCGCCTCTCCCGCCGTATAAGCGGGCAGGTTGTTGAGCACATTGGACAACCCGGCGCCGGCCACCGCGGCCCGATACAACCCGACCCCGTTGTGATCGGTGCCGATGAGCGCGGTCATCAGTTCGGCCAGGCCAAACCGGCTCAGCGTGGGGACCACCAGGAACAGCCCGGTGACGAAGACCAGCAGCTGCCAGGGGATCAGGTCCAGCCGCAGCTTGCTGCGATCGAGGACGGCGAAGGCCACCACGACGATCATCGCAGCAGCCAATGCGGCATAGCCGATCTGCTGGTGGATGAACGGGACGGCGAGGATGAACAGCACGCAGGCCACCCCGGCGACCCAGAACAGAACGCGGTCGGTTGGTCGTCGCAGCTCGAGCGGTGGCGGTGGCACGTAGCGATCGGCACTCCGCTCGCCCCGGCGCCAGTAGAAGGCCCAGAGAAAGAGCATGGTCGCTGTGATCGCGGCCAGTTGCGGCGCCCACATCCGGGTCGCGAACGCTGGCGCCGCGAGTGCTACTCGATCCGCCGCGAGCAAGTTGGTGAGGTTCGAGACCGGTAGTAGCAGGCTCGCCGTGTTGGCCAGCCAGATCGTGGTCATGGCCAACGGGAGCGCGGCGATCCGCGCCCTGGGCGCAAGGGCCAGCATCACCGGAGTGAGCAGCACCGCCGTGGTGTCCAGGTTGAGGAAGATCGTGGTGAGGGACGCGAAGACCACACAGAGCAAGAACAGCGCCAGGTAGTTGCCCCGTCCTACGATCGCCATCCTGGTCGCGATGACGTCGAAGACCTGCGCCTGCCTGGCGAGTTTGGCCAGCACGATCACGGCACCAAGGAACAGCAGCAGAGGCGCGATCCGCCGCAGGTTGTCCTCAGCCTCCGCAGCCGGCAACAGCCCGGTCAGTACACACAGGATGCCGGCGAGGAGCAGCCCGATCCTGATCCAGTCGAGGACGCTGGGCTTGCGCGCGATCGAGAGCAGGCCTCGTGCCTTGGACATTCCCCGGGCACGGCGTGCGCCGGCCGGGCGCACGCGGCAGGGCTTCTCGGTCACGCCCAGGAGCGGGTTGTCACACGCGCCATACTGTCAGTATGGGGCCGAGGGAGGACTCTCTGAGACGACTCACGGGGGATCGTGCCACCACAAGTTCTGGCCCTCCGATCGACTTCTTCATCAGCTACTCACCGGCAGATGAGCGCTGGGCCAGCTGGGCCGCCTGGCAGCTCGAGACCGCTGGTTACCGTACCCTCATCCAGGCCTGGGACTTTGTCCCCGGCACGAACTTCATCGACTTCATGGACCGCGGTGTGCGGGATGCTGCCGTGGTCGTGGCCGTGCTGTCCCGCAACTATCGCAAGTCGCGATACGGGAGCATGGAATGGCAGGCGGCGCTGCGTACCGACCATGCCAAGCTCATCACCGTCCGCATCGAGGACTGCCCGCTGGAGGGCCTGCTCTCCACGATCACCTACCTGGACTTGGTGGGCATCACCGACCCCGGCGTGGCCGGGGATGTGCTGCTGACCCACCTTCGCCACGCGCTGGCCGGGCGAGCCAAACCCGCACAGGCGCCAGAGTTCCCCCCGCACACGACGACCGTGGTCGAGGCGCCACAGCCCGATGACGACGCGACACTGCGGCACCAGCCGGACGCCCGCCACGCAGCCGAGCCGGCGCAGTCGCGCGGGCTCGGGCGCAGCCGCCGTACCCCGGCCACACCACCTCCCTATCCGCCCGCCAGCCTATCCTCGCAGGTCCGCCGCGACGCAGTCGCGCTGCTACACGTGCCAGGACCTCGATTCGGCCGGGGCCTGGCGGCGCCCCTTAACGCGCGTGACCTGCAGTCGCGAATCTGGGCCAATGTGACTCACCTGACCGATAACGGCGCGCCCCATCCGGACCTGATCCTCGTCACCGGCGACCTGATGGAGTCCGGGCGGCCGCGCGAGCGGGACGAGGCACTGGAATTTCTGACCGGGCTGCGGGTGCTGCTCGGGCTGGAACCCGACCGCTTGCTCATCGTCCCCGGCGGCCACGACGTGTCCAGGATCGCCTGCCAGGCGTACTTCTTGCACTGCGAATCCAGGGATGAGCAGCCACAGCAGCCGTACTTTCCCAAGCTGGAGCACTACGCCCAGTTGTTCGACGAGCTCTACCAGGGTTTGGACGGACCACTTTTCGACATCGCGCAGCCATGGACGCTGTTCGCCGTGCCCGAGCTTCGGGTGGCCGTCGCGGGCCTGAACTCCACGATGGCCGCCACCCATCGACCGGAAGACGACTACGGCTGGATCAGCGATGCCCAGGCCGCCTGGTTCGCCAAGCAGCTGAGGCCGTTCGAGGACTCTGGATGGCTGCGGGTCGGGATCATGAGCCACGACCCCGACCCAGGCAGCGGGCCGGTCGGCACCGATCCCGCTCTGCTGCGTGACGCCGGCACCCTTGACCGCCTGCTGGGACCCCGCCTCAACCTGCTCCTGCACGGTCCCGGCCCGGGCGGCACGACTGCCGGCTTCCTCGCGTCTGGCCTGCCGGTAGTACCCGCGACCGGCCCTGGCCAGGAAGAAATCATCCAGGTGAACCCCGACGGCCTGTCGCGTTTCTCGGCCCATGGTGGCACTGCCGGACAGCCACCGGTACACGTCGTGCGCAGGTGGCACGCTGTCGACGGCATCTTCCCGCCGGCCACGGCGGGGGAGCTCACCTCGGGAAACGGTGATCCCGGGCCCGCGCTGGAGCGCGTGGAGCCGGCTCCCACCGCCGACCCGCAGAGCCTGCTGCTGGACCGCATCGAGGAAGTCTGCGGGACCCGCTACGAGCGGGTCAGAATCCGCCGCGTCGAGACGGAACCGCCCCACCTGCTGATCACCCGCCACGAGGAGGACTTCAACCCGCAGTGGCGGGTCGGCGCTCACGTAGGAGAACTGAACCGGGATATCGTTGAGGGTTTCCTCCGCTACGAGCCTGATTCCGGTTCGGAGCTGGTCTACGAGGGCCCCGCACCCATGCAGGAACTCCGGGACGAGGCGCAGCGCCGGGGAGTGCGGCTACGCAGCTTCACCGAGTTCCAGGGTCTGCTCGACCTGAGTGGCTACCTCGACCGGCAGACGGCGCGGCTGTACACCGACCCCGTCTACCCCCCGGGCCTGTACGTGCCGCAGCGCTTCCGGGAGCTGGGTCACTACGATCAGGCCATTCGTGAGGGCCTTGCGGACGAGCTCGTGCGCCTGGTCACCTCCGATCATCCGAGGTTTCTGCTGGTGCTGGGCAACGCCGGGCGTGGCAAGACGTTCTTGCTGCGCGAGGTGACCCGGCGCATCGTCGAGACGGCCCCGCACCTGATCCCGATCCTGATCGACCTACGGGCGCTGGACAAGATGCACACAGTCCACGGGCTGGTCGCCGCGCACCTGGCAAACCACGGCGAGGGACTGCCAAACCTCAAAGCATTCGACTACATGTTGCGCGAGGGCAGGATCGTCCTGTTGTTCGACGGCTTCGACGAGCTGGCCACCCGGATCACCTATGACCGCGCCGCCGAGCACCTCCACACGTTGCTGGAGGCCGCCCAGGATCGGGCGAAAATCATCGTGGCGAGCCGGACGGAGCACTTCAAGTCGGACGCCCAGGTGTTTACCACGCTGGGCGAACGGGTCGGCTTGATGCCCCACCGGCGGATCCTCGCCGTCGAGGGCTTCACCTCGACCGAGATTCGACGGTATCTCGTCAACCGTTACGGTGGAGATCAGCGAACGGCCGACGCCCGCTTGAACATGATCGGGAGCATCCCGAACCTGCTCGACCTTTCTCAGAACCCGCGCATGCTCAGTTTCATCGCCGACCTGGATTCCGACCGGCTGCGCGCGGTGGCTGACGCGCGGCACACGATCAGCGCGGCCGGGTTGTACCGGGAGATCCTGCAGTCGTGGCTGTCCTACGAGGTGCAGCGAACCGGTGCCGCGGCCGCCTTGCGCCTCGAGGACCTGTGGCCGGCTGTGACCACGCTCGCCCTGCGCCTGTGGGAGGCCGGTGAGTCCCACCTACGGCTGGCCGAGCTCACCGAGGTGGCGACAACGCTCGACGGCCTCGCCGGCCGCCAGCTGTCGCCCGACCAAGCGGCCTTTGCCGTCGGCACAGGCAGTCTGCTGGTGCGCACCAACGAGGGCCTGTTCGGTTTCATCCACCGCTCGGTGGGGGAGTGGCTGGTCGCCAACATGATCGCCGGAGAACTCAACTCCGGCGCGCCCGTGCCCCCGAAACAGCTGCAACAGCGGGTGCTGTCGCAGTCGATCATAGAGTTCCTCTGCGACCTTGCCGGCACCCGGGCCTGCCAGGCATGGGTGGACTCGGTACTTACCACCGTCGGCGCCAGCAACGTCGGCGTCAACGAGGTGGCGCAGGCCAATGCCCTCAAGGTGAGTGCCCGGCTACGCACCGCGCCGACGGCCGACCTGCGCGGTGCGTCGTTGAAGGGCGAGGACCTCTCCTACCGTGAGCTGCGGGAGGTCGATCTGACCGATGCTGATCTCACCGGCGCCAGCCTGGTGGGAGCGAATCTGAGGGGGACCACCCTGCGCGGCGCTCGTCTGGTGGGAGCCCGGCTGGACGAGGCTCGGCTCACCGAGGCCGACCTGAGCGGTGCCGACCTCAGCCGGGCCCGGCTGTTCCGTGCCGACCTCACCGGCGTGACCGTGACCGGGAGCCGGTGGACCAGGGCAGCGCTCATCGACGCGACCGGCGTTCCGGAGGGCGCGCCGGAATTGCACGGGGCGGCGGTGGCACCTGGCGACCCGATCGACACGGAGTTCTCGCCAGCCTCGATCGGGGTACGGCACGGTTTCCACGCTGAGATGGGCCGGCTCCCCCAAGTTCTCGACTACAGCCGAGATGGGGGCATGCTGGCGATCGGCAGCGACGATGGCGGCGTGCTGATCTGCGACACCGCGACCGGCGCGCCGCTGCGCACCCTGCAGGGACATCGCGGGCGCGTCTTCATGGTGACCTACGGTGAGAATGTCCTCGTCACCGGATCGGACGACGGCACCGTGCGCATCTGGGACGCGATTACCGGCAACTGCCGGCATGTCCTCCATGGACACCAGCGGTGGTCATGGCCGGTGGTGATCAGCCCGTCCGGGGAGGAGCTGGCGACCGGAGATGCCAACGGCGTGTTGCGGCTGTGGAACATCAGCAGCGGCTCGCTGCGGCGGGAACTGTCCGCCGAACGTGGCCTGCTCTTCAGCCTGGCCTTCAGCGGACGGCTCATCGCGGCCGCCTATCGAGAAGGAAGCGTCCTGCTCTGGGACACCGCGACCGGAGAACCGCGCGAGCTGATCGGTCTCACAGGTTCGGTCTACCGGGTCGTGTTCAACTCCACCCGCGATCTGCTGGCCACCGGCGGGCAGTGCGGCGCGGTACACCTGTGGGATCCCTCGACCGGCCGGCAACGCGCCGAACTGCGAGGCCACACTGGCCGGGTCTACACACTGGCTTTTCACCCGAGCGAGCCCCTGCTCGTCAGCGGTGACACCGACGGGGGCGTGCGGGTGTGGGACACCTCGACCGGCCAGCTCCGCCACACCCTGTCCGGCCATGACGCCGCGCTCTACTGGGTCACCTTCAACCCGTCCGGGCATCTGGTGGCCACCGGGGACAGCGCCGGTGCGGTACGACTGTGGGATACCGAGACCGGTCGGCTCCGCCACGAGCTGCCCGGACACACCGGTTCGGTCTGGCCGTTCGCGTTCCGCCGGGACGGCAGCCAGCTTGCCATCAGCGACGATCAGTTCACCACCCGGCTGTGGGACCCGGCGACGGGTCTGTGCAGGCACACCCTGACCGGGCACGGGCGGCAGGTGACCACGGTGCGGTTCAGCGCGGACGGCTCGATGCTTGCCGCGAGCGGCAGCGACGGCACGATCCGGCTGTGGGACCCGACGACCGGCCGGCAGCTGCGGCGGCTCGCTGGCACGGACGATCGACTGGTCATGCTGGAAGCCGCGATATTCAGCCCATCCGGGCACCGGTTGGTCACGGTGAGCAACGATGGGCGGCTCAACCTGTTCAACCTGGACACCAACCGCTACGAACGGTACCTCGACGTCGAGTCCGCGCCGATCTGGGCGGTGGCCTTCAGCCCTTCAGGGGAGGAGCTGGCCACGGCGAACGACGACGATACGGTCCGGCTGTGGTACCGCACGACCGGACGGTTGGTGCACACTCTGGCGGAGCATCGCGGCCGGGTGCGGTCGATCGCGTTCAGCGCCGACGGCTCGCTGATCGCCACCGGGTGTGACGACTCGAAGGTCCGGCTCTGGGATGCGAAGTCGGGGCAGCTGCTTCAGACCCTGCACGGTCACAGTGACCGGGTCTACGCCGTCGACTTCGGTGACGGGATGCTCGGCAGCGCCTCCTGGGACTCCACAGCCAGGGTGTGGGACATCGAGTCCGGAAGACCACTGCATGAGCTGACACAGCACACCGGGCGGCTGTGGACGGCCGCTTTCAGTCCCTCCGGCGACCTGCTGGCCACGGCCGGGGACGACCTCGTCGTCCAGCTGTGGGACCCGAGGTCCGGACGACTCCTGCACACCTTGCCCGGGCACAGCCGCAGCGTGTGGTCGGTGACGTTCAGCCCAGCAGGGGACCTGCTGGCGACCGGCAGCGACGACGGGACCAGCCGACTGTGGTCGGTCACCGGCGACCCGCCCGAGCTGCGACTGACCCTGCTCGGGCTGCCCGAGGGGTGGGCGGCGCTGGCACCGGACGGCCGATACAAGGTCGAAGGGGAGGTCAGTGGCCACTTCTGGCACGTGATCAAAATGTGCCGGTTCGAGGCCGGCGAGCTGGACTCGTACCTGCCCGAGGTCCGGCAGCTGACGCACGAAACCCCCTTCTTCAGCTGATTGCCTGACCGTGACTCGTGACATACCGGCTCTTGGGCGAGGCCGTGTCGAGTGAGAACGTGCCATAATTCTTTGTGCAGCTGCCGTAAGCGCTCATACCGAACACCGCCAATTCGTTCAGCTGACCGCTGAACACGCGAGCACCGGGGAGACCCATGAGGGCGACGCGATGATCTCGATCACGTGGCCACGCCAGTGTCACGTGCGGGCTGAAACGATCGTGTCCGCCATCCGACTCGTCGGCCACCTCGTCGTAGCCGTACCTCAGTAGTTGTTGCCGTCTCGAATCGTCTTTCGTTGCGTTGTCCACCAGGTCACGTATACGAGTGCCGGACGGGTCCACATCGCGCAGGCGTCCTCGCCGGAGTGGTTCGATCGAGGTGATGACGGCGCGTTGAAGTTCTCTCCATTCCGCAGATTTCGTGAAGTGTACCTCTAAAGCGCCATACGGGTTGTGGCGGTACTCTGCTCCCTCCGCATTGACGGCTGGTCGCGTTTTTGCGAGCCGTTCTGCGGCATCTATGACTTCGTATACCTCCTCCTCGCCCACAGTGAGCATGAACAGGGATACGTGCGGCTCACAATCCTCGACTCCGTCACCCGGGAACGGCTTGCCGAGCTGGAAATGCGAGGATGATCCTCCTGTCTCTATTTTTTCTGACAAAAGCTCGCTACACAAAATAGCTTGCCTGCGAAGGCTTTCGGGCATGACAAGGACGACATCAAGCGTGACGGGTGTCATGGCCGTAGCCTAGCCGGTGCAGCACCGCCAGGAACACGACGCCCCGCGGCGTCACTCCTCGTTGTCTCTGTATTTACTGAACCTGTGTTCATGACGCGCTCGGCGTCGTCGTCGTGGGAGGGCTGTTCCCAACGATGTTGTTGCGCCATTAGATTTAAGGGAGTGCCGCCGATCGTCGGATCATCCCCGTACTCTCAGCGTGCCGAATGACTGGACCGTCCACTGATACAGGTGGACAGCCCATTAATCACCCGAGCGGGCCAGGCCGTGTCCCACAGCAACCTGCTGCTGGCGGGTAAGGCCCGTGAACTCGACGCCAGGGCCGTTTCGCCGTTCTGGGACGTCGCTGGTGTCGTGTTCACGGCGGTGACGTCCTTGGTGACGCCGGCGCCGAGCAGCCCCCGCGACAGGTTCCGCCGTAGCATTGAGTTCTCATGAGCACCACACTCATCGCCAAGCAGCTGTCTGCGGGGCATGGCGATCAGCTTCTGTTCGCTGGGCTGGACCTCGTCGTGGCGCCGGGCGACGTCATCGGGTTGGTCGGTCCCAACGGCGCCGGCAAGTCGACGTTGCTACGTATCCTCGCGGGTCTGGAGCGCCCCGAGCATGGCGCCACGCAGCTCCATCCGCCGACGGCAACTGTCGGTTACCTGCCGCAGGAGCCGCAACGCCGCCTGGGCGAGACGGTGCGCGCCTTCCTGGCCCGGCGTACCGGTGTCGCGGCGGCGCAACACGATTTGGACCGTTCCGCGGAGCAGTTGGCCGCGGGTACCCCCGGAGCGGACGACGGGTACGCCACAGCCCTGGACCAGTGGTTGAACCTGGGTGGCGCGGATCTGGAGGAGCGGGCCGAGCAGATCGCCGCGGACCTCGGGTTGGCGGTGGACCTCGACCAGCCGATGACCGCGCTCTCCGGCGGGCAGGCCGCCCGGGCTGGGATGGCATCGCTGCTGCTCAGCCGATACGACATCTTCCTGCTCGACGAGCCGACCAACGACCTCGACCTCGACGGCCTGCGGAGGTTAGAGGAGTTCGTCGCTGGCCTGCGCGCGGGCACGGTCCTGGTCAGCCATGACCGGGAGTTCCTGACCCGGTTGGTCCACCGGGTGGTCGAGCTGGACCTCGCGCAGCACCAGGTACGCCACTACGGCGGCGGGTACGCCGGGTACCTGGAGGAGCGCGAGGTGATCCGCCGGCATGCTCGGGCGGACTTCGAGGAGTACGCCGAAACCCGCTCGGCGCTACAGGCGCGGGCGCGGGTCCAGCGGGCCTGGGCTGACAAGGGCGTGAAGAACGCTCGGCGCAAGGCCAGCGACAACGACAAGTTCATCCGTGCCGCGCGTGTCGAGTCGGGCGAGAAGCAGGCCGCCAAGGCGCGCCAGACCGATCGGCTGATCGAGCGTCTGGAGGTGGTCGAGGAGCCGCGCAAGGAGTGGGAACTGCGCATGGAGATCACCGCCGCGCCGCGCGCCGGGGCGGTGGTGGCGGTGTTGCGCGGTGCGGTGGCACGTCGCGGCGCCTTCACGCTCGGCCCGGTCGACCTGCAGATCGACTGGGCGGACCGGGTGGCCATCACCGGGGCCAACGGCTCGGGCAAGTCGACTCTGCTGGGCGCGCTGCTCGGTCGGTTGCCGCTGGATGAGGGCAGCGCCTGGCTGGGGCCCAGCGTGGTCGTCGGCGAGATCGACCAGGCCCGTGGCCTGTTCCTCGGTGCGCAGCCGCTGCTCGACGCGTTCGGCGCCGCGTCGGGCCTGTTGCCGGCCGACGTGCGTACCCTGCTGGCGAAGTTCGGGCTGCGCGCCGGGCACGTCCTGAGGCGCGCGGCAACCCTTTCTCCCGGCGAACGCACTCGAGCCGCGCTCGCCCTACTGCAGGCGCGCGGAGTGAACCTGCTGGTCCTGGACGAGCCGACCAACCACCTCGATCTGCCTGCCATTGAGCAGCTCGAGTCGGCGCTCACGACATACCCGGGCACGTTGCTGCTGGTCACGCACGACCGTCGGATGCTCGAAGCGGTACCGACGAACCGGCACATCGACGTCGACCGCGGACGAATCACCGATCGCTGAGCATTCGCGGCGTCTCAGCTGGCTCAGGGGCACTGCCAGGTTGCGGGGTCGGCCTCGCTTTGGGCACCGGAGGACATGTCCTTGACCTCGTGGGGCCCGCCGTCGTCAAACGGCGGAAACCACACGAAGGGGATGCCCTTGCGGGAGGCGTAGCGGATCTGTTTGGCCAGCTTGTCGGTTTGGTGGTACAGCTCGGTATTGAGTCCGCGAGCCCGCAGCTGGGCGGCGGTGGCTGCCGCGTGGGCACGCCGCTGGTCGCTGGGAATCACCACAAGGACATCGCTGGGACCGCTGGGGCCGGTCTGCAGGAGCCCTTCGGTGACGAGCTTGGCGAAGATTCGAGTCAGGCCGATGGACAGCCCGATGCCCGGCAGGCGGCGCCGGATGAAGGACCCCGCCAGGTCCTCATACCGGCCGCCGGAGCAGATGCTGCCGTAGTCCGGCCAATCGGCGAATTTTCCCTCGTACACCGTGCCGGTGTAGTAGTCCAGACCCCGGGCGATGGACAGGTCGGCCACCACGCTGCTGGTCGGCAGGTCCGACAGCGAGTCCAGCACGAACGCCAACTCATCGAGGCCTTCGGTGAGCAGATCGGATTTGGACCCGAGTCTGATGATGTCGTCGATCACCGACGTGTCAGTGCCGCGGATCTGTGCCAAGTCCAGGCATGCGGTGACCTGCTCGGGCGTGAGGCGCAGCTCGGAGGCGAGCAGTGTGCCCACGCCTCCTGCGCCGATCTTGTCGATTTTGTCTGCGATGCGAATGACGCCGAGGGCGTCGGAGATACCCAGGCCCTGATAGAAGCCCTGGAGAACCTTACGGTTGTTGATGTTGAGTGACCACGCGGGCAGGGCGAGGTCGGTCAGGATCTCGTGGATGATCCGCGGGAGCTCAGCGTCGAAGTGCAACGGTACCTGGTCGACATTGATGACGTCGATGTCGCACTGGGTGAACTCACGGTAGCGGCCTTCCTGGGGGCGCTCACCGCGCCATACGCGCTGGATCTGGTAGCGCTTGAAGGGGAAGACCAGATCGTTGAAGTGCTGGGCGACGTAGCGCGCGAAGGGCACGGTGAGGTCGAAGTGCAACCCGAAGCGGGCGTCATTGTCGTCGTTGGGCTCGGCTTGCAACCGGCGCAGCGTGTAGACCTCCTGGGAGGTCTCTCCCTTGGCCACCAGGACTTCGAGTGCCTCGACCGACGGGGTCTCGATCGAGCAGAACCCGTAGCTTTCGAAGATCTGGCGGATTCGATCGAGCCACTGCAGCTCGAGGCGCCTGACCTCGGGCAACCACTCGGGGAAGCCACTGAGGGGGGCAGGTCGGACGAGCTGCTGGTCGCTCATCGGCGGGGCTGTCTCCTCAGCATGTGAACGAGAACTGGGCCTGCACAGAGTATCGGCCAGCGGTTTCGATGCACGTCAACGCCGGCGAAGGCGAGGATCTCGGCGGATGGCCACGTCCCCGGCGGTGAGGCGTAGCTGCAGCGCCGTGCATTGCCATCGTCGGCCCCCCTCGTCGGTGTGCTCCTCGAAGCGGGCGGCCAGCGCGCGAACTCCGGTGTTCAGCGTCACCAGTGCAACCGCCTCCAGTGCCCCGTCAGCCTGCTGCCGGGCGAACACCTTGCGCACCCGCGGCTCCAGATGTCCAGTCACCGCCTTCAGCGTGGCGAGGTAGGTCAGCAGGTGAGGATTCAGGACCGCGGACAGCTGCCGTGCCGGCCGCCGACCGTCAAGGATCTCCACTACGGCTCGCAGCACCCGTTCAGCCAGGATGGACGCTGCGGGGTTCGCGGCCGGCAGGGTCACGGTCGGCTGGGGCGTGGCCGGCGCCGGCTGGGGTGTGGCTGGTGGCGGGGGTGGCAGGAAGTCCACCAACCGGTGCAGCACCGGCCGGTGCGATAGATGCGGACGTGGTTCGGCGATGCTGGTGGTCAACGAACCCTCCTCGGCTGCAGACCACGCGGGTGCGCGCGGTCGATCGACGGCGGGGCCGAAGACGCCGTGGGGCGGTCCGCAGCGGTGGCGCTGGGGCCGTGGGCACCGGATCGGAGGAGGGGCAACGATCCGGTGTAGGCGAGTATGCGAGATCTGGACCGGTGTTGTCCTGGCTTTCGCAATATTGGGTGCGGCCTGTGGACAACCGGCTACGTCGAGAACCGGCTATGGCGAGATTCGACGCCGGGTCCACTCGAAGCACACCACCGCGGCCGCGCTGGCGACGTTGAGTGACTCGACACCCCCGGCCATTGGGATGCCGACCCAGCCGGTGAGTTGCGCAGCCACGGCCGGGGAGACTCCCGAGGTCTCGTTGCCCAGCACGTAGGCCACCCTGGGTGGTGGTGGATCGTGAAACAGCGAGGTGGCGCCCGGTGCCGATCCGGACAGGCCGAGCACCGCGAACCCGGCGGCGCGCAACGCGGCGCAGGCCCGTTCCGCGGTGGCCGTCCGCAGCACCGGGGCATGGAAGGCCACTCCAGCCGATGCCTTGATCACCAGTGGATCGATCGCGGGCACTCCCCGGCGGGGCAGCACCACGCCGCCGAGTCCGGCGGCGGTCGCGGTGCGCAGGATCATGCCCACGTTGGCCGGATTGGTGATCCCGTCGAGCACGAGCACCGCCGTCGGGCTGCGCAGTGTCGTCAGCGCGCCGTCCAGGGGGCGCATCCGGGGCGCCACCACGTCGGCCAGCACGCCCTGGTCGTGCCGGCCGTTGCCGGCGAGCACCTTCACCCAGTGTGCCGACACCCGCCGCACCGGCACCTGCCTGCCGGCCGCTGCGTCGAGGATCTCCTGCATGGTGTCGCCGCGGGCATGCTCGGCGACGATCACCTTGTCGATGATCAGGGCCGGGTCGATGAGCGCCTCCAGCACCGGTTTGCGGCCGTAGACGGTGATGAAGACGTCCCGCGGGCTGACGGCCTGCTGGACCGGGGGCTGATCGTCGGGCACGGGCTCATCGGGCAGGGGCTCATCGGGCGGGGGCACGTAGCCAGGATGGCAGGTTCGGATGTGGCCGGACGGCATGTCAGGATGCACCGCATGGCGGACCGTCTATCGGCGTTGGACGCCTCCTTTCTGTACGCCGAGGCTCTCACCACACCGATGCACGTCGGCGCGGTGTCGCTGGAGAGGCTGGCTGCGCTGATCGGGGAGTCGCCCGGCGAGGCGGTGTCCAGACGATGAGGGTCTACATTCCCGCCACGCTCACGATGCTGCGAGCGCTGGTCGACTCCGGGGAGTTGGTCCCGGTCTCGGGCACCGCCTTCGCGCTCACCCCGATGCTTCGTGAGTCCTACGCCGCTGGGGACACCGAGGAGCTGGAGTACGCGGCGATGAACGAGGCGGCGCGGGCGTCGCTGCGGCTGCTGGCCGCCGAGCTGGACGGTGATTCGGGGGTCCTGCCTCGCCGCGTCGTGGTGGCCGCCGACGTCGACGGGGTGCGGTTGCGCCCTGATCTCGACGACGCCGTCGTCACGGTTGCGGGGCCGGTGCCGAGCTTGGCGGTCGCCGCCGTGCACGTCGACGTGGCTGAGGCGGAGGATGCGGTGCGCAGTGCGGCGGCGGTGGTGGACGCCGCCGATCTTGGTGACCCGGACGCCGAGTTCGCCCTCGGCGAAGCGGAGGACCACGAGATGGCCTGGTATGCCACCCAGGAGGTCCCCTTCCTGCTCGAACTCCTCTGACCCGCCCACTCCCCGGCGTGTCGTGCTCCTGTGCCCGGTGTGTCAGGCTCCTGTGCACGGTGTGTTGCGTTCCGATACCCGGCGAGCACTGGGCGGAAGAGCCCGACACACCGGGCACAGGAGCACGACACACTGTGCACAGGAGCCTGACACGCCGGGCACAGGGGAGATCAGGGAGGTCCTGATGGACGCGATCACGTCCACACCGGCCCCGCGCAACGAACCGGTCCGGGGTTACGCGCCGGGGACTCCGGAGCGTGAGTCGCTGACCCGCACGCTCGCTGAGCTGGCCGCTCAGCGGGCCGAGCTGACCATGACCATCGGCGGGGTGGCGCGGATGGCCGGCGGGGAGCCCTTCGACGTGGTCGCCCCGCACCGGCACACCCACGTGCTGGGTGCCAGCGCGCAGGCCACCGCCGCCGACGTCACCGCCGCCGTCCGCGCTGCGATGCGGGCCGCACCGGCCTGGCGCGAGCTGCCCTTCGATGAGCGTGCCGCGGTTCTGCTGCGCGCCGCGGACCTCGCAGCCGGCCCGTGGCGCGACACGCTCAACGCCGCCACCATGCTCGGGCAGTCGAAGTCGGTGCAGCAGGCCGAGATCGACGCGGCCTGCGAGCTGATCGACTTCTGGCGTTTCAACGTGCACTACGCCCGGCGGATCCTGGCCGAGCAGCCGAACTCGGCGCCCGGTGAGTGGAACCGCATGGAGTACCGCCCGTTGGAGGGCTTCGTCGTCGCGATCACCCCGTTCAACTTCACCGCGATCGCCGGGAACCTGCCCACCGCGCCCGCGCTGATGGGCAACACCGTGGTGTGGAAGCCCACCCTCACCCAGCAGCTCGCCGCGCATTACACGATGCGGTTGCTGGAGGCCGCTGGGTTGCCGCCTGGGGTGATCAACCTGGTCACCGGACACGGAGCGCCGGTCAGCGCGGTGGCCCTGGCGGATTCCGACTTCGCCGGGCTGCACTTCACCGGGTCCACGAAGACATTCAAGAAGCTGTGGGTCACCATCGCCGACCACCTCGACGGCTACCGCAGCTACCCGCGCATCGTGGGGGAGACCGGCGGTAAGAACTCCGTGGTGGTGCACCCCTCGGCCGACCCGGCAGCGGTGACGACGGCGCTGGTGCGCGGGGCGTTCGAGTACCAGGGCCAGAAGTGCTCCGCGGCCTCCCGGGCGTATGTCGCCCAGTCGCTGTGGGACGGCGGCTTGCGAGAACAGCTTGCCGACACGACGCGGACGATCAGCTATGGCGACATCGCTGACATGTCGAACTTCGGTGGCGCGGTGATCGACGCCCGGGCCTTCGCCAAGCACCGTGACCTCCTTGCGCGGGTCGCCACCGACCCGTCGATCGAGGTCCTCGCCGGCGGTGGCTGTGACGACTCGCAGGGGTGGTTCGTGCAGCCCACGGTGCTGGTCGGTGGTGACCCCAAGCACGATGTGTTCGCGACGGAGTACTTCGGGCCGATCCTCGCGGTGCACGTCTACCCCGACGACGACTACGCCGCCATCCTCGACGTCATCGACTCCACCAGCCCGTACGCGCTGACCGGCGCGGTGTTCGCCACCGACCGGGCCGCGGTGGCGCAGGCGCAGGCGTCGCTGCGGTTCGCGGCGGGCAACTTCTATGTCAACGACAAGCCCACCGGGTCGATCGTGAGCCGCCAGCCGTTCGGTGGGGCCCGGGCCTCGGGTACCAACGACAAGGCGGGCTCACTGATCAACCTGCTGCGGTGGACCAGCCCGCGGGCGATCAAGGAGACCTTCGACCCGCCGACCGATCACACCTACCCCCACATGAGCTAAAGAGGCGAGCCTGCCGAGCCGGGGGTCACCTTGATCGGTAATGCGGTGAATCTGACTGCGAGGGGCTCGCCACTGTCCTGACAAGGTGAGGGCGGCAGACCTGGTTACGCACTCACGGTTAACAGCGTTCCAACGCTGTTAAGCACTCACGGGTCCGCTACCCTCCCCCGACCGGGAAGGATAGTGGATCATGGAGCCACGAGATGACCGGATCGGCAGCGTCGCGAGTGTTCCTGCATGTGGGCACCCCCAAGACGGGCACCACCTACCTGCAAGGCGTGATGTGGCGCAACAGGCGAGAGCTCCGTCGCCGCGGGGTGCACTATCCCGGTTACCGGCCTGAGGCGCACTTCCTCGCCGCGATGGACCTGCAGGGTGCCACGGCCGAGGAGATCGGCGACCCGGACCTGCCCTTGGCCTGGGATCGGTTGGTCGGTCAGGTCGAGGCAGCGCGGGGCACCGTGGTGGTCTCCCACGAGCTGTTCAGCCCGATGGAGCCCGACCGGATCGAGCGAGCGCTCGACGCTCTCGGTGGTCATGAGCTGCACGTCGTCTGCACAACGCGCGATCTGGGCCGGCAGCTGTTCGCGGTCTGGCAGGAGGATCTGAAGAACCGGCACACACTGTCCTTCACTGAGTTCCTCAACGCGGTGCGCGACCCCACGAAGGGGCACTGGCTCGGCAGGCTGTTCTGGCGCATGCAGGACGTGCCGGACGTGCTGTACCGCTGGGCGAGCAGGCTGCCGCCGCAGCGGGTGCACGTCGTCACCGTCGGGCCCCCGGGCTCGGCACCCGAACAGCTGTGGCAGCGCTTCGCCACGGTGCTCGGGGTGGGGCTCAACGGCCTGGACGCCAGCCCCACCGAACCCAACTCCTCGCTTGGCCTGGCCGAGGCCCAACTCCTGCGCCGGCTCAACCTCGCGCTCCCACCGGACCTGCCGTGGGGGCTGTACGAGCACGCTGTGCGCAAGCACCTGGTCGAGGTGCTGGCCGGCCGTCCCAGCGGTGCCCGGCGCTTCACCGTGCCGCCCGACCAGCTGCCCTGGGTAACCGAGCGGGCCACGCAGATGATGTCCGAGCTGGCTGACGCCGGCTACCGGGTCGTGGGCGACCTCGACGATCTGATCCCCACCGCCTCGACACCGCAACCGGGCCCGGACGAGGTGACCGATGCCGCAGTGCTCGACGCCGCTGTGGCCGTGGCCTGCACCCTGGTGCAGAGCTACGGTGTCTACGAGCAGCGCACCAGGTCGCTGCGGCAGCGGATCAGCGAGCTCGGCGCTCGCCACGCCGCAGTGAATCGGGCGCTGGCCGTCTACCGCTCAGTGCGCTACTCCCGCTAGTCGGCGAGCGCGGCGAGCAGGGCTCGGACGGACATCGCCCGGCGGTGGGCGGCACCGGCGAGCTCGTCCAGCGCGCACTCCGGGTCGGCGGGCGGGCCGAGGTGGGTGCAGCCCCGCGGGCAGTTCGCGATCGCCTGGGCCAGGTCGCCGAAGGCGCGGACCACGTCATCGGGCGTCACGTGCGCCAGCCCGAAGGAGCGGATCCCCGGGGTGTCCACCACCCACCCGCCGCCAGGCAGCGGCATCGCCACCGCGGAGCTGGAAGTGTGCCGGCCCTTGCCCACCCCGCTGACCGCTGCGGTCGCCCGGAGAGCGTCCGGCACCAGCCGGTTCACCAGCGTCGACTTGCCCACTCCGGAATGCCCGACCAGGACCGAGACCTGACCCGCCAGCCGCGCTCGCACCGCATCCACCCCGATCTCCGGGGCGGTGACCAGCACCGGCAGGTCCAGCGCGGCGTAGCGCTCCAGCACCGCGTCCGGTGCGGCGAGGTCCCGCTTGGTCAGGCAGAGCACCGGTTCCAGGCCCCCGGCGTAGCCAGCCACCAGGCACCGGTCGATCAGCCCGGTGCGCGGTGGTGGATCGGCCAGTGAGGCGACGATGAGCAGCTGCTCGGCGTTGGCCACCACGATCCGCTCGTAGGGGTCGGTGTCATCGGCTGTGCGGCGCAGCACGCTGGACCGCTCGTCGACCCGGATGATCCGCGCCAGCCCATCCGGTGCACCGCTGACCTCCCCGACCAGCCCGACCCGATCACCCACTGCAACCGGGGTACGTCCGAGCTCCCGGGCCCGCATCGCGGTCACCCGGACGATCGGGTCGCCATCGGGTGCGCAGGTCCATCGACCGCGGTCCACCGCCACCACCATCGCGGGTGTCGCGTCGGCGTGCTCGGGGCGACGCTTGCTGCGCGGGCGGGAACCGCGCCGCCCCGGCCGGACTCGGACATCGGATTCGTCGAGGCGGTGGCTTTTGCGGGGGCCACTGTGGGCACCACTGTGGGGGACGCTCCCAGGCTGGCTCAGCCGGCACCACCCGCCAGCATCGCCGACCAGCTCGCCCCGAACTCCGGCAACGTCTTGGTCGTCGCGGCGATGTCGTCGACCACGATCCCCGGCACCACCAGGCCGAGGATCGCGCCCGCGGTGGCCATCCGGTGATCGGCGTAGACGGCCCATGGCCGGCCTGGATCCGCGCGCAACGGCCGGGGGTGGATCTCCAGGCCGTCGGGGATCTCGCGGACGTCGCCGCCCAGCGCCCCGATCTCGGTGGCCAGCGCGGCCAACCGGTCGGTCTCGTGCCCGCGCAGGTGGGCTATCCCGCGCAGCCGCGAAGGCCCGGTGGCCAGTGCGGCCAGTGCGGCCACCGTCGGGGTGAGCTCTCCGGCATCGTGCAGGTCGGCGTCCACACCGTCAAGCCGCTCAGGACCCAACACGGTCAGCCCGCGTTCGTACCGGCCCACCCGGCAACCCATCTGGGCGAGTAGTGGGCGGATTGCGTCGCCGGCCTGGGTGGTTCGACTCGGCCAGCCCGGAACGGTCACCTGCCCACCGGTGACCGCCGCTGCGGCCAGGAACACTGCTGCGTTCGTCAGGTCCGGCTCGACGTCATGCTCGCCGCCTGCGACCGGGCCGGGGGCCACCCGCCACCACGTCGTGCCGTCGGTGTCCACCTCCACCCCGCGATCGGTCAGCATCTGCACGGTCATGTCGATATGCGGTCGGGACGGGACGGGCGGGCCGTCGTGATGAACCGTGATCCCGTCGTCGTACCCGGCGGCGGACAGCAGCAATCCGGAGACGAACTGCGAGGAAGCCGAGGCATCAATCCACACCTCGCCGCCCCGCCGCGGGCGGAGACCGTGCAACACGAATGGCAGCGTGTCCCCGTCCACCCGGCAACCCAGCGCACGCAACGCGGCCAGCATGGCGCCTATCGGTCGCTGCCGGGCCCGCTCGTCGCCGTCGAAGCCAACCGGGCCGTCGGCCAGCGCGGCCAGTGGCGGCACGAAGCGCATCACGGTGCCGGCCAGCCCGCAGTCCACGGTGGCGTCTCCGCGCAGGCCGCCGTGTGCGGCTACCTCCAGTTCGCCGCTGCGGTCGGTAACCGGCACTCCCAAGGCGCGCAGTGCGCCGATCATGAGATCGGTGTCCCGGCTGCGCAGTGCGCCCCGGACGGTGCCGCCGGTACCGGCCAGCGCGGTCAGCAGGAGAGCCCGGTTGGTGATTGACTTAGATCCCGGCACGGTCACGGTGGCTCGTACCGGTTCGGGCGCCAGTGGCGCGGCCCACGGCAGCTGAGTGAATGTCGTCACGGCGCCAATCATTGCGTACCCGGCCATCGCGTACTGGGCGTGCCACGATGACCCTATGTGCGGCCGGTACGCCTCAACCAGGAATCCCGCGACGCTGGCCGTCGAGTTCGACGCGCTCGACGCTACCGACGGTGCAGCGCCGGGGGCTGACTACAACGTCGCACCGACCAAACCCGTGTTCTCGGTCGTGACCCGGCATCCCCGTGATGCCGAGGCAATCCCCGACCGGGACCGCACGGTGCGCAGCATCCGGGTGATGCGTTGGGGACTGGTGCCGCACTGGGCGAAGGATCCGGCCGTCGGATCCCGGATGATCAACGCGCGAGCCGAGAGCGCCGCCACCAAGCCCGCGTTCCGCGATGCGGTGGCCAGGCGGCGCTGCCTGCTGCCGGCCGACGGCTGGTACGAGTGGCAGGCCGCGCCCGGGAGCCGGCGCAAGCAGCCGTTCTTCATCACCTCAGCGGACGGCTCCGGGCTGGCCCTGGCCGGGCTGTGGGCTACCTGGCGGGGCGCCGACACCACCGCACCCCCGCTGGTGAGCTGCGCGGTGGTCACCACCGACGCGGTCGGTCCGCTGGCCGAGATCCATGACCGGATGCCGCTGCTCCTGCCCTCCCACGCATGGGAGGCGTGGCTGGATCCGGATTCCGACGATCCGAGCCGGCTGCTCGCGCCACCGGCCGCGGAGCTGGTGGCTGCGCTGGAGCTGCGGCCGGTATCCACGGCGGTGAACGACGTCCGCCGCGCCGGCCCTGAACTGGTCGAACGGCGTGAACCGGAGCAGCCTCCGCTGCTGAATCTGGACCAGGTCCAGTGACCGAACTGACCGTCGTGACGCCACATGGCCCGGCCCGCGTTGAACCGCACTGCTGCCCGCAAGGCACTGCGGCGCTGCTGCTCGGGCACGGTGCGGGTGGGTCCACCGGCACACCCGATCTGGTGGCCGCCACCAGGTCTGCGATCGCCAACGGGGTGCACGTGGCGCTGATCACACAGCCCTACCGGGTCGCGGGTCGGCGTGCCCCGGCGCCGGCCCGGCAGCTCGACGAGGCGTGGCTGGCCGTCGCCGCGCACCTGGCGGGCGGGATCTTCGCCGGTCTCCCGCTGATCTTCGGGGGCCGGTCTTCGGGGGCCAGAGTGGCGTGTCGAACTGCGGCGGCGGGGGGTGCGGTGGGCGTGTTGTGCCTGGCCTTCCCGGTGCACCCACCCGGGCGGCCGGACCGCAGCCGGATGGGCGAGCTGGAAGGGGTGGACGTGCCGGTGCTGGTAGTGCAGGGGGAGCGGGATCCGTTCGGTCGCCCAGAGCCCGCCATCGGGCGGGAGGTCGTACTGCTGCCCGGCGACCACTCGCTCAAGATCGACCCCGCGGCGGTAGGACGGGCGGTGGCGGAGTGGCTGCCGCGCCGGCTTAGGCCGTTGGGTTGATGGGTCCGGAATGCCGACGCCCCGTGCGGCGTTGCTCGGGCCGTGGCACCCACAGTCCAACCGGTCCGTGACCGGACGCGCGACCGCGTGGCGCGGCAGCGCAGACTCACTTCACCGGGCCGAACGCCTGGCTGGCGCGTACCCTCAACCATCAATGCACATCTGGGCATGGGGGTGGTCGGCGTGACGGCAGCCGACAGTACCGAACCCACCCAGCCTGGGCAGCCCGAATCGAGCCCCGATAGGACGCCCGTCAGGACCCAGGAAAGGACTACGGTGCCAGGCGGCCCGGAGAGCACGGATCAGGGCAGCGCGGATCAGGGCGTTCAGGAGACACCCGAGCAGCGCACCGCCCGCTTCGAGCGCGACGCCATGCCCTTGATCGACCAGCTCTACGCGGCGGCGCTACGGATGACTCGCAATCCGGCCGATGCCGAGGACCTTGTGCAGGAGACCTACCTCAAGGCCTATGGCGCCTTCAAGTCATTCCGCGCGGGTACCAACCTGCGGGCGTGGCTATACCGCATCCTGACCAATACCTACATCAACGGGTACCGCAAGCGGCAGCGCCAGCCGCCTGCGCAACCCACCGAGGAGATCACCGACTGGCAGCTGGCTCAGGCTGAGCAGCACACCTCGTCGGGCCTGCGGTCGGCGGAGATGGAAGCATTGGACCGGTTGCCCGACTCCGACGTCAAGGAAGCCCTGAGCCAGCTGACCGAAGACTTCCGGATGGCGGTCTACCTCGCTGACGTCGAGGGCTTCGCGTACAAGGAGATCGCCGAGATCATGGGTACCCCGATCGGGACCGTGATGTCCCGGTTGCACCGGGGGCGCAAGCAACTGCGTGACACGCTCACCGGAGTGGCCCGCGAGCGGGGCTTCCTGCGCGATGCGGAGGTCGCGTCATGAGCTGCGGCGACCCGCACGAGACCGACTGCAGCGAGGTACTCGCCGAGCTGTGGCTGTTCCTGGACAACGAGTGCGATCGCGAGCGGCGGGGGCTGTTGCAGCGCCATCTGGACGAGTGTGGCCCCTGTCTGGCCGAACTCGGTCTCGACAACCACCTCAAGGAGTTGCTGGCCCGCAAGTGCGGTGGCGACCACGCACCCGACGCGCTCAAACAACGGCTGCGTCAGTCGATCCGGGAGATCATGTCGCGCCAGGCCGTCCTCGGCGCGGAGGTGACCGTCGAGCGCAGCGACGACGGCGTCGTCGTGGAGGTGGTGACCACCGTCGAGAGTCACCTGCGGCTATCACCCGAGCGCTGAGGTCACAGCGCCCGCGGGGGCCCGTCACGTCCGCTGACGGGCCCGCGGGCGGGCTCAGCTGTTCGGTCGCTTGCCGTGGTTGGCGGCGTTCTTCTTCCGGTCACGCTTCTTGCGGCCCCGTTTGGACACGGCGGCTGTCCTCCCTGTAACGATCGATCTTGGGCGAATGATTGATTGCGATCGTTGATGAGTGTGTCACGGTGCGCGATAGCTGCGCCGACCATGGGCCGCTCACCGTGGTTGGATGGCGGTGCCGAAGCCTCGAGGAGGGCGATCCATGACTGAGGAGATCCGGGCCGAGATGGTGGCCAGCGTGTGGAAGATCGTGGTCGCCGAGGGCGACGCGGTGTCCGACGGCGACACGCTGGTGATCCTCGAGTCGATGAAGATGGAGATCCCGGTCGTGTCCGAGGTCGAAGGAACCATCGCGAAACTGGCGGTTTCGGAGGGCGACGTTGTGCAGCAAGGTGACCTGATCGCCGTCGTCGAGTGACGTTACGTGAGGTGGGTGAGTCGCGGTGTCGACGCTGAGCGAACTGCTCGCTGCGCACACCCACCTGCCCGACGTAACAGTCGGTCACCTGCAGCGAATCGTGGCCGAGTGGCAATTGCTCGCTGATCTGTCCTTCGCTGATCTGCTGATGTGGGTCCCGTTAGACGTGACTGATGTCACCGACGTCACCGACGTCACCGACGTCACCGACCAGGCGCAAGGCTTCCTCTGCGTGGCTCACGTCCGACCCACCACCGGCCCCACCGCCCATCCCGAGGACGTGGTCGGCACCCGTGCTGCGGACACCGAGCGGCCGCTGTTGAGCCAAGCGCTGGGGGACGGCTGCGTCCAGCGTGACGAGCAGCCGCGCTGGATGCGAGGCATTCCGGTGCGTCGCGAGGCCATGCCGGCGCGGCTGGGGGAGCGCAGGATCGCCGTTATCGGGCGCGAGGCGAACCTGGCGATGCCCCGGGTGCCGAGCCCGCTGGAGATCGCGTACCTGGGAGTCGCCGCGGACCTGTGCCAGATGCTGGCCGAGGGCACCTTCCCGGACACCAGCACCGCCCCGGACCGTCAATGCCCTCGAGCGGGCGACGGCTTGCTCCGGCTGAATCCCGCCGGGGTCGTGATCTACGCCAGTCCTAATGCGCTGTCCGCCTATCACCGGATGGGGCACGGCGCCGACCTCCGGGGCGAGCAACTCGCGCCGCTGACTCGCCGGCTGATCTCCGACTCGTTCGACGCCGCCGAGGTCGCCCAGCGGATCCGCGCCGCGGTGGACGGTAGTGCGAGCACGCGGATCGAGGCCGACGCCGACGGCGCCACGATGCTGTTCCGCGCGCTGCCGCTGCGCCCGCGAGGCGAGCCGGCCGGGGCGCTGGTGCTGGTCCGCGATGTGACCGATGTGCGCAGCCGGGACCGTGCGCTGCTGTCCAAGGACGCCACCATCAGGGAGATTCACCACCGGGTGAAGAACAACCTGCAGACGGTGGCGGCGCTACTGCGGCTGCAGTCCCGCCGCACGCCGAATGTCGAGGCACGCCAAGCGCTGCAGGAGTCGGTGCGCCGGGTGGCTTCCATCGCGATGGTGCACGAGACACTGTCGATCTCCCTGGACGAGCGAGTCGACATCGATGACGTGGTGGACAAGGTGCTCCCGATGATCGCCGAGGTGTCAGGCGAGGCCAGCCGGGTCGTCGTCAGGCGAGAGGGCGCATTCGGGGTACTGGCGGCCGAGCTCGCCACCCCACTGGTCATGGTGCTCACGGAGCTGGTGCAAAACGCCCTGGAGCACGCCTTCGAACCGGGCCGGGACGGCGAGGTGGTACTTCGCGCTGAGCGATCCGCCGGATCCCTGGAGGTGATCGTCTCCGACGACGGCTGCGGGCTTCCGCCGGAGTTCTCCTTGGAACGGGCCGAGCGGCTCGGGTTGCAGATCGTTCGCACCCTGGTCGGCTCCGAGCTGCGAGGATCCCTAGACCTGCAGCGCAGACAACCCCGCGGCACCGTGGCGTCGCTGCGGCTGCCGCTGATCACGCACCGTTGAAACCGAGCCCGGTAGCCCGACACCGATGACGAGGGGCCCGGCACCTGACGGTACCGGGCCCCTCGTCGGTCCTGCTGGTTACGCGGATCAGGCGCCGGTACGGGCCCCGGTACGAGCATTACGCCGCTTGAGGGCGCGTCGCTCGTCCTCGCTCATGCCGCCCCATACGCCGGCGTCCTGCCCGGATGTGAGTGCCCAGTTCAGGCACTCGACATTGACCGGGCAACGTCGGCAGACGGTCTTCGCCTCGGCGATCTGCAGCAGAGCGGGACCGCTGGTTCCCACGGGGAAGAACAGCTCCGGGTCCTCGTCTCGGCAGGCCGCGTG
Source organism: Pseudonocardiaceae bacterium (assembly GCA_050700115.1). Lineage (GTDB taxonomy): Bacteria > Actinomycetota > Actinomycetes > Mycobacteriales > Pseudonocardiaceae. Next base: position 63,089 of record JBOHGG010000009.1, read on the forward strand.
ATGGCGCCAGTCCATGGTACTTGCTCCTCGTTGATCGCGCTGGTGATCTCTGTGTCCCAGCACCGTCATCGTCTGTCATTGGGGCTTGTGAATGATTTCACGATCGTCCGCGATGTCAAGAGGTCCTACGGACGCAGTGAGTCAATTCACCCGGCGGATACCTGCTGGTCGAACTGCTCACCGCATGTGAAACCGATTCAGAAGCCTTACTTCGGGATAACTGTGCGTCACAGTCGCTTGACGCGAGGTGTTACTGCCGCCCTACCCAAACCGCCTACTCCGCTCGGACACCGCGATACGTTCACCGCGGTGCACCGCCGGGGAAGCCGGCACCGACCGAGAGGTCAGTGGACTCACAGCAGCTAGCCCTACAAGCCTTAACGAGACCGCCCGCCAGAACGTTTCGCCCCAATTTCGGGACCGGGTGTGTCGTCCAGTCGTGATGAGGCCCGGCCGTGGTAGAGGAGCGGGTGCGGTCGGTGGTTAACCTGCTGCGGTGACCGCCACCCCCCGCCCGGTATGGGCCGCAGGCGTGCTCGTCGGGCTGCAGGGCTTGGCCGGAGTTGCGATCGCGGTCGGGCTGCTCGTCCTGGCTGTGCGCGGACGCACTGGTCCGGTGCCGATCCTGGCCACTGCGGTGTGGCTGGCCGGCTTCGGGGTGATCCTGCTCGCCATCGGCGTGAATCTGGTGCGGGGCCGCCACGGTGCTCGCACTCCGGCCATCGTCGCTCAGCTGCTGCTGCTCGGTGTCTGCTGGTACGCCGCGGTCCCATCCTCGCAGCCTGCCTACGGAGTGCTGGCCGCGGCGTTCTGTGTCGCCGTACTGGTGCTGCTGTTCTGCCCGCCTGCGCTGCGTTGGGTCACCGGGCGTGACGGGTTCAGTTGAGGTTCGCTCGCAGGCTAAGTGCGGCCTGGCCGAGGAGTTCTGCGTGCTGCGGCCACGCGGCGACCTGCGACTCGAGGAACGCGGCGCCGTCGAGGAAGCGGCCCTGTTGGGCGAGGGCATGGCTCAGCTCGATGAGTTCTTGGACCCCCACCCCGGGCAATGCGAGGCGCATCCGCAACACCCATTCGAGGTCCGCGGGCTGTCCGCGGCCCCGGTAGACCACTCGCAGGTTCTCCAGGATGCGGGCAAAGATCGCTCTCCTGGGCGAGGTGGTGAGCAGGTGGTCCCCGAACCGGACGTTCGGACCTGCCTGGGTCGAGGCGCGGAACAGTGCCTCGCACGCTGCCAGGTCGAGCATCTCGCCGCCGTTGAATGCGTCGAGGTAGTGGTTGGTGGACAGCGGCCGGACGAGGAAGTGACCGGGCATGCTGACACCTTCCAGTGACAACCCGGCGCGGCGCCCTACCTCGATGCAGACGACCGACAGCGTGATCGGAATGCCGAGCCTGCGGTCGAGCACCCGATCCAGTAAGGAGTTGCGAGGGTCGTAGTAGCGCGCGGTGTTGCCGGCGAAACCCTCCTGGACGAACAGTCGATCAATGAGCGTCTCGAGCGAGTCGACCTGCTGGGCCAGCCGGTCCAGCTCGCGCAGTGAGGGTCCGGGGTCGAGTGCCGGGTCCGCACCGGCGGCGATCGCGAGCGCGCCCACATCAAGCTCTGGCCCAGGACCGCGCCCGGCCAGCAAGCTGATGAAGTGCTCGACTGCATCCACGGTGTCATCGATCGTGCGCCCTACCGGCCCCGATGTCGACACCGCATCGGCAATCCATGTCGGCTGCCCACCGCGCTAGCTGGTCAGGCGTCAACCACAGGACACCGAGTCCGGCGCCCACCCCAACCCGTGAACGTACCGTCGCGTGGGCCTCAGCCCTGCTTGGTCTCCCAGAAGATCTTGTCAATCTCCGCGATCCGGTCCAGCAGCTCTTGCCCGGTCCTGGGGTCGGTCGAGCCCTTCGTGCCGGCTGCGCCCGCAGCCTTGGTCGCGTTGTTGAACAGTTCGTGCAGCTGCGGGTACTTCTCGAAGTGCGGCGGCTTGAAGTAGTCGGTCCACAGTACCCAGAGGTGGTGCTTGACGAGATCGCTGCGCTGTTCCTTGATCTCGATTGCGCGCGAACGGAACTCCGGGTCGGAGTTGGACTGGTACTTCTCCTGGATTGCTTTGACCGACTCGGCTTCGATCCGGGCCTGCGCCGGGTCATAGACGCCGCACGGGAGGTCGCAGTGCGCAGTGACCTCCAGGCGTGGACGGTGCAGAATCCGCGACAGCAGTCCCATCGTGCCTCCCTGATATGTGATGCTCCGACGTCTCAACGCGACCCTACTACCGCGCGGCCCGGCGAGCATCGGGACGGTGATCAATTGGCGGGAATCAGCGGACGGTGGCCATGGCGGCGCGCGGTGGTACGCGGTCCTTCGATGTCCCCGACCCTGTCGGACGGTGACGTCGTGCTGGTCAGCTTGCGCGCTCGGCCGCGCCCTGGGGCGGTGATGCTGGTCCGGTGGGCGCAGCGTCCCGGCCAGCTGTCGGTCAAGCGCGTCGTGGGCCGGCACGGGGATGGCTGGTGGGTGCTGGGTGACAATCCCGACGGCTCCACCGACTCCCGCCAACTGGGCACCGCAGACCCCATCGCCGTAGTCCTAGCCCGCCTATACCCCACCCCCCGCCGCCTGCCCCGGCACTCGTCCCCCTGGCAACCCCCGCGTTCAGCAGGCTCAGCGGGGTAACCGGCACCCGGATAACCCCGCTGCGCCCGCTGAATGCGCCGGGGAGGGTCAGGCGCGGAGCTCGGCGTAGCGGGTTTGGCAGTCGTGCCAGTGGGGGAGGATGCCGGCTTTCGCGGCTTCGGCGAGGGTGGGGGCCGTGCGATCTTTGTCCGACAACTCCACCTCGAGGTCGGCGGGCCAGGGCAGCGCCAGCGCGGGATCCAGCGGGTGCACCGTGCGTTCTGCTGCGGGGTCGTAGCCGGTCGAGCACAGGTAGGTCATCACGGTGTCATCGGCCAGCGCGATGAATGCATGCCCAACCCCCTCAGCGAGGTACACGGCACGGTAGGTCTCGGTGTCCAATCGCACCGCCTCCCAGCGGCCGAACGCCGGCGAGCCCAACCGGACGTCGATCGCGACGTCGAGCAACGCGCCATGGGAACAGTGCACGTACTTGGCCTGGCCGGGTGGCACGTCGGAGAAGTGCACTCCCCTGATCACGCCGCGCCTTGACACGCTGTGGTTGGACTGTGCCAGGTGTAGCCGGTGCCCGGTCGCGTCGATGAATGCCGGTTCCTGAAACGGCGCGACGAACCGGCCGCGGGCGTCGGGGAAGATCTTCGGGGTGAACTCGACCGCACCCGGCACCCCCAGCTCACGGAACTGCACGGTGTTCCACCCTAGCCAGCCTGGCCAGCACGGTGGCGAGACCGCCGCGACGGAGTTGATGATCTTGCGGCGAAATATTGTACCGAGTTCGTTGGATGTTTGACTTGCGCCAGCGGTGGCCGAGGCGGTTGGCTGCGGCGGCGCGTAGCGACGAGGCCACCTGATCCGGTGACACTCTGACCTACCGCTGTGGCAGGTCACGCAAAGATGTCACACGCGGTTGCTGGGACCGCATAACCAATCGTCAGTTCGCGCGTTGTGCACTCGACAGGGTTGCGACACGCCGTTGTCAGGGGCTGGCGGCCCCTCTCTGCCCGTGATCGTCATGCGGGTGAGTGGGGTCACCACTGGGCGCGGCGGAAGGGTGGTGCCGGTGGCCGACCAGGCTGAGCGGGCCGATTTCGCGCCCTTATCGCCGAATCTTGGGCAGGTGGCTCGGGCTGCGCCCGGCTGGCCGCTTGCGGCCGTCAAGGTGGGCCGGGGGATCCCACTGCCGGAGTCGCCCACGCTGGTCTGCGACGGCGGCATCGTCGTCCAGGCCAACCTGGCGGCAGCCCGGCTCGCCGGCCGGTGGTCCCCGGGCTCGCTGACCGGGCTTGCGCTGCACCGTCTGCTCACGGGTTCCGGCACCGATGCCGAGCTCGTCGGGCCGGAAGGACACGCAGTACCGGTGCGGGTGGCGCGCTGGATCGTGCCGGGCACGAACCTGCTCGTGGTGTTCCTGATCGACGTCTCCGACCTGCGCTCGACCGGCCAGGTGCCAAGCACCGAGCGCTGGGTTACCGAGGTCGAGCGGGCCGAGGTTGCGCGAGCCGCGGTCGCGCCGGTCGCCAACCTCAGGCGGTGGCAGGCCGACCCGGTGACCGGCGCTACCCGGTGGTCACGGGGGCACTACGAGATCCTCGGCGAGTCCCAGGTGAACAGTGAGCTTGCGCAGGAGCGCGCGGGACTGCTGGAGGCGCAGCGGATCGCCCGGATAGGCAGCTTCACCTGGGAGTGGCTCACCAACAAGCTCAGCTACAGCTCCGCCCTGGCGGAGCTGTTCGCCGGACACTGCATCGATCCGGCCGACCCGTTACGCCATGTCCACCCCGAGGACCTGCCGACCTTGTTGCGGCGGGTGCAGGAGATGGTCGCCGACCCCGATGCGGGCACGTTGGAGGCGGAGTTCCGCGGGTCGCCTGAATACGGCGAGACCTGCTACGTGTGCCGGCTGCGGGCGCAGCGGTCGGCCAGCGGGGAGATCCTGCGCCTGATGGGCACCGTGCAGGACGTCACGCAGGCGCGGGCGCTGGAGCGTGAGCTGCGCGAGGAGCAGCGCCGGCTGGCCGAGGCGCAACGGGTGGCCCGGATCGGTACCTGGGAGTGGGAGCCGGGCTGCGACCGGCTCATCTGGTCAGACATGATGCAAGACCTTTACGGGTTTGCGTCGGCCCCCCGCCAGGCCACTTACCAGACCTACCTGTCCCTGGTGCACCCCGACGACCGGGAGTGGGTGGATGAGCTGTGGCGCCAGCTCGTCATCGACCACCTGCCGGTGGAATGCGAGCACCGGGTGCTGCGGCCGGACGGGAGGGTACGCACCTTCCGGTGTTACGGCGCGGCTATCATCGGCCCGTCCGGGAGTTTGCGCCTGGTTGGCACCGCGCAGGACGTTACCGAGCAACGGGCCGCCGAGACCCGGATGATGCGCTCCAGCCAGCGCTTCGCTGACCTGGTGGCGATCGCTCCGGTGGGCATCGGGATCTTCGACGACGCCGATCGGCTGGTCGACGCCAACGAAGCGTTGTGCAAGCTGCTGGGTTACGACCTGGAGACACTTCGGGGGATGAGTTCCGAGGCGCTCACCCACCCGGACGAGCGGGCCGAGCGGCTGCGCACCATGCGTACCCACCAGACAGCGGGCGCTGAGAGCTACACCGTGCCGCAGCGGATGCTGCTGCGGGCCGACGGCGCGCCGGTGTACTGCGAGCTGCATGTCTCGGCGTCGGTGCAGGACGACGGGCAACGTTTCATGCTGGTGGTCTTCACCGACGTCACTGAGCGGCGCCGGGTGGCCGAGGCGCTGCGGTACCGGACGACCCACGACGAGCTCACCGGCCTGCCCAACCGGGCCGCGATCAAGGACACCCTGACCGAGCTGCTCGCGTCGCCCGCCCGCGACCTCGCGGTGCTGTTCTGCGATATCGACAACTTCAAGCGAGTCAACGATGCGCTGGGTCATGACGCCGGTGATGAGCTGCTGGTAGCGCTGGCCCGGCGGCTGCGCGACGGGTTGCCGCATAGCTGCACCGGCGGCCGGCTGTCCGGCGACGTGTTCGTGGTGATCTGCTCCGACGTCGCAGCCCAGGGCGGCATCAGCTCGCTCGTCGCCACGGTCTCGGCGTTGCTGCGCACCGCGATCCCACTGCGCGGCCAGCTGATCCGGGTGTCGGCAGCCATCGGAGTGGCGGTGCCGGACATCGCCACCAGTGGCGCGGAGGATCTGCTGCGCTTCGCCGACGCGGCCATGTTCGAGGCCAAGCGTTGCAGCACCGGGCATTTCGCGATGGCCAACGCGGCGTTGATGGCGTCGGCCGATCGGCAGGTGGAGCTGGAGTGCCAGCTTCGCGAGGCGTTGGTGCGCGACGAACTGCAGTTGCTCTACCAACCGGTGGTTGATCCCCACGGGGTGGTCGTCTCGGCGGAGGCGCTGATCCGCTGGCCGCACCCGGAGCGCGGGATGCTCGGCCCGGACGTGTTCCTGCCGGTGGCCGAGCAAGGCGACATGATGCGCGAGCTGGACCGCTGGGTACTGCGCACCGCGTTGCGCGAGGCGCGCAACTGGGTGACGCGTGATGGGCGCCCGATCGCCGTCGCGGTCAACCTCTCTGCGCAGATCCCTGGCGAACCCGGCTTCGTCGACACCGTGGCTACCGCGATGGCCGAGAGCGGGCTGCCCTGGGACCGCCTGGTGCTGGAGCTGGTGGAGACCGCGCTGGTGGATCTGCCGCACGAGACCCGCCGGGCGATGGACGAGCTGGTCGCGCGCGGGGTGCGCTTCGCGGTGGACGATTTCGGCACCGGTTACTCCTCACTGGCCCGGCTCAAGGAGCTGCCCGCACAGATCATCAAGCTGGACCGGAGTTTCGTCTCCGGGGTGGGAGTCGACCCTTCGGATGTCGCGGTGGTCCGCGCGGTGGTTGACATGGCCCGCGCGATGGGTCGCACCTGTGTCGCCGAGGGAGTGGAGACCGCGACCCAGTTCCAGGTGCTGCGGGGGCTCGGCGTGGACGCCTACCAGGGCTGGTTGTTCTCCCGCGCGATCCCCGCACTCGAGTTCCGCGAGTCCCTCCTGCACTAACCCCGCGTGTCCGTCTCTCGTGCCCGGTGTGTCGCGCTGTTGTGCACAGTGTGTCCGTCTCTCGTGCCCGGGTACGGGATCCCGGGTTATGGTGCCCGCACACCCTCGGGTGCCGGGGGCTGGTTACCGGGAAGACGGCCAGATGATCGAGTTCCGCGGCGTCACCAAGCGGTTCGATGACGGCACCGTGGCCGTCGATGCGCTGGATCTGCTGGCCGCCGAGGGTCAGATCACCGTGCTGGTCGGACCATCCGGCTGCGGCAAGACCACGTCCCTGCGGATGGTCAACCGGATGGTGGAGCCCACCTCGGGCACGCTGTGCATCGATGGGCGCGACATCCGGTCCCGCCCGCCTGCGCAGCTGCGCCGGGGCATCGGCTATGTCATCCAGCAGGCCGGCCTGTTCCCGCACCGCACGGTCGTGGACAACATCGCCACAGTGCCGTTGCTCACCGGCGCGACCCGGCGGGTCGCCCGGGCCCGGGCCGCCGAGCTGCTCGAGCTCGTCGGGTTGCCCGCCGGGCTGGGCCGGCGCTATCCCGCGCAGCTGTCCGGTGGCCAGCAGCAGCGGGTCGGGGTCGCCCGCGCGCTCGCCGCCGACCCGCCGGTGCTGCTGATGGACGAGCCGTTCTCGGCCGTCGATCCGGTGGTCCGGGAGGGTTTGCAGGACGAGTTGCTGCGGCTGCAGGGCGAGCTGGGCAAGACCATCCTGTTCGTCACCCACGACATCGACGAGGCGGTCAAGCTCGGTGACGCCGTGGCGGTGCTGCGGGCCGGTGGCGTGCTGGCCCAGTTCGACTCGCCGCAGCAGTTGCTCGCCGAACCTGCTGACGACTTCGTCGCCGGATTCGTCGGACGCGACCGCGGGTACCGGGCGCTGTCATTCGCCTGCTCAGACGGGCTTCCGATGCACGAGCTGGACACCGTGCCAGTCGGTGCGGGCGGGGCAGGGTCGGGGTGGCGGCTGGCCGTGGATACCGACGGCAGGCCGCGGGGCTGGCTGGCTCCGGGTGATCCAGGCGGCGTGCTGCGCGCCGGGGGGTCGCCGCATCGGCTGGGTGGTCCGATGCGAACCGCGCTGGACGCGGCGCTGTCCTCGCCGTCGGGGCTTGGCGTGGTGGTCGACGGCGACGGTGCCGCGGTAGGGGGTGTGCGCGCCGAAGAGGTGCTCGCGGTGTGGCGCCGGCAGCGGGGTGCCGATGCGCAATAGCGTCGGATGGCTCAGTGACATCGGCAGCTACCTGAGCAGCCCGAGTAACCGAGCGAAGGTGTTCGAGCTGTTCGGCGAGCACGTCGTCCTCGCGGTCGCACCGCTGCTCATCGGGCTGGCGGTGGCGGTGCCACTGGGATGGGCGGCGCAGCGGGTGCGCTGGCTGCGCGCGCCGGTGCTCGGGTCGGCCAGCGTGCTGTACACGGTGCCGTCACTGGCCTTATTTGTGATCATGCCCAGCGTCCTGGGCACCCGGATCCTGGACGGCACGAACGTTGTGGTGGCGCTGGCGCTGTACACGGCTGCGCTGCTGGTGCGGCCGGTGGCCGACGCGCTGGGCGCCGTGCCAGGACACGTGGTGGCCGCGGCCACCGCAATGGGCTACCAGCCGGCCCGGCGATTCGTCGCCATCGAGCTCCCGATGGCGGTGCCGGTGCTGGCCGCCGGTGTCCGGGTGGCGTCGGTGAGCAACATCAGCCTGGTCAGCGTGGGGGCGTTGATCGGTATCGGCGGGCTGGGTCAGCTGTTCACCGAGGGTTTCCAGACCCGGTACCTGGCGCCGATCGTGATCGGCATCGTGCTGACCGTCCTGCTGGCGCTGGCGATGGACCTGCTGCTGGTCGGTCTGCGCCGGGCGGCGACACCCTGGATGAGAACGTGATCCTGTCCCAGGTGCTGGCTTGGTTCGCCGACGCAGCGCACTGGCAGGGCCCTGATGGTGTCCCGGCGCGGATCGCCGAGCACCTGTACTACACCGTCATCACGGTGCTCATCGCGTCGGTGATCGCGGTGCCGCTCGGGCTGCTGGTGGGACACACCGCCCGGGGCGGGGTGGCGCTGGTGGGGCTGGCCAACGCGATGCGGGCGCTGCCCACGCTGGGCCTGCTGACCTTCTTGTTCCTGCTGCTGCGCTCGCAGGGGGTCTCCACAGTGGTGGCGCTGGTCGTGCTGGCCGTGCCCCCGGTGCTGGCCGGCAGCTACGCCGGGGTGCAGAGCGTCGAGGCCGACGTCGTCGACGCGGCGCGGGGGATGGGCATGACGTCGGCGCAGCGGCTGTTTCAGGTCGAGCTGCCGGGAGCGCTGCCGTTGCTGCTCGGTGGGCTGCGCAGCGCGGCGCTGCAGGTGGTCGCGACCACCACCGTGGCGGCCTACGTGGGGCTGGGTGGCCTGGGCCGGCTGCTGTTGGACGGGCTACGTTCGGGACCGGCGGGTTACCCGCAGATGGTGGCCGGGGCGCTGCTCACCGCTGGGCTGGCGGTAGCGCTGGACCTGTTGCTGGCCGGAGTGCAGCGGCTCGCAGTACCGACCGGGGTGCGGTTGTCGGCGGTGAGCGCGGAGAGGGGTGCGCGGTTGACTATCGGGGGATTCGGAGGATGAGGATCGATGGCACGCATCGCGGTGCTGATCATGGCTGTCCTGGTGGCGGCCGCTGTCCCGGCCTGCGGGTCCGGCAACCCGCTCGCCGGGTCCGGCAGCGGCGCCACCATCGTGGTCGGCTCGGCCGATTTCACCGAGAGTGCTTTGCTCATGGAGATCTACGCTGCGGCGCTGCGTAAGGCGGGGATGGAGGTGCAGACCCGCCCCCGGCTGGGTAGCCGTGAAATCACCAACGTCGCTGTTCAGGACGGGTCGATCACCGTGATTCCCGAGTACTCCGGCAACCTGCTGCAGTCGGTCGACCCGGATGCGACCGCGACGGTGGCAGATGACGTGTACGCCGCGCTGCAGCGGTCCCTACCGCCGGGCTTGGAGGTACTCGCACAGTCCGCGGCGGAGGATTCCGACGTCCTGGTCGTCACCCAGCAGACTGCTCAGGCCCTGGGGCTCACCAGCATGGACCAGCTCGGGTCCCGCTGCGGGCAGCTCACCCTGGGCGCCGCCGGTGAGTGGCCGGGTCGCTGGCAGGACAAGATCGCCCAGGTCTACGGGTGCACGTTCCGGGAGATCCTCAGCACCGATCCGGCCGGTCCGGTGACCCTGGAGGCACTGCGCAGCGGGCAGGCCCAGATCGTGAACCTGTTCACCACCTCGCCCGACATCGCGGCTAACCGGTGGGTCGAGTTGGCGGACCCGAAGAACATGTACCCGGCTCAGCGCATCCTTCCGCTGGTGCGCGCCGGAGCCCTGAACCAGGCGGGTGTCGACGCGCTCAACAACGTCTCAGCCGCGCTGACCACCGAGAAGCTCACCGAGCTCAACCGGCGAATCGTCGAGGAGCGGGCGGTTCCGGCCGACCTGGCCAAAGAGTTCGTGCGCTGACACCCTGCTGATGCAGGGACGTGATTCGGTCTCAGGTCAGGTTCAGGTGCGGCGGGTGACCGTTAGGTAGTAGGTCAGCGCTGTCAGTGATGGGCCATCCGGGATCAAGCCCCTGGCCGCCAACTCCGGCACCTTGCCCACTGGAACCCACTCCACGCGCTCGGACTCGCCAACGTCCGGATCACCCACCCGCACTGCGCCAAGAGCGAGGAACAGCCAGTAGCGATGCGCGCTGATTCCGGTCATTGGGCTGTAGGTGGCCATCGGCTCCACCCGGCCGGGTCGGTAGCCGGTCTCCTCTACCACCTCTCGTTGTACGGCCTCGGTGGGATCCTCGCCGATCTCAGACCACCCGGCCGGGATCTCCCAGCCCCAGGCATCGGTGGTGAACCGGTGCCGCCACAACAGCAGCACCCGGTCAGCGTCATCGACTACCACAGCACCCACTGACGCCCGAGGAAACCTGATTACGTGATGCTCGAACCGCGCGCCACCCGGAATCTCCACATCGTCAAGGTCCACGTTCAGCCACTCACTGGTATAGACCCGCCGGCTGCCGTGCACCCTCCAGCGCACCACGTCACTCCCAGCGGTTCATGCTGGCGACGGAGGTGAGCTCCCGCAGTCGCGCGTCGAGCTCGGCGACCGCTCGCGTGTCGGTCCACCGGCCCAGTCTTGACCGAAGCGCCCGGGTGCGGGTGAGGATCGGCCGGACCAGCGCACCGCCCGCGACATGCAGTGCCTCCATGGCTATCCGCGCACCCTCCTCGGGTTCCTCTGTCACCACGTGGCAGTCCGCCAGGTCGAGCAACACCAGCGCCCGCCCCTTCGCGTCCGTCGACGGTCGGCGATCCAGTGCCTGCACCAGCAGCGGCGCCGCTCGATCTGATCACGACCGGTAATGCCCTCGCGGATGGGTTGGTCGGTGTCGAGGTGATCGTGCCCTGCGACCAGGGGCAGGCGGTCTACCGCGTCGCGACGGTTCGCGTTGTCGCTTACGGCCCTGGCTGGTGAGGAACAGGCCGCCATGCGCGCGGCGATGCCTGCCTAGAACCTGATCATCGAGTGAAAGCTTGCATAGCCGCTCACGGGCCACTAGGCCAAGATGATGGACGTGGTGGCTGTTGGGGTGGGGCCGCTGAGCAGGGCTGATGTGGTGGCGGTGGCCCGCACTGATGCGCGGGTGGAGCTGACCGCCGAGGCGTATGAGGCGATGGTGGTCTCCCGCGGGCACGTCGAGGCGTTGGCCTCGGACCAGTGCCCGCACTATGGCGTTTCCACCGGCTTCGGGGCGCTGGCCACCCGCTACATCCCGCTGTCGCAGCGGGCGGTGCTGCAGCAGTCGCTGGTCCGATCGCACGCCGCTGGGGCGGGACCCGACGTGGAGGTCGAGGTCGTCCGGGCGATGGTCCTGCTGCGGCTGCGCACGCTGGCGACCGGTCGCACCGGTGTGCGACCGTCTACCGCGACGGCGCTGGCGGGCCTACTCAACGCCGGCATCACCCCGGTCGTGCCCGAATACGGCTCGCTGGGGTGTTCCGGTGACCTCGCGCCGCTGGCCGCGGTGGCACTCGCGCTCACCGGCGAGGGGACCGTCCGGGACGCGTCGGGTGCGCTGAAACCGGCCGGCGAGGCGCTGCAAGCCGCCGGGCTCGCCCCGGTAGCACTCGCCGAGAAGGAAGGCCTCGCCCTGATCAACGGCACCGACGGAATGCTCGGCATGCTGGTGCTCGCCACGACCGACCTGCACGGGCTGCTCGCCACCGCGGATCTTGCCGCCGCGATGAGCGTCGAGGCGCTGCTGGGCACCGACGCCGCGTTCGCCGCTGACCTCATCGCCTTGCGCCCGCATCCCGGGCAGGCGGTCTGCGCTGCACGGATGCGCGCCCTGCTCACCGACTCCCAGATCACGGCCAGCCACCGCGACCCAGTGACCGACCTCCGGGTGCAGGACGCCTACTCGTTGCGCTGCGCCCCGCAGGTGCACGGCGCGGCGCGGGACACCCTCGCGCACGCCGAGACCGTCGCCGATCGGGAGCTGGCGGCCGCGATCGACAACCCGGTGGTGCTGCCCGACGGGCGGGTGGAATCGTGTGGCAACTTCCACGGCGCCCCGCTGGCCTACGTGCTTGACTTCCTCGCCATCCCGGTGGCCGACGTGGCGAGCATGGCCGAACGGCGCACCGACCGGATGCTCGACCCGGCCCGCTCGCACGGCCTGCCCCCGTTCCTCGCCGATACCCCCGGGGTCGACTCCGGCCACATGATCGCGCACTACACCCAGGCCGCCGTCGTCGCCGACCTCAAGCGGTTGGCGGTGCCCGCCTCGGTGGACTCCATCCCCACCTCCGCGATGCAGGAGGACCATGTCTCGATGGGTTGGGCAGCTGGGCGCAAGCTGCGTCGCGTGATCGACGGCCTGGCTACCGTGCTCGCCGTCGAGCTGCTCACTGCCGCCCGGGCGCTGGCGTTGCGCGACCCCCTGCGACCGGCGCCGGCAACTGCGGCGGTGGTCGACGCCCTGCGCGCCGCCGGGGTTTCCACGCCGGGCCCGGACCGCCACCTCGCTCCCGAGATATCCACCGTTACCGAACTCGTCCGCACTGGACGGTTGCTGGCCATCGCCGAGGAGGTCGTGTCATGACCATCCGCGCCGCGCGGGGCACCGCGCTCACCGCTCGCAGTTGGCAGACCGAGGCGCCGCTGCGGATGCTGCACAACAACCTCGATCCCGACGTCGCCGAGCGACCGGCTGATCTGGTGGTCTACGGCGGCACCGGCAAGGCGGCCCGGGACTGGCCGAGCTTCCACGCGATCAGCCGCGAGCTGACCACATTGGGCGACGACGAGACGCTGTTGGTTGCCTCGGGTCGGCCGGTGGGGGTGCTGCGCACCCACGAATGGGCACCGCGGGTGCTCATCGCCAATGCCAACCTGGTGCCGGAATGGGCCAACTGGCCGGAGTTCCGCCGGCTGGAGGCCGCCGGGCTGACCATGTACGGGCAGATGACCGCCGGCTCGTGGATCTACATCGGCACCCAGGGCATCCTGCAGGGCACCTACGAGACGTTCGCCGCGGTGGCCGCGGCCCGTTTCGGTGGCTCGCTGCGCGGACGGCTGGTGCTCACCGCCGGGCTGGGCGGGATGGGCGGCGCGCAGCCGCTGGCCGTCACCATGAACGAGGGTGTCGCGCTGGTGGTGGAATGCGATCCGGCGCGCGCCCGGCGCCGGCGCGACACCCGTTATCTCGACGAGCTCGCGTCCGATGTGGACGACGCAGTGCGCCGGGTGCTGGCGGCAAGGCAGCAACGGCGCGCGCTGTCCGTCGGCCTGGTGGGCAATGCCGCCGAGGTGCTGCCCGAGCTGCTGCGCCGCGGTCTGGAAGTCGACGTCGTCACCGACCAGACCTCCGCGCACGACCCGCTCGCCTACCTGCCCCGCGGTGTCGCGCTCAAGGACTGGCAGGACTACGCGCGGCGCAAGCCCGACGAGTTCACGAACCGCGCCCGGGCGTCCATGGTGTCCCATGTGGACGCGATGGTCGGGTTCCTGGATGCTGGTGCCGAGGTATTCGACTACGGCAACTCGCTGCGCGCCGAGGCCGCGGTGGGCGGCTGCGAGCGAGCCTTCGACTACCCCGGCTTCGTGCCCGCCTACATCCGGCCGCTGTTCTGCGCGGGCAAGGGCCCGTTCCGCTGGGTCGCGCTGTCCGGCGACCCGGCCGACATCGCCGCCACCGACGCCGCCGTGCTGGATCTGTTCAGCGACGACGAGCAACTGGCCCGCTGGATCAGGCTGGCTCGCGAGCGGGTGGCGTATCAGGGCCTGCCGGCCCGGATCTGCTGGCTCGGGCAGGGCCAGCGGCACCTCGCCGGGCTGCGGTTCAACGAACTGGTCGCCGCCGGTTCGGTCGCCGCGCCGATCGTGATCGGCCGTGATCACCTCGACGGCGGCAGCGTGGCCAGCCCGTACCGGGAGACCGAAGGCATGGCCGACGGTTCCGACGCCATCGCCGACTGGCCGCTGCTCAACGCACTGGTCGCCACCGCGTCCGGGGCCACCTGGGTGTCCATCCACCACGGTGGCGGGGTGGGCATCGGCCGGTCGATCCACGCGGGGCAGGTCTGCGTGGCCGACGGCACCCCGCTGGCGGCGGCGAAGCTGGCACGGGTGCTCACCAACGATCCGGCCACCGGCGTGCTGCGCCACGCCGACGCCGGGTACCCGGCGGCCCGCGAGGTCGCGGCGCGGCACGGGCTGGCCATGCCGATGGCGAGGTGACCACCTTCTGGTGCGAGCAGGCTTGGCTGCCCGCTGGCGTCGTCGCCGGTGAGGTCGAGGTGCAGGCCGGTACCGACGGTCGCATCGTCGCCGTGCGTACCGGGGTGGCGCCGTCGCCGGGTGCCCATCGGCTTGCCGGGCTGGTGCTCCCGGGTGCGGCGAACGCGCACTCGCACGCGTTCCACCGGGCGCTGCGGGGCCGCACCCAGGGCAGCACGTTTATGAGCTGGCGCAAGGAGATGTATGACCTGGCCGGGCGGCTCGATCCGGACCGCTACCTGGCGCTGGCGACCGCGGTCTACGCCGAGCTGGTGGTGGCCGGCTGGACCTGCGTCGGGGAGTTCCACTACCTGCACCATGTCCACGGGAGCCCGACCGCGATGGCGGACGCGCTGCGCGCCGCCGCCGCGCGGGCCGGGATCCGGCTCACCCTGCTGGACACCTGCTACCTGACCGGCGGCTTCGGTGCTGGAGGCATTGCTACTGGGCTGACCCCTGAGCAGGCCCTTTTCGGCGACGCGGACGTGGCCGCATGGGTCGACCGGCTCGGCTCCCACCCGGCCGACACCGCCATCAGCCGAACTGGCGCAGCGATCCACACAGTGCGCGCGGTGCCCCGGGAGGTGTTGCCCGACGTGGTGGTCGCCGCCGGGACCCGGCCGCTGCACGTGCACCTCGCCGAGCAGGCCAGCGAGGTCGCCGGCTGCCGCGCTACCTACGGCGTCAGCCCGGCCCGGTTGCTGCACGACTCCGGGGTGCTGGGTCCGCGGACCACCGCCGTGCACGCCATCCACCTCGACGACGCCGACATCCGGCTGCTCGGTGATTCCGGGGTGAATGTGGCTGCCTGCCCCACCACCGAAGCCGATCTCGCCGACGGGATCGGCCCGTTCGCCGAGCTCGCCGCCGCCGGGTGCCCGATCCTGCTGGGCAGCGACCAGCACGCCGTCGTCGATCCGTTCGCCGAGGCCCGGGCGCTGGAGCACGGCCAGCGGCACGCTGCCCTGGGCTGGCCCGGCAACGGTGTTCTGGCTCCCGGAGCAGCCTGTGACCTGGTGGCGGTGCGGTCCGATTCCCCCCGCACCGCCGGGTGCCGGCCCGAGCAGATCTCGCTGGCCGCTACCGCGTCCGATGTGGACACCGTGGTGGTAGGCGCCGTGGTGGTCGCTCACGGTGGCCGCCATGTCGAGCTCGGTGACGATTGACGTCGAGGGCCGCGCGGTGTTGCCCGGCTGGGTGGACAGCCACACCCATCTGGTCTTCGCCGGCGACCGGACCGCCGAGTTCGCTGCCCGCAGCGCGGGGGCCCGCTACACCGCCAGCGGGATCATGGACACGGTCACCGCGACCCGGGAGGCCTCCGATGCCGCGCTGGCGGCGACGCTGCGGCGGCACCTGGCTGCGGCGATGGCGCAGGGCACCACCTGCGTGGAGACCAAGACCGGCTACGGGCTCACCGTCGCGGACGAGCAGCGGTCGGCGTGGATCGCCGCCGAAGTCGTTGATGAGGTGACGTTCCTCGGGGCGCATCTGGTGCCGCCCGACGTGCCGGCCGCCGACTACCTGCGCCTGGTCACCGGGGAGATGCTCGACGCGGTCGCACCTCACGTGTCATGGGTGGATGTGTTCTGCGATCGCGGCGCCTTCGACGCCGACGCCGCCGCGCAGGTGCTGGCGGCCGGTCGCGCTCGGGGGCTGGGTCTGCGGATGCACGGCAACCAGCTGGGCCCGGGGCGCGGCTGGCCGTCGAGCACGGGGCGGCCAGCGTGGACCACTGCACCCACCTGTCGCCGTCCGATGTGGACGCGCTGGCAGCGTCGTCGACGGTGGCCACGCTGCTGCCGGCGTGCGACCTGTCCTGCCGTGCCCCGCTGCCCGATGCGCGCGCGCTGCTGGACGCGGGCGTGACGGTGGCCTTGGCCACCAACTGCAACCCGGGCTCGTCCTACACCACGTCGATGGCGTTCTGCGTGGCGACCGCGGTGCTGCAGATGGGGATGAGCGTGCCGGAGGCCGTCCGGGCGGCCACCGTGGGCGGAGCCCGCGCGCTACGACGCACCGACGTCGGTGTGCTGCGGCCGGGGTCGCGGGCCGACGTGCACGTGCTCGACGCCCCGTCCGCGGTGCACCTCGCCTACCGCCCCGGCGTGCCGCTGACGTGGGCGGTGTGGCGGCGGGGACATCGAGTGGCCTGACGTCCGGCGCGGTGCGAGGCTGGTGGACATGGATTACACGCAGCTGGGCCGCAGCGGCCTTTCGGTGTCCCGCTTGTGCCTGGGCACGATGAACTTCGGCCCGGAGACCACTGAGACCGACAGCCACGCGATCATGGATCGGGCCCACGAGCAGGGCGTCAACTTCTTCGATACCGCGAACGTGTACGGCTGGCAGAAGGGGAAGGGGGTCACCGAGCAGATCATCGGCCGGTGGTTCACCACTGGCGGCGGGCGCCGCGAGCGCACCGTGCTGGCGACCAAGCTCTACGGCTCGATGGGGGACTGGCCCAACGAAACCAAGCTCTCCGCGCTGAACATCCGGCGGGCCTGTGACGAGTCGCTGCGCCGGCTGCAGACCGACCACATCGATCTCTACCAGATGCACCACGTGGACCGGGCCACCCCGTGGGAGGAGATCTGGGAAGCCATGGCGGTGCTCCGGCAGCAGGGGAAGATCATCTATGTCGGTTCGTCGAACTTCGCCGGTTGGCACCTGGCGGCCGCCCAGGAGACGGCCCGCCGCCAGCGCGTTACCGGTCTGGTCAGCGAGCAGTCGATCTACAACCTGCTCAACCGGTGGGTCGAGCTGGAGGTGCTGCCCGCCGCGCGGGACTACGGCATCGGGCTGATCCCGTGGTCACCACTGAATCGTGGCCTGCTCAGTGGTGTGCTGCGCAAGCAACGAGAGGGCGGCGGTTCGCGGAGTACCTCGGGCTTCTCGGCCGACGCCCTCGCGGCGAACCGGGAGCGCATCGAGGTCTACGAGAAGCTGTGTGCCGACCTCGGCGAGGACCCGGCCACCGTTGGCCTGGCCTGGCTACTGCACCAGGACGGGGTCACCGCGCCGATCGTCGGCCCGCGCACTGCCGAGCAGCTGGACGGCTCGCTACGGGCCGTCGAGATCACGCTGGACGCCGACGTGTTGAACCGGCTCGATGACCTGTTCCCCCCGCCGGGACCCAACGGCGCCAAACCCGCCCCGGAGGCCTACGCCTGGTAACCCACCACCCCCCGCGTGTCGTGCTCTCTGCCCGGTGTGTCAGGCGTCGATGCCCGGTGTGTCAGGCGTTGATGCGCGGGCCCGGGCTGGTTGCCCCTGTCGAACCGTCATCATTGCCTCCGCTTCAGCTCGTCAGTCGGCGCTACGCACCATGGCCCGGATACCGACGGTGAGCCCGACGGCGGCGGTCACCAGCGCCGCGACCCACCCCAGACCACGGTCGAGGACGCGAGCTGGCCGGCGAACAGGGCGCGCTTGGCGTCGACCACGTAGGCGAGCGGTTTGAACCGCGCCGCGACCGGCATCCACGTCGCCGCGGTCGACGATGACGACGCGTTCGGCCATCGAGTCGGCCTCGTCCATGTAGTGCGTGGTGAGCACGATCGTCATGTCGTGTGCTGTGCGCATGCGCAGGATGTGGTCCCACAGGTTGGCGCGGTTGTGCGGGTCGAGACCAGTCGAGGGCTCGTCGAGGAACAGCAGCGACGGCGCGTGCACCAGGCCCATCGCGACGTCGAGGTGCCGGCGCCGGCCTCCCGACAGCTCGGAGACCTTGCGGGCGGCGAGCTCGGTGAGGTCCCGGACCTCGAGCAACTCACCGGCCCGCTGCCGGCCCGCGCGGCGGTCCAGGCCGTAGATGACGCCCTGGGTGTTCAGCTCATCGCGGACGCGCTGGGTGTGGCCGGCGCCGTTGCCCTGGCCGACGTAGCCGATGTGCCGGCGGACGTGCGCGGGCTCGGTGACCACGTCATGACCGGCGACCTTCTGTCCGCACGCTGCACCGCGACGTCGACCGGCTGCGCGAGCTGGGCTACCCGGTGGCGGCGCACCGCGGCATCGACGGCGGCTATCAGCTTGCCGCGGGTGCCGCTCTACCCCTGCTGGTCGTCGATGACGAGGAGGCCGTCGCCCTCGTCGTCGGGCTGTAGGCGGCCGCCCAGGGCCCGGTCGCCGGCATCGAGAAGTCCTCGATCCGTGCGCTCACCAAGGTCGTGCAGGTGATGCCGCCCCGGCTTCGGCGCCGGGTCGACGCGCTGCGCGTGATGACCGTGCCCGACGGGTGGGCCAGCACCGGCCCGACCATTGACCCCGGGATCCTCACCACCGTCGCGCAGACCTGCTGGGACGAGCAACGCCTGCAGTTCTCCTACACCGCACGCGGTGGCGAGCAGACCGCCCGCCACGTCGAGCCGCACCGGCTGGCCTCGCTCGGGCGCCGCTGGTGCCTGGTCGCCTACGACCTCACCCGCCACGAATGGCGCAGCTTCCGGCTCGATCGCCTCGACGAATCACGCAGCACCGGCGCTCGATTCCGTCCCCAGGAGTTGCCCGCTGACAACGCCGCGACGTTCGTCCGGGCCGGGATCGGCAACCTGCCGGCCCAGTACGCCGTCGAGGTGTTGGTGCACACCCCGGCGGTGACCGTTCGCGACCAGGTCGGCCGGTGGGGCACCGTCGAGGACGTCGACAACGGCGATGCCTGCTGCGGATGAACGTGGATTCCCTGGACTGGCCCACCATGATCCTTGGCGCGGTCGGGGCGGACTTCGAAGTGTTTTCCCCGCCAGAACTGGTCGACCATCTCCGCGAATGGGGTGACAGGTTCAGCCGTGCGTAGTCGGCCGCGGCTGATCGGCCGGGTTACCTGGAGGGATGGCCGGAATGCAGCGCACGGTGGCGGTTCGGATGCTTGGACCGCTGCGGCTCGATGTGGCCGGGAACCTCGTCATGGCCGGCTCCGGCTGAGAGGGAAGGCTGCCGCGTGCACCCCATCAGCCTTCGAGGCTGTCCGGCTCGTCGGCATCGTCGCGAGCCAGGAACGTGGCCAACCGCTCGACGGCATCCTCGAACTCCGGGTGCTCATCGACGAAGGTGCGCATCCGGGCGGCCAGCCACTCGGTGCTGAGCTGTTCATCGGCGCGTCGGTCCTCGAGTTCCTCGATGCCGCGGTCGGTGAAGTACACCTCGACTCCCTCCTTGCCCGAGGGGCCTGCGCCGATACCGGCCGGTGCAGAGTACGCGGACACACCGGGCACGGGGGCCGGACACACCGGGCACCAGAGCACGACACACCGGGCACCAGAGCACGACACGCCGGGGGGTGGGGTCGGGGGTTAGTGTTCTAGGGCGGTGGTGATGAGTTCGCGCTGCTCGACCTCGTGCACCTTGGCCGACCCTGCCGAGGGGGCCGCCATGGCACGCCGAGAGATCCGCTTCAGCGTGCCCAGCCGCTCGGGCATCAGGTCGGGCAGGCTCAGGCCGTAGAACGGCCAGGCACCCTGGTTGGCGGGTTCCTCCTGCACCCAGCGCACATCGGAGGCGTTCGGGTAGCGGTCCAGAGCCGCGCCCAGCCGCCGCTTGGGCACGGGGTAGAGCTGCTCGATGCGGACGATCGCCACGTCGGAAATGCCGCGCTGATGGCGTGCGGCATTCAGCTCGTAGCTGATTTTGCCGCTGCACAGCAGAACCCGGCGCACCGCCGAGGGGTCGGTGATTATCGGGTCGTCGAGCACCGAGGCGAACCGGCCTGAGGTGAAGCCCTCCACCGGGCTCACCGCCGCTTTGAGCCGCAGCATCGACTTCGGCGTGAACACCACCAGCGGCCGGTGCACCCCGTCCAGGGCGTGCCGGCGTAGCAGGTGGAAGTAGTTCGCCGGAGTGGACGGTTGCGCCACGGTCATCGAGCCCTCTGCGCAGAGCTGCAGGAAACGCTCGATGCGTCCAGACGTGTGGTCCGGGCCCTGCCCCTCGTGGCCGTGCGGTAGCAGCAGCACGACGTCGGAACGCTGGCCCCACTTGGCCTCACCGGAGGAGATGAACTCGTCGATCACCGGCTGCGCGCCGTTGACGAAATCGCCGAACTGCGCCTCCCAGAGCACCAGGGCGTCCGGGTTGGCCACCGAGTAGCCGTATTCGAAGCCCACCGCAGCGAACTCCGACAACGCCGAGTCGTAGGCCATGAATTTCGCCTGACCATCGGCGAGGTTCATCAGCGGCGTGTACTCGGTCCCGGTCTTGCGGTCGATCAGCACCGAGTGTCGCTGCACGAAGGTGCCCCGCCGGGTGTCCTGACC
Source organism: Pseudonocardiaceae bacterium (assembly GCA_050700115.1). GTDB lineage: Bacteria > Actinomycetota > Actinomycetes > Mycobacteriales > Pseudonocardiaceae. The sequence goes on from JBOHGG010000009.1 coordinate 83,791, forward strand.
GGACAACCGCACCGTCCGGCCATCCAGGCACACCGAGCCGAACGCCAGCAACTCGGCGAAGGCCCAGTCGATGCCACCCTCGCGGGCCATCTTCGCCCGCTTTTCCAGCACCGGTCTCACCCTCGGGTGCGGAGTGAATCCTTCGGGCAGGTTGACGTGCGCGTCGGCGATCCGCTCGATGACGCTGCGGTCCACCCCGGTGGACAGTCCGGTGGGCACGATCTGCTCGGCTTCTACCGACTCGCTCGGTGCCGCAGCGCGCTTTTCCAGCTCGCGCACCTCGTTGAACACGTGCTCGAGCTGCTGCGCGTAGTCCTTCAGCACGCGCTCGGCCTCCTCCACGGACATGTCCCCGCGGCCGATGAGTGCCTCGGTGTAGCTCTTGCGGACCGACCGCTTGGTGTCGATGACGTCGTACATCTTCGGCTGCGTCATCGAAGGGTCGTCGCCCTCGTTGTGACCGCGGCGGCGGTAGCAGATCATGTCGATCACGACGTCCTTCTGGAACGCCTGCCGGTACTCCACCGCCAGCTTGGCCACCCACACGCAGGACTCCGGGTCATCGCCGTTCACGTGGAACACCGGGGCGCCGATCATCTTCGCGACGTCGGTCGAGTATTCGCTGGACCGCGCGTACTGCGGCGCCGTGGTGAATCCCACCTGGTTGTTCACGATCACGTGCACGGTGCCGCCGGTGCGGTATCCCCGCAGTTGCGAGAGGTTGAGCGTCTCGGCTACCACGCCTTGCCCGGCGAAGGCGGCGTCGCCGTGCAGCGCCACCGGCAGCACGGTGAAGCCACTCGGCCCCTTGTCCAGGATGTCCTGCTTGGCTCGCGCGATGCCCTCAAGCACCGGGTCCACGGCTTCCAGGTGCGAGGGGTTGGAGGTCAGGGTCACGATGGTCGTGCCCTCACCGAACATCCGGTAGTACTTTCCCTGGGCACCCAGGTGGTACTTGACGTCACCGGAGCCGTGCGCCTGGCCGGGGTCCAGGTTGCCCTCGAACTCGCGGAAGATCTGCGAGTACGGCTTGCCCACGACGTTGGCCAGCACGTTGAGCCGGCCGCGGTGCGGCATGCCGAGCACCACCTCGTCCAGGTCGTGCTCGGCGGCCTTGTCCAGCACGGCGTCCAGCAGCGGGATGACGGTCTCGGCGCCCTCCAGCGAGAATCGCTTCTGGCCGACGTACTTGGTCTGCAGGAACGTCTCGAAGGACTCCGCGGCATTGAGCTTGTTCAGGATGTACTTCTGCTCGGCGCGGCTGGGTTGGTCGTGCACCCGCTCCACCCGCTCCCGCAACCATTGCCGCTCGTCGGGCGCCAGGATGTGCATGTATTCCACGCCCACGTTGCGGCAGTAGGCGTCGCGGAGCACTCCGAGGACGTCGCGCAGCTTCATGTGCGACTGCCCGGCGAACCCACCCACGGCGAACTCCCGGTCCAGGTCCCACAGGGTGAGGCCGTGGCTGAGCACGTCGAGATCAGGGTGTCTGCGTTGCCGGTAGTTCAGCGGGTCGGTGTCGGCCATCAGGTGGCCGCGGGTGCGGTAGGCGTCGATGAGTTCGAGCACCCGGGCGGTCTTGTCGACCTCCCCCTCGGGGATGTCCGGTACCCAGCGCACCGGCTCGTAGGGGACGCGCAGCGAGGCGAAGATGCCGTCGTAGAAGCCGTCCTCGCCCAACAGCAAGCCGTGCATCCGGCGCAGGAACTCGCCGGATTCGGCGCCCTGGATGATGCGGTGGTCGTAGGTGGAAGTGAGCGTGATGATCTTGCTGATGGCCATCTCGGCGAGTGCCTGGTCGCTGGCACCCTGAAAGGCTGCCGGGTACTCCATCGCCCCGACGCCGACGATGGTGCCCTGCCCGGACATCAGCCGGGGTACCGAGTGGTTGGTGCCGATGGTACCCGGATTGGTCAGTGAGATCGTGGTGCCCGAGAGGTCCTCAGCAGTGAGTTTGCCGTCGCGGGCCTTGCGGATGACGTCCTCGTAGGCCTGCCAGAACTCGGCGAAGGCCATCGCCTCGCAGCCCTTGATCGAGGCGACGACGAGGTTGCGGCCCCGGTCGGTACGGAGATCGATCGCCAGGCCCAGGTTGACGTGCTCCGGTGCCACGACGGCGGGTTTGCCCTGGCCGTCGGTGGTGTAGTGGCGGTTCATCTGCGGGAAGCCGGCCAACGCGCGCACCACTGCGTACCCGATGAGGTGGGTGAAGCTGATCTTGCCGCCACGGGTTCGCTTGAGATGGTTGTTGATCACAATGCGGTTGTCGGCGAGCAGCTTCGCCGGGACCGCGCGCACGCTGGTCGCCGTCGGCAGGCCCAGCGAGGTCTCCATGTTCGCCACCACGCGGGCCGCTGCGCCGCGCAGCAGGGTGGTGGTGTCCTGCTCCAGGTCGTCCGGCTGGTCGGCGCGCAAGACGGCCTGCTCCTTCGCGGCGACACTGTTCGTTCGCGCGTGCCGCTGCGTCGCCTTTTTCTGGGGTGCCTGGGGCAGGGGTGCCTGGGGCAGGGGTGGCAGCACTGGCACTGGCGCTGCGCCGTTGCCGCCGGGCGGCGCGGGCCGGTAATCGGCGAAGAAGTCGTGCCAGGCCGGGTCCACGGCCGAGGGATCGGCCAGGAACTGTTCGTACATCTCCTCGACGAGCCACTCGTTGGGGCCGAACTGCACGGAGCGGTCGTCGGGAGTGGAGGAGTTGCTGCGGGACACTGCGGGGGCTCGCCTCTATCCGTTCTGTTCGGGGTCGCTGAGCTGCTTCCAGGCTAGCCCCCGCCGGGGGGTCTGAGGCATCGCGTGTCGCGTGTCGATCAGGCCGCAACGGTCCCGTCCGGCGAACCCGCAGTCCACAGCCGGGAATAGGGCCCGCCCGCCGCGAGCAGCTCGGGATGGCGGCCCTGCTCCACGACCCGCCCGCCGTCGAGCACGACGATCCGGTCGGCCTTGGCCGCGGTGGCCAGCCGGTGCGCGATGACAATGGTGGTGCGGCGTGCGGCGAGCAGATCCGCGGCCGCCAGCACCACCGATTCGGTGGCCGGATCCAGCGCAGCGGTGGCCTCGTCGAGCAGCAGCAGGTCCGGCTCGATCAGCTCGGCGCGGGCCAGCGCGAGTAGCTGCCGCTGCCCGGCGGACAGGCCCTGCCCGCGCTCGCCGACCGGCTGACGGAAGCCGTGTGGCAGCGCCGCGACGGCCGCCAGCGCACCGACCCGCCGCGCCGCGGCTTCAACCTCGGCCGGACTTGCCTGCGGCGCGCCGTAACTGATGTTGTCCGCGACGTCGCCGCGGAACAGGTGCGCCTCCTGCGGCACCACGCCAAGCCGGTGGTGAAACGCCGCTGGGTCGTAACGTTGCAGATCCACTCCGTCGACCAGCACGGTCCCTGCGACCGGGTCATAGAACCTGGCCAGCAGCTTGACCAGGGTGGACTTGCCTGCCCCGGTGGCCCCTACCAGTGCGACGGTCTCACCCGGCTCGATCCGCAGCGACACCCCAGCCAGCGCGGGTTGCGCTGCGCCGGGGTAGCAGAAGGTGACGTCCCGCAGCTCCACCTCGCCGCGCAATCGAGCGGGCACCGGCACCGCATCGGCGCCCGGGGCAGGCACCGAGGTCGGTGTGTGCAGCAGGTCCCGGATGCGCCGCAACCCGACCGCGGCCTGCTGGTAGTTGTCGAAGACCTGGGACAGCTGCTGCACCGGCGCGAAGAACAACCCCAGGTAGAGCAGGAATGCGACGAGCACACCAGGGGTGACGGTGCCCGCAGCGACCCGGGACGCCGCAACGCCCAGCACTGCGGCATGCGCCAGGTCGGAGAGCATCGCGACGAACGGGAAGTAGGTGGCGATATAGCGCTGAGCGCGCAGCCGGGTGCGCCGGTAGGCGTCACTGCGAGCGGCGAAATCCTGGGCGGAGCGTCGCTCCCGGGTGAACGCCTGCGCCACCCGGACGCCGGAGACGTTTTCCTGCAGGTCGGCGTTGACCTCGCTGATCTGCTCCCGGGCCTGCGTGTAGGCCGCCGACGACCGCTGCCGGAACACCACGGTAGCCGCGATCAGCACTGGCAGGCTGAACATTGCGACCACAGCGAGACCGGGGTCGGTGAGCAGGAGCGCGGTGGCCACCCCGAACACGGTGAGGATGCTGATCAGCGCCGTGGACAGTCCGGTTTGCAGGAAGGTGGACAGCGCATCCACATCGGTGGTCATCCGGGTCATGATCCGACCGGCCATCTCGCGCTCGAAATAGTCCAGCCCGAGCCGCTGCAGGTGCGCGAAGCTGCGCACCCGCAGCAGGTAGAGCAGCGTCTCACCGGCTCGTGCCGCGACCACCGTCTGGGCTGCCATGACGAGCCAATCGGCGACGATCACTCCGAGCCCGACGAGGACCGCGACGGTCAGCAGGTCTGGCGCTTGGCGGGTGATGGCGTCGACGGTGAGCCCGCCCAGCGCCGGGAACGCTACGGTCGCCAGCGCGTCGAGCCCGACCAGGACGGCTGTGACGGACAGCCATCCGCGCACCGGTCGCAACAACCGTCCGAGCCGGAAGTTCGGGTCCGGTGCGGTCGGATCGGTCCCGTCGAGGTGAACCTGGGCGGTTGCCGGAGGTAGCGCGGCCACCGCCGCGAGCAGTTCCGGGGTCGGCCCGACGCTGCCCACCATGCTGCTCATTCCACCCCGCATGCCGCTCCCCGCAGGCTGCGTTTCTTGGGCTGCCAGGGTGGGCTGCTGATTGCCGCTGGACTCGCCCGGTGCCTCGGTCAGCGCTTCGCGGGGCCATAGCTGCGCGGTGATGCCGTCCGGTCCTGGTTGCAGTCCCACCGATGTGACGGCTGTCGCATCTTCGATCACCTCGCCAGGGCCGGCGAGCAGCGCGCGGAACAGCGCGCATCGAGCGGTCAGCTCGGCCTGGGTGCCGACGTCGACCACCCGGCCGCCGTCGAGCACCGCGACCCGATCGGCCAGCGCGAGTGAGGAGCGGCGGTGCGCGATGAGCAGGGTGGTGCGTTGCGCGGTCACTGTGCGCAGCGTGGCGTGAATGGTCGCCTCGGTGGCCGCGTCGACCGCGGAGGTCGCGTCGTCGAGCACCAGTATCCGCGGGTTCGACAGCAGTGCCCTGGCCAGCGCGATCCGCTGGCGCTGCCCACCGGACAGGGTCAGTCCGCGCTCGCCGACGCGGGTGTCGTAGCCCTGCGGTAGTGCGGAGATGAAACTGTGGGCAGCGGCGGCCCGGGCTGCTCGGTGCACCTCCACGTCGGTGGCGTCCGGGCATCCGTAGGCGATATTGGCCCGTACCGTGTCGGAGAACAGGAAGGCTTCCTCGAACACCATCCCCACCGCCCGGCGCAGCGACGCCAAGCGCAGCCGCCGCACGTCGATGGTGTCGCCGGGCGGACCGATCCGGATCGCACCCTGCTGCGCCTCGTAGAAGCGGGGCAGCAGGAGGGAGACCGTGGACTTGCCCGAGCCGGCGGTGCCCACCAGCGCCAGCGTCTCGCCCGGTTCGACGAACAGGGACACCCCGTCGAGCACCGGCTCGCTGCGCACGTAGCCGAAGCGCACCCCGTCCAGCTGCACCGCCAGCGGCCCGTCGGGAACATCGATCGCGTCCGGCGCGTCCCGCACCTCGGGCTGGGAGTCGATCACCTCGTGGACCCGCTCCACACCCGCCCGGGCAAGCTGGGCACTGACCACCAGGTTTGCGATCATCCGGGCCGGGCTGACGAGCATCGCCAGGTACGCAGCGAACGCCACGAAGGTTCCCAGGCTGATCGTCCCGTTCAGGGCAAGCGTGCCACCCAGGGCGAAAACCCCGACCTGGCCCAGTGAGGGCAACGCGGTCAGGGTGGGGGCGAACGTGGCGGTCAGGCGCGCCGAGCGCATCCGTTCGGCGAACAGTCGCCGGGCCCGGTCCTCCAGCTGAGACACCGCGCGGGCCTCCTGGCCGAACCCCTTCACCACCCGCACCCCGGTGACGGTCTCCTCGACGTGCTCGGCGATGTCGGCGGCGCGCTGCTGGGCCGACCAGGTCGCCGGGAACAGCGTCCGCCGGGTCCGGGCGGTGAACAATCCCGCAGCCGGCACCACCACCAGCGCGATCACCGTGAGCAACGGAGAAAGCCAGAGCATCGCGACCAGCGCGACGGCGAAGAGCACCAACATGCCCGCCACCAGCGGCACCAGCGACAGCAGGCCCTGCACCAGCTGCAGATCGGAGATCGCCCGGGACACGACCTGCCCGGTACGCAGGCCGTCCTGCTTGGCGCCGTCGAGCTTCTGCACCGCGCGGAACACGGCACGGCGCAGGTCGTGCTGCACCGCCAGGGACAGCCACCCGCCGAGGTAGCGGCGGAGGAATGCGGTCCCGAACCGCAGCAGCGCCACCCCGACCAGTGCCGCGACCAGCCAGCCCAGCCGCTGTGTGGTGCCCGCCACCGCGTCGTCCACCGCGAGCCGGGTGAGCAACGGGATGGTGGCCTCCATGCCGACCCCGACTCCGGACGCGAGCAGCGCAGCCACGCTGAGGTAGGGGTGACGCCAGCACGCCGATGCGAGCCGGCGGATCCAGCCGCGTCGGTTCGCCTTGTTCTGCTCGGTCACGATCGCCAGGTTAGGCGGCGACCCCGACAGCGGGGACGACAGGAACGATCAAGCTCGGGGGTGTTCGCCTCGCCGCAGGTGAGGCATGGCGGCCGCGTGCTCGGTCACCTCGGTCCGAGGCATCGCCGCGTTGTCGGTCTCGCCGCGCTGGAACCGATTGTCCACGGCGGCCTGATCGGCGGCAGGGGCGCCAAGCTGGCGCGGCACCACCAGCACCTGGCGCGGTCGGCGGAACGGATGGGACTTCTGAGCGGGGCGCTCGATCGGCTCCGTCCCGTCGCCGATGAGGTGCCGGTGTGCGGTCACCCACACCTCGCAGGGCCAGCGGCGACGGCGCAACCAGCCCGAGCACACCGGGCAGCGACCCGTGGGATCCGGCTGGTGTTCGATGAGCAGCCCCCGCCATCCGTCGGTGATGGTCCGGATGTGCTTGCGCGCTACCGGTCCCGACAGCGCCGCACCCGCCCGGACGGCCATCTCCTCGACCGCCGCCAGTCGTTCCAACACCGCGCGCCGCACTCGACGGTCCACCAGCCCACCTCCTCGTCGCCCCCCGACCACCCGAGGGCGAACCTGTCAGGCATAACGATCCGGCCCAAACGTCGTCACGCCTCAGGGCATTGTTCTACCGGACTTCGCTCGTGGACTTAACCCCTCCGCAACGGCGTCACCCCTTCACCGAGGCGCACGCGCCCCGATCTACCCCCAGAGGTGGGCGGCCGAGGTTGGCGAGGCCAAAATGGCCGAGTCCCACCACGCCGAGATCGAAGCCGAGGAGGACGCCATGCGCGTCGAGGTGGACCCGAACATCTGCGAGGGCCACGGTCAGTGCAACGCGGTCGCGCCTGAGGTCTATGACCTCGACGACGGCGGGTACTGCCTGATCCGCAACCCGGAGGTCGAGCCAGATCTGGAGCACCACGCCGAGGAAGGCGCCCTGGCTTGCCCAGTGCGGGCCATCACCGTCACGCGTTGACTGTGCCCACGGTCGGCCCGTGACGCACCGCCCGCACGTCCTGGTCTCGGTGGCGATGTCCATCGACGGCTACATCGATGACATGCGGGATGCCCGGTTGCTGCTGTCCAACCAGGAGGACCTCGATCGGATCGATGAGGTGCGCGCCGGCGTCGATGCCATCCTGGTCGGAGCGAACACGATCCGGCGCGACAACCCTGCGCTGCTGGTCCGCTCCGCGGAGCGTCAGGGGGGGCGGATCCGGCGTGGCCTGGCTGCGCACCCCATGAGGGTCACGCTGACTGGCGGCGGGGATCTGGACGCCACAGCACGGTTCTTCTCCTGCGGTCACATCGACAAGCTCGTCTACACCCGTGATCCGGTCGCGCCGGCCCTTCGCGAGGCGATTGGGGATGTCGCGACCGTGGTGGCAGCCGGAGAGTCGATCGACCCCGGCGTGGTGCTGGACGACCTCGGCACGCGCAATGTCGAGCGCCTGCTGGTCGAGGGCGGGGGCCGGGTCCACACGCAGTTCCTCGGTGCGGGCCTTGTGGACGAGCTTCACCTCGTGATCGCGCCGTTCTTCGTCGGCGAGCGTGATGCCCCCCGGTTCGTGCATCCCGGCCGGTTCCCGCAGAGCCCCGAGCATCCGATGACACTGGCCCAGACCCGGCAGATCGGGGACCTCGTCCTGCTTCGCTACCTCGCCACCACCACCGGCCGATGACGGGCGATCGGGACCGCGAGCATCTGCAGCATGCGATCGAACTCGCGCAGCGCTGCCCCCGGTCGCAAACCGCGTTCTCGGTGGGCACGGTGATCATCAACGGCGACGGCGCCGTGCTCGCCACGGGTTACTCCCGCGAGACCGATCCGCACGACCATGCCGAGGAGGCTGCGTTGGCCAAGCTCACGCCCGACGACAGCCGGCTGCCCGCAGCCACCCTCTATAGCTCGCTCGAACCGTGCAGCACCCGCGCTTCGCGACCCCGCAGCTGCACTGAGCTCATCCTCGCCACCGCGATCCCGCGGATCGTCTTCGCCTGGCGCGAGCCCGACCTGTTCGTCGACTGCCAGGGCGCCGAACTCCTCCGCGCCGCTGGCCGGGAAGTCGCGGAGGTATCCGAGCTGGCCCACCTGGCGCGCCGTACCAACCAACACCTGCTTGAGCCCTGAGCGCTGGGCCGCGGCGGTCACGGATAGTACGGTCTCCGGGTTGGGAGGAGGGATCCGTCACGGTGAGCAGCGTCAAGCAGAGCCGGTCCCAGTGAGGCGCGGTGCTGTTCTGGTGGCCGCGCTGGGAGTGCTCGCGGCTGGCTGCGGCTCGCAGGTGTCGGGGGTTCCCGTACCGCCCGCGGTGGCCGATGCCAGCCAGGTCGATATGTGCACCATCCTGTCCGACAAGGAGCTGGGCGGGCTTGGCGTCAAGCAGGACACCCGCGAGGCATTCGACGAGGTGGGCGTGGTCGGATGCCAGTGGGTGGGCGAGCCGTTCACGCTGAGCATGGACCGGGACAAGAACACCCTCGCCTCGTATCAGACTCGCCGTGATCCGGCATTCGTCAGCTTCGCGGACAACACGGTGAACGGCCGGGCCGGGACTCAACTCGTGCTGGACCGTGGCGGCTCGCAGTGCACGCAGTTGATGGACGGCGGCCCGGTGTCGCTGACGGTGAGTGTGGCAGCGTCGTCGACCTTGGGTCCGCCGATCGATGCCTGTGCCGAGGCGCTACGGATCGCCCAGATGATCGAGCCTCGGTTGCCCAAAGCGGGGGGTTAGGCAGGCCGACCCCGCCCTTGCCCGGGTACTCCCGGTCACTGTGTGCCGTGAACTCGACGGGGGCGACGTCCCCAGTGTTCGAAACGTCGCTGCGGTCGAGTTCACGTCGGTGGCACACTTTCGCGGCGGAACGATCTTTACGGTATTTGATGTTACATGTGAAGCGGTAATATCGGGCGCGTGGCTGCTCCCGACACCGACCTGACCATCGATCAGCTCGCGGCGCGCACCGGGATGACGGTGCGCAACGTCCGCTCGCATGCCAGCCGCGGGCTGCTGCCGCCGCCGCAGCTGCGCGGCCGGACCGCCTACTACGGTCCCGACCACGTCGCTCGGCTGCAGCTCATCGCCGGGTTGCAGCAGCAGGGCTTCTCACTGGCCGCGATCGAGGCGGTGGTGCAGCAGACCCCGGCTGGATCGGCTGAGCAGGCGCTCGCCTTCTATCGGGGCGTTCTGGCTCCCTGGCAGCCCGAGGACCCGCAGGAGATGTCCTATGCCGAGCTCGCCGAATGGCTGGGTGTCGAGCCACAGCCCGCGACGCTGGACCGGCTGCATGCCGAGGGGACTCTGGAACCCTTGGGTCCCGACCGGGTGCGGATCACCAACCCTGCACTGCTGCGGGCCGGGGCTCAAGCGGTGCGGCTGGGCCTGCAGGTCGATGCGGTGATGGCGATGCGACCCGAGCTGTTGAAGCAGACTCGGGCGATCTCGGAGCTGTTCGTCGGGCTGTTCCGGGACACCGTGTGGCGTGACTATGTGGCGCGCGGGATGCCCCAAGGTGAGCTGTCCGAGGTCCACAAGGTGGTCGAGGCGCTGCAACCCGTCGCCGCGCAGGCGCTGCTGGCGGCCTTCTGCTCCACCATGCCCGAGGCGATCGAGGCATTTGTCCGGGAGGAGTGCGAGCGGCTGGCCGAGGGGGCCGAGCGGAACGACCGATGACAAGTGACGGCATTCAATGTTACATGGATACGTGACAACATAGCGCCGGATGGTGTTCCATAACACCATGACATCGATCCAGGGGCTGGTGGCCGCCGCCACTTCCGGGTTGTTCGGGGCTCAGGAGGTGCGGCCCGCCGGCGGCGCCACGCTCGACCAGATCATCATCGCCAGCACGGCGGCGGCTGTGCTCACTATGGGATTGTTGATACTCGGCTACGGCCACCGCACCGGCCGGATCCCGATACTGCGAAGGCTGGCCACCGAGACTGAGCGCTGGTCGTTCAGCGCGGGGCAGCCTGGCTGGGTCGAACTGCCCTCGACCTTGGGGCTGATCTCGCTGGTCACTGCGGCGCTCGGGCTGTACTGGGACGTCTCGGTGCACATCGCCGACGGCCGCGACATCGGCCCACTGGGCAACATCGCGCACTACCCGATCATGTTCGGACTGTTTGGCGTCTTCGCCTCGGGTGTGCTGGCCATGGTGCTGCCGGTGGGGGAGCGCCCCGGCCCGGCCGCGGTGCGGATCACTCGTGACTGGTACGCGCCAGTCGGCGGGGTGCTGTTAGCCGGCGCGGGGTTCTTCGCGCTGCTGGGCTTTCCGCTCGACGACGTCTGGCACCGCCTGTTCGGCCAGGACGTGACCCTGTGGGGCCCCACCCACCTGATGTTGATCGGCGGGGGCGGGCTGTCGCTGGTCGGCCTCGCGGTGCTCGAGCGGGAGGGCCGGATGGCCCGGGGCTACGACGAGGTAACGCCGCTGGGACTGTTCGTTCGGCGCGGTATGATCATGGGCGGGTTGCTCATCGGGCTGTCAGTGTTCCAGGGTGAATGGGACTTCGGCGTACCCCAATTCCGGATTGTGCACCAGCCATTGCTCATCGCCATGGCCGCCGCATGCGCCCTGGTCGCCGCTCGGCTGTGGATCGGCCGGGGCGGCGCGCTGTTCGCCGTCGGCTTCTACGTCTTCGTGCGCGGCGGGATCGCGCTGATCGTCGGACCGTTCCTCATGGAGCCCTTCCCCACCATCCCGTTGTACCTGGCAGAGGCGTTGTGCCTGGAGCTTGTGGCGCTGGTGCTGGCCCGCCGATCGCTGGTGTTGGGCGCCGTCAGCGGCCTGCTCATCGGGACCGTGGGCTTCGCCGCCGAATACGCCTGGACGCAGGTGGCCTTCCGGCTGCCCTGGACCCCCGACATCCTCGTCGAGGGCACGATGATGGCGGTGGCCGGCGGCGTCGCCGGTGGGATCGCCGGGGCACTGCTGGGGCTGGCCCTGCAGGGCAGGCTGCCCCGCCCCGCCGTCGCCCGGCCGCTGTTCGCCGGAGTTCTCCTCGTACTCGGAGTCGCTGTGGCCAACGGGCTGATGACTACCGTTCCAGACGGGATACGCGCCGAGATCGCGCTCACCGAGGTGGCCAGTCCGGGCCCTGTCCGCACCGCGCAGGCCCTCGTCCGGATCGACCCGGTCACAGCCGTCGACCAGCCTTCCTCGCTGACGATAACGGCCTGGCAGGGTGGTGGCCTGTACGTCAACCATCTGGTGCCGGTCGGGGACGGCAGCTACCGGACCACCAAGCCGATGCCGCTGTCAGGCGACTGGAAGACCCTCGTGCGGTTGGAGGACGGCCGCACCCTCAGCGCGGTGCCGATCTATCTGCCTGCGGATGCGGTACTGGGTAAGCCGGAAATACCCGCGCCGCCGCAGTTCACTCGGGACGCGGTCAACGAGCAGCAGATCATGCAGCGGGAGCTCAAGGAGGGCGTACCCGACTCGCTGTGGGCAACCGCGTCGGCAGTCGTGCTGGTATGCGCGCTGCTGCTGTTGCTTGCGCTGGGCTGGGGCGTGTCCAGGGTGTCCCGGGCGTCGCAGCCAGCCGCCCGTTCGGCCGCCGAACCGGCACGGCAGGTGGCGGCGGCGCCGTGACGGCGGCGCTGGCTGGCGAGGTGGTGCTGGCCCATCACGCGATCATCGCGGCCGTGCCGGTCCTGGTGCCCATGCTGGTGATCACCCTGATGATGGTGGTGATAGCGGTACGCGACCGCCGCCGCGGTCCGGACCCATGACGTCAACCGGGTGTAGCTGGGGGCCGGTCACCCCGCAATGTGTGCACCGCTCCAGCGGGATCCGCTCAGGTAGCCCCGGAACGGGCACGCGGCGTGGCTCGCGGAGCAGCACCACCGCCATGAGAGCGCCCAGTGCGAGCAGGGCGGCGCTGATCAGCATCGCGGTGCGAAATCCCGGGTCGAAGGAAAGCGGGTCGGCGTAGTCGGCGCCGCCCAGGCCCGCGGCCACCGGGATGACCGCGACGGCCAGCAGGCCGCCGGACCGGGCGATGGCGTTGTTCACCCCGGACGCCGTCCCCGCATAGCGCGGGTCCGCCGACCCCAGCACGGTCGCGGTGAGCGGTGCCACCGTGAGCGAGAGACCCAGCCCCAGCACCACCACCGCTGGCAGGACGTCGACCAGGTAGGACGCGTCGCGGCCGATCCGCAGGGTCAGCAGGAAACCCGTGGCGGCCAACAGAGGGCCCACCGCCAGGGGCAGCCGGGGGCCGATCCGCTCGGCGAGCCCGCCGGCTCGGGACGAGAGCAGCAGCATCAGCACGGTGACCGGGAGCAGCGCGGTACCGGCGACCAGTGGGGAGAACCCGGCGACGATCTGCAGCTGCAGCACCAGCAGGAAGAAGAACACTCCCAGCCCGGCGTAGACCAACAAGGTCACCGCGTTGACCACGCTGAAGCTGCGGTCGGCGAACAAACCCAGCGGCACCAGGGGGTGCGGTGAGCGGCGCTCGACGAGCACGAATGCCAGCAGCGCTGCCGCCCCACCCGCGCCGGTGGTGAGCACGACCAGGTTGCCACCGCCACCCTCGCCGAGGCTGGTCAGCGCGTAGGTCACACCGGCCAGCCCGGCGGCGGCCAGCACCGCACCGGCCACATCCAGCCCGGGCGGACTCTCGGCGTCCAAGCTCTCCGGCACGTGCCGCAGCGAGACCAGAACGATGAAGACGGCTACCGGCAGGTTCACCAGGAATACCGCTCGCCAGTCCAGCGCCACCAACCAGCCGCCGGCGAACGGCCCGACCGCGGCGGCCACCCCGCCCAGCCCGGACCAGGCGCCCACCGCCCTGGCCCGGTGCTCGGCCACGAACGTCGAGGAGATGATCGCCAGGCTGCCCGGGGTGAGCAGCGCCCCGCCGATGCCTTGCAGGCCACGAGCGACCACCAGGACCTCGGCGGTGGGTGCCAGCCCGCACAGCAGCGAGGCGATCGCGAACCACACCACCCCGACAAGAAAGATCCGGCGCCGCCCGAAGTGGTCCCCGAGCGCGCCTGCCAGCAGGATCAGCGCGGCCAGCGTGAGGGTGTAGGCGTTGACGATCCATTGCAGCGTCCTGAAATCGGCACCGAGGTCACGGCCGATCGAGGGCAGCGCGATGTTCACCACTGTCGCATCGAGCATCGCCATGCCCGATCCGGAGATCGTCGCCAGCAGCACCCACCGTCCGGCGGGTGTGCCCATCCTCACCCCCGCTGAGGGAGGATTCGTCACCATCGTCCGCCTAGTGTCGCGCAACCCCGCCGACTCCGGTAGGACGGTACGGTGCCAACCTCACCCGCCTGCGCGCGGTTGCTGCTCGGTCCAGTGCTCCGGCACGTCGGGAGGACAACCGCAGCGGTGTGGGTGCAAACCGACCGCCCAGCCGAGGTGGAGGTGCTGGGCTGCCGGGCATCGACGTTCACCGTGCGCGAGCACCACTATGCGCTGGTGGAAGTCAGCGGATTGGAACCGGGCTCGGCCACGGCCTACCAGGTGCATCTGGACGGGGAGCTGGCCTGGCCCCGGCCCCGCTCGCCGTGGCCGGACAGCCGGATCCGCACGCGGGGTAGCGGCGCCCCGGTGCGGGTGGTCTTCGGCTCCTGCCGCACCGCCAAGCACGATGACCCCAGATCGGTGGCCGCCGAAGGTATTGACGCGCTGGACGTCCAGGCCAGCCGGATGGCCGACAGTGCGCCGGAGCACTGGCCGGACGCGCTGCTGATGCTCGGCGACCAGGTCTACGCCGACGACCCGACCCCACAGACCCGGCATTGGCTGGAATTGCGCCGGGACACCACCGCCCCACCCGGGTACGAGGTCGCGGACTTCACCGAGTACGCCCGGCTGTACCGGGACAGCTGGTCGGACCCCGAGGTCCGCTGGCTGATGTCCACCGTGCCCACCGCGATGATCTTCGATGATCACGATGTGCGGGACGACTGGAACACGTCGTCAGCGTGGCGGGACCGGGTGACTGCCTACCCGTGGTGGTCAGAGCGCATCCGCGGAGCGCTCGCCTCTTACTGGGTCTATCAACACATCGGCAACCTGACGCCGGAGGAGCGCCACGCCGACCCGACCTGGTGTGCCGTCCAGGACGCCGAGGGGGACGTCTGGCCGGTGCTGCGAAAGATGGCCGATGCCGCGGACGCCGATCCCACGGCGATCCGGTGGAGCTTTCGCTGGGACATCGACGGGGTGCGACTGGTCGTGATGGACACTCGGGCCGGACGCATGCTGACTGAGGGCCGGCGCACGATGCTCGACGACGCGGAGTTCTCCTGGGTGGAGAACGCGGTCAGTGCGGACGCGCAGCGAGCCGAGCATGTGCTGGTCGGTAGCTCGCTGCCGTGGCTGCTGCCGCCGGCGATCCACGACGTGCAGTCGGCCAACGAAGCTGCCTGCGCTCGTGGTGGCGCACTCGCTGAGCGCATCCGCCAGGCCGTGGATCTCGAGCACTGGGCGGCGTTCCGGGACTCCTTCGATCGGCTCGCCGCGCTGCTGCGGCGGGTCGCGGTCGGTCCCCATGCGCCCGCGACGATCAGCGTGCTGTCCGGCGATGTGCACCACAGTTACGTAGCACGAGCCGACTTCCCCGGATCAGCAGGCGGATCACCGGTGTACCAGCTGGTGTGCTCGCCGGTGCATCACAGCGTCCCGTGGGCGCTCACCGCGCTGATGCGAGCCGCCTGGTTCGGTCCGCTGGCTGCGGTGGTTCGCCGGGTGGTGCGCCACTACGGGGTGGCGGATCCGACACTATCCTGGCGGCTGCTCAGTGGTCCCGCCTTCGGCAACGCGGTGGCCACCCTGGTGTTCTCGGATCGGAATGCCGAGCTCGTCATCGAGAAGAGCGACCGTACCGACCTGCTGGAACCGGTGTGCCGCGTCGAGCTGGCAGGTCGGCGAAATGACCGACGGCAGAAGGGGGATCGGCGATGAAGGTGTTCACCGGAGCTGACGAGCTGCGCGCGGCGGCTGGTGAGCAACTCGGTGCGAGTGACTGGATGCCCATCGACCAGCAGCGCGTCAACGCCTTCGCGGACGCGACCGAGGACCACCAATGGATCCATGTCGACCCGCAACGCGCCGCAGCCGGCCCGTATGGCACCACCATCGCGCACGGGTTTCTCAGCCTGTCGCTGTTGCCACACCTGATCAACCAGACCTACCGGGTCGAGGGCACCACGATGGTCATCAACTACGGGCTGAACAAGGTGCGTTTCCCAGCCCCCGTGCCAGTCGGTTCCACGGTGCGGGCCGAGGTCGAGCTTGCCGAGGCCACCGAGGCCACCGGTGGTCTGCAACTCGTGCTGCGCGCGACGCTACAGATCGAGGGCGCTACGAAACCGGGTTGCGTGGCGGACTGGGTCACCCGGGTTTACTTCTGACTGCCGTCTATACCTGTGGCGGTCGCGGGTTGCCTGCGCAGACGAGGTCGTCGGGCCGCAGCCGGAACACCTGCAGGCGCCGCTGGTGGTACTTATCGGTCTCGCCGACCCACTCCATCCCGATCCGCCGCGCGGTGGCTGCCGCACGGGTGTTGTCCGGGCCCACCAGTGCGAACAACTCGACCAGCGAATGCTGGAAGGCCCAGCGCGCCAGCGCTCGGGCCACCTCGGTGATGTAACCCCGGCCCCAGTACTCCGGCGCGAGCTGGTAACCGATCTCGACGTCCGCCTCGGGCACCGGCATCGGCAGCAGGGTGATCCCGCCGACGAGCACGCCCCCATCGAGCAGGGCCAGAGCCCACCGTCCGGTTCCCGGCGCCATGTCGTTCTGCTCGGCGGTCCAGCCCTGCAGCACCACTCGCATCGCGGCCGTATCGGGGATGCGATCCAACTCGTGGAGCCACCGACTGACGTCGTCGTGGCCGTAGATCTTCAGCGCTGCCTCGGCGTCGGCTACCGACCAGCCCCGCACCACGAGCCGGTTGGTCCGCAGCAGTTCCTCCATAGAGTGAACTTACTCCGGATCGCTTGCCGGCCACCTCCTCAGTCGGGGACTCAACCGGGGACTCAGCCGGGTGCGAGCGCAGCGCCGGGATCGGGGTGGATCTCGAACAGGTCGGTCAGGCCAGTGGCCTCCAAGGGCCGCGTCACCTCGCGGGAGTTGCACACCAGCCGCAGCCCGATGTGGCGCTCCCGGGTCGCGCCCAGAGTGTCGACCAGCACAGCCAGCCCGCTGGACCCGAGAAACCTGACCCCAGTCAGGTCGATCACGAGCAGCGAAGCCGGTTGCTCGAGTTGTTGCTGAAGGAAGGCGCGCAGGGTTGGGGTGGTCACCATGTCGATCTCACCTGCGACCGTCACCAGACAGCTGTCCCCGACCTCCCGCGCACCGAGCGAGATCAGTTGATCGACGAGGGCATCCGCGCCGGCCGTCGCGTCGGTGTTCTGGGACATGAGTTCTCCTCGGACGTGACGGGCCGGGCCGCAGCGCGCCACGGTGGATGCTCGCCGCCCGACTCCACACAAGCATCATGCCCTGAAGGTGACAAGGGGCCGGGCGCGGTGTGCGGCACCTTCGCGCGCTGCGACCTCGCCGCTGAGCGGATAGCCTGTTGAGTATGAGCCAACAGCATGGGACGGCCCACGAGAAGACACCGCAGTCCGACGCCTTGGACGAGGGCAAACCAGCGCTCGCGGCGATGCGCGGTGGTTTCGGCGGCTGGACTCGCTGGAGCGAAGAAGAGCACACCAAAACGGACATCAGGGAGTGCACCGACCAGCACTGCATGAACGTGGAGGTGAACTGCGGCTTCCAGGGATTGGATCCGGGCTCGCCGCTGTCCCAATCCGCCAGTGTGAGCAACGATCTCCGCGCGGCCTGGAAGTCGAAGCTCGCAGGTGAGGGCAAGACAACCTCAGGACCCAAGAGCTTGAGAGACATTGTCTTCGGTTCGGTGGAGTGAACGTATCCTCCAACAACGAGACAATGAGCGGGTATCCCGATGGTACGGAGCCCACGTAGCGTCGGAGTGGAAGAAGAGCTGCTGCTGGTCGACCCGGACGACGGTCGCGCGCTCGCCGTTGCCAGCGCGGTCCTCCGTGACGCTGCGGTGCACGGCCAACAGCCGGGGGGCGAGGAGCTGACGGCGGAGCTCACCCGCCAGCAGATCGAGACGAATACTCGGCCGTGCACATCGCTGAACGAGCTGGGAGTGGAGTTGCGGCGGTGGCGGCGGGCCGCCGCTCAGGCAGCTCAAGCCGGCGGAGCCCAGGTGGCCGCCCTGGCAACCGCACCGCTGCCGGTGGCGCCCATCATCACACCCAACCCGCGATACCGGGAGATGATCGACAAATTCGGCCTCACCGCGGAGCAACAACTCACCTGCGGTTGCCACATCCATGTGGAGGTCGGCTCCGACGACGAGGGCGTGGCGGTGCTGGATCGCATCCGAGGATGGTTGCCGACGCTGCTTGCGCTCAGCGGCAACTCGCCGTTCGCGCAAGGCGAGGACACCGGCTACGCCAGCTTCCGGTCGCAGATGCAGAACCGATGGCCCTCCGCCGGACCAACCGAGCTGTTCGGCTGCGCTGAGAACTACCACGCCACGGTAAAGACCATGATCGAGTCTGGCGCGCTCGTCGATGAAGGAATGATCTACTTCGACGCTCGCTTGTCTCGCACCTACCCCACAGTGGAGGTGCGAGTGGCCGATGTCTGCCAGCACGCCGACGACGCGATCCTGCTCGCCTGTCTGACCAGGGCGTTGGTAGAGAACGCTGCCCGCGCGTGGAGAGCGGACCAGCCGCCGGCTCCGTTTCGGGTGGAACTGCTTCGCCTCGCGGCGTGGCGGGCCGGCCGATCCGGCCTCGACGGCAGTCTCATCGATCCAACGGGCCGGCCGGCACCGGCGCGGCGGGTGGTTCGGGCCCTGATCGAGCACGTCAGACCGGCCTTGGAAGACCTCGGCGAGTATGACGTTGTGCACGCTCTCACCGACGCCTTGTTCGGCCGCGGCAACGGCTCGACGATGCAGCGCGATGTCTGTCGGCGTGGCGGGAGCCTCGCTGACGTGGTTGCCTCTGCGGTCACCCGGACTGCGGGGGTCTGAAGTCCCCCTCCGAGCGGTCGGGCTCCTCCGTGGGGCTGACAGCGATGCTGCGTTCCGTGTCCAACATCATCACAGATATCAAACGATAGATTGATGATGGATCGACATAGTACACCTTCAGTTACTAAATGTTAGCGAAACGGCTCCCCCGAAAGACTGATTATCACGGTTGGATAACGGTAAGGTGTCGGACGGGTCATGGGTTATCGGGCGCTGTCACAAGCGATGATGAGTTCACCGTTCGTTAACTCGAAGGGGGGAAGCTGTCCATGAAGGTTACCTACCGTCAGCGAAGCGGCCGCCCAGATCGCGTGCCTGCACACGAACCCCACGGAGGACACACGTGACACCTCAGCGGCACGGTGCAGTGCTCGCCCTTGCGGCGACCAGCGCACTTCTGGTCTCCGCCTGCGGCGCGTCGAACGAATCGCCGAACCCCGGCGGCGAGAACCTGTCCGGCACGATCTCGGGCGCGGGTGCCAGTTCGCAGGCCGCGGCGATGCAGGCCTGGATCGCTGGTTTCAACGGAGTGGCCCCCGACGTCACCGTGAACTACGACCCGGTCGGGTCCGGGGGTGGCCGTGAGCAGTTCATCGCCGGTGGTACTGCATTCGCCGGCACCGATGCCTACCTCGACGAGGAGGAGCTCCCGCTGGCGCAGCAGCGCTGCGGCGGCGACATCGTCGAGGTTCCCCTCTACATCTCGCCGATCGCGATCGTTTACAACCTCGAGGGTGTCGACAATCTGAACCTGCGTCCGGCGACGATCGCCGGAATCTTCGCCCAGAAGATCACCAACTGGAACGACCCGGCCATCGCCGCGGACAACCCGGGCGCCACGTTGCCTAATCTGCGGATCACCCCGGTGAACCGGTCGGACGAGTCCGGCACCACCGAGAACTTCACTGAGTACCTCAAGGCGGCGGCCGCCCAGGTGTGGACCTTCGAAGCGAGCGGCGACTGGCCGGTGCCGGGTGGAGCGGCTGCGCAGGGCACCTCGGGCGTGGTCGGCGCGGTGCAGGCCGGCAACGGGACTATCGGCTATGCCGACGCGAGTCAGGCAGGGGACCTGGGGGTCGCCGGCGTCGGGGTCGGCTCGGACTTCGTGAAGCCCACCGCTGAGGCGGCATCGGCGGTCGTGCAGGCGTCGACCCGGGTGGAAGGGCGCGGCGAGCACAGCTTCGCCTACGACCTGGCCCGCGACACCACCCAGTCGGGCGCCTACCCGGTCGTGCTGGTGTCCTACAACCTGGCCTGCGGCACCTACTCCAACGCTGCCGACGGAAACCTCGTGAAGGCGTTGTTCACCTATATCGCCAGCAGGCAAGGCCAGGAGGCGGCTGCGCAGAACGCCGGCTCCGCGCCGATCTCGGATGCGCTGCGCACGCAGCTGCAGCCGGCGATCGACGCCATCGGGACCGCAGGGAGCTGAGCGGCGACGTGTGACTAGTCAGGAGCCCGCGACGACGTGAGCATCAGCACCGCTGCACCCAAAACCTCCGCGCCCAAGGCGGTTCAGCGGCCCGGCGACCGTATCTTCGCCGGCTTCGCGATCGGGGCCGGCATCCTGATCCTCATCGTGCTGGCCGGCGTGGCCGCCTTCCTGCTGGTCGAGGCGTGGCCGGCGATCATCGCACCGGCCGAGGCCATTCCCGGCGGCGAGGGGCTGGTCGCCTACATCTGGCCGCTGATCTTCGGCACCCTGCTCGCGGCCGTGATCGCGCTGCTGGTCGCCACCCCGCTTGCCGTCTGCATCGCCCTGTTCATCACCCATTACGCCCCGCGGCGGCTGGCCCAGAGCCTGGGATACCTGGTCGACCTGCTCGCCGCTGTGCCGAGCATCATCTTCGGGCTCTGGGGGGCCACGGTGCTCGCCCCGGCCACGGTGCCCTCGACGCGCTGGCTGGCGGACAATCTTGGGTTCATCCCGTTCTTCGCCGGGCCGGCCTCGAACATCGGCCGTACCATGCTGGTCGCCGCGCTCGTCCTGGCGGTGATGATCCTGCCGATCATCACCGCGGTCAGCCGGGAGGTCTTCCTGCAGACCCCCAGGTTGCATGAGGAGGCATCGCTGGCGCTGGGCGCGACCCGCTGGGAGATGATCCGGATGGCGGTGCTGCCCTTCGGCCGGTCCGGCATCATCAGCGGCGCCATGCTCGGGCTGGGCCGGGCGCTGGGCGAGACGATGGCGGTGGCGATCGTGCTGTCGGTGTCCGGTGGCGTCACCTTCAACCTGATCAGCGACGGTAACCCTTCGACGATCGCGGCCAACATCGCGCTGGACTTTCCGGAATCCACCGGGCTCGATGTCAATGTGCTGGTCGCCTCCGGCCTGGTGCTGTTCGCTGTGACGCTGGCCGTGAACATGCTCGCCCGAGCGATCATCAACCGACGCCGCGAGTTCTCGGGGGCGAACTGATGTCTGTCTCCACGCCGCCGCGCGACCCGGAACGGGAGATCGACACCTCGCTGGAGGCCATGCCCATCGTCCGCGGTTCGCTGCCTCAGTGGGCGACCCCGGGCGCGCTGATCGCGGTGGTCGTCGTCGTGGGCGGGCTGCTCGCGCTGATCGGCTTCAATGTCGTGCTGTTCGTGCTGGCGACGGCGGTGTTGTTCGGCGTCGCGATGTATCTCTGGTCTCGCGCGGTCGAGGGTCCGCGAAAGGCCACCGACCGGCTTGTCACGATCGTCGTGTCCGGGGCGTTCCTGCTCGCGCTGGCGCCGCTGGTCTCGGTGGTTCTCACCGTGTTGGTCAACGGCCTGGCCCGGTTCGACAGCGTGTTCTTCACCAGTTCGATGTCCGGTGTCGTCGGGGCGGGCGGCGGCGCCTACCACGCTATTGTCGGCACTCTGGTCATCACCGGGCTGGCTGCGGCCATGTCCATCCCGGTGGGGCTGCTCGCCGCCATCTACCTGGTGGAGTACGGCACGGGCAGGCTGGCCCGAGCGATCACGTTCTTCGTCGACGTGATGACCGGCATCCCGTCCATCGTGGCCGGCTTGTTCGCCTACGCGCTGTTCGTGCTGTTCTTCGGTCCCGGCGTCCGGCTGGGCATCGCGGGGGCGGTCGCGCTGACCGTGCTCATGATCCCGGTCGTGGTCCGCGCCACCGAAGAAATGCTCAAGATCGTGCCGAACGAGTTGCGCGAGGCCTCCTACGCCTTGGGCGTCCCCAAATGGCGGACCATCGTCAAGGTCGTGCTGCCGACCACCATCGCCGGCATCGGCACCGGCATCACGCTGGCCATCGCCCGGGTGATCGGCGAGACCGCGCCGCTGCTGATCACGGTCGGTCTCACGACCGCGGTCAACCTCAATCCGTTCGAAGGACGGATGGCGACGCTTCCGGTATTTTCGTACTACTCCTACGCCACACCCGGAATACCACGGGACGCGTTCATCGATCGGGCCTGGGCGGCGGCGTTGGTCCTGATCGTCATCGTGATGGCCCTGAACCTCGTCGCCCGTCTCATCTCCCGCCTGTTTGCTCCCAAGATCGGTTAGGACCTCCTGTGGCCAAGGGCATCGCCGTGTCGAACCTCGACATCTACTACGGGAACTTCCTGGCCGTGCAGGACGTCACCATGACCATCAAGCCGCAGGCCGTCACCGCCCTGATCGGACCGTCCGGCTGCGGCAAGTCGACGTTTCTGCGCTCGCTCAACCGCATGCACGAGGTCATCCCGGGTGCGCGGGTCGAGGGCACCGTCGACCTGGACGGCCAGAACCTGTACGGCGCGGGCGTCGACCCGGTCAGCGTGCGCCGCCAGATCGGGATGGTTTTCCAGCGGCCGAACCCGTTCCCGACCATGTCGGTTTATGAGAACGTCGCGGCCGGGATGCGGCTGATCAACAAGCGGATGCAGAAATCGAAGTTGAACGACCTGGTGGAGCAGTCGCTGCGTGGGTCCAACCTCTGGGAGGAGGTCAAGGACCGGCTGGGCAAGCCCGGTTCCGGCCTCTCCGGTGGTCAGCAGCAGCGGCTGTGCATCGCCCGCGCCATCGCCATCAAGCCCGACGTGCTGCTGATGGACGAGCCGTGCTCGGCGCTGGACCCGATTTCGACGCTGGCCATCGAGGACCTGATCAACGAGCTGAAGAAGGACTACACGATCGTCATCGTCACGCACAACATGCAGCAGGCGGCCAGGGTCAGCGACGTGACCGGATTCTTCAACATCGAGGGCACCGGCAAGCCCGGCAAGCTGATCGAGATGGACATCACCAACACGATTTTCTCCAACCCGGCGCAGAAGTCCACCGAAGACTACGTCTCTGGCCGCTTCGGCTGACGCCGGTTCAGACCGGCTGTGGGCCGGGCATCCGGCCGGTCACCAGGTAGATCACGCGGCGGGCCACCGACACCGCGTGGTCGGCATAGCGCTCGTAGAAGCGGGCCAGCAGCGTCACGTCGACAGCGGCGGCCACCCCGTGCGGCCAGTCCCGGGCCATCAGCACGGTGAACATGTGCCGGTGCAGATCATCCATGGCGTCGTCGTCGGACTCCAACTCGCCGGCCCGCTCCAGGTCCCGGGAGTGGATCACCTCGCCCGCCTTGAGCGCCAGCGCCACCGCGACCCGGCCCATCTCGGCGAAGTAGGGGCGGACCTGCTCGGGCAGTACGTGTTCGGGGTGCCGGCGGCGCGCGGCCTGGGCGACGTGCAGCGCGAGGTCGCCCATTCGTTCCAGGTCGCCGGCGGCGTGGATCGCGGCGAGGACGACCCGCAGGTCGGTCGCCACCGGGGCCTGCAGCGCCAGGGCGGCGTAGGAGCGGTCCTCGGCGATCGCCCGCAGGTCGTCGATTCTGGCGTCATCGGAGATGACCTCGTCGGCGAGCTGGAGATCGCGCTCGAGCAGCGCGGTCGTGGCCTTCTCCATCGCCGAGGCGACGACCGCGCACATCTCGGCGAGGTGGTCGCCGAGCTGGCCGAGCTGATCCTGGAAGGCTTCCCGCATAGCAGCAGACTAATTGTGTCGCTCCATCGAAGGGCAACTTCACGTGAACGCCCCGTGAATCGTCTTCTCTCCCGGGTCGTCAGCCGCCCCAACCGCCCTGGACCATGGTCTGGAACAGCCACCGCCCGTCCTTCTTCACCAACAGGTCGCCATAGCGCACCGGTTGGGTCTGCCCGCCGTACGTCACGGTGCCCTCGGTGATCACGAAGACCAGTCCGTCCGAGATGAAGTGCGGGGTCCTGATCGACTCCATTGTCACGTCGTCGCCCGACCCACCCATCACCTCGGCCATCTGGGCGAGGTACTGCCCCCGGCTGCACTGCTCCGCCTGACCGTTGCCGGCCCCGTCGTCGGTCACCTCGTTGAGTGGGAACATCGCCATGTCCGCCATCGCCTCGAAGTCCTGCTTCGCCGCGAGCGCGTCGTACTTCGCGAACCAGGCTGCAACGCTCGCCCGATCCTCGTCCGACGCGACGATGCCATTGCTGGCCGGAAAGTCCTGCACGTCTCCCACCTCCATGCTCATTCTCGAGTTGGGCTCACCCTTAAACTACGTACTTCGTACGGGGCATCAGTCACTATACCGCACGCTGTACGGAGTTTTCTGGCCGGCGTTCTAGCGGCTCGGCTCCTCACCGGCGACAGCCTGCGCGTCCGGTCGCCAACGGCGGGAACGGCACGAACACGGCTGTCCGGGACGCGCACAGCCTGTGACGATCATGTGACAGTCTGCGGCAACCCCGAACTGCCGTTAGAGGGCTTAGCCGGCACGGCCGTCATGATCGAGTCAACTGTGCGGTCTGAGTCGGCTCCAGGGCAATAGTCGGGCGCGTGTCTGTCGGCGCCGCGGCCCGTGAACTGGACGAGAGCGACGTCTGGCAGGACTGAAATGTCGCTGGCGTCGAGTTCACGGGCAAGCCAGCCACGGAACATGCGTGGTCGGGATGGGGCGACGCCCGGCTAGTGATGGAGTCCTCACGAAGTAGCTCATCAAGCTCAGCGCCTTGTACTATATCGGCCGCCAACAGTCGGGCTGCAATCAGCTCAAGCCGAACCCGCTGCTCCCGAAGATATGCTTCAACCCGGTTCGTGATCCCGGTAATATCGTTAATTCCTATTTGCTGACATAGCTTGTGCGCAAACAGTAGGTCATCAAGTCCGGTCGGCCTGGCCGTTGGTGTCCATTTCCCGAAAACCACTTCTTCCGCGAACGGACCCCCATACCAGATCCATACCAGGTCGAGCTTTAATGGCTTTCCGCGGAGGAGTGTCCCGCCCGCGCCATCGCTACCATACAGTTTAATGGTGGCGACGCCAACGCCACGTGAGGCGGCAACGAGGGCGTGCCCAGCTTCATGCACGGCTGCCCTGTTCCGGTCTGTATCCGCAAAGCCCATGCAGGGAGCCTAGGCCGTGTCCCACCAGATCGTTGAACAGGGATCGCGGAGCCGACCCGCTGCTGGTGGGTAAGGCCCGCGAACTCGACGCCACGGACGTTTCGCGTGAGCGCGGACGTCGGCGGTGTCGTGTTCACGGCGGTGACGTCATCGAGGGTGATTGCGCTTGACCTGAACCGCGCTTGAGCTTCTATGGTCGGGGGATGGACTTCACCGAGGCCGAGCGCAGCTGCCTGATGACACCGGATGAGCCGGAACGAGTGGCGGACGCACCGGCACCGGGGGAGACGACAACACCGTCGCGGGCCGTCTTCGACGAGGCGTACACATCCCGCACCGCGCCATGGGTGATCGGCCAACCGCAGCCGGCTATCGTCGCCCTGGAACGCGGCGGTTGGATCCACGGCAGCGTGCTCGATTCCGGCTGCGGCACGGGGGAGCACACCATCCACCTCACTCGGCTTGGCTATGACGTCCACGGCATCGACTCCTCGGAGCACGCGATCGACCAGGCCCGTGCCAACACCGCCGAGCGCAACGTCGCAGCTCGGTTCGAGGTCGCCGATGCGCTGCAGTTGGGCCATGACCAGATCTACGACACGGTCGTCGACAGCGCGTTGTTTCACATCTTCGACTCCGGAGACCGCGGCCGGTACGTGCGCAGTCTGCACCGCGCCTGCCGCCCGGACGCGCTAGTCCACGTACTCGCGCTGTCCGACACCGGGCCGGGCTTCGGACCCCAGGTCAGCGACACGGTGATCCGGGAGGCGTTCGGCGAAGGATGGGCCCTGGAGGACCTGCGACCAAGCCAGTATCGAGGCGTCATTGCCAGCAGCACCCACGCTGCCGCACTCGGGCGCCCGGTCGGCGACCTGGTTGATCTGCCCGCCTGGCTTGCCCGGGCGCGCCGGATCTGACGGGACATCGGGCGGCTGCGGACCGATGAGTTCAGGGCCGCTGCGGCGTCGAAAGTGGTGACATGGTTCGAGCATCGCGAAGGGAGCCACCATGCCCACCCGAGACACCGCGCCGATCGGGGCGCCCTGCTGGATCGACCTGATGACCTCCGACACCGAGCGCAGCCGGGCGTTCTACTGCCAGCTGTTCGGCTGGACCGCGGGGGACCCCGCCGAACAGTTCGGCGGCTACTTCAATTTCACCAAGGACGGCGTCTTGGTCGCTGGATGCATGGCCAGCCAGCCCGGCTCGGAGATACCGGACGTCTGGTCGGTCTACCTGGCCACCGACGACGCCAGAAAGACCGTCGACGCCGCCGTCGCCCACGGAGGCCAGGTCCACGTCCACGCCATGGATGTCGGTGACCTCGGCACCATGGCCCTCATCAGCGACCCCAGCGGCGCCGGAATCGGTGTCTGGCAGCCCGGTCGCCACCCGGGCTTCGGGGTCCTCGGCGAGCCCGGTGCACCGAGCTGGTTCGAACTGCACACCCGGGACTACCAGGACGCCGTCGCCTTCTATCGCACCGTGTTCGGCTGGGACACCCATATCGTCAGCGACACCGCGGAATTCCGCTACACGACCCTCAGCCATGGCGAGGAATGGCTGGCAGGGGTCATGGATGCCGCGGGTTTCCTCCCTGACGGTGTCCCCGCTCACTGGTCGGTCTACTTCGGGGTCGACGACACCGACGCCGCGCTGGCAAGAATCGTCGACCTCGGCGGCTCGATCGTGACGACTGCCCAGGACACGCCATACGGCCGCCTCGCGGCAGCCGCAGATCCGACCGGCGCCCAGTTCAAGCTCGTCGGTCCCAACGTGGCCATATCGGCCAGCAACTCCTCGAGCTGAGGCGCCCGGCACACTGTGGAGAACGGCCTGCTCGGTCGATGGATCCGTCGATGAGACCCAGGAGCAGGGGGTGCGGGAAGGCGATCTTGAAACCGCCGTGGGTGTGGTCGGCGCCTGCGTGCGTGGAGGGCGTCCATTGTGACGCAGGTTGCAGACGCAACACGTTTTTGGGCACTGGTCTTTCCTGAGTTTTCCGCAATCGCGAATAGCCCGTTCGCACCCGGCGGCTGGGTTCGGCACGTGGTAGGCATCACAGCAGTGATGCCCGAGCTGATCGCCACGGGGAGAGTCATGACGTCGATCGGGCCGAGGACCGAGCAGTACGACACCGGGCGGGCGGTTCTGCTGGCAGCGGTGGCCGCCCTCGGGGGCTTTCTGTTTGGCTTCGACACCGCCGTGATCAACGGAGCGGTGTCGGCTATCCGCGAGACATTCGAGATGGGCGCGGGGCTCACCGGCTTCGTCGTGGCCTCTGCGCTGCTGGGCTGCGCGGTGGGTGCCTGGCTTGCCGGCAAGCTGGCTGATCGGATCGGTCGCATCCGGGTGATGGTGCTCGCCGCGGTGCTGTTCTTCCTGAGTGCGATCGGTTCCGGGCTGGCCCTCTCGCCGTACGACCTCACCTTCTGGCGCATCGTCGGCGGTCTCGGCGTTGGTGCGGCCTCGGTCATTGCCCCGGCCTATATCGCGGAGATCGCGCCTGCCTCGATCCGCGGCCGGCTCGGCTCGTTGCAACAGCTGGCCATCGTGTCCGGCATCTTCGTGGCGTTGCTCTCGGACTACTTCCTGGCGACCGCCGCGGGAGGGGCGAACAACGATCTGTGGCTCGGGCTAGCGGCCTGGCGGTGGATGTTTATCACCCTGACGGTTCCTGCGCTGGCCTACGGCATCCTCGCGTTGCAGATCCCCGAGTCCCCGCGGTACCTGATGTTCCGCGGTCGCATCGAAGAGGCCCGCTCCGTGCTGTCCCAGGTGCTCAAGAGTGGTGTCGACGACCGGATCCGCGAGATCAGCCGCACCATCGTCCAGGACGTCGGGTCCACCTTCCGCGACCTGCGCGGATCGTTCCTCGGCCTGTTACCGATCGTCTGGGTGGGCATCCTGCTGTCGGTCTTCCAGCAGTTCGTCGGCATCAACGTGATCTTTTACTACTCGTCGGCGTTGTGGCAGCAGGTCGGGTTCACCGAGGCCGACTCACTGATCATCACGGTGCTGACGTCGGTGACCAATATCGTCGTCACGCTGGTCGCGATTGCCGTGATCGACCAGCTCGGCCGGCGCCGGCTGCTGCTGATCGGCTCGGCGGGCATGTTCGTCAGCCTGGGAACGCTGGCCTACGTCTTCGGCACGGCCCCCCTGGTAAACGGTCAACCGGCGCTCGGTGACACAGCTGGCACGATCGCGCTTATCGCGGCTAACGCCTTCGTCGTGTTCTTCGGGATCTCCTGGGGCCCGACGGTCTGGGTGCTGCTTGGCGAGATGTTCAATAACCGGATCCGAGCCGCTGCCCTCGGGCTTGCCGCGGCCGCTCAGTGGATCAGCAACTTCCTCATCTCGACGACGTTCCCGGCCCTGGCCGACATCAGCCTCGGATTGGCGTACGGCCTCTACACGGCATTCGCGCTGCTCTCGTTCTTCTTCGTGTTGAGATTCGTGCAAGAGACGAAAGGCAAGCAGCTCGAGGACATGAGATAGCGCGAACAGCGTCTGACCATGGCACGCGACGGAGTGAGCGGCGCACCCGCCACGCTACGGCCAACCTGGCTCCGGGTCGGCCAAACGGGTGACGTCAGGCTCGCATACCGCGGAGTATGGTGATCAACCACGGTGACTGAATGAGGTCGCACGACAACAAGGAGTAACCACAGTGTTCCGTCGCATCGGAGTGACAGCCATGGCTACCAGCGCTGTTCCTGCTGTGACCCCGTTGACTCTCAGCGTGCCAGCGTCGGCAGCCGCCGGCACCCGAGCGGCCCCAGCGGTGCTCAAGAACGTGGCGACGGGGTTGTGCCTGGGTTCCAACGCCAACAAGCAGGTTTACCCGCACGACTGCAACGGCGGCAGCTACCAGAAGTGGAGCGAGATCTAAAGCGACCACTCCCGCTGGGTGAAGCCCCGCAAATTAACTTGTTGTGTAAATGACTAGGCAATTCTCGCCTGGATCCCGTCCATCGCAACACTTCCGGAGTTTCAGCATGTCTTCGACCGTGTCAGGGACACGAGGCGGGCTGCAGGTCCGCAACGAGCCAAAAGCAGCGTGGAGAGAAGTGCACTCGTGACGGACAGCTCACGCACGTCGGTCCAGAAGAGGCCTCCAGATCTCAATACCACCGTGACGCACTCCGCACGGTTCTGGAACTATTTGCTGGGCGGTAAGGACAACTATGCAGTCGATCGCGAGGTTGCCGAACAGATTCTTGTTCTCATCCCGAGCCTGCGCGACACTGTCCGTGCCGAGCGTGGATTCCTGGTCCGCGCCGTCCGGCACCTGGCAGGCGATGTGGGGATTCGCCAGTTCCTCGACATCGGCACCGGTCTGCCCACAGCCAGCAACACTCACGAAGTCGCCCAGGCGGCCGCACCGGAGTCTCGCATCGTCTACGTCGACAATGACCCCCTTATCATGACTCACGCCCGTGCCCTGCTCACCAGCACCTCAGAAGGCGCCACCGACTACGTTCAGGCCGACCTTCGCGAGCCGGACACAGTCTTGCAGGAAGCTGCCCGGACGCTGGATTTCACCCGGCCAGTCGCGCTCATGCTGTTAGGGATCCTGAACTTCATCACGGACAACGACGAGGCTCACGCTATTGTGAACCGGCTCCTAGCGGCCCTGCCTTCAGGTAGCTACCTGGTGATATCCCACCCCACCTTCGAGATCGACGGCGAGGCGATGAAAGAGGCCATGCAACTCTGGAACCGAAGCGGCGCAGCGCCGATAGTGGCCCGCAGCCGTCAGCAGCTCATCCGTTTCTTCGACAGTCTGGAGCTGTTGGAGCCCGGCCTGGTCTCCTGTTCGCTGTGGCGACCCGATCCCATCGAGCTCGGTGTCCCGGTGGAGGTGTTTCATTTCAGCGGCGTCGGTCGAAAGCTCTGACACCTGGTGAAGGCAGCCGGAGCCGCCGACCGGGCTGCGTCGCCGGGCGGTCCAGCTTCTCGCGGCCGGGGTTGCGCTGGTCGTCACCGCCGGCTGGTGGGTGGCCATCGTCGAGCTGGTCCCAGCCGCGGGCCGGCCCTATGTCGGTGGTTCGCAGACCAACAGTGTGCTGGAGCTGATCTTCGGCTACAACGGCTTCGGTCGGCTGACCTGCAACGAGCCCGGCAGCATCGGTGGTCCGCCGGGCGGCGGTGGTCCGGACAGTGGTGATAGCGCCTTCGGTGGCGGCGGCTTCACCCAGTTGGTCAGCCCCAGCTGGGGCGGCGCGGACGTCGCCGCCGCGCTGCTGCCGCTGGTGGAGGACACCGGCTGGTTCTTCGACACCGAGCTGCTCGTGCTCGCCGAACGCACCGGTCTGCGAATCCACGAGGTACCCGTCGACTGGGTCGACGCCCAGACAGCCGCGTCGATCTCGCTGCCACCGCACTGGCCGACCTGCACGGCATCGTCCGACTCGGCCGCGTGCTCACCACCAGAGGACTGCCGCTGGCGGCGCTGCGTTCCCAGCTCGGCCGGGCGCCACTGACACCGCCAGTGGCCCGCCTGCCAAGCGCTCTCCAACCGCCGGGCGCAACGTCGGCAGCTCAGCCGACTGATCACCCCCGGACGCGGGCATCGGTCAGGCCGGTTCGTGAGCTGTTCACAATGCTGAGATCGGGAGGCAGCTCAATGCCTCTCCGAAACTGAGCTGTTGGGTGCCGCAGTAGAGCACGAGCCCGGCGCGGAAACGGGAGCCAAGTCGGCGTTGGAGCAGCCTGAGTCCTCGGAAGTCGTCCGCGCGTACGGTCTCCGTTGCCTTGACCTCGATTCCCACCATATGGCCCGCCCGGACCTGCATGACGACTACGGTTTTATCAATACAGTATGTTGCTGTCAACCTTGAGTGTATATGAACCGTCGCTATGTATACTCAGCTGGTGCCGAAGCTGTGGAACGAGACGATCGAGGCGCACCGCCGCGCGGTGCGCGACGCGACCCTGGACGCCACCGCGGCGCTGGTGGCCAAGCACGGGCTGGCGTCGGTGACGATGTCGCAGATCGCCGAGCAGACCGGCATCGGACGTGCGACGCTGTACAAGTACTTCCCTGACGTCGAAGCGATCCTGGGCGCATGGCACGAACGTCAGATCGCTGGCCACCTCGAACAGCTCGCCGAAGCCCGAGACCAGGCTGGGGATGCTGGTGAGCGGCTCGAAAGGGTGCTGCAGGCCTACGCGCTCATTCACCAACAGCGGGTACAACATCATCGAAACGAGCCCCACGGCACCCAACTCGTGGCACTCCTGCATCCAGACGAGCACGTCGCTCGAGCACAGCAACACCTGCTCGACATGTTCCGAGACCTGCTGACCGAGGCCGCCCAGACCGGCGACATCCGGGATGATGTCGCGCCCGACGAACTCGCGAGCTACTGCCTGCACGCCCTGACAGCAGCTAGCAACCTGCCGTCCACAGCCGCGGCCCACCGGCTCGTCACGGTCACCCTGGCCGGGTTGCGTCCCCCACGTTGACCCGCTTGCGCCACATCCCTCTTCGATCCTTCGGCTCCCATCATCGCGAGGCCGGCCGCCGACGGTTCTTTGTGCTCCGGGCGCTGTGGTCGGCCGGGTCACGGCCCAGCCCGAGCCGCACACAGCTCGACACTGCGAGATCGATCACCACCTGAACGGCCTGCCAGAGGTGCAGGACGGGAAGCGGGTATCCCGTCACGTCGACGAGTTTGTCTCGGAGCGGGAAGGGGCAGGGGTCCGGGTGGAGCACCGTACGCACTGAACGGCTCTGCCCTGGCCCGCTATGCCGCCGACGTGAGAGCCTGCGAGGCACTTTAGTAGCTGCAAGCACCGGCCTCGGTGGCGACGCTCAATGAATACTACCTGGCTGCATGACGGAACCGAGGTAGTTCTCGACACCACAGGGAGAAGTTGGTTGCAATGGCTTGACCCTTCCGGGCGGTACTTCGTAAGCTAAGAAAACTGGCGTGAGTCGGGTTAGGGCTGTCAAACATGGAGGCAACGGTGACTCAAGCGCAAAAGACGGACTTTGCTTCGTACGCTCAGCTATCAAAGTCGGAGCAGGAAGTGCTCGAGCAAGCACTCGGGTCGATCCCCGACGACATTCTAACGACGGGTGACCGCAGCGCGATCGAGTCCAGGATCCGGAGACGCCTGCAGGAGGCGGGAGTTCTCAAGACGGGGGAAGCGGGGGGACCATTGGGTGTCGCGGAAATTCCTGCGGTCGCCTTCGTCGGCCGAGCAGTCGGATGCCTCGCATCGAGGTATGCCAACCTGCGGGGAATCAGTCACAATAAGCCAGCCGACGAAGTAGCTGACTCGATCGCACGAGCAGTCGGGGAGTGTGTCCCGGGTGGTACCGCTGCGATCAAATCCGACATTTTAGAATACCGGAGCCAGGTCGCGGGTGCTCTCACCGCGCTTGGTCTCCCTGCGCTGGGCGCCGCACTCCGTGTGGTCGAGTCCGGTGGAGTGTATGAGAGGGGCTCCGCATAATCTGTGCGTGTGTTCTGCAGCATTTTCTGGTGGCAAGTGCTCAGGCTCGGCAGCAGTGTCTCGGACTGAATTGCGCGTGATCTGGTCGGCGGAGTTTTCGGGGCCGGGTGGCTCAGGGGAGTTGGCGAGCGAGATCGAGCACGGCAGCGACTAGTTCGTTGCCCTCTAGTAGCGCAGCGTCGTTGTGGTCCGCACCGGCCACTTCGACCGTCCGCACCGGGCCGCCCGCAGCGGCCGCCACCGCTGCGCTCTGTTCCGGCGGCACGATTGTGTCGGCGGAGCCGTATACGACCACGGTCGGCACCCGGACCTGGCCGATCAGCTCGGTCACCGGGAACCGGTCCCGGAGCAGCAGCCGGACCGGCAGCAGCGGGTAGTGCCGGGAGCCCACGTCGGCGAGGCAGGTGAACGGCGAGCGCAGCACGAGCCCCCCGGGCGGCTGCTCGGTGGCGAGTCGGGTCGCTACCGCCGCACCGAGGCTCTCCCCGAAGTAGATCAAGCGGTGCGCCGGTACACCGTGGTCGAGGAGGTACGCGCGCGCGGCGCGAGCGTCGGTGATCAGCCCGTCCTCGGTGGGGCTGCCGGGATTGCCGCCGTATCCGCGGTAGTCGAGGAGCAGCACCGCAAGACCCTTGGCGGCCAGCCGACGGGCCAGCGGCGCCCGTAACGCGCGGGAGCCGGCGTTGCCCGGCGTGACTAGTACGGTGATGCCGCGGTCGGCGCGGGTTGGGGCGACGTGCCAGCCGCCGAGTGCGAGCCCGTCCTCGGTCCGTAGCGTGATTTCCCGTGCCCCGGGTAGCACGCTGCCGGGGGGCGGGACGGCGGTGTCCGGAAAGTAGATCAGGCGGCGTTGCAGCAGCCACGCCGCCGTGAGCAGGGCAACCAAGGCGACCAGCAGAACCAACCCGGCGCGCAGCACCTTTTCCATTGTGCTGCAAGCACCGATGACGGTCTCGGTGTCGCGCCAGAATTGAACGGCCTCAAGCTGGAAGCGCTGGAACTCCTCCGCTGGACGTTCCAGCAAGGGGATGCCGTCGCGAGCCGCGCGGTAGCGCAGCAGCGCACTCGTCCGGCTGAGGTCGACCATGTCGACCTCCTCGGTGCCCAGGATCTCGGTGAGCGTCGCCGACAGCGCCAGCAGGTCCGGTGACAGCGCACCGACCTGGCAGGCGACGGCCCACGTCCCCGTCGGCTGCCGCGCGGCGGATCGCGTCGGCCACCTGCTCTCACGACCATCGCGCCAGCGAGGTGGCGACAAGCGCGCCAGCAAAGCGGCGTCCAGCGTGCCATCCAGAGTACTTCCGTGGCATCCTGGTGACGTGGTAGGCGTTGGTGCGACCCCCTTGGACCGCGTGATACCGCGGCGTGTGGCGAGCATTGTGGCCGACGCGCTGGCCGACACCCGCGTTGTGCTGGTCATCGGCGCGCGGCAATGCGGCAAGAGCACGCTGGTCCGGATGCAGGCCAGGGAGTCCAGCGCCCAGGGACTCAAGCACGAGTGGCGCAACCTCGACTCGGCGGTGACCCGGCAGGCGGCAGCGTCCGATCCGGCCGGTTTCGTCGACTTCGGCGAGCTTATGGTGATCGACGAGATCCAGCGGGTTCCGGAACTGCTGCTCGCGATCAAGGAACAGGTCGATACCGACCCGCGGCCTGGGAGGTATCTCCTGACCGGTTCCGCGCGGATATTTGGGCTTCGATCTCTCCCCGACACCCTTCCAGGCCGCACCGAGACGGTCGAGCTGTGGCCGTTCTCGCAGGGCGAGATCGACGGCCGCACGGAAGGCTTCGTCGATGCCGTGTTCACCGATTCGGAGGCGCTGAACCACACCAGCACAGTCAGCCGTGGCGAGTACGTCCAGCGGATCGTGCGGGGTGGCTTTCCCGAGGCTGTCGCTCGCGCCAACCCTGCTCGCCGGGAGCGCTTCTTTGACTCCTACGTCGCAGATCTGGTGGCGCGCGATGTCAGCCAGCTGTCGGAGATCGAACGGCCGGCGCAGCTGCGGGCCTTGCTGCGGCTGCTCGCGGCGCGCTCAGGGCAGCTCCTGGTGGGCAACGCGCTGAGCAACGATCTCCAGGTCTCAGCTCGGACCGTGCACCGTTACCTGAGCCTGCTCGAGGAAGTCTTCTTGATCAAGCGGATCTCCGCATGGTCGCGGAACGTGTCCAGCCGCGCGATCGGCACCCCCAAGGTCGCGTTCGTTGACTCCGGTGTCGCGGGGAACCTGCTCGACGCCGACGCCCGCAGCCTGCTGCGGCCCGGAGGCCCGTTCGGGCCTTTGCTGGAGGGCTTCGTGCTGATGGAGCTGGCGCGCCAGCTGACCTGGTCGCGGCGGCGGGTCGAGCTGTCCCATTACCGCACCAAGGACGGCATCGAAGTCGACGCAGTGCTGGAGGACCGGCAGGGGCGGGCGGTCGGCATCGAGGTCAAGGCCTCCTCGACGGTGCGATCCGACGACTTTCGCGGCCTGCGGCACCTCGCGGACCGGCTGGGTGAAGACTTCGTCGCCGGGTTTGTCCTCTACACGGGCACCCAGACGCTCCCGTTCGGTCCGCGCCTGCGGGCCATGCCGGCGAGCGCGCTGTGGGAAATCGCCGAACCGTAACCGCTTACGCGGTATCGGCCTGGTGGACACGCGCACCAAGAGAGTCCGGCCGCGACCAGCCGGGCAGGCACCCGGAATAGTCCGGAAGCGGCCGGAGTTGCCCGACAGGGATTGCGTCATCCTTGACATTCCTCGGAGAGGCAGCTGTCATGCGCGCGCTGGTGGTCACCCCCGGCTCACCGTCCGGCCTGGTATTGGGAGAGGCGCCCGATCCGGCGCCGGCTCCGGATGAGGCGCTGATCGAGATCGAACACTCCTCGCTGAATTTCGGCGACGTCAGCGGCGGCCCGGGCGCTACCCCGGGCTCGGTGCCCGGCTGGGACGGCTCCGGCGTAGTCGTCAAGGCAGCCGAGGACGGGTCCGGGCCGGCGGCAGGGGCGCGGGTGCTGACCTTCGGCTACGCCGGCGCGTGGGCGAGCCGGCGTGCGGTGCCGGCGGCCGAGCTGGCGGTAGTGCCGGCGGCGGTGGACCTGGCGGTGGCTGCCGCGCTGCCGGTGGCGGGAGTGACCGCGCTGCGTGCGCTGCGTCGTTCCGGCGCGCTGTTGGGTCGCCGGGTTCTCGTCACCGGCGCCTCCGGTGGGGTCGGCCGGTACGCGGTGCAGCTGGCCGCTCTCGGTGGCGCGTACGTGATCGCGGCCGCGCGCCGAGGTGAGGGGCTGGCCGAGCTGGGCGCCCGCGAGGTGGTGGCCGGGCCGGGCGGGTTGGGCCCGGTGGACGTCGTGCTGGAGACCGTCGGCGGCAGCACGTTGGTCGAGGCGTGGAGCGCGCTAGAGCCGGGCGGCGTGCTGCAGAGCATTGGCTGGACGTCGGGCGAGCCGGCCGTGCTGCCGGTGTACGGCACCGTCGGGCCGGCCAAGTCGCTGGTGTCCTTCCAGGCCGGGATCGAGTTCGGTGCCGACCTCGCGTATCTGCTCGACCTGGTCTCCGAGGGGCAGCTGACCGTGGATGTGGGCTGGCGTGGCTCCTGGCGTCAGTTCGACGAGGCGGTGGCCGGGCTGATGGGCCGGAAGTTCGCTGGCAAGGCGGTACTGGATCACGACTGAGGGTCGTGATATTCAGTTTCGCAACGCGGGTGTTCTACCCCGTGTTCGTCCCTGCCTTACCAGCGGGCCTGCCTGCGCACGATCGACTACCTGACGAAGTTCAGGCTACAGCCCGATCCAGGCCTACATGATCCTCGGGGCGGCGCCGATCGAGGGCAGGCTCTCCGGGGTGGTGGACATCCCGAACTCGTGCTCCACGGTCTACCTCCCGACCGCGATCTTCGACTTCGACGTGCGCCCCGGGAAGGGCGGGCCGCACCAGATCGATCCCGGCCGAGGCGTACCGAAGGCGAGCTTCTGACTGCTTACGCATCAGCGCAGACAGACTCCACAGCTCCCGACGCTGCCTACACGCGTCTGACCAGCATGGATGAGGATTCCGCCCCTACGGGTCAACGGGCCTCCGAGACCACTCTGCCCAACCTCGCGGGCGGGACCAGCAGGGTCACCTGGTTCGAGCGCTATGGCCGATGCAGGAGCAGGTTGTCAGTGGCCGTCTCTAGGATCTCGGTACTGCTCACGGATCTGTCGCTTGTCCCAGCCCGCTGCCTTGAGCTTCGGCATCACGAAGGTCCGGCAGGTCTCCTGCTCACTCATCGCGCTCGAACTACCCATGATTCAGCAGAGACTACGACATGTGGGTCCCGGACCGGGCAATCGAAGTGCCACTGTCGCCAGCGCCGACGTGGTCATTGACCACCGAGACCGATGTTGGAGCACTCATCGCTTGCCCGCCATCGCCGCCAGGATCGGAATCGCGGCGATTTGTTCCTCACCGAGATTCGGCCACACCAACCCGCGTGGACGGTAGGCTGGGCCGCAGGAGACGATCTCTTTGGGTGTCACGACGTAGTCCAGCGTGAAGTCGTGCTCGTCATGCGGCAGCAGCTCGTCAAGGACTTGGAGTTGGTGCACCGTCGTGACGATGGTCGTCGTGGGCCCGATGAGTCCGGCCTCGGCGAGCAGCCCTACCTCGATGTCGGAGTAGCCGGCGCCCTTGCCGATGCGCACCCCCTGCCGGTTGACCGCGACTGTGCCGCAGACGATCAGGTCGATCGGGCGCATGTCTGTGACCTCTGTCTTCGGTGCACGTGAGGCGGCTGTGCGGTGGGCGGCCAGCGCATCGGCGTCATCACCTAGCTCGGCCGGATCAAGTCGAAAGAATGGAAGCGGGTCGGCTAGCTTTGGCACCGCCATGTAGACGAGCTTGCCCTCGCGCAGCGCACGCTCCCGCACCGGCAGCTGCGGTTGATCAGGGTTGGCCTTGATAACCCGTGCTCGACCCCAGGAAGGCAACTCGGCGAGCCGCGCGGCTGCTGCCGCAGCGCCCACGAAGTCCGGGATGCGGCCGTGAGGGTCAGGACTCGCTTGTGCCAGCGCTAATCGTGACCAGACGCGCTCGCGAATGGCCTGCTTGGCATCAGACTCATTCGGCACTGGGGACGTCCTTTCACGCTCGGGTCACGCTCGTGCCACCAGGGCGAGCAAGCGGTCGTGAACGTCTTGCACCGCTGGCTCGGCCCGCCAGGGGTAGAGCTCTCGCCCGGCGCTGAACACCACTGTCAGGCCGCCACCGCCGCGGCTGTTCTCGAGTAAGTCGATCGCGTCGTGCAGGGTGGCCGTTGCGGCGTCGAGCTGGCGCTGACGGAGGTAGGCCAGTGCGAGATTGCCGAGCACCAGCGAGCGAGTCTTGGGACGAGCGTGGAGGGCCTCGGCAGTCGGCTTGAGGATGGGCTCCGCCCGCTCGGGATGCCCGAGGAACAGGTAGCACAATCCGGCCAGTCGCCCCAGCTGCGTTGGTGCGAAGAACTCCGTGCCGCAGTCGTCGTTGCCGATCCGGCTGAAGCAGTCCTCAGCTTGGCTCAGCGCCTGCTCGCAGCGGCGATATTCACCGAGCATCGCATAGGCCTCGCCGACATGCAGCAAACTGAGGCCACCGAGGGCGTGACTTACGCTGCGGCTCTGCTTGGCAGCGATCTGGGCCGAGATCAATCCCGCCTTTGGATCACGCACGTCAGCTTGTCCGTACATGGCTGCGAAGCCCTTGCGGAGTTCAGCGTGGGCGGCCGCGACCGCGTCACCGTGTTCGTGGGCGTGCTCGATGGCCATATCGCAATAAGCGACGGTGGCGCGGTAATCGCGGCGGTGTGAGGCGTCCCAGACAAGCTGGCTCATGAGCGTGGCCGAGGCCGACGCCGCAGCATGTAGCTCGGCCCGAACCGGCT
Organism: Pseudonocardiaceae bacterium; assembly: GCA_050700115.1. GTDB lineage: Bacteria > Actinomycetota > Actinomycetes > Mycobacteriales > Pseudonocardiaceae. The sequence goes on from JBOHGG010000009.1 coordinate 122,127, forward strand.
TGTTCCTGGCCTGGGTGAGAAGGAACTCCGCAGCAGCGTGACACTGCCCGGCCTCCGCCAAGAGCGAGGCGGACGGCGCCGTCTCGTACGCAGCAGCGACTTGCCCGACCCGATTCCTAAGCTGTCGGGCGACTTCGACGTCGGCAAGAGTGGGTTGCGCAAGGACGCGACCGAGGAGGTCATCGTCGTCCTGTCGATCCGCGACGTCGGCCAGCAGCTCGGCGAGACAATCTCGTGAGATACCGAGTGCCTTGGCCAGCCGCAGGCGGAGCCAGGGCTGCGGTTCCGTCTCGGCCCGCTCCCAACGCGCGACGGTCGAGCGCTCGATTCGGAGCACTTCAGCCAGCCGCTCCTGGCTGTAACCCGCCATCCTGCGGCGCTGTGCCAGGCGCTCCCGCTTGCGCTTCATCCGGGCTACGGCCCCCTCCCGTGGCGACGGTCAGTCGCACCGTACACGCACGTCACTGCCGTCGTTGCACCACTTCTGCGCCCGAACCGCGCCGATCTCGCTCTTTTCGCGGTGATCTCCCGCCACTTGACTTCCCCCAGGCCCCAGCGCCGGGCTGTGCGCCCGCCGGTGACTCCACGGACACCCCCGAAATGTCCGTCCCGGTCTCGCTGCCCCCGGCGCTGGGCGCCATCCACGCGAGACAAGACGGAAGCGGGTCGGGAAACGATGGTAGATGTACCAACGGACACAGGCAGCTTCCGTCACGACGACGACACGAGCAACGGCCAGGAAGCGCTACCCGGCATAGAACGCAGTATCCGGCCAGGCGTGCCCTGCCCCGGGACCGTGCTGGTAGCCGTCATGAGTGACGGCAGCTATCTCCTGATGAGCCATCCGCACGCTGGATCGGCGGCCTTCGTGGTGCGAGACGATGTTGGTCCGCTGCGGCAGGTGCTTAAATCGGCGTTCGAGTACCCGACAGACGGTATTGCCAACGAGCACGACAACAGCAATGGGACAGCGGTATCTGGGGACGGAACCACGCGCACCAAGAAGGTTCAGCCGTGATCCGAGAAGACCGAGAACTGTTGGCGGAACTGGCAAGGGTCAACAGGGATGTGGTGCCGGCGGCGATGCGGGTCATGGACGACAGTGCCACGGCCGAGGAGCAGCGGGAACTCGGCGATCGACTGATCGCCGTGGGGGAGCGTTTGCGGCGTCGAGGGGATGGGATGAATTGCGCCGTCGTTGAGGGAGAGGTGCTTGGCGACGTATCGCTTGCTCTACCTGCACATAGCGTGGAGCCACCTGACTGGAAGCCGTGAGCAGTGCGCACGAAGTAAGGTGCCGGTTGCACTTTGAACAGCTTGAACAGTGGGTGAAAAAACTTAGTGGTGAGGAGCGAGTTGCCGCGGATGCAGTCCAAGAGCTGGCGGTGCGGTTGTTGGCAATGGCTGTGATGTTACTCAAGCAGCACGAGGTGAACAGGCGGGGGCAGTGTCAATACTGTGGCTGGCGACGATGCAACTGGCGGTTCTGGAAGAAGCGGCCGAAATGCGCTTTGTGCAGCGTGCTTGACTTCGCGATGAGCCAGGAATTGGCGGTGGTGTGGTGGCGACTGTTCGGGAGTGTGGGGAGACGGACGAGCTTAGAGGAGGTGCGGGGGTGGATGAAAAGCGAAAGTGTATAGCAGGAGCGCGTCGTTTGGTCACCGCAGACACAGGTATGTGAGACATCGCTGGTCATGGCCGGCGTTCACCCGGCACACCGTTACTTGTCATGTCCGGTTGGGGTTCCTCTTACGGGGCACCGCGCGCCCCACGCTGTCCCGCGTTCCGCTGGGTGGGGAGTTTGACCAGGATGGCGCGGGTATAGAGTAGATCGAAGCCCCGGCGCTGCGCGTTCTGCTGGGACTTGGAGCCTGGCTGGGTGGTGATCACGGCGATGTCGCAGCCGGCAGCGGCGGTATCGGCGAGCCGGGCTGAGAGCAGCGCGGTCTGCACACCCCGGCGGCGGTGCGCGGGCGCGGTCGCCGCGCCGGTGAGTTGTGCGACGCCCTCGGCTATCCGGACGCTGGCGGCGCCGGCGAGGACCCCGTCGCGCAGCGCGACGTAGCGCATGACGCCGGCGGCCGCCGTGAGATCGCGGATGGCCCTCGCGATGACCTCGCGCGGAAACTCCTCGTGTGAGGGCACCCCTTGGGTGTCAGGGTGGGCGAAGCCATCCGCCACGACGTCCAGCCAAGGCTCGAACTCGTCGTCGCCGCTGGGCCGGACCTCGACCCCGGGTGGCGTGACTCGCTCGGGCTCGCCCGTGAGGGCAAGGCCGAGCACGTTCTCGAACGACGTCAGCCGATAGCCCCGGTCGGTCAGCAGGGCGCCGATCGCGGGGTCGACCAGATGGGCGAGCTCGACCTGCACGGGTGCGCCGCGAGCGGTGAAGGCCCGTTCGATTTCGTCGAGTGCGGCTGTGGTCGGCACGCCGCCGAAGCCAAGTCCCGCGACCTTGTTCAGCGGCGAGCCCTCTTCGGCGAAGCTCGCCACGCCGCCGGCAACGGGGATCACGAAGCCCGTGCTGTCCACCGCGCGATGGTGGGCGGCCTCGCTGCCCTTGGCGACGAGCTGCGCCTCGACCCGCTCGATGCGCTGGGCCAGGGCAGTGTCGCAGAACAGGGGCAATCGGCCAGCATTCATGATTCTCCGCGTTCACTGTCAGCTGTCTTCGGGTGTGGGCCCAGGTGCCAGGGCTGGTTCCTGGCCGACGGGCAGATCCTGGCCGGCATGAAACGGCATCCCGGCCACGATGATCCACGGCCGCTATGACGTCTGCGGCCCGCTGGGCCCCCCTGGGCCCTGCACCGGGCCTGGCCGGGCAGCCAGCTCGTCGTTGTGGATGACTCCGGTCACGGCGGAGGCAGCGGGCAACAGCTGGCGCAACACACTGCTCATCATCACCCACGACGAGCACGGCGGCTGTTACGACCACATCGCGCCCCCCACCGGCGTCACCCCACCCGACCTGTCGGGCTACACCAAGTGGGACGATTTCGACTTCACCCGCCTGGGCGTGCGGGTGCCGATGGTGATGGTCTCCGCGCACATCGCGCACATCGCGCACAACACAGTCATCAACACCCCCACGACCACACCTCGTTTCTCAAGACCATGTTCGAGAAGTGGAACGCCTACATCACCGGTCCACTGACCGCCCGGGACGCTGCCGCGCGCGACTTCCGCGAGGTGTTCACCGCACCGGTCCTACGCGACGTCTCAACCTGGCCCGACATCCCGAAACCGCAGATCCCCGCCGGGCTCTGGGAGATCGACTTCACCACGGCCCCGCTCAACGACCTGCAACGCGCGATAGTGGCCGGTGCCGCCGCGGTCGCCGGCGTCCCTCCACCGCAGCCGCAGACACAGAGCGAGGCGATCACATTCCTACGCGCGCTCGAGGGCCTGCCCGGAAAGAACCCGCGCCCCGGCGGCAACCCTTGCGGGTGACACGAGATGGGCAACCAGCTGCAGACCCCGCAAGCGGGAGACGATGACGGTGACCTGACCGTCACTAGTTTCCGTCCCTTGTCGGTGGTCATGTAGCTGGCGAGGCTCTGCACGCTGAACAGTGCCCGCCCGGTCGCCGGGTCGAGAGCGGCGACCGTACCGGTCTTCGCTGCGACTTTGCCCTTGGCGGGACTGTCGCCGCCGGAGGAGGCGAGCGTGCCCCGGGGAGTGTGGCTGGTGACGGCGGCTGTGATCTGGTGCAACTGTGCTACCGAAGTTCCTCACCCTGGAAAGTTGATGATCGCCCACGCCATGGGCAGCAGGTTCGTGCGGGTCTCGGGCGTTGGGTGACGGTCTGGGCCGAAGAAATTGCCGGTGAGGTAGTTGTCGGCGTCGTAGATCCTTTGGGGGGAGATCTGGCCCTGGTAGTCGAACGAGTCGATCACATACGGGATGCCGGGGCTGGCGATGGCCGATGGACCGTTCATGACCTGAAAATGCAGGTGTGGCGCGTTCGCGTTGCCGGTATTGCCCAGCTTGGCGATCACCTGGCCCTTGGTGACCTGGTCACCTGCTTTGACCAGCAGGCTGCCCTTGATCAGATGCGCGTAGAAGGCGTAGGCGCCGTTGCCGATATCGAGCACGATGTGGTTGCCATCCACGTTCTGCACGGTCAGCTTCGGCCCGAGCACCGGATCCTCGGCCGGTAGCACGCCTGGGGCGTTGGCGTCCTGCCCATCCAGGATGCCGGTCACCGTGCCGTCGGCGACCGCGATGATCTCCGATCCGTAGTCCGCATAGCTCTCGTTCCTGGTCTTGTCGCCCGTGTAGAAAGCGCCTTGGTTGTTGGTCTGCTTCCAGTCGATGGCGAACAGCTGGCCGCCGACAAGGTTGCCGTTGAGAGGTAGTGGCGAGCTGCGATGGGGCCAGCCTGGTTCACAGCACCCGTTGAGCGCGACCCAGTTCTTGCCCTTCAGGGGTGGACCGATGGTGATCGGGCCGCTCGCCGAGATGCTGTAGGGCGTCACGGTGTAGTCCACCGGAACCGGGGTCTTCGTCACCGGGCTGACTGCCCCGTCTAAGTACAGGTGGTGCATCACGTATTTCGGCGCGTCCCCACGAGAGCCGAAGACGTAGTCGACGAACAGGACCCGCGCCTGCTGGGGCGGGATCACCGTGTCCTTCACCGGCGTGGCGGGAAGGGCGCGGAGGCGGTTGCAGTCACCGAAGTTGCACGCAGGGTCCACCAGTTGCTTGTCGCTGAACGTGGCGAGGACCTTGCTGGCATTGGTGGCATCGACGACCTCGAGCTTGCGGATGGTCGCCGGGACTCCAGAAGCGTTCTGCAGCAGGAGGTTGTAGGCAACGTGGAACTTGCCATCGGTTCCGGCGACAGGGACCGTCGGTGGGTTGTTCACCTGGACCAGCACGGGGGTGTATGCGTCCTTGACAGTGATCCCAAAGGGCAGCGGATCGAATGGGGAGTCGCCAGCGGCTGTTGTGGACGTGCTGGCGGGAGATGAACTACAGCCAACAAGCAGCACGGACACAACAATCAAGAACCCGAGTCGCCACATAGTAACCCCCTGTTTGGTGCCCTAAGAATAGGTCGCTGATCCACCAAGACCATTGCCGCTGCCTATGGTCGACCATCGCCAGGCCGGGTCATGACACGCCTGCCCATGGGACGGGCTGGGCGGCGAACACGCCTTCCAGATGGCTGCGTAAACCGGCGTAGGTGAGGGGTGCCGCGCGGAAGCCGACATAGCCGTCAGGTCGCACGAGGTAGCCATTTCCCCCAGTAGCGCCGTAGGTGCCCTGGAACTCACCCGCCTCATCGATGATCAATGGCAGCGAGTTACCGTCGAGTCGCGTTGATGTGGCCGCAGCGATCAGGTAGATCCTCATCCGGCCCCCGGCCAGGGCGTCGGCGAGCTGCGCAAGCTCGGTGAAGACCGGCAGCTGCGCGACGTCGTCGGCGTACAGCAGCAGCGTGTGGTGCGGATGGGCCAGCAGCTCGAACAGCCGCAGCGGGTGGCTCACCGCGGCGCGGCGCAGGCCACGGCAGTCCGGGGCGCGCTCCCCGGGCAGGGGTCCACTCGAGCAGCCGCCGCCGTCGTCACCGACCAGCGGGCTGTCGCGGTAGTGCACGAGCAGTTGCGCCTCACGGCGGATCACCGTCGAGGGGTCGTCCGGATCGGCCTCGAAGCCTTCGCGGGCGTGACGCACGGTACGGCCGACGACCTCCTCGCCGACGGGATGGCGCTCGGCCTGGTAGGAGGCCAGCAGCTCGTCGGCGGCAGCGCCCTGCACGGCCAGCGCGAGCTTCCAGGCCAGGTTGACACCGTCCTGGATACCAGTGTTCATGCCCTGGGCGCCGGTCGGCGGGTGGATGTGGGCGGCGTCGCCAGTGATGAAGACACGCCCCTGGCCGTACCGGTCAGCCAGCCGGTGGCTGATCCGGAACACCGACGACCAACGCAGCGTGTGCGCGCGTGTCGGTTCGGGCGAAAGACGATCGAGGACGGCTTGGATGTGGTGCAGTTGGGGAGCCGGGCCGGTCTCCATGCCGTGCTGAACCTCGCCTTGGGCCGGTTCGGTGGCAAGCTCGTCGGGCACCAGCATCGACATCCGGTAGCGGCCGGTCCCGGGCAACGGGATGCACACCAGCACGTCATCGGTCCGACCGTCGCTCTGGTGGCTAGACCGGATCGTGTAGCCGGGGGGCAGCGTCCACTCCACCCCCACGTCGCCGAGCATGTACTGCTCCGGAAAGGCGTCACCGGCGAAGTCGAGCCCCAGACCCTTCCGAACCCGGCTGTGGGCCCCGTCGGCCCCGACCAGGTACCCGACCCGCACCTCCTGCTCGCCCTGCGCTGCCCGCAAGCGGGCGTTGACCCCCTCGGAGTCCGGCTCGAACGCGACCAGCTCAACCCCGCGCTCAACATGACCCCCGAGCTGGTGCAGCCGGTGGGTGAGCAACCGCTCGGTGACGTACTGCGGGAGCGCGACGAACCCATAAGGAACGTCCGGCGGCACTGCCAGATCCATCCGCGCGACCTGTTCCCCATTGACATAAACGAGCTGACCACGAAGCGGGGTGGCGGCATCCAGAGCGTCGCGCAGCAGACCGAGGTTCTCCCACACCTCCAACGTGCGCGGCTGGATGCCGACGGCCTTGGCGTACTGCGGCGGATCAACGAGCCGCTCGACGACCCGGCACCGAACTCCTCGCCGCCACAGCTCGACGCCCACGGTCAAGCCGACCGGACCCGCCCCCACCACGAGAACGTCATCCACCACGACGGCCACCCCCTCACATAGCAGCGACGCACTCCTCTTGCCGGAGGATGGTCACCCGGAGGGAACCGCCGAACGACCCCGTTGTCAACGGTAGGGGCGTGAGCGGGCTGTGTCGTGGCGTAGTTCATTGCACGAACCCTTGCACGCGCGACGAACGCAGTGGTTACAACTTGTTATTGGGTGGCCAGGCATCGCTTGTCCGCTGGGCTTGCGGCAGCCGCGCCGCCAGGTGCTAGATCGCTGCTCGGATACCGCTCGGACGAGGTGGAGGTGCGGAGCTGCCAGGAGGTCGTTGATGTGCCGGCGTTTGCGGCACCGGTGATGGCGTCTGGCCGCTAGATCGGATTGATGCTCGTCGCGGAGGGGTTGAGCGCCGAAGACCGGCTCAAGGTGACAGCCTGAAGTCATCTTTGAAGCGAGGTGACTGCCCGTACCTTCGGTGTCCTGAAGGCAGCGCTGGAGCGTCGTGGCACTCCGCTGGCCGAACCCGACCTGCGTATCGCCTCGATTGCGCTGTCGCGGGACCTGATCCTCGTGACTCACAATGTGCGGCACTTCCAGCGCGTCCCTGAACTCACCGTCGAGAACTGGATCGACGCGACATGAGTACCGCCCCCGGCCGTTTGGAGATCACCGCCGCGTTCGACGGTGGCACTGAACGCGTGGTACTGGGCTGGTCGGCCGCCTAGAGATGATCTATACGTTGTGCTCGTGCTTCCCGTGGCCGGTGCTGGGGCTGCCGCTCTACTGGTACAAGAACCCGGTCTTCCGGGCTCGTGCCGCGCGGGAGGCGCGTGCCGTCCTGCATGAGCTGGGTGTGCCGCTTGGCCCTGACACCGAGATCCGTGTCTGGGACTCCAGCGGTCACTCCCGCTGGTTCGTCGTACCCGAGCGACCCGCGGGCGCCGAGGGGATGTCCGAGGAGCAACTCGCACAGCTCGTCACGACCGAGTCAATGATCGGCGTTGCGCTCGCCGAAGTACCTACAGGGAGCTAATCCATGGCGGAGACGAAGCTCCACCCGTCCTGCGTCACCGACCTCAAGGCGCCGACCTTCGACGAAGACTGGCAGCGCCGGGCGTTCGGGCTGGCTGTCGCGCTATCGGAGTTCGGCCACTACCGCTGGAACGACTTCCAGCAGGCGCTGATCGTCGCCATCGGCTCATGGCAGGAAGCCCCCACCAACGTCCACGGCCGGTGGGAGTACTACGAGCACTGGGTCGCCGCCCTAAACCGAGCTTACTTGATCTTGATGGCGTGACCGTCTGTTCTCACCTGCGAAGACCGGTTCTGTGCGGGTTCTGAACCCGCTGAACTGTAGCCAGTAAAAATGATGGACTTCGCATGATCGATGTGATGGAATGTCCTGGTGGGTAGCGCTGCGGGCAGGATGCACATCGACAACGCCGGTCGCCAGTACACGACGGTCGACGGACAGCGCCGGGCCTACCCGTGTCATCTGCTGCGTCGGTCGTTTCGGGACGAGGCGGGCAGGCCGCGGAAGGAGACGTTGG
>JBOHGG010000010.1:0-125129 GCA_050700115.1 Pseudonocardiaceae bacterium
CGACACCAGGGCTGCCCGCGCCGCTTCGGACAGCCCTGGTGTCGAACTCGGCGACAGCAGAGCGGTCGGTCACACCCGTATTTCGAAGCGAATTGCGGTTCCGGGGCTCCTCAGACCGCCATTCGGCTCCGAATGGCGGGGGCGGGGTCAGCGAAGCGAGAGGTTGAGGGGGCCGGTGAGGCGGATTTCGCGTAGGGGGCGACCGGCGGCGTCTAGGGTGCGGACGGTGCCGTCGGGGTTCCAGCCCGCGCGGCGGTAGAAGTTCAGCGACGCCGGGTCTTCGGCGGGCACCCAGACGATCCCCCGGGTGGCGCCGGCATCGCGCAGCACTGCTGCGGCCTCGGCGAGCAACCGGCCGCCATGGCCGCGGCGGCCCCACCTCGGCTCCACCAGCAGGGTGCTCACCAGCACGGTGTGGGCTGCGTCGGCGGGCAGCGCCCCATCGGCGGCGGCCACCTCATCCTCAGGCGCCGGACCGGCCACCACGAAGCCGACCGGATGGTCGCCCTCGGTGGCGATCAGCACCGTGGCCCCACCCGCAACGGTGTCGGCCCAGGCCTGCTGCACCTGCGGCGCGTCCAGCCCGTCGAGGGCCCCGGACGGCAACAACTCAGAGTAGGCCGCCCGCCAGGTTACACGATGGAGGGCGGCGAGCGCGGACGCATCCGCAGGAGTCGCGGGGCGCACCCGGGCCAGTGCCATGCCGTCACGGTATCGAGATCGGCCAACGGCAAATTGTCAGTGTCGGGTGGCAGCATCGGTGACCGTGCAGACGATCGGACCCGCCGCAGCGCGGCGCACCGCACTGGCCGCGCAGGGTTTCGCCGACCTCCGCCCCACCGGGCCGGTGACCCGCCGCCACCTGCTGCGGGTGCTGGGCCGGATCCGGCTGCTGCAGCTGGACTCGGTGAACGTGCTGTCCCGGGCGCACTACCTGCCGGTGTTCAGCCGGCTGGGTCCCTATCCGAAGGAACTGCTCGACGGCGCAGCGTGGGCGTCCACGGTTCGCCGCCCTCGCCTGCTGGTGGAGTACTGGGCGCACGAGGCGAGCCTGGTCCCGGTGCCGGACTGGCCGCTGCTGCACTCGGGGGCCAAGAAACCGGGGTGGTGGCAGGGGTACGGGAGCCTGGCTGCCCAAGCGCCGGAGCTGGTCTCGGCGGTGCTCGAGGCGGTGCGGGAGCGAGGCCCGGTCGGCGCGGGCACCCTGGAGCGGGAGTTGGGTGACGGGGCCCGCCGTGGGCCGGGCTCGTGGTGGAACCGCACGGACACCAAACGGATCTGTGAGTGGCTGTTCGGCATGGGTGAGCTCACCACCGGCACCCGGCGTGGTTTCGAGCGACTTTATGACCTGCCCGAGCGGGTGCTGCCTCCCGAGGTGCTCGGCCACCAGGTCGGTGCCGAGGAGGGCGCCCGCGAGCTGATCTCCCGGGCTGGTGCCGCGCTGGGGGTGGCCACCGAGGCCGATCTGCGGGACTACTACCGGCTGCGGCCCGAGCGCAGCCGCCAGGCGGTCGCCGAGCTGGTGGAGGGCGGGGAGCTGGAACCGGTGGTGGTCCGAGGCTGGCAGGCCACGGCTTACCGGCACCGCGACGCTCGCACGCCGGGGCGGATCACCGGCGCCGCGTTGCTGTGCCCGTTCGATCCGCTGATCTGGGACCGGGCCCGCACGGAGCGGCTCTTCGGCTTCCGGTACCGCGTCGAGATCTATGTTCCGGAGCACCGGCGCAGGTACGGCTACTACGTATTCCCGTTCATGCTGGACGGGCAACTGGTCGCGCGGGTCGACCTCAAGGCCGACCGTGCGGCCGGTGTGCTGCGGGTGCCGGGTGCTTTCGCCGAGCCCAGGATGGCGGACACCTCGCGGGTGGCCGCCGAGCTCGCCAGAGCGCTGCGAGAGATGGCCCAGTGGCTGGAGCTGGACGGCATCGCGCTGGGGACGCGGGGTGACCTGGTCGCGGCCCTGGACAGGTGCGAGTCGCGACCAGGTAGCGGCTCGGTCAGGAGGGTGCCGCAGTGACCAGCGCATCGCCCGATCCGGTCCGGGCCCGCACCCGCAGCGGGACGTCGCCCTCGGTGGGAGGTCCGCCGACCGGCAGGTCGCTGCGGGCGTGCCCGGAGCCGGATCTGACGTCCAGTTCGGCCCGCACGCCAGGGTGGATCCCCACTCGTAGCTGGCCCGAACCGGTGGTGAGCTCCAGACCACCCGCCGAGGCGTCGACCACAGTGAGGTCACCGCTGCCGGTGCGCGCGCTCATATCGTGCGTGACGGCGCCCAGCCGGACGTCGCCGGAACCGGTGTGCACGGTGCCCCCACCAGGTGAAGCGTCTGCAGGGTTGTCTATCGAGATCACCTCGACCTCGCCAGAGCCGGTCCGCACCCGCAGCCTGCCCAGCACCGACCCCAGCCGCACATCGCCCGAGCCGGTCCGGACGTCGGTCGGTCCGGTGCATCGTTGGGCGCGGACCTGTCCCGAGCCGGTGGATGCGTCGAACCGATCGGCCACGCCCTCGACGGCGATGTCCGCTGAGCCGCTACGAGCGGTGATCGACGAGCCTGACGGAGCGCTGATCTGGATGGTCAGCGGCACGGCGCGCAGCGGGAAGTCTCGCGGGCTGCGCACGGTGAGCCGCTGCCCGGTGAAGTCGATCACCGTCCGGCGCACGGCCTCGGCCGTCAGCTCGCCAGGTGGGGCACCTCCGGTCTGCTCGCCCAACCAGGTCAGCAGGCCGGCGATCCCGGCGGTCCACTGCGCCTGGCCGGTCGGGTCGGCGCGGACCTGCACGGCCACCCCAGGACGACCAGCGCCTTCAGTGTCTTGCTCAAGTTGGATGTCCAGCCGTCCGCTGTCGAGTTCGACGGAGACGTCGATCGGTCCCGCACACTCGAAGTCCTGCTTCCGAACTACCGGCACGTTGGTGTCGTCATGCTCCACGTTTTCTCCTCAACTACGTTGCCCAGCTTGGGGACCCAGCTCAGCCCTGGACCCAGCCCTGGACCCGATTGCGACTTCGGCGGTCATCCCGGCCCCCTCGGGGGTCGTTCCACGGCTCACCACGCAGCGCGCCCGCAACAGCCTGCGAGACCCATGTGTTGAGCGAGACGCCCTGCTCGGCCGCGGCGCGCTCAGCCTGGTTCTTCACCTGGTCGATCAGCCTCAGGGTCATCCGCCTGATGTCGCCGCCGGCGTCGCCGAAGGGAACTGCGCCGGGTTCATAGGGTGGTGGCGCGGTATCGGCGTTCGGTTCAGGGGATGGCGAGTTCACCGCGATGCGCACGTCCCGGCCGTCGAGCCGCACCTCCACCACCCGGTCATCCAGCGCCGCGGTGACCTCCGCAGCGAGGTCGGACAGCGCATTCATGATCGCCAGCCGGGCCGCGGGCTCCAGGGCAGCACCCAGTACGGCGCCGGTACGCCGGGTCTGCTCATCGCCCGCCGACGCCGCAGCGGTGAGGTCCTCGCGCAGCTGGCGGATATAAGGTGTCAGATCCATGACGTCAACTATGACGTCATGGATGACGTCAGTCAAGACATCACTGGTGCTGCGGCTAGGCTGCGGTGCCGTTCGAGAGGAGGGTGCGCCGTGAGCCAGTCCGACGGAGTCAACCCGGCCGTGAGCAATCCAGCCGCAGCCGTGAGCACCGTGGGGTTGCGGGTTCAGTTGGTCGCCAAGACCGAGTTCTTCCCGCCGGCCGATGTCCCGTGGTCCACCGACGCAGACGGCGGTCAGGCACTCGCCGAGTTCGCCGGCCGGGCCTGTTACCAGTCCTGGCGCAAGCCCAACCCGGCGACCGCCACGAATGCCGGCTACCTGAGGCACATCCTCGAGGTCGGTCACCTCTCGGTACTCGAGCACGGCACGGTCAGCTTCTACGTCACCGGGGTGTCCCGGTCACTGACCCACGAGTTGATCCGGCACCGGCACTTGTCCTACTCGCAGCTGTCCCAGCGCTACGTTCCCGAGCGGAACGCTGCGATGGTCGAGCCGCAGGTCATCGCCGACGACCCCGAGCTGCACGAGCGGTTTCACCTCGCGGTCAAGGCCGGTCAGCAGGCCTACAACGACCTGCTGGCCGGGCTGGAGGAGCGCTTCGCCGGTGAGCCGAACGCCACGCAGCGCCGTAAGCAGGCCCGCCAGGCGGCTCGGTCGGTGCTGCCCAACGCCACCGAGACCCGAATCGTGGTCACCGGTAATTACCGGGCCTGGCGGCACTTCATCGCGATGCGTGCTACCGAGCACGCCGACGTGGAGATTCGCGCGCTGGCGGTGGAGTGCTTGCGCCAGCTGCACAAGGCGGCCCCCAACGCGTTCAGCGACTTCGAGATCTCCACCCTGCCCGACGGTACGGAGATCGCCTCCAGCCCGTTCGTATCAGAGGGTTGACGCCTACAAGACCGCGTAGCGTGCATACATGGATCTGGACGAGGCACGGGCCATCGTCGCCGAGCAGCACCACGTGGTGCTGGCTACCCTGCGCAGGGACGGCACCCCGCAGATGTCCCCAGTGGCGGCGACGGTTGATGGTCAGGGACGGGTGGTCGTGAGCACCCGGCAGACCGCATTCAAGGTGCGAAACCTGCGCCGGGACCCCCGAGCCTGGTTGTGCGTGCTGTCTGACGGGTTTTTCGGCCGTTGGATACAGGTAGGTGGTCGGGTGCGGATCGTGGAGCTGCCCGAGGCGATGGAGCCCCTGGTGGACTACTACCGGAGCATCTCCGGCGAACACCCGGACTGGGACGACTACCGGGCGGCGATGCGGCGCGACCAGCGGGTTCTCCTGCAGATTGAGCTCACCTCGGCCGGGCCCGACCGGGAAGGCTGACGTGACGATGGGGGAGATCACTCTTGCGGCTAGCGAGCGGCGCGAGTTGTGCGATCTGATGGATCAGGTGGGCCCGGACGCCCCGACGCTGTGCGAGGGGTGGACGACCCGCGACCTTGCGGCGCATCTGGTGGTCCGGGAGGGTCGACCGGATGCCGCCGGGGGGATCCTGCTGCCGCCGCTGGCCCGCTATACCGCTCGGGTGCAGTCGAGCATTGCGCAGCGGCCCTGGCCGGAGCTCGTTGATCTGGTCCGTGGCGGGCCGCCGTGGTGGTCGCTGTATAGCCTGCCCGGGCTGGGTGACAAGATCAACACAATGGAGTTCTTCGTTCACCACGAGGACGTGCGCCGGGCCGCAACGGGGTGGGAACCGCGACCGGCCGACGCGCGCCGCGCAGGGGTGCTGTGGGGACTGCTGCACCGGGGGGCCCGCGTGTTGTACCGGAACTCGCCAGTCGGCGTCGTGTTGCGCACTCCGGATGGGTCGCAGCGCTGCGCCCGGCGCGGTGAACGTTCGGTCACCGTGGTCGGTTCGCCCGAGGAACTCACCCTGTACGCTTTCGGCCGCAGCCAGGCGATCGTCGAGTTCGAGGGGGACCAGGTGGACGTGGCCGGCTTCCGGAGCAGTCAGCGCGGGTTGTAGTGGATCTGCCCACCCAGGCGAACGAGGGTTCTGGCGCGGACCGGTAGCGTTTGCGCACATGAGTACTGCGCCGACCTCGACGTCCGGCCGGCCCTTCGGTCGGGTGCTCACTGCCATGGTCACCCCCTTCACCGCCGAGGGGCAGCTGGATCTCGATACCGCCCAGAAACTCGCCCACCAGCTGGTGGAGCGGGGTTGCGACGGGCTGGTGGTCAACGGCACCACAGGCGAGTCGCCGACCACCACTGATGCCGAAAAGGCGGACCTGGTGCGTGCTGTAGTGCAGGCGGTGGGGGACCGGGCGGCCGTGGTGGCAGGTGCGGGGACCTACGACACCGCGCACAGCGTGTCGCTGGCCCGGCAGGCTGTGCAGGCCGGCGCGCACGGCCTACTAGTGGTGACCCCGTACTACTCGCGCCCGCCGCAGGCCGGGCTGATCGCGCACTTCACCGCGGTCGCCGATGCCAGCGATCTGCCGGTGATGCTCTATGACATCCCCTCGCGCTCCCTCGTGCCGATCGCCATCGAGACCATCTACCAGCTCGCCGAGCACCCGCGGATCGTCGCGGTCAAGGACGCCAAGGGAGACTTCGGAATGGGTGCGGAGGTGATCGCGACCACCGATCTGGCCTACTACTGCGGGGACGACGTGCTCAACCTGCCGTGGCTGTCAGTGGGTGCGGTGGGCTTTGTCAGCGTGATCGGTAACGTGGTGGCCGACCGGCTGCGGGCCATGATCACCGCGTTCGAGGCGGGCGAGGTGGACACTGCACGGGACCTGCACGCCACCACTCTGGCGCTGATCCGAACCTTCTGCATGGTCGGCGGGGTGGCCTTCGGGAAGGCGGCACTGCGGTTGACCGGTTTCGACGTCGGTGATCCCCGGCTGCCGCAGGTCGCCGCTGACCCCGACCAGGTCACGGCCATCGCCGCCGCATTGGTCAAGGTCGGAGTCCTCGCGTGAGCGCTGTCCCCATCGGCACCCATCTGCCCGTTCCGGGTGTCCCCAACACCGCCCCGCCGCCGCTGGTCGACGGCGGCCTGCGCACGGTCGCGCTCGGGGGCATCGGGGAGATCGGCCGTAACATGACCGTCTTCGAGCACGCCGGCCGGCTGCTCGTGGTGGACTGCGGGGTGTTGTTCCCCGAGGACGACGCACCCGGGGTCGACCTGATCCTGCCCGACTTCCGGGCGATCGAAGACCGGCTGGACGACATCGAGGCGTTGGTGCTCACCCACGGGCACGAAGACCACATCGGGGCGGTACCTTTCCTGCTCCGGTTACGGCCCGACCTGCCGGTGGTGGGCTCTGAGTTCACCCTCGCACTGGTTGCCGAGAAGTGCCGCGAGCACCACCAGAAGCCGCAGCTGGTGCAGGTCAAGGAGGGCTCCCGGCACGGCTGCGGGCCCTTCGACTGCGAGTTCTTCGCGGTGAACCACTCCATTCCCGACGCGCTGGCGGTAGCTATCCGCACCCCGGCCGGGCTGGTGCTGCACACCGGTGACGTGAAGCTCGACCAGCTACCGCTGGATGGGCGGCTGACCGACCTCGCCGGGTTCTCCCGGCTCGGCGACGAGGGCGTGGACCTGCTCCTGATCGATTCCACCAACGCCGAGGTGCCCGGCTTCGTCACCCCGGAACGGGACATCGGCCCGGTGCTGGACTCGGTGATCGGCAAGGCCACCCAGCGGGTCATCGTGGCCTGCTTCGCCAGCCATGTGCACCGGGTACAGCAGGTGCTGGATGTCGCTGCCGGGAATGGGCGCAAGGTGGCGTTGGTGGGCAGGTCGATGGTGCGCAATATGGGCGTTGCGGTCGATCTCGGGCTGCTTCGGGTCCCGCCGGGTCTGCTGGTGGACCTCGATGAGGCACTGGCGATGCCCGAGCACCGGGTGTTGTTCGTCTCGACCGGTTCGCAGGGCGAACCGCTGTCGGCGCTGTCCCGGATGGCTCGCGGCGAGCACCGGCAGATCCGGATCCGTTCCGGGGACACCGTAGTGCTGGCCAGTTCACTCATCCCGGGCAACGAGACCGCAGTGTTCCGCGTGGTCAACGGGCTGACCCGGTTGGGTGCCGCGGTCGTGCACCAGGGCACGGCAAAGGTGCACGTGTCCGGGCACGCGCCGGCGGGGGAGCTGCTGTTCCTCTACAACGCCATCCGCCCCTCCAACGTCATGCCGGTGCACGGGGAGTGGCGGCACTTGCGGGCCAACGCCGCCCTCGCGGTCCGTACCGGGGTGGCGCCGGAACGGGTGGTGATCGCCGAGGACGGCGTGGTCGTGGATCTGGTGGACGGCTGCGCGGAGATCACCGGCCGGGTCGAGGTGGGGCAGGTCTACGTGGACGGGCTGTCGGTCGGCGACGTGGGGGAGTCGACACTGTCCGACCGGCTGATCCTCGGTGAGGGTGGGTTCATCGCGATCACCGTGATGGTGGTGTCCGCCACCGGCCGCGCGGTGGCCCCGCCGACGATCTCGGGTCGGGGGTTCTCCGACGATCCCAAGGCCCTAGACGGCGTCGTGCCGCTGGTCGAGATGGAACTGGCCCGCACCGAAGCGGAGGGGATCACCGACACCCACCGGATCGCTCAGGCGGTGCGGCGCGTGGTCGGCAAGTGGGTTGCCGACACCTACCGACGTCGGCCGATGATCGTGCCCACGGTGCTGCCCGTCGGCTAGTTGGTCGCCCTTCAAGTACCGCCAACCCCGGTCGCAGCTGCACTTTTCGACTACCAACTCGCCACGGGTGGACGGCTTACCGGTGCAGGATGTGCCGCAGCGCGGCCTCCAACTCCGGTGGGTGGCGCTGCCCTGTTGACCGCCAGGCGATGAACCGATCGGGGCGGATGAGGACCGCGTCGGAGTCGGTGACGCGGTAGCGGGTGGTCCAGGTGCCAGCGGGGTCGGCCACGCCGTCAGCGCCGATCTGGTGAGTGTCGAGCCGGATGCCGAGTCGCTGGGAGACCTCATCGGCGGCCTGGCGCCAGTGCTGGCCACACCTGCCGGTGAGGAGCACGAAGGAATCTCCGAACAGATCGATCGTGGAGATCGGCACATCATCGCGGACCAGCCGAACATGCGGCGCGCGGGAACCCGGGCGGCCGGTGGGGGTACTCGGGTCTTCAAGGAGGGATCCGTCATCGCCGGGCTCACCGACGATGGCGCCGGTCGGATAGCGGTAGCCGAGGAACAGGGTGGCACTGTCGATAGGCGCCACCTCGCTGCCGTCGGCGAGGTGGCGCGCCATCCGCGCGACGAGATTGGCGTATTGCTGCTCGACGAGCAGCTCCGCAACGGGACGGCGTTCGGCGTCGTGGCTGTCCAGCAGCCCTGAACCGGCCGCACCCGTGACCACCATGGCGAGCTTCCAGGCGAGGTAGAAGCCGTCCATGATGGCGGTGTTGCCGCCCTGCCCGCCGGTGGGGGGCATGACGTGGGCGGCGTCACCGATGAGGTGGATGCGGCCGAGACTGAACCGGTCGGCCACCTGAGCGGCGAACTCTGTCCGGTCCGAGTGCAGGATCCGCACCGGCAGGTCTGGGATGCCAACCCCGGCGCGGATCTGCTCGGCGGCACGCTGCGCGGTGAAGTCGGCGGGACTCTCGCCGTGCTCGGGGTGGTACTCGACGGCGAGGACGTAGCGGCCCGAATGATCCGTGGTGACGAGTGCGCCGTTACCTCCGTGCAGAACGGGGTTCTGCAGGTAGTGCAGGGTGACGGTGCGGTCGTCGATGAGATGGGCCAGGTCGGCCTCGAAGACCCACATCAGGTAATGGTTGAGGGATCCTCGCCCGTGTGTGCCGATGCCCAGGGCTGCCCGGATGGGGCTGCGGTGGCCGTCCGCAGCGACCAGGTAGTCGGTGCGGACAGCCTCGACCTGCCCGATGGTGGCGTCGCGCAGGGTAGCGGTGACGCCGTCGGCGTCTTGGGTGAACGTCTCCAGGCGGGTGGAGAACCGCAGCTGGGCACCAAGCTCGGTGGCCCGCTCGGCGAGAATCGGTTCCATCCGCTCCTGGCTGGCCATGGCGAAGCCGGCCGGCGACAGATGGGCGAGATCCGGGACGTCCTCGACGATCGTGTGCAGCGTCGGTCCGACGATGCTCTCGGCGATGGTGATGTGGAGCTGCGCGCCCCCGGCCGGTCCGGCGGCCCTGGCCCGGTCGGCAATACCGGCTATCTGCAGCGCCTCCATGGTCTGGGGTGACTGGCCCCGCGCCTTCGGGTGGATCGATGTGGTGCGATGTTGCTCCACGAGCAAGGAGGGGACGCCGTGGTGGGCGAGGAACAGGACCGCCGACAGGCCGGCCAAGCCGCCACCGACGACTAGCACGGGGACATGCTGTACAGGCACGATCACTCCTGGGTCGAACGGTGTTCGCTGAAACGAACGACATTCGACACAAGAACCCCGTTCGTGTCAAGTACGGTGTTCGACGGAGGTAGCTGATGGTCGTCCCGACCCCGCCCTGGCGCCGCTCGGCCCGATCGGTCCCCGACCGCCCGCCGCTGAGTCAGCGGCGCATCGTTGACCAGGCGCTCGTCCTGCTCGCCGAGGAAGGGCTCGGCGCCGTGAGCATGCGACGGGTCGCGCAGGCGCTCGGTACGGGGCCGGCCTCGCTGTACGCGCACCTGCGCAACAAGGAGGAGCTGCACGAGCTCATGCTGGACCAGCTCATCGATGAGGTCACCGTTCCTGAGCCCGATCCGCGACACTGGCGCGAGCAGCTCAAGGAGCTGATGCGCTCGATGGCCCGGGCAATGACCGACCACCCGGGCAGCGCCCAGCTGGCTATCGCGACCACGGTCCCGACCGGACCCAACGCGCTACGCGTCATGGAAGGGATGTTGGCGATCCTGCGCGCGGGTGGATTGTCCGATCGGGTGGCGGCATTTGCTGGTGACCTCATCGCCACCTACATCTCGGCATTGGCGCTGGAGGCCGGCACCTGGGCTGGCCAGGCTCCTGAAGCCCCAGCCCCGGCGGAGCTGACCCGTCAGATCCGTGACTACTTCGCCGCGCTGCCCCAGGACAGGTTCCCTCACCTCGTGGCGCTCGCCGGCCCACTCACCGAGGGCAGCGTCGAAGAACGCTTCGAGTTCGGGCTCGAGGTCCTCGTGGCCGGGTTGGAAGGGATCTCGAAGACGACCGGACTCGCCCATGACCCGGCTTGATCATCCAGGATGCTGGGTGTTAACAGGCGGGTTGTCTTGCGGTGGGCGCCACGGGCTGGGACGGCCGAGGGGACGAGTCGGGTCACCGTAATGCGGTCTGCTGGGTTGGTCGGCTCGCAGCGGCACCAGCCCGGCGGTGATCGCCAGCATGATCCTGGTGTGCGCCCGCATCGCGTCGCCGGGCCGCCCCGAGCGCAGCCCAGCGAGGTCGACCGGGGGGCCGACATGCACCCGGAAGCGGGCCCGGTGCTGGGGGTGCACAGCACGCAGCCAGACCATGGTCAACCTCGCGATGCCGGATACGCTGCGTACGGGCGGGGTGGCTGCGGGGATCACCTCGTGTGCTCCCCATTGGGACAGCGGCAGTACCGGCAGCCCAGTGGCGAGGGCCAGCCGGGCCAGCCCGGTCTGGCCGCGGTCTGGCCACAGGTCGGGGTCGGCGCTGATCCGGCCCTCGGGGTAGATCAGTACCGGCCGGTCGGAGCCGAGTTGCGGCAGCAGCGCAGTCCCGCGCACCGCGCAGCCGGCGGTGCGCGGGTCAACCCCCAGGTGCCCAGCCCGCCGCAGCAGCCCGCCGACCAGCGGGGTGTCGAACAGTCCACGGCTGGTGACGAACCGGGGCGCGACGCCGATCCGGTGGCAGGCCGCCAGCAGCACCGCTGCGTCGAAAACCCCGATGTGGTTGGCAGCGAGCAGGAACGGGCGACCCCGCAGCGACTCGGGCACGACGCCGGACACTTCGAGGCTGCCGGTCAAGGCGGCAACCAGGCGACCGACCGCGATCAGCAGCCGGGCCGCCAGTGGCACACGTGGCCGCGCTCTGCTCCGGCGTGTCGCGGACGCCATGACTGCCTTCCAGGCGACCATGACCGGGCAGCATGACACGCCCCGGGGAGGGACGACCACGAAGACGATGAACCGGCGGTCTCGGAGTTCTCGAAGTAGGAGCCAGGCCAGCGGGCCGCGCTCGCGGTCCAACGTGCGCCGGCCGCTGCGGCGCCCAGCGTCGGGCAGAGGCACCCGCAGAGGCCGCATCCTGGGCCGGGGCCTGTCCGGTATGTGGTCGGTGCTGGCTCGGTGCGCCGGCGGAATCGCCAGAGCGCTGGGCCGGACCCGTGAACTCGAGCCTGCGCACCGCCGGGATGGCCTGGCGCTCGGCTTGGTGGCGCTCGCCGTGGTCATTGCCGCTGCGGTGTGGTGGACCGCCGGTGGGCCGGTCGGCGTCGGCGTGCAGCACACCTTGCGGGTCGTGTTTGGTACTGCATCGCTGGGGATACCGGTGGTGTTCGCCGGGGTTGCGGTGGCCCTGATGCGCACCGAGTCCGACCCTGCGGCCCGGCCCCGTCGCACGGTCGGCACGCTGCTGCTGACGTTGGGGACACTCGGCCTGTGGCACCTGGCAGCCGGCGCGCCCGCCGACGCGGTGGGGCGGTCCCACGCCGCCGGCGCCATCGGGTTCCTGGTCGCCGACCCCTTGGCCGACGGGTTCACCGTCTGGGTGGCGGCGCCCTTGTTGACGTTGCTGGCCGGCTACGGGCTGCTGGTGCTGACCGGGACCGCGGTCCGTGCGGTGCCTGACCGGATCCGCAGGCTATGCGGAATGCCGCCGGGTCAGGACCCCGATAGCAACGCCGAGCAGGACTCCACCGCCACGGTGACCGGCGCTGATCCCGCCGCCACCCGGCTACGTCGCCCCTCCCGGCGCCGGCAGGCCACCCAGGCCGCGGAGATCCACACTGAGGCAGCCGCCGCTGCCGCCACACCGGCCGAGCCTGCGGTACCGGCGACCGCCGCGCCGGTCGAGGACAAGCCCCGCGCAAGCATGTCCGTGCAGCGGGTGGTCGAGGGGCCTTACCAGCTGCCCCCACCCGGCCTGCTGCTCAAGGGCGATCCGCCCAAGGCCCGGAGCAAGGCCAACGACGCGATGATCGAGGCGATCAACGGGGTACTAGACCAGTTCTCGGTGGACGCCCAGGTCACCGGCTTCACCCGAGGTCCGACCGTCACCCGATACGAGGTGGAGGTGGGGCCTGGGGTGAAGGTGGAGAAGATCACCCAGCTGACCCGCAACATCGCCTATGCGGTGGCCACCGACAACCTGCGGCTGCTGGCCCCCATCCCGGGCAAGTCCGCGGTCGGCATCGAGGTGCCCAACAGTGACCGGGAGATGGTGCGGCTGGGCGACGTGCTGCGCTCGTCTACCTCCAGCCGCGACCAGCACCCCATGGTGATCGGGCTGGGCAAGGATATCGAGGGTCGCTTCGTCACCGCGAACCTGACCAAGATGCCGCACCTGCTGGTGGCCGGCTCCACCGGCTCGGGCAAGTCGAGCTTCGTGAACTCGATGCTCGTCTCGCTGCTGGCCCGGGCCACCCCCGACGAGGTCCGGATGATCCTCATCGACCCGAAGATGGTGGAGCTCACCCCCTACGAGGGCATCCCGCACCTGATCACACCCATCATCACGCAGCCGAAAAAGGCGGCCGCGGCGCTGGCTTGGCTGGTGGACGAGATGGAACAGCGCTACCAGGACATGCAGGCCAGCCGGGTGCGCCACATCGACGATTTCAACGCGAAGGTGAGATCCGGCGAGATCCAGGCGCCGCCGGGCTCGCAGCGGGAGTACCGCCCCTACCCCTACATCATGGCGATCGTCGACGAGCTCGCTGACCTGATGATGACCGCCCCGCGGGATGTCGAGGACGCGGTCGTCCGGATTACCCAGAAGGCCCGGGCAGCCGGGATCCACCTCGTGCTGGCCACTCAGCGGCCCAGCGTCGACGTGGTCACCGGACTGATCAAGACCAACGTGCCGTCCCGGCTGGCATTCGCGACCTCCTCACTGATCGACAGCCGGGTGATCCTGGACCAACCCGGCGCGGAGAAGTTGATCGGCATGGGTGACGGGCTCTACCTGCCGATGGGCACCTCCAAGCCGGTGCGCATTCAGGGGGCCTTCGTCGGGGACGCCGAGATCGCCAAGGTCGTCAGCTTTGCCAGGGAGCAGGCCACCCCGGACTACACCGACGGGGTCACCGCGGCCAAGGCGGGTGAGCAACGGGAGGTCGACCCGGACATCGGCGACGATCTCGACGTATTGCTGCAGGCCACCGAGCTCGTGGTGACCAGCCAGTTCGGCTCCACCTCCATGTTGCAGCGCAAGCTGCGGGTCGGCTTCGCCAAGGCGGGCCGGTTGATGGACCTGCTGGAGAGCCGGGGGGTGGTCGGCCCCTCGGAAGGGTCCAAGGCGCGTGACGTGCTGGCCAAACCGGAGGAGCTCGACGGGTTGCTGTACTCGATCCGTGGTGGTGACGCCACCGGCGGCGATGCAGGCTGAGCCGGATCACAACTCGAGCAGCATGCGGGTGTTGCCCAGGGTATTGGGCTTGACGTAAGGCAGGTCGAGGAACTCTGCGACGCCTTCGTCGTGTGAGCGACGCATCTCGTCGTAGACCTCCGGGGTCACCGGGGTCCCTTCGATGGCCTGGAACCCGTGCCGGGAGAAGAAGCACTCCTCGAAGGTCAGCACGAAGATCCGGCGCAGCCCCAGCGTCCGGCCGTGCTCGACTAACTGCCTGACCAGCGCGTGTCCCACCCCCTGGCCCACGGCGTCCGGGTGTACGGCCAGGGTGCGGATCTCGGCCAGGTCCTCCCACAGCACGTGCAGCGCGCCGCAGCCCACCAGCACACCCTCTCGTTCGGCCACCCAGAACTCCTGGACGTCCTCGTAGAGCGTCACGAGCTGCTTGGTCAGCAGGACCACACCGGTGTAGCAGTCCACCAGATCCTTGATCCGGCGGACGTCCCCGACCCTCGCCCGACGCAGTGTGAGCGGTGGAGGCACGCACGAGAACCTATCGGTGTCACTGGAATCCCCCGTCCGGGGCTGAGCTCCTTCCGGCCGAGCGTTGCCACGGGTGCGATCCGTCCAGTGGGGTGTGGAAGCTGGTGGGCCTGATGATGGAGGGCGGCCAGTTACCCTGAGCGCGTGTCCCCCCCTCCGCAGTCCCCGCGCGCCGCGCTGCTCACCCTTGGCTGCGCCCGTAATGAGGTCGATTCCGAGGAACTTGCAGGCCGCCTGACCGAAGACGGCTGGGAGCTGGTGGATGCCGACGGCGGCGCAGCGGACGTGGTGGTGGTCAACACCTGCGGTTTCGTTGCCGCTGCCAAGAAGGACTCCATCGACACCCTGCTGGCGGCCGCGGACACCGGCGCCAAGGTGGTCGCCGTCGGTTGCCTCGCCGAGCGTTACGGAGCCGAGTTGGCGCGCAGCCTGCCGGAGGCCGACGCGGTACTGGGGTTCGACGCCTATCCGGACCTGGGTGGCCGGCTGCGCGACGTGCTCGCCGGCGAGGTGGTGGCCGCGCACCAGCCGGTGGACCGGCGCACCCTGCTACCGATCACCCCGGTGTCCCGGCCTGCTGCGCTCGCGGCTGGTCCCGCGCTGCCCGGGCACGGCTGGGGACCGCGAGTGCCGCGTCGCCGGCTGGACGATTCCCCGGTCGCGCCACTGAAGATCGCATCGGGCTGCGACCGGCGCTGCGCGTTCTGCGCCATCCCCACCTTCCGCGGGGCGTTCGTGTCCCGCCCAGCCGACGAGGTGCTGGCCGAGGCGGCGTGGCTGGCCGGCTCGGGGGTCCGCGAGCTGGTTCTGGTCAGCGAGAACTCGACGTCCTACGGCAAGGACCTGGGCCGTCCCGGCGCCCTGGAGGAGCTGCTGCGCCGGTTGGCCGCTGTTCCCGGCATCCTGCGCATCCGGGTCTCTTACCTGCAGCCGGCTGAGACCCGTCCTTCGCTGGTCGTCGCGATCACCGGTACCCCCGGGGTGGCCGACTACTTCGACCTGTCCTTCCAGCACGCCAGCGAGCCAGTGCTGCGCCGGATGCGCCGGTTCGGCTCAGGCGAGTCCTTCCTGGCGCTACTGGGCCAGATCCGGCACCGGGCGCCTAAAGCGGGGGCACGCAGCAACGTGATCGTCGGTTTCCCCGGAGAGAGCGAGACCGACGTCGCTGAGCTGGAGCGCTTCCTCACCGAGGCACGGCTGGACGCGGTGGGGGTATTCGGCTACTCCGACGAGGACGGCACCGAGGCCGCCGGCTTGCCCGGCCAGCACCACGAGGACATCGTCGCCGAGCGCGTCGCCCGGGTCAGCGGGCTGGTCGAGCAGCTCACCGCGCAGCGCGCCGAGGAACGGGTCGGGGACACCGTCGCTGTACTGGTCGAAGACGATGGTGACGAGACGGTGGGGCGCGCCGAGCATCAGGCCCCCGAGGTGGACGGCGAGTGCGTGTTCACCGGGCAGGGAGCCGACTCGTTCACGGTCGGCGACCTGGTGCGCTGCCAGGTACTTGCGGCCCGAGGCGTCGACCTGGTCGTCGAGCCGGTGGAGCTGATCGCGCCTGCCGGCGGCCTGCCGTGAGCCCGCCGTGAGCCCGCCGCCAGCCGCGGATGTCCCGCTCTGGAACCTGGCCAACCTGCTCACCATGTCGCGGCTGGCGCTGGTGCCGGCGTTCCTGTTCGCGTTATTGATCGACGACGGCACCGACCCCTTGTGGCGGGTGACCGCTGCCATCATCTTCGGCATCGCCTCGCTCACCGACCGGTTCGACGGCGATCTGGCCCGACGTCGCGGGCTGGTCACCAACTTCGGCACGATCGCCGATCCGATCGCGGACAAGGCGCTCATCGGAGCGGCGCTGGTGGGCATGAGCATGCTCGGCGAGTTGGCCTGGTGGATCACCATCCTGATCGGTGTCCGCGAACTGGGTGTCACCGCGCTGCGGTTCTGGGTGCTGCGCTATGGGGTGATCCCGGCCAGCCGTGGTGGGAAGGTGAAGGCGCTGGCGCAGGTTGTAGCGATAGGACTCTACGTGCTGCCGCTGCCGGTGTCGGCCTATCCGGTGCGGTGGGCGGTGATGGGCGTCGCCGTGGTGCTCACCGTGGCCACCGGCATTGACTATGTGGTGCGTGCGTTGCGGCTTCGCGCCACCGGTCGCCGGGCGGTCGCGCTGCCATGACCTACGGAATGCTGCGACGCGCATTGGCGTTCGCCCACGGCGGACGCCTGAGCAGCCGGCTCTGAGTACGGTAGGGGCAGGGAACCGGTGCCCGAAGGCCCGGTCGACACCCAGAAGGGAAACGCGATGACGCTGCTGCGGGAGGCTATCGGCGAGCGGCTGCGCCGGACGCGGACCTCCCAGCGCCGCACGCTGCGCGAGGTGTCCCGGGTTGCCCGGGTGAGCCTGGGTTATCTCTCCGAGGTGGAGCGGGGTCGCAAGGAAGCGTCCAGCGAGCTCCTCGGCTCCATCTGCGATGCGCTTGATCTGCCGCTGGACGAGCTCTTGCGGCTGGTGGCAGACGATCTCGGCCCGGTTTACCTGCCTGAGGTGCCCGACACGGTCCCGGCCGAGCTGGTTGCGGCCTGAGCCTCCCCTGACAAGACAGCGCCGGATCCGGGGTAACCCCCAGTTCTCCCTGGGGCCGGTGGAAGCGCCGCCTCGCACCTGACACCATGGAGTCAGCACGCGGCTCTGCTATCGGCTGGGGCGCTTGTCGGGTGGGGCGAAGCCGGGCCCGATTCGTCACAAGGAGGCAGCGGAGGAGATGGCCAACCCGTTCGTGAAGGCATGGAAGTACCTCATGGCGGCGTTCTCGTCCAAGATCGACGAGCATGCCGATCCCAAGGTGCAGATCCAGCAGGCCATCGAAGACGCGCAGCGGCAACACCAGGCGCTGTCCCAACAGGCCGCCGCCGTCATCGGCAACCAGCGCCAGCTGGAAATGAAGCTCAACCGGCAGCTCGGTGAGATCGAGAAGTTTCAAGCCTCGGCGCGGCAGGCATTGGTGCTTGCCGAAGAGTCGCGGGGCAAGGGCGATGAGGCCAAGGCGCAGCAGTACGAGCAGGCCGCCGAGTCCTTCGCCACCCAGCTGGTGACTGCGGAGCAGTCCGTGGAGGATCTCAAGACGCTGCACGACCAGGCTCTGCAAGCCGCGGGCCAGGCCAAGCAGGCGGTCGAGCGCAACGCTGTGATGCTGCAGCAGAAGATCACGCAGCGGACCAAGCTGCTCTCTCAACTGGAGCAGGCGAAGATGCAGGAGCAGGTCTCCAACTCGCTGCGGTCGATGTCCGAGCTGGCCGCGCCGGGCAGCACACCGTCTCTCGACGAGGTCCGGGACAAGATCGAGCGTCGTTACGCCAACGCCGTCGGATCCGCCGAACTGGCCCAGAACTCCGTGCAGGGACGGATGCTCGAGGTGCAGCAGTCGACGCTGGACATGGCGGGCCGCTCCCGGCTGGACCAGATCCGCGCCTCGATGCACGGGGCGCCAGTCGCGGGTGAGGTCACCGCTGGTGACCCCGCACCACAACCCGCCTCGCCGCAGCAGGCTCTGCCCCCGAACAGTCAGCCCCAGCCCGAGCAGGGCTAGTCAGCCCCAGCCCGAGCAGGGCTAGTCAGCGTCGGCGCGCCGTCGGAGCTGGGTCGTGCGCAGCATCCGGGCCAGGAGCACGTCGAAGGCTACTGCGATCTCCCGCGCTCCGGGGGTGCCCCAGCGCTGGATCGGCAGGCCGGCGCCCTGGGATTGCTGCACTGCCGTGCGGTCCGGCAGTACGGTGGGCAGCACCAGCGGCCCGAAGATCTCCCGGAGCTCGTTGATCCGGTAGTTGTGCTCGCTGGACCGTACCCGGACCCGGTTGACCACCACACCCAGAGCCTGCAGGTCGGGGTTGCGCTCGCGTTCGTGCTGCACGGCTTCGAAAGCGCGCTGTACGCCGGCGACCGCGTAAATGGTCGGTTCGGTGACCAGCAGCGCGCGATCGGCGGCGACCAACGCCGAGCGGGTCAGCAGACCCAACGAGGGCGGGCAGTCCAGCAGCACCAGCCGGTACGGTGGATCGTCCTGGTCGTGTGCTGTGTCGTCCAGTGTGGACAGCGCCTGGTCCAGCCAGCTGAGCTGGGTGACGTCGGGAGCCGGCCGATTGTGCGCCTCGGCCTCCTCGGCGCTGACCAGAACATCCAGGCCCTCGCCCCAGCCGCTGGGCGCGATCGCAGACCTCAGCACCGAGAGGTCCGGATCGGCCAGCACGTCGGCCAGCGTCGACTTCGTCGCGTCGGGATCCAGCGCTGCGGTGCAGTTTCCCTGCGGATCGAGGTCCACGACCAGGGTCCGGATGTTGCGCTGCAGGGCAGCCCCCGCGAGCCCGAGCACCACCGAGGTCTTGCCCACTCCGCCCTTGAGGCTGAGGACCGCCGCGGTTCGCACCGGTGCAGCCTATGGTGCCCCAGCTCAGTGGTACGCCGCCGCGTCCCCGGGGCGACCGCTAAGATGGCAGAATCGAACAGGAGTTCGAGATCTCACGCGGAGGGTGCCGTGGGGCGCAGCGCTGATCTACCCCGTGCTGACCTTCCACCACGCGGCGCGGCGAGCTGCGCCAACGATGGTGGCTGCCACGTGCTGCACGTCGATATGGATGCCTTCTATGCCTCAGTCGAGGTTCGCGAACGCCCTGAGTTGGCGGGATTTCCGGTCGTGGTGGCGGGCGGCAGCAACCCGGCCGGGAACCGCGGTGTCGTGCTCTCGGCGAGTTACGAGGCCCGGGCTCACGGGGTCCGCTCGGCGATGCCGGTGGCGCAGGCCCGCCGGCTGTGCCCGCAGGCAGAGTTCGTGCCGCCGCACTTCCCTCGCTATGCGGAGGTCTCCCGCGGGGTGATGGCGCTGTTCCGCGAGATCACCCCGTTGGTCGAGCCGCTGAGCCTGGACGAGGCCTTCCTCGACGTCGGCGGGTCGTTGCGCAGGCTGGGGATGAGCCCGGCCGGGATCGGGGAATGGATCCGCGGACAGGTCTATGACGCCCACCGGGTGACCTGCTCGGTGGGCGTGGCCCAGAGCTTGTTCCTGGCCAAGCTTGCCTCCGGGCTGTCCAAACCAGACGGGCTGGTCGTGGTGCCCGCCGACGGCGCGCTGGAATTCCTGCACCCGTTGCCCGTGTCGGCGTTGTGGGGGGTGGGCCGGCGCACTGCTGCGGCGCTGCATCGATTGGGGTGCGCCACCGTGGCCGACGTCGCGTGTACCCCGCTGCCCGCGCTGCGGCGCGCGGTGGGCGTCGCAGCGGCTCGGCAGCTGCACGAGCTCGCCAACGGCCGCGACGAGCGGCGGGTGGTACCCGATGCACCGGAGAAGTCCGTGGGCGCGGAGGAGACCTTCGCCCACGACGTCGCCGACCGGGTGGTGCTGCGCCGCGAGCTACTGCGGCTGGTAGAGCGCACGACGGCTGCGCTGCGTGCCCGCGGCCTGTGCGGGCGGACGGTGGCGTTGAAGGTCCGTTACCCCGACTTCACCACCATCACCCGCTCCCGAACCTTGACCGGTCCGACCGACTCCGCGCAGGAGGTGTTCGGGTTGGCCGCCGAATTGCTGGACGGCCACCTGCCGCGCGGGGTGGCGGTCCGGCTGCTGGGGGTGCGGGTGGAACAACTGATCGGAGGTACCGGGGCCGAGCAGCTCACCCTGGACGGCGCCAACGCGAACTGGCCGGACGCCGAACGGGCCGCCGATGCCGCGCGGTCGAAGTTCGGCAGCGCCGCAGTGGTGCTGGCGACCCTGCTCGACGCCCCGGGGCGGTCCGATCCGGGCGATAACCGGTTGTCACCTGAAACGAGTGAGCCGATCGGCTAGTCCGCGCAGCCTCGGGCTCGTATCCTCAAGGGCAGGAGCCCACGGTGGG
Organism: Pseudonocardiaceae bacterium; assembly: GCA_050700115.1. GTDB lineage: Bacteria > Actinomycetota > Actinomycetes > Mycobacteriales > Pseudonocardiaceae. The sequence continues at coordinate 20,362 of JBOHGG010000010.1, forward strand.
CGGCCGGCGACGCCACGTACTACGGTCGGGACTAGCCACCCGCCATCGAAACCGGAGTGCCGGAGGAGGAGCGATGCCACTCTCCGAGCACGAGCAGCGTCTGCTCGAGCAGATCGAGCGCGCGCTCTATGCAGAGGACCCCAAGTTCGCGTCGAACGTCCGGGGTGCCCGGATGCGCAACCGGTACCACCGCCGCCGGATCCAGGGAATCGCGCTTTTCGTGCTGGGCTTACTGCTGCTGGTCGCTGGTGTAATGCTCCCAGTGCGCCCGGTGGGGATCCCGGTGGTCAGCGTCCTCGGCTTCCTGGTGATGTTTGCCGGGGCCGTCGTCGCGATCTTCTCCCGCCGTGGTGCGGGCGATGGCGGAGGCGGGGCGTCACCTGATCGGTCGGCCGCCGGGCAAGGCCGCGGCACGCTGGCCCAGCGGATGGAGCAGCGGTTCCGCCGCCGTTTCGAGGACCATTAGCACTGGCAGATCAGCGCCACCGGGGCAGCACCGAGCGCGGTAGTAGCCGGGTCATCCGGGTCGGTGGGGCACACCGCGCCAAGCTGGTGCGCACGGCTTCGAGGGCTCCGCAGAGTTCACGATCGGCGTCACGGGTGCTGGTGGCGGCGTGGCCGGGAACGTGCGGGGCGTACCAGGTCCGCTCCACCGCACCGACCAAGGTGTGCAGCCCGGCTTGTCCAGGTTCGTCCAGCGCGTGCTCGCCGGCCAGCCGCCGGGCCGTCGCCCGCACGGTCTCGCCAACGGGGAGCACCACGCCACGGTCTGCGGACTCAGCCAACACCTCCTCCCAAGCGGCGCTGACCGCGTCCGGTCCGCCAATGCCGACCAGGTACAACCGCCGCCGACGGCGGGCCTCGCGAACGGCCAGCGGGGTGAGCCCCGCCAGCACGGCGACCACCAGCAGCCCGCCGACGGCCAGCCCGATCCTGGTGCCCACGCCGAGGCCGGGATCACCGACCCCAGGATCCTGCGACGCCCCGGCGATCGCGTCCGGCGCCGGCGCGGTGGGTGCGGGCGCCGGAGAGGGAGCCGGTGGCGGCGCCTGGCCGGGTTGGGCCGCGTCAGGCGCCACATAACCCGGTATCGCGGTGCGCCCGTCGGACAGCGGGGTCGGATCGAACGGCAACCACCCAGCGCCCGGGAACCATGCTTCCACCCAGGCATGCGCGTCCTCGGTGGTGATCAACCGGGAGTCGTCCGTGGCGATGCCGGGGGTGAAGCCGATCGCGACCCGGGCCGGTATGCGCAGCGTCCGTAGCATGATCGCCATCGCCGAGGCGAACTGCTCGCAGTAGCCCCGGTGGCCGGTGAACAGGAAGTCCACCAGGGCGTCCCCGCTGTTGCCCGGCGCCGTCCGCAGGTCGTAGCTGAACCCGCTGCCGGGCTTGGTGAACCACTGGTTGACGGCGACGGTGGCGTCGAATGCCGTGCGGCTGCCCGCAGTGACCTGGGCGGCCAGCTGGGCTACCCGCCGGTTCACTCCGCCGGTGTCGAGGTAGCGCCGATCGACTCTGGCGAACGGCGCGCCGACGCCGGGACCCGCCGCGCGGAGCAGCTGTGGATCCGGCTGGGGCAGCACCCCGAACTCGGTATAGGCCTGCGCCCGCTGGCGGCGGTCGGAGAAGATGGTGGTCGCGTCGGGGTCATAGTTCCAGTCCGGGCCGATGTCGGCCAGGATCAGCGGGTAGCCGAAGGACGGCAGCCAGTTGTCCACGTAGTTGATCGGTTCGATCTGCACCTGCACTACCGACCCGGAGACCGGCTCGGTCACCCCGTCGGGCAGTGGCAGCCGCCTGGGGTGCTGCCCGTCGCCCGCGGGCACCGCGCCATCCAGCGGGCCCCGCAGCCAGCCCACCTGGGCGTCGAACCGGCTCAGCGTCAGCGCCCGCAGGTAGGCGCGCTGTTCCAGCCCCCGGACTCGGAACAGGTCCACGACCTCCCCAGCGTTGAGCTGGCCGCGCAGCGAGGTGAAGGGGTTCAGCCCGATCCCGCTGATCTGCCGGCCACCGCCAGTGCCCGGCCGACCGGTACCGACGGCGGTGGCCGACGCGCCGACGAGCAACGCCACCACCAGGGCACCGGCGCCCACCGCGATCGCCGCGGGTGCCGCGCCGAGGGGCCCGCCAGGGCTGGCGAAGTCGCGCCACGCCAGGTGCCGGCGTGGCGCGGGCCGGTCGTCGTTCTTGACGGTGAGCAGCAGCAGCGCGAAACCTAGCGCTCCCAGCGCGAAGCTCCACCAGGGCAGCAGCTGATCCGACAGCGCGGCAGGCACGACGACCACGCCCACCAGCACCAACCCAGAGGTGGCGGGAGCGGCGGCCGAGACGGCGAGGGTGTCCACGGCGATGGCGACCAGTCCGAAAGCGACTACCACCAGGCAGAGCAATTCGGGGCTCTCCGGTACCGGGGGTATGCCGTCCCGAACCTGCTGGGCGGCCCGGCCAAGCAGGGAGCCCAGCTCGGCGACTGCGTCGGAGCCGGGGAGCACGAAGAGCCGGCCGCTGCGGGTGAACGCCGCAGTGACCAGCCCCACCAGCGCGGCGAGTTGACCGACCGCGACCACGATCGGCGGCATCCGCAGTGAACGCAGCAGCACCCCGGCAGCGACCACGACTGCAGTGGCCACTACCACCAAGCCCCACCAGCGCGACCCAGCGAGCAGTCCGGTCAACGACGTCGCAGTGAATGCCACGGCCAGCCCGGCCAGTGCGCTGGTCACTGCGCTGGTCACTATGCGGCTTGCTGCTATGCCGCTTGCTGCGTGGCTCCGTGCGAAGGTCAGCCCCCGGGCAGCGAGCTCGCTGATGGTTCTCACCGCAGCGCCTCCCACTTGCTGCGCGAGCTGATGCACAGGCGATTCCACACCAGCGGCGGCGGTTGGTCCGGGCCGGCCATCGTGACCGACCAGCCTGCTGCGACGAGCAGGCGGGCGGCCTGCGCCGGATCGGGCCGGGCCGCACGAGGTGAGCCGCCCCCCTCAGCGCTCCAGGCTGCGACGTCGAGCAGCACGGCGTGGCTGCGCATCCCGCGCGGGCGGTGCGCCAGCAGCTGCTCGACGGCTGCCGGCCCGACCGCGCCGAGCACCGCGATCACCTCCTGGCCCCCGGTCAGAGCCGGGCCGCTGGCGAGGTCAGGCTGGTGGCTCGCGCGCAGTGCGGCGAGCGCGTCGAGCCCGGTGTCGATGGTGTGGTTGGTCACGTCGGTTCCGCCGGCGCGCGTCACGCCGTCCTCGGTGACCAGCCGTACCTGTTGCCCGTGCCGCGCGAGGTGCACGTACACGCTGGCGGCCAGCGACACCGCGTACTCCAGGCTCGAGGTGGGTCCACTGCCGCGGTGCGCCGAGGCGCGGTGGTCCAGCAGCACGGTGGCACCGCCGCGCCACGGCCACTCCTGCACCCGCACCATCAACTCGTCCCGCCGGGCCGTCGTGCGCCAGTGCACCTGGCGCAGGTCGTCACCTTGCCGATAACTGCGCACCACGACGGCGTCCTGACCGGGCCCGGCGCCCACCCGCCCGGCGCCGGCTGTGCCACTACCCAGGTCACCCCCGGCGGGCATCCCGGACAATGGCGCCACCTCAGGCGTCACGACCAGCCGGCTGTGCCCGGCGAGCGTGCAGCGGAATTCGGCCAAACCGAACGGGTCCGTGATCCGCGCTACCAGTGGACCGAGGCTGTGCACGCCGCGTTCTGCCAGGTGTAGTGGGTAGCTCAACCGCACTGCGCGGTCCCGTGGCAGGTGCGCCACCGCGAACCGGGCATGGTAGTCCAATGCCGGGTCGCCCGATACCGAGTCGCCCGATATCGATGCACCCAGTGCCGAGGGCACCCCGTCCTCGAGTACCAGCCTGCCACTGAGCCGCCCGGTGGAACGCACCACTAAGTGCACCTGGCAATCGCTGCCGACCGGGATCCGGGGTGGCCCGGGCTCCCTGGTGGCTCGTAGCCGGACCTGGGTGAGCCCGATGACCAGCGCGGCCAGCAGCGGTGCCACCACGGCGAACGCTGCCACCCGCAGCAGGTCCCGCTCGTCGAGCAGCACCCCGCAGAGCACCGCCGCGAGACCTGCTGCCACCATGCACCGGCCGCGGGTGGTCAGGCCGCCTCGCAGCCGGAGCACTTATGGCATCCGGGGTGGGCGGTGCCAGCCCACGGCGCCATTGCGGTCGCCGCGGCCGTCAACACTGACCGGCGCTGCCCCGGCCGGCGCGTGGGGTACCGGTACTCGCGCCAGCACACTGCGCACCAGAATCTCCGGTGACAGCCGGTCGGCCTGCGCCTCGGCGGTGAGCACCAGCCGGTGACCCAGCACCTGCGATGCGACAGCCTGCACATCGTCGGGTACCACATAGTCCCGGCCGACCAGGGCCGCTGCTGCCCGGCTGGTGCGGATCAGCTGCAGGGTGGCACGTGGCGAGGCGCCCAGTCGAAGTTCGGGTAACCGGCGAGTGGCGCCGACCACGTCCACGACGTAGCGGCGCACATCGGCGGCCACGTGGATCAGGCGGACCGCCTGGCACAGGGTTCTCACCTCGGCCGCGGTGGACACCGGCTTCAGCGTGGCCAACGGGTCGTTAGCCGCGTGCTCGTCCACCATCGCGAGCTCTGCGGCGGGATCCGGGTAGCCCAGCGAGACGCGGGCGGTGAACCGGTCGCGCTGGGCTTCCGGTAGCGCGTAGGTGCCCTCCATCTCCACCGGATTCTGGGTCGCGACCACCATGAACGGGCCTGACAGCGGGTAGCTGCGCCCGTCGACGGTGACCTGGCGCTCCTCCATGCACTCCAGCAGCGCGGACTGGGTCTTGGGGGAGGCCCGATTGATCTCGTCGCCGACCACCACGTTGGCGAAGATCGGGCCTGGCCGGAAGTCGAAGTCCCCGGTGTTGCGATTGAACACGGACACGCCGGTGATGTCGCTGGGCAGCAGGTCAGGGGTGAACTGGATCCGGCTGACCGTGCAGTCCACGGACCGGGCCAACGCCTTGGCCAGCGACGTTTTGCCCACTCCCGGCACGTCCTCGACCAGCAGGTGGCCCTCGGCGAGCAGCGTGATCAACGCGGTCCGGACCGCGTCGGGCTTGCCGACCAGCACCCGCTCGACGTTGCCCGCAATCCGCTGCGCGATAGCGCGCACGTCCGCCAGTTGCGGCGGCTGCACCCCGGTGGGCGGCACGCTCACTGAACCTCCTGACCATGTCTCCGCGACCTTAACCGCCCGGACAGCGACAAGCATCCATGTGGCGGCTCAAATGTGCTTGGAGACAGCGACAAGCAGCCATGTCGCTGCGCCCACCACTTTGCCCCACCCGGGGCAGCAGATGAGTGTGGGAGGGGGGTGGGAGGGCGGATGGGTGGGCTGATAGGGGGCTTGAGCACACCGTGCGGGCGGGTTGTCCCCCACCTTGCTGACACTGGCGCTGAACTGCCCCGATCACCTGCTGTGAGGAGAGATCTCGATGTTTGTGCGTTGACAGTGGCGCAAAGTGGGGTAGGGTGGTTGGCAGTGGAGCACAAGGGTGCTCTGTGCCAGTCCACGGGCCAGTCGACCGGGCTGCTGGGGAGGTGGGTGACCCGTGTTCCTGGGCACGCACGCCCCCCGGCTCGACGATAAGGGCCGGTTGACGCTGCCGGCGAAGTTCCGCGACGCGCTCGCAGGGGGGTTGATGATCACCAAGGGACAGGATCACTGCCTCTACGTCTTCCCGCGTGCCGAGTTCGAGGAGATGGCCCGCAAGGTGGCGCAGGCGCCGTTCACCAACGAGGCGGTGCGGGCCTACCAGCGTTACCTGTTCGCCGGCACCGACGAGCAACGCCCGGACGGGCAGGGCCGTATCTCGATCGCCGCCGAGCTTCGGCGCTATGCCGGGTTGAGCAAGGACTGTGCGGTGATCGGGGCGATCAGCCGACTGGAGATCTGGGATGCCGTGGCCTGGCAGCGCTACCTGGAAGAACACGAGGAGTCCTACGCGCAAGCGCAGGAGGAGGTGCTGCCCGGCGTGATGTGACCGGGCGGGGTCTGCCAGCGCGGCAGCACCTTCAGTCCCGGTGCCGTGAGGCCTCCGTCCGGGTCTGCATCGAATCCGATGCAACGACGCGGACAGCAGGGCCCTGACGCACCTTCCCCGGCGCCAGGACCTCGTACCGGGCGGAGACCTGGCGGCACCGGGGAGGGTTTCGACACCGCCCCGGTGATCCCGGTCGGGTCGCGCCCTAGCACGAAATGAAATGAGGTGGGGGCACGGGAGGTGGATGTGAGCGAAGGGAGGTTGGCGGTGGCCGATCGCCCGCTCGGTGGTGCCGGGTCGCCCCAGCACACTCCCGTTCTGCTGCGCCGGTGCCTGGAACTGCTCGGTCCCGCGTTGGCGAACCGGCCGGCCGTGGTGGTCGACGCCACGCTGGGTCTGGGGGGGCACGCGGCCGGCCTGCTCGACACTCATCCCGAGCTCACCCTGGTGGGACTGGACCGCGACCCGCAGGCGCTCGCCCTGGCCGGCGACCGGCTGCAGGCACACGCCAGCCGTACCCACCTGGTACATGCGGTCTACGACGAGCTACCCGACGTGCTGGCACGCCTCGGCATCGGGCTTGTGGACGGTGTCTTGTTCGACCTGGGAGTCTCGTCGCTGCAACTCGACGCCCCGGAGCGGGGCTTCTCCTACGCTCGCGACGCCACACTCGACATGCGGATGGACCCCAGCACCGGGCCCACCGCGGCTGACGTGCTCAACGAGTATTCGAAGGCCGAGTTGACGAGGGTGCTCAGGGAGTACGGCGAGGAGCGCTTCGCCGGCCGGATCGCCGCTGCGATCGTGGCCGAGCGGGAGCGGCGGCCCTTCGACACCACGGTCCGGCTGGTCGAGATCGTCTACCGGAGTGTCCCGGCGGCCACCCGCCGCCACGGTGGCCATCCGGCCAAGCGGACCTTCCAGGCGTTGCGCATCGAGGTCAACGGCGAGCTCACCGCGTTGCGCTCGGCGATACCCGCTGCGCTGGATGCACTGTCGGTCGGTGGTCGGCTGGTGGCGATGTCCTACCACTCTCTGGAGGACCGCATCGTGAAACGGGCGCTGGCACAACTGACCGGCTCGCGCACCCCGCCCGGGCTGCCGGTCGAGCTGCCCGGCCACGGACCCCAGCTGCGCATCGTGACCCGCGGCGCTGAACAGGCCGGCCCGGCCGAGTCCGAGACCAACCCGCGGGCAGCCTCGGTGCGGCTGCGGGCCGCCGAACGTATCGCCGCGGCTCCCCATCACCGTCCTGACCGCCCGGAGACGACCCGGTGACGTCTCTGACGACGGCGCAGCGCACCGCGTCTCCGACTCGCGGCAGGTCTGCCCTGCTCACCCGCCGCCGGGGCGCCGAATCCGAGCGGGTGCGCTCCCGGGCCGTGCAGCGGGCGTACGCGCGGCGCGCGCAGCGCACGGGTTTGCCGCACGTTGCTCGGGACAGCTCGGACGCCGCGCGCCGGGCGCCCTTCGTGGTGTTGGTGATGGTGCTGCTGGCGGTGGCGCTGGTGGCCACGTTGTGGTTGTCCACGGCGGCCGCCGCGGACTCCTATCACCTGCAGAGCGCCCAAGAGCAGGCCAGGAACCTCGCGGAGCGTTCGGAGAACCTGGGTCGCGAGGTGGCTGATCTGGAGACCGCGCCGGAGGTGGCTCGCCGGGCCCGCGAGCTGGGCATGGTGCCGGCCGGGGATCCAGCGCGGCTGCTCGTGCGCCCAGACGGCACCGTCGTCCGGATCGGCGAGCCTCGACCGGCCACCGCACCCGCCCCGCCGTCGGCACCTGCCCCGGCAACAGCGCCTGCCCAACCGGTGCCTGCCGAACCAGCAGCGCCTGCCCAACCGGCACCTGCCCAACCGGTGCCCGCCCAGCCTGTGCCGGCCGGTACATGATGGGCACACGTCGCCGCCGTAGACCCGGTTCGTCGGCCGGCAGCCTGCGTAACCGGTTGGTGCTGGGGCGGGTCGTGCTCGTCCTCGCGCTGGTGGCTGCCGGACTCAAGCTGGTCCACGTGCAGGGACTGCAGGCAGCGGAGCTCTCGACGCGAGCCGCCAATCAGCGCACCACGGTCCAGATGTTGCCTGCCGAGCGCGGCAGGATCACCGACCGCAACGGCACGCCGCTGGCGTTCAGCGTGCAGGCCCAGGCCCTTTATGCCCAGCCCAAGCGGATCGTCGCGGAGCAGCGCGCGGTCCGGGTCGATCCGGACCTGCACAAGCAGGCGATGGCCCGCCGGGTAGCCGAGGTGCTCGGGCCGCCGGCGTCCGAGCAGGAGGTTCTCAGCCAACTACGCAGCGACCGCACCACCGTGTTACTCGCACCATTCGTGCGGCCGGCCCAGGCCAGAGCGATCCAGCAGGACTTCCCGGAAATCAGCGCGGAGTACCGGGAGATCCGGCAATACCCCGGCGGTGAGCTCGCAGCCAACGTCCTGGGAGTGGCGAACTGGCGAGCCGACGAGCGAAAAGTGCGGGGACTGGCCGGCCTGGAGAACTACGCCGACACCCTGCTGGCCGGCCGGGACGGTCGCCGGGTGGTGGACACCGCGGAGGGCTCGGACGCGATCATCCCGGGCAGCGAGCGCGCCGTCCAGACACCGGTACCCGGTTCGGGGCTGGAGCTCACCCTGGATTCCGACCTGCAGTTCACCCTCCAGCAGATGCTCGGCGACTTCGCCCGGAAGTACCGCGCCAAAGGGGCTAGCGCGGTGGTGCTCGACGCGCGCACCGCCGAGGTGTACGCCATGGCCAATGACGTCACCTTCGACCCGAACGACCTCGCATCGGCAACTCCCAGGCTGTTGGCCAATCCGGCGGTGTCGGCACCCTTCGAGCCGGGCTCGGTGAACAAAATAATCACTGCCGCCGCCGCTGTCGAAAACGGCGTCATGCAACCGGACACTCCACTGCAAGTCCCTGGCCACATCCGGGTCGCCGACCGGACCGTCTCCGACGCGTGGTCACACGGCACCCTGAATCTCACGTTCACCGGGGTGCTGGCCCGCTCGTCCAACGTCGGCACGCTGCTCACCGCGCAGCGGGTCGGCGAGGACCGCTTTGTGGACATGCTGCACCGAATGGGTCTGGGCCAGCGCACCGGTGTGGGGTTGCCCGGGGAAAGCGCAGGCCGGGTACCGCCCCGTGACCAGTGGTCGGGCAGCACATTCGCCAACTTGCCCATCGGTCAAGGGCTATCGATGACCGTGCTGCAGATGGCCGGCATGTACCAGGCGATCGCCAACGACGGCCTGCGTATCCCGCCGCGCATCGTCAGCGCCGAGATCGCCCCGGACGGCACCCGCACCGCGACCCCGCAGCCCGAGGGCGTCCGGGTGGTCAGCCCGGAGACCGCGCACACCGTGCGGGACATGCTGCGCGCGGTCGTGCAGAACGAGTCTGGTGGGCAGCGGGGGACCAGCCCGGAGGCGGCGCTGGACGGCTACCAGATTGCCGCCAAGACGGGCACCGCGCAGCAGGTCAACCCTGCCTGTGGCTGCTACAGCAACTCCAACTACTGGATCAACTTCGCGGGCATCCTGCCCGCCGACGCCCCGCGCTTCGTGGTCGGGATCGCCCTCGACGACCCGGCCGTCGGTAATGCCGCGCCGCTGTTCCACGACATCGCCTCCTACCTGGCGGGGCGCTACCAGATCCCGCTGTCCCCGGGGCCCAGTCCGATTGCCACCCTCACCCTGGACTAGCGTGCCCACTCAAGGCCGACCCACCACGACGGTGGCTGCCTACCGCCTGGACCTCCAGCGCTACCCGCCCCCGACCCCAAGACCTGACTGCCCTGTGACTGCCTCTGTGACTTTCTCGTCGACCGAGACACCGCTGCGGCCGTCGCAGACCGCTCCGACCCCAGCGACCGCGCTTGCGGTGCTGGCCGGCGCGACGGTCTGCGGATCCCCGGCTCAGACCCTCCTGGATCAGACCCTCCTGGATCAGACCCTCCTGGATCAGACCCTGGTCACCGGTGTCACGCTGCGGGCCCAGCAGGTGCTCCCCGGCGATCTTTTCGCGGCGTTGCCCAGCCTGGCTCCGGGCCGCCCACACGGCGCCGACTTCGCTGGCATCGCGCTGGCCGCCGGCGCCGTCGCGGTGCTCACCGACCCCGCCGGTGCGCAACGGTCGGCGCTGGCGGGGGCAGCGGTCCCGGTGCTGGTGCATCCCCACCCACGGTCGGTGCTGGGCGCGCTGTCGGCGCGCATTTTCGGCGACCCCTCCACCCGGCTGGCGGTGCTCGGGATCACCGGTACCTCCGGCAAGACCACTACGGCCTACCTGCTCCAGGCGGGGTTGCGGGCGGCCGGCGTGACCACCGGCCTGCTTGGCACGGTGCAGCTGCGGATCGGTGAGCAGCACCTGCCCACCAGGGGGGGCACCACCCCCGAGGCCCCGGACCTGCAGGCGCTGCTGGCGCTGATGGTCGAGCGCGGCGTCACGCACGTGCCCATCGAGGTCTCCAGCCATGCATTGGCGCTGGGCCGGGTGACGGCTACCGCCTTCGCGGTCGGCGCGTTCACCAACCTGTCCCAGGACCACCTGGACTTCCACGCCGACCTCGAGGACTACTTCGCCGCCAAGGCGATGCTGTTCGACGGGCGGGCCGGCGCCGAGGTGGTGTGCATCGACGACGCCTGGGGACAGCGGCTGGTCACGCCCGCCAGCATCACTGTGTCACTCAACGCGGCGGCACTCGGCGCGGCGGCACTCAACGGCCCCGAAGACGGTGCTGCCACCTGGAGCACCGGCGACATAGTGGCGGATCCGGACGGCACACAGCACTTCCGCGTGCTCGGCCCCGGGGGCCTGCAGATACCAGCGACCCTGCGACTACCCGGCGCGTTCAATGTGACCAACGCGTTGCTTGCACTCGCTGTCGGGCATGCCGCGGGAGCCGATCCGGTGCTGCTGGCCCGGGGCATGAGCACCGCCGAGGTGCCGGGCCGGATGCAGCGGGTAGACGCCGGCCAGGGCTTCCTGGCGGTGGTGGACTACGCGCACAAGCCGGCTGCGGTCGCCGCGCTGCTCGAAGCGGTGCGCGCCCAAGTCCCCGGGCGGCTGCTGGTGGTGCTGGGTTGTGGCGGGGACCGCGACACCGGTAAGCGGTTGCTGATGGGAGCCGAGGCTGCTCGTCGTGCGGATCTGCTGGTGGTCACCGACGACAACCCGCGCACCGAGGATCCTGCCGTGATCCGCACCGCGATGCTCACCGGTGCCCGCGCCGGGTCCGCTGAGGTAGTGGAGATCGCTGACCGGGCCGAGGCGATCGCGCACGCCGTCGCCCGGGCCGGCCCCGGGGACGCGGTGGTCGTCGCAGGCAAGGGCCACGAGACCGGCCAGCGGGTACATGGCATCACGCACCCGTTCTCCGATGCAGAGGTGCTCGCTCAAGCGCTGGCAGACCGGAGCACCCGGTGATCCCGTTGACCTTGGCCGAGGTGGCCGGCGCGGTCGGCGGCACCGTGCACGGCTGCGACGGTGCCGCCGTGGTGTCCGGCAGCGTCGAGTTCGACTCCCGCTGCATCGGGCCGGGTGGGTTGTTCGTCGCGTTACCCGGCGAGCAGGTCGACGGGCACGACTTCGCCGCTGCCGCGATGGCCGCGGGAGCTGTCGGAGTACTTGCCGGGCGCCCCGTCGGTGTTGCGGCGGTCCTCGCTGCGCCGGTCAGTGGCCCGGCATCCGCCGCCTACCCGCTGGCGGCGGACACCGACGGCGCGGGCGCGGCGGTGCTGGCCGCGCTGGCCCGGCTGGCACGCGCCGTGGTGGACCGGCTCAGTCAGGCTCGCGGTGAGGTTGCGTCGGGTCTTGCCGTGGTGGGCCTCACCGGCTCGTCGGGCAAGACCTCCACCAAGGACATGGTTGCGACGCTGCTGGCCCACTTGGGCCCCACCGTCGCGCCGCCGGGATCGTTCAACAACGAGATCGGCCATCCGTGGACCGTGCTGCGCGCCGACGCGGCCACCCGGCACCTGGTATTGGAGCTGTCCGCGCGCGGCCCCGGCCAGATCGCCGCGCTGTGCCGGGTGGCACCGCCGTCGATCGGGGTGGTGCTCAACGTCGGCTCGGCGCACCTCGGTGAGTTCGGCTCCCGGGACGCGGTGGCCACTGCCAAAGGCGAGCTGGTCGAGGCGCTGCCGGCAGCCGGGGTCGCGGTGCTCAACGCCGACGACGCCGCGGTTGCCGCGATGGACCGCCGTACCGCTGCCCGGGTGGTGCGCTTCGGGCGGTCGGCTGCGGCCCAGATCCGCGCCACCGACGTCGTCCTGAACGATCGCGGTTGTCCCTCGTTTCGCCTGGTGACCCCGGCCGGTGAGACCCCGGTGCAGCTGGCGGTACCCGGCGAGCACCAGGTGTCCAACGCGCTGGCCGCGGCCGCCGTGGCCCTGGAGCTGGGTGCTACCCCAGCGCTGACAGCCGAGGTGCTCGCCGGCTACCGGCCGGCGTCGCGCTGGCGGCTGGAGGTCACCGACCGCCCCGACGGGGTGACGGTGGTCAACGACGCCTACAACGCCAACCCCGAGTCGGTCGCCGCCGCGCTGCGCACCCTGGTCGCGATGGCCGGTGGCGACCGGCGCAGCTGGGCGGTGCTGGGCCCGCTCGCCGAGCTCGGCGAGGCCGAGACCGAGGCGTACCGGGAGATCGGTGCGCTTGCGGTGCGCCTCGGTGTCGACCGGCTCGTCGTGGTGGGGGAGCGCGTCCGGCCGATCTACTGGGCCGCACAAGACGGGACCGCAGCAGGGCACCGGGCATCAGAGGCCGACACACCGGGCACCAGAGCCCGACACGCTGGGCGCGCTGGGCGCGCTGGGCGCGCAGCGCCGGTGCTGGTGCCTGATGTGCCCGCCGTGCTGGAGCTCCTTCGCGGCGAACTCACCGCGGGCGACGTGGTGCTGATCAAGGCGTCCCGGGCGGTCGGGCTGGAGCGGGTTGCCGATGGGCTGCTGGGCGGGAGCAGCATCAGGTGAGCACCATCTTGGTCGCCTCCGGGGTCGCCCTGCTGGCCGCGATCCTGTTCACGCCTTACCTGATCCGGCTGTTCATCCGGCAGGGGTTCGGCCAGGAGATCCGGCAGGAGGGTCCGCAGACTCACCAGAGCAAGCGGGGCACGCCCACCATGGGTGGGGTCGCCATCCTGCTGGCGATGTGGAGCGGTTACCTGGTCGCCCATGTCACCGTCACCGGTCACGGCATCTCCGCTTCCGCCCTGCTCGTGCTGCTGCTCACCACGGTGCTCGGTGTGGTCGGCTTCCTCGACGACCTGATCAAGGTTCGTCGGCAGCGCAACCTGGGCTTGAGCAAGACCGCCAAGCTGGTCGGGCAACTGGTCGCCGCGGTGCTCTTCGGGATCCTGGCGATGGGTTTCCGCGACGTCAATGGTATTTCCCCGGCCTCGTTGCAGCTGTCCTTTGTGCGGGATGTCGCCGTGGTCTCCTTCGGCGCCGTCGGCTTCGTGGTCTTCAGCTACCTGCTGGTGTCCGCCTGGTCGAATGCGGTGAACCTCACCGACGGCCTGGACGGGCTGGCGGCGGGGGCGGCCGCGATGGTGCTGGTGACCTACGTCATCGTCTCGTTCTGGCAGTTCACCCAGGACTGCACCGTCCAGGCTGTCCCCGGCTGCTACACCGTGCGCGACCCGCTGGACGTGGCGGTGGTGGCCGCCGCGGCGGTCGGTGCGTGCATCGGGTTCCTGTGGTGGAATGCGCCCCCGGCGAGGATCTTCATGGGTGACACCGGGTCACTGGCCATCGGTGGGTTGCTGGCCGGTCTGTCCGTGGTCACCCGAACCGAACTGCTCCTCGTGGTGATCGGTGGGCTGTTCGTGGTGGAGGCGCTGTCGGTGGTGATCCAGGTGGCGGTGTTTCGGACCACCCATCGCCGGCCGTTCCGGATGGCACCGTTTCACCACCACTTCGAGCTGGCGGGGTGGGCCGAGACCACTGTCATCATCCGGTTCTGGCTGCTCGCGGCCATCTGCTGTGCATTGGGCGCAGGGGTGTTCTACAGCGAGTGGCTGACGGCTGCCGGGGGGTGATCGCCCTGTGATAGCACTGCCCACACCGATCAATGGCGTGGCTGACCTCGCCGGGGCCCGGGTGCTGGTGGCCGGGGCGCGCGTCACCGGCGTCTCGGCCGCGCGGGTGCTGGCCGAACTGGGCGCCATGGTCACCGTCACCGACTCGTCGCCGGCCCAGTTGGAGGCGCTGGCCGGCACCTCATGGGTCGATGGACCAGGGGTAACTGGCCCAGTGCAGCTGGCCTGCGGGTTGGTCGCACCGCCGCCGGGCACCGACCTGGTGGTGACCAGCCCGGGTTTCCGGCCGGACGCGCCGCTGATGCTGGCCGCAATCCGAGCCGGGGTGCCGGTGATCGGGGACGTCGCACTGGCCCGCTGGCTGGACTGTGCTCGATCGGGGCCTGCCGGATCGCAGTGGCTGGTGGTCACCGGCACCAATGGCAAGACCACCACGGTCGGGATGCTCGAGTCGATCCTGCGCGCCGCCGGGGTGGATGCGGTGGCGTGCGGCAATGTCGGGCTCCCGGTGCTGGACGCGGTGCGGGCCGGTCACCGGGTGCTCGCCGTGGAGTTGTCGTCGTTCCAGTTGCACTGGTCACGCGGGCTGGATCCGCGGGCGGCTGCGGTTCTCAACGTCTCAGCCGACCACCTGGACTGGCACGGCGGCATGGCACATTACGCAGCGGCCAAGGGCAGCGTGTACGCCGAGAACACCACGGCGGTGTTCAACGTCGACGACGAGTGGTCGACGCGGCTGGCCGCCGGGCGCGGCGGGGTCGGCTTCACCACCGGTGAGCCTCGGGAGGGCCAGTTGGGGGTGGTAGGCGGGCAACTGGTGGACCGTGCTTTCAGCGGCCACGAGGGTGCCGAAGGGCTGGCCGAGCTCTCCGACGTCCGCCCAGCCGGCCCGCACAACGTTGCGAACGCGCTGGCCGCCGCGGCACTGGCCCGCTCACTTGGAGGTACCGCCGGGGTTACGGCGCAGGCCGTCGCTTCGGGACTGCGCGCTTTCACCCCTGGCGGGCACCGCGGTGTAGGAGTCGGCACGTACGCCGGGGCGTCGTATGTCGATGATTCGAAGGCCACCAACCCGCATGCGGCGCGGGCCGCCCTGCTGGCCCACGACCGGGTGGTGTGGGTGGCGGGGGGGCTGCTCAAGGGCGTCGACGTGGACTCCCTCGTCGTCGACACCCGGGATCGGATGGTCGGCGCGGTGCTGCTCGGCGCGGACCGCGCGGTGATTGCCGCCGCGTTGGCACGACACGCGCCCAACCTCCCGGTGCGGGTGGTGGATTCGGGAGACGATGGCGCCATGATGGAGGTGGTGGCCGCCGCCGCCGAGCTGGCCCGTCCAGGTGATGTCGTGCTACTCGCCCCGGCGGCGGCGTCGATGGACATGTTCGCCGACTACGCGCAGCGTGGCCGGGCCTTCGCCGCCGCAGTAGCCGCCCACACCGCCCACACCGCCGACACGTGCCGCACTGACCCAGCTGTCAGCGGTTCGATCCGGGGGCCCGGTGAGGAGTAGCGCCCCCCGGCAGCCGGCGTTCACCGCGGCTCGAGTGGCGGTCGCCCGCGAGGCGCTCACCGCCTGGCTCGCCCGGCCGCTCACCTCGCTGCACCTGGTGCTCGCCGTCTTCGGCCTGCTGACCCTGTTCGGCCTGGTGATGGTGCTCTCGGCGTCCAACGTGGAGTCCTACACCCGAGACGGATCATCCTATGCGGTGTTCGTCCACCAGTTGGCGTATTGCGGCGTCGGGCTGGTGTTGTTCTGGCTGGGAATGCGGATGCCGGTGCGGCTGCTGCGCGGCACCAGTGGATTGTTCCTCGTGGTGTGCGTGGCGCTGCTGGTCGCGGTACTCAGCCCGCTAGGCGCCGAAATCAATGGCTCGCAGAACTGGCTGCGGCTGGGCCCGCTGTCCCTGCAGCCCTCCGAGCCGGCCAAGCTCGCGCTGGCGCTGTGGGGCGCGCACGTGCTGATCACCAAGCGTGCGCTGCTCCATCAGTGGCGCCACCTGCTCGTACCGGTGGTTCCGGTGGCCGTGGTGATCTTCGTGCTGGTGATGCTGGAGCCTGATCTTGGTACCACGATCACGCTGGCCATCGTGCTGCTCGCCCTGCTGTGGTTCGGCGGTGCACCGGGTGAGCTGTTCGGCGCGATCGCGGTCGTCGCGGTCGCCGGGGCGCTCGTCATGGCCGCAATAGCCGGTTACCGATCGGCCAGGATCGAGTCCTTCCTGCATCCCGGAGTCGACTCCCAGGGCGCGGCCTATCAGGCCCGCCAAGCGGTGTTCTCGCTGGCCGACGGCGGCTGGTGGGGGGTGGGGCTCGGGCAGGGCAGCGCCAAGTGGGATTACCTGCCCAACGCGCACAACGACTTCATCTTCGCGATCATCGGTGAGGAGCTGGGATTCCTGGGCTGTCTGGTGGTGCTGCTGCTGTTCGGCACGCTGGCCTACGTGGGAATCCGGATCGCGGCGCGCAACACCGACCCATGGATCAAGCTGGTGTCCGCCACCGTCACCACCTGGCTGGTCGGTCAGGCCGCGATCAACATCGGGTACGTGGTCGGCCTGCTGCCGGTCACCGGGATCCCGCTGCCGCTGATCTCCTCGGGAGGAACCTCCGCTGCGCTGACGATGCTCAGCTTCGGACTGCTGGCGAACTTCGCCCGGCACGAACCGCAGGCGGTGGCCGCGCTGCGCTCGGAGACCAGCCGGGCCGGCCGTCAGGGTGCCGTCTCGCGGCTGTTGCGACTGCGCCCGCCGGTGCCCTACACCCCTGCGCCGCGGCGGCAGCGGTTCCCGCATCCAGCTCGAGCCGGGGGCAGGCCCGGGAGCAGGCAGTGAGCGCGGGTGCGTTGCCGGGGCAACTCGCCCGCGCCCACCTGATCGGCATCGGGGGGGCCGGGATGAGTGGGGTGGCCCGGATCGTGTTGGCCCGAGGTGGCGCCGTGTCCGGTTCGGACGCCAAGGACTCCCGTGCGCTGCTCGCGCTGCGGGCACTGGGCGCCAAGGTGGCCGTCGGGCATGCTGCGGCCAACCTCGACCAGCTCGGCGCCGACCCCACCGCGATCATCAGCACCAAGGCGGTGCACCAGGCCGACCCGAACAACCCGGAACTCGTCGAGGGCGCCCGGCGGGGCATCCCGGTGATCCACCGCTCCGCGGCACTGGCGGCCCTGATGACCGGTTACCGGGTCGCCTGCGTCACCGGGACCGCGGGCAAGACGTCCACCACGTCGATGCTCACCGTCGCGCTGCAGCACTGTGGCGCCGACCCGTCGTTCCTCATCGGTGCCGACCTCACTGTCGCCGGGTCCGGTGCCCACCACGGCAGCGGCGACATCTTCGTGGCCGAGGCCGACGAGAGTGACGGCTCCTTGCTGGCCTACACACCCGATTTCGCTGTGGTCACCAACGTCGAATCCGACCACCTGGACCACCACGGCACCGTCGAGGCCTACACCGCCACCTTCGACGCCTTCGTCGCCCGGCTGCGCCCGGACGGGGTGTTGATCGCCAACGCGGACGACCCCGGATCGGCAGCCCTGGCGGCGCGGGCCACAGCATCCGGGGTACGCGTGCGCCGCTACGGACGGACCGCCGCTGCCGTCGAGGGCGCCCGGCTGCTGGCGTATGCCCCCGACGGCGGGCGGGGTGTCGCCACGGTGGCCCTGACCGGGCCGGATGGGCAGGCACACCGGGTGCAGCTCGACGTCGCGGTGCCCGGGGAACACATGGCGAGCAACGCCGTCGCCGCGTTGCTGGCCGGCCTGGAGCTGGGCGCGCCGCTGCCCGGTCTGCTGGCTGGGCTGGCCGGGTTCAGCGGAGTCCGCCGCCGGTTCGAGTTCAAGGGTCGCTCGGCGGGCGCGCGGGTCTACGACGACTACGCCCACCACCCGACCAAGGTGGCCGCCGCGCTACGCGGCGCCCGCCAGGTGGCGGGGGCGGGGCGGCTGGTCGTGGCGTTTCAACCACACCTGTACTCCCGCACCCGCGACTTCGCCGCTGAGTTCGGCACCGCGCTGGCGCTGGCCGACGTGGTGCTGCTGCTGGATGTGTATGGCGCCCGGGAGGACCCGCTGCCAGGTGTCACCGGAGCGCTGATCGCGCAAGCGGTGCCGCTGCCGGCCGGGTGTGTGCACTACGAGCCGTGCTGGGCGGACGTGCCCGCGCGGTTGGCCGACCTGGTCCGGCCCGGCGATGTGGTGATCACCATGGGGGCCGGTGACGTGACGGTGCTCGGCCCCGAACTGATTGCCGAGCTGGAGCGCCGCTGCCTTGCCGGGTCGCCGTGAGCGCCGCCGGTCCCGGTGCCTCGCGCGCCCGTCGCCGATCCCGGCGGGCTACCCCCCGCGCGTTGACTGTCGCGCGGGAACGCAGCGCATCGAACCGTACCAGCGGCACCGGATTACCCAGTGATCGTCGTTCCGGAAGAATCGACCGCGCTGACCGCGGCTATCGCTTCCCGAACGGTGATCATGGGTGGCCGGCGAAGCCGGCCACTGCGCCCCGGCCGCCAAGACCGGCCCGGCCCGCCCAGCGCTGGTGGCCCTGGCTGATCGCGGGGCTGGCTGTGCTGGTCCTGGCCGGGGGGCTGGCCTGGGCGCTGCTGGTCAGTTCGCTGTTCGATGCCCGCTCGGTCCAGGTGGTGGGTACCAGGGAGCTTCCCGTCGACGAGGTGCGGGCCGCGGCGGCAGTCCCGCTGGGCACGCCGATGCTGCAGCTCGACACGAAGGGGATCCAGGCCAGAGTGGCCGCGGTGCCGCGGGTGGCGAGCGTGCGGGTGCGCAGCGCCCTGGACGGCACGGTGTGGATCGAGCTCGCCGAGCGGACCCCGGTCGCGGTCGTTCGCCGCAGCGACAGCACGCATCTGGTGGACGCCACCGGCACCGACTACGCGGTGGTGCCCGTCAGACCGCCTGGTCTGCCCGAGCTGCGGGTGGCGCGCGTCGGCCCCCGGGACGCCGCCACGGTCGCCGCGCTGACGGTGCTGACCGGGCTGCCCGAGCCGCTGAGGGCCCAGGTGCTCGTGGTTGCTGCGAGATCGCCGGCCGATGTCGTGCTGCGACTGGACAAGGGGCGGGAGGGCAACGGGCGGGAGGTGCGCTGGGGCGGCGTGGAGCAGAGTGACCGCAAGGCGGCGGTGCTCGGCCCGCTGCTCACCCAACCCGGCAAGATCTATGACGTCTCCAGCCCCACCCTGCCCACCGTGGCCTGAGCCGCGAGTAGCTGTCGGACCGATGCCGCGCTGGGCTGCCGCTGCTGTTGTTGACGCTGACGCTGGTCGGTCCGGCGGGCCGTCGCGGGAAGATCGACCGACTGCTGAACGCATTGCGCCGCGGGAGCGTTCGACGGGCCACGTGGGCTTGCTGAGCTAGCGCGAAAGCCGCTGCTTGATTGCTCGAATACGTCCGACTGACTCATCGATACGGGCCTCGCTGATGGTGCCGTTCTCGACCAGAGTCGCGATGATGCTGATCGCTTTAGGGGCGATGTCGGGCTCGTAAGCCCGACTGTTGTTGTTGGCGAATGTCAGGATGTCGACGCCCGCGACGATTGCTTGACGCAGCGCCGTTTCCAGGCTGTAGTGTTCAGCGATAGCGCCCATCTGCATAGCGTCGGAGACGACCACGCCGCCGAAGCCGAGCCGCTGGCGAAGCAGCCCGGTGATGGTCGATGGTGAGAGCGTGGCCGGCCATTCGGGGTCGAGGTTGCGGTTGAACACATGGGCGGTCATCACCATGTCGACCATGTCGTCGTGGATCAACGTGCGGTAGGGATCGAGCTCCGGTGTCGACCACGTGGCGCTGACATCAACGAAACCGCGGTGTGAGTCAGCGGCCGCGCTGCCGTGCCCGGGAAAATGCTTGACGGCGGTGAGCACACCCTGCTCGTGATGGGCCTCGATGACCGCCCGGGCGTGCTCGCTCACGACCTGGGCGTCAGCGGAGAAGCTACGACCGAGGGCTCCGATCGCCGGGCTCGCGGGGTTAACGTCGAGGTCGACGACGGGAACCAGATTGACATTGATACCCAGCTGGCTGAGCGTGCGAGCAGTCACTGCAGCCTGTTCGCGGGTGGCTTTCATCCCGTGTTGAGCCAACTCGCGCTGCGATGCGGTCGGCGGGAACCCGTATTGCTCCTTCAGCCGCGTCACGCGGCCGCCTTCCTGGTCGACAGCCACGAGCAGTGCCCCGCCGGCCGCCTGCTGAAGGCCGTGGACCAGCATCCGCACCTGGTAAGGCGAGCGGATGTTGCGCACCGGCTCGCTGTTGAGCGCATCGACGTCGAACAGAACGACGCCGCCGACCTGGCCCGCGCGGATCTGTTCGACGAGTAGGCCCGCGTCATCCACGCTCATACCCCGAAACCCGACTAACAGCATCTGACCAATCTTGCGTTCGAGCGCCGCTCGTTCCTCCGAAGACCTCACGCGCATGGGCGGGACATCCTGACCGCCGTGAGAAGGGCCCGTCAGGCAGCCAGCAAGCACCACCATCCCCGCCAGCCCACACGCCCACCAGCCACGACCATCACCACTCATGTCGTCCTCCAGGCAGCGGCGGCAGATCTATACCCGAGCTCCGGCAAGCATGAACTCTTGATCGGACACGTTACGCAAACTGATGTGACGCTCTCGGGGGCGTCGTCCATGCCGGCCCGTCCAAACAGCCAAGCGGCAAGCACTGAGATTGCTCCCGAGCACGGACACCTGACGCGAAGATTCAGCGGGATGCCCCTGAGGTGGCCGGATTCCTCGGACAGCTCGCCACGCTCCCAGCCACCGCAGGCAAGGCGCCGGTGTGACCAGCGACGATTCGGCCCAGTTTGCCCACCTGGCCGAAGGCAACGCCCGGCAAACACGCAAGCGGATCGCCGCCGGCGTGCTGATCCGCGACGAGGCTGGCCGGGTGCTAGCCGCCGCCGTGCTCGGAACAGCCGACGCACCCTCCTGAGGGTGTCAACCTGAGCTGGCCCCAGGGTGTTGGGTGGCGAACCAGGTGATCCAGCGCCGTTGTCCGGGTGTCTCGACCGCTCGTCGTCGGTAGTGCTGCCGAGTCCAGCGGACGGCATCGTCGGCGGGGTGTCCGGCGAGGATGGTCATGCAGGCGATGACCGTGCCGGTGCGCCCGGTGCCGCCGGAGCAGGCGATCTCCACGCGTTGGCCGGAGCGGGCCAGGAGGTAGGCGTGGTGGATTGCGGCCGCGGCCGACTGGTCGTCGTGTGGGGTGCGGAAGTCGGGCCAGTCGACCCAGTCCGCGGGCCAGTCCGGCTGCCAGGCGGGGAGGCGGCGCAGGAGGCGGCGGCGCGGCGTGTCCGGGGAGCCGAGGTAGAGGCCGAAGTCAGGCGGCGGCCCGGACGGTAGTGGCTCGCGGCGGCCGCGGCCGCGGATGACGGTCCCGTCGGGCAGCGCGATCGCGCCGGTGAGCGGCTGGGTCATCGCATCCTGGTGCCGGGCGGTCAGCTGGCGTGGTGCGTGGTGCGTGGTGCGTGGTGCGTGGTGCGTGGTGCGTGGAGCGTGGAGCACGAGCATGGATGAGCGCGGGTGGGGGTTGAGACGATAGCCGCGGTTCCGGTCTCGATCTGGAGCAGGCCTGCGGATCGGCAGCCTCGCGGTCACCGGTACTCAAAGCCTGACGCCGAGGAGCAAGCTTGCTTGAGCCAGCGAAGCCCGGAATGGGGCCCATGAACTCGACGCCAGGGACGTTTTCGCCTAACCGGAACGTCGCTACCGTCGAGTTCACGGCGGTGACACCCTTGGTGACCTCGTCAAACCGACCGTGGACAGTATCGCCGAGCAGCCCGGGGTTGGGACCCTGCCGCCGGCAGATGCCGCTGGGCATACACTCGCGTCGCCGGATCGTCGACCCGTCCGGCGTGCCTGCTGGACCCTGCCGGTGGCGGTGCCTACCGTCGCCCAGAGACAAAGCTGACATAACTCTAATCCTTTAGATGAGGTTGAGGGTTCTGCCACGCCGAGGGGAGCGGGGATGCCTGGACGTCGGCGCGGTGCTGGCAGCGACGAGGAAGGCCGCACTGTGTTAGAGAGCGATGAGTTGGGCGACACAGGGCTGAAAAGCGACGGCGCGACCGGATGACACCGCCGCACAACTACCTCGCCGTGATCAAGGTCGCCGGAATCGGTGGTGGCGGTGTCAACGCCATCAACCGCATGATCGAAGTCGGGCTCAAGGGCGTCGAGTTCATCGCGGTGAACACCGATGCTCAGGCGCTGCTGATGTCGGACGCCGACGTCAAGCTCGACATCGGCCGGGAGCTCACCCGCGGGCTCGGTGCGGGAGCCGACCCGGAGGTCGGCCGCAAGGCCGCCGAGGACCACCGCGAGGAGATCGAGGAAGTTCTCAAGGGCGCTGACATGGTGTTCGTCACCGCTGGTGAGGGTGGTGGGACCGGCACCGGTGGCGCTCCGGTGGTGGCGAGCATTGCCCGCAGGCTGGGCGCGTTGACGATTGGCGTGGTCACCCGGCCGTTCACCTTCGAGGGCAAACGGCGGGCCGGTCAGGCCGAGGATGGCATCACCGAGCTGCGCAACGAGTGCGACACCCTGATCGTGATCCCCAATGACCGGCTGCTGCAGCTCGGCGACGCCAACGTCAGCCTGATGGACGCCTTCCGCTCCGCTGACGAGGTGCTGCTGTCCGGCGTCCAGGGCATCACCGACCTCATCACCACCCCCGGGCTGATCAACCTGGACTTCGCCGACGTGAAGAGCGTCATGTCCGGTGCGGGCAGCGCGCTGATGGGAATCGGGTCCTCCCGGGGAGAGGGCCGATCGGTGCAGGCCGCCGAGAAGGCCATCAACTCGCCTTTGCTGGAAGCATCGATGGAGGGGGCGCATGGTGTCCTGCTGTCCATCGCCGGCGGCTCGGACCTGGGCCTGTTCGAGATCAACGAGGCCGCCACGCTGGTGCAGGAGTCCGCACATCCCGACGCCAACATCATCTTCGGCACGGTGATCGACGACTCGCTGGGTGATGAGGTGCGGGTCACGGTGATAGCCGCCGGTTTCGACGCGGGTGGACCCTCGCACAAGAAGCTGAACCCCTCGCCGGTCGCCGCGCGGACGGTGGCCAGTGGGCAGTCGGGGAAGGTCGGCCAGTCGGGGAAAGTCGGCCAGTCCAGCAGGTCGCCGCAGGCGCCGATGTCCGCGCCGGCGGCAGCAACTCCACCACGCCAGGCCGCACCTCAGCCCAATAACACCGCGTGGCAGCCTGCCACCGGCGCGCGCAGACCGACCGGCGCTGCGCCGGGCGATTCTTTATCGGGCCGTCCAGGAGCAAACCGGCCGGGCCGGGCGATACCGGTGACCGGGGACTTCGACGACGATGACGAGGTGGACGTTCCGCCGTTCATGAGGCGGTGAGCGCCATCCGCATCCGCCGGGTGGTGACCACCCGGCAAGGCGGGGTCTCGGCGCCGCCGTATGCCTCATTCAACCTGGGTGCGCATGTCGGTGACCGTTCCGAGGCCGTGGCGGCAAACCGGGAGCGGCTGGCCGCCGGAGTTGGGCTTGCTGCGCAGCGGCTGGTCTGGATGGAGCAGGTGCACGGTCGCACCGTTGCCGCGGTGGACGGCCCGCAGGCCACGCCGGTGCCGGCCACCGATGCGCTGGTCACCGCCGAGCCGGGCCTCGCGGTGGCGGTGCTGGTCGCCGACTGCGTGCCGGTGCTGCTCGCCGACCCAGTGGGCAAGGTCGTCGGGGTCGTGCACGCGGGGCGGGTGGGGGCCCGGGTCGGGGTGTTGCCAGCGGCACTGGAGGCCATGCGGGAACTGGGTGCACGGATCGAGCAGGTGGAGGTGTTGCTGGGGCCGTCGGCCTGCGGGCAGTGCTACGAGGTACCCGCGGCGATGCAGGCCGACGTGGAGGCCCGGCTGCCTGGCAGCGCCTGCCGAACCCGGCGGGGCACCGCGGGCTTGGACCTCCGGGCCGGGTTGTGGCGGCAGCTCGCGGCTGCTGGCGTGGCCCGGGTCGGTGTCGACCCGCGGTGCACCATCGAGGACCCCGCGCTGTACAGCTACCGCCGTGAGGGCGTCACCGGCCGGATTGCCGCGCTGACCTGGTTCGAGATGTGAAGGGCTGGGAGGAGGATCGAGTGGTGAACGACCGCCGCGACGAGCTGGCTGCGGCGGCGGCGCGGGTTCGGGCCCGCATCGTCGCCGCGTGCGCTGCCGCGGGCCGGGATCCCGCTGCGGTGCGGCTGCTCGCGGTCACCAAGACGTTCCCGGCCGCCGACGTGGCGCTGCTCGCTGACCTCGGCCTGCGCGATGTCGCCGAGGCTCGCGACCAGGAGGCCGCGGCCAAGGTGGCCGAGGTCATGGCGCTTGCCCCGGCGGTCCCGGTGCGCTGGCACATGGTCGGCCGGCTGCAGCGCAACAAGTCCCGTTCGGTGGCCCGGTGGGCGATGCAGGTGCAGTCAGTGGATTCGGTGCGACTGGTCGATGCGCTGGACCGAGCGGCCCGCGCCGCGCAGCAGGCCGGGGAACGCGAGGGTGCCGTGGGTGTGCTCGTCCAGGCCAGCCTGGACGGCGACCCGGTGCGTGGCGGCTGCCCGTTACCCGATCTCGAGGCGTTGGCCGACCGGGTGGCGGCCGCCCCTGGGCTGCGGCTGGAGGGCGTGATGGGGGTCGCCCCGCTTGGTGTTGCTCCTGAGACGGCCTTCGCGGAGCTCGCCGCCGCCGCGCAGCGACTGCGCCGGGCGCACCCGGGCGCAGCCGAGCTGTCTGCCGGAATGAGTGGGGACCTCGAACAGGCCATCGCGCGGGGCTCCACCTGCGTGCGTGTCGGAACCGCGTTACTGGGCGATAGGCCGTTAACCTCGCGCGAGGGTCGGGACAGGAAGGCGAGGCGATGAGCGCGCTGCACAGACTGAAGGCCTACTTCGGCATGGTCCCCGCTGAAGAGTTCGATGACTATCACCTTGACTACCGTTCTGGGTATGACCCCGGATACGACGACCCCGGCTACGACGCTGGCTACGACCTAGCCGCGGCCCACCCCGCTAGGGGACACGACCGCGCGGCCGAGCGACCCGGCGTTGGTCGGGCCCACCGGGCAGATTTCGGCGATTACGACGATGGCATCGCTGCCCAACCTGGGCGCCCTGCCGTACCCAGAGTGCATCCCAGCCGGCCCCCCTCCTGGTCCACAGGTTCCCGGGTCACAGAATCCTGGTCTGCAGAGGCTCCGGTGCACGGCTCGCTCGCCATCGATACGGCGCCAACCGCCCGCCAACAGGTCCCACCAGCTCCGCCCAACCACCCATTGGCCAGCGACCCGTTCGCTGGCGCCGAAGCGTTCCCACTGTCGCGCATCGTCACCTTGCACCCGCACAACTACAACGAAGCCCGGCCCATTGGGGAACGCTACCGTGAGGGCAACCCGGTGATCATGAACTTGACCGAGATGGAGGACCGGGACGCCAAGCGCCTCGTGGATTTCGCGGCTGGGCTGGCCTTCGCGCTGCGAGGCTCGATCGACAAGGTCACCAACAAGGTGTTCCTCCTGTCGCCGCCCAACGTCGACGTGTCGGCCGAGGACAGGCGCCGCATCGCGGAAGGTCGCTTCTTCAACTAACTCGGCAGTCCAGGGACCTGGCTCACCCCCGGCTCACCCCTCCCTCGCCACCGATGGCAGAGTGTCGGCGTGGACGTGGTCCGGTTGGTGGTTTACTACCTGCTCTTCTTCTTCTGGTTGCTGCTCACGGCGCGTATCGTGGTCGAACTTGTTCGCGCCTTCGCCCGTAGCTGGCAGCCAGTCGGAGGGGTGGCGATCGCGCTCGAGTCGGTCTATACCATGACCGATCCGCCGGTCCGGGCGCTCCGCCGGGTGGTTAAACCCATCCGCATCGGAGGTGTGGGCCTGGACCTGTCCATTATGGTTCTGCTGCTCGTGGTGTTCATACTGATGCGAGTGGTAGATCCGAGAACGTAGCGGCCGCCGGGCTCGGGGCCGACCCACCAGGGTGTGCATAGTCGAGGAGTGCGTGAGGTGATCCGATGCCGTTGACCCCCGCCGACGTTCACAACGTCGCGTTCAGTAAGCCGCCGATCGGCAAGCGGGGCTACAACGAGGACGAGGTGGACGCCTTCCTCGACCTGGTTGAGGCCGAGCTGGCCCGCTTGATCGAGGAGAACAACGATCTCCGCAACCAGGTCGAGGACCTCGATCGGCGGCTCAACGCTGCGCCGATCGATACCGGACGTAATCTTCGTCCGCTGGAGCCGCCACGGCCGGTGATGGCCCCGGTGCCGCCGCCACCGATGGTCGAGCAGACCTCGCCTGGTGGTGATCACCACGTCCAAGCCGCCAAGGTGCTGGGCTTGGCCCAGGAGATGGCCGACCGGTTGACCGGCGAGGCCAAAGCCGAAGCGGACGGGATGTTGGGCGAGGCCCGAACCAAGTCCGAGCAGCTGCTCTCCGATGCGCGGGCGAAGGCTGACGGCATGGTCAACGAGGCCAGAACCCGGGCCGAGACCATGCTGAACGACGCCCGCACCAGGGCGGAAACCCTGGACCGGCAGTCCCGCGAGAAGGCTTCGTCGCTGGAGCGCGATGCAGCGCGCAAGCACACCGAGATCATCGGTTCGATCAACCAGGAGAAGAACACCCTGGAGAAGAAGATCGACGAGCTGCGTACGTTCGAACGCGAGTACCGCACCCGCTTGAAGACCTACCTGGAGTCACAGCTCCGAGAGCTGGACGGGCGCGGATCTGCCGCACCGGCAGACACGGTGCGTAACCAGCAGGGCTTCGCCACCTCCGGGTTCGGCGCGCGTGCCGAAGCTGGTAGCTGACGCGCGCCAGTCAGCGCAGGTCAGTCGAGCGGATCCACCGTCATCGCACCCTGATTGCATGGGTGAGCGGTGATGCGTCTTACCGTGGTTTTGCTGCTTGTGGCGGTGGGCCTGCTCGTTGCTGCGCTCGGTACTGGCCGGATAGCTCTGGCCTGGGGTTCCGTCGCACTCAGTGCAGTGGTGGCCGCGATGATCGTCGCGCGGTGGCGGCGACGCCGGGATGCGCCCGACGTCGAGCCCCTTGTGCTGCTGGACGACGAGCCGGTCGATGTCACGCACGTTGATCCGCTGATTGGTGCCGTGGCCGACGCCGCCCCGGTCGAGCAACCGCCGCAGCCTGCGTCGGTGATTGCCGGGGAGCAGGCCAGCCCAGTGGCGGCGTCGGCCACGTCTGCGGGCGCGGATCACGTGGCAGACGACGCTGAACTCGCTGAGGCTGAGACCGCCGAGCCCGGCGAGGAGGACACCGATGCCGCGGATCTGCTCGTCGTCTACGAGCTGGACGACCAGGTGCTGGTCGTCGACGAGCACCCGCGTTACCACCTCACCCGCTGCCCCTGGCCCGACCAAGCGCGAGCCGAGCGGCTGCCGGTGCGAGAGGCCAGGGAGCTGGGTTTCACACCGTGCGACCGGTGCCGACCGGACACTGCGCTAGCCCGTCGGCACCGGGCCGCGAGCGCGACCACGGGCGGGAGCTGACTGCCTCGGCCTGCCCCGAAACCTCAACGCCGGCTGTTACTTCCAGCACCACTGGAGACAGTAGCAGCGGCCCCACGAACAGTAGTATTCGCAACAACCTGTCTGCGGGACCACGGCGTCCCGCCACCTGTCAGAACTCACCGATTCTCCCCGATATTGGCCGGTCGCCTGGTACAGAGAAGCCTCGGCACTGAAGCCAGGAATCGTTGTTCTCAATTGCTCTCCCCTTTCAAGAGCCTTCCTTGAATCAAGACTTAGCCGTGTCCGGAAACGTGTCCGTGCATTCGCCGGTCGCGATCATGTCCGGTCACATGAGAACAGGATCATCTCTACATTGCCACCAGCAAAAACTAGTACGTGAGTCGCAACACTGACGGCAGCCATGCCGGTCGTACGAACCGCAATGATAGAACTGGGGAATGACCAGCTGTCCGGCCGAGTTCAGACCGCCGGCCGATGTTGGCCGGTACGAATTTCCACTGTTGTAGAGTGAGAACTCTGCGGAAAAATTTGGTGTGCTCATGCCTCCGTATTCCCTTCCTGTGCGTTGATTGCAGCCGGCCGGCTTGTCGTTTGGGCACCTCCTGTGCTCGGTGGTTTCTAGCGTTCGTAGAAGGGTGACAGTTTGGTGACCAGGAAGGGAAATTCCTCGGTCACGTCCACTCGGACAAAGCATTTCTCGGTCACATCAGTGCGCCGGTCAGTGTAGGAAAAGATGACGTCCATGATTGTTCGTGTGCCGCTCAGGCGCGAAGGACGGACCTCCACCTGCGAGAGGGCGCACTCGGCGGCGTGGGCTTCGGCGGCCTTGGCGTAGACGGCGGGGTAGCGGACCGCCAGGTAGTTGAGGGCCCGATGCTCATCGGTTGCCCCCGCGTTGTCGGCCACCTGCCCGATCCGGTCGAACAGCTCTTCGGCCGTGGCCCGGAACTTCTCCTCACCATGGCCCTTCGGGCGAGGGATCCCACGGATAAGCTCGTCACGCTCAAACGAGTACAGCTGATCGAACGCGACGATCGGGACCATCAGCCCATTGCACACCTCCGGTGCGGCAATGGGACCTCGCACACCAATGACCACATCGACGTCGCTGGGACCCGGGTAGGGTCGGACGGCCTCGACCAGCAAATCGAAATCCGCGGGGTCCCGCGGAATAAGGATGTAGGTCTCCAAACCCTCGATCGTGAACACCCAGCACATCTGGCGAGCGAGATACCTGCCGGCTCGATCAGCAAGAACCGACCGCAACGCTTCCCGATCGGTTTGTCCTGCGGTATCGGTCCGCCCGGTCACCTGCGCGAACTCCTTCTCCACCGCCAGGCTGGGAAACCGCGGCTCCACATGACCGATCGCATACACGAACGACGACGCAGGACCCGGCTGGGCGGGACCAGCTGCGGAGGACGAAGCGCCTCGCTCCACGGGCACACCCGGTGAAGATGATCTCTGCTGCTCCGGTGTCTCGACCTGTTCCCCGGCTTG
Source organism: Pseudonocardiaceae bacterium (assembly GCA_050700115.1). Taxonomy (GTDB): domain Bacteria; phylum Actinomycetota; class Actinomycetes; order Mycobacteriales; family Pseudonocardiaceae. The sequence goes on from JBOHGG010000010.1 coordinate 49,391, forward strand.
TCCCATTCCTATCCCCTCTTGTCTCGCTTCGCGCATCGGCTAACGCCCCTTGGAGAAGACCATCCAGTTATTGAGCCGCCGAGCACGCTCAGCGCAACCGCCACACGGGCTCATCCCCACAATCGAGGTCGCCCTCTTGACCACGTCCCCCAGACCGATGTTCTCGTCGTTGATGAACCCCGGAAGGCGCACCCGGTGCGGCTCCCGCCGGCTCTCGCCAGAACGGTCTCCCGTCGACTGCTCGCTGCTCATGCAGTTACCCTCGCTGACTGCGTCGCTGACAACATCTGATACGCCCCCCACGCGTCGAGCAGCGGTGGAGTGACGCTGGTGCGCCGCGGCCCATGACAGCCAGTGACAGCGCTTTTGATCTCAGCTGCGGTCGCGTTCGGAAACTGTGACCACAGCAATGCGATCGCGCCGGTCACAAATGGGGCAGCAAAACTCGTGCCGGCCTGTGTAAGCGGCTCACCTTGCGGGCTGAGGCTGGTCACGTTCTCACCTGGTGCGCCCAACCCCCGTTTGCCCATCGAGCTTCCCAGGTTCGAGTGCGCCGCCGGCCGCCCGTTCAGGCCGTAGCCGACGACTGGAACCACCCAGGGGTGACGAGTGATCGCGCTACTTCCCAACGTTGCCTGGTTACCCGCTGCTGCGACCACAACCGCACCATGCCTGGCCGCATAATTCAGGGCATCTCGCAGCTCCCGCTCATCCCTGGTCGATGGCTCTGTCATCCCCGCGCTGAGGTTCAACACCCGTGCGCCTGCGTCAACGCATTCGCCGATCGCCGTGGCCAGCTGCTGTGGCGTCGTGCTCGGCAGGCGCTGCCCATCACTCATCGTCTCGGCGAAGATGGGTCGCACCAACAAGCTGCAGTCGGGGCAGATCGCCGGAGCCGCGCCGCCCCTACGGGCCACCAGGATGCCGGCCACGAACGTTCCATGACGACAGCCGGGACTGCCGGCCTGCGCGCACCCACCGACGCTCCCGGAGAGCTCTCGAAAGCTGTCGTTGGTCAGCGCAGGATGACCCATCGCGACGGGCCCGTCGAGCAACCCGACAACGATGTCGCGTCTACCACTGGTGAGTTCCATCAACGGGGGAAGCCTCACCAACTCAACAGGAACCACCGGTAGACCCCTTGCGGTTAGTTAGCGCACGGTGCCACCCAGCTACCACACCATCTGAAATGGACCTTTTTTTGCAAGGTTAGTGTGCCACAGAGTGAATGAAAGAGACTATAAAATCAAAGATGTAATTCCTGGACGGGTAGCCTGGGAAGGCCCGGACTCACGCCCACGCTGTTGGTGACCGGCAAAATGGTGATGACGCCGATCGCCCTGGGTGGTGGACGTCACGCCGTAGCGGCCGGCCATGAAGTCTCACCGAAGCGGCGCCCCGGAGCCCGGCGAAACTTGCTTGCACCGGCCCGGTAGCCTGGATTGACAGGCACCGATCCGGCCATCACCGGGGAGCCTCCGGAAGAACAGGGCAGCGTTTGCGTCCTCAGTAGAACCGGACGGGTTCCGCCCGTTATCGCGGCTCAACGAGAGGCCACTCGCATGCCCGGGTGGCAAGCGGGGTGGTACCGCGGTCCGCGGCACAGCCGTGGGTCGTCCCCGTGCAGCGAGGCCGCACTGCACAGGTGACACCGCACAGGAAGCACACGCCGCCATGGTCTACCCGAAGGTCCCCGTCAGCGGGGATACCGTCACCGCTGCGCCGTCTTTCCCCGACCTGGAAGCCGGGGTTCTGCGGTACTGGGCCGCCGACGCCACCTTCCCCGCGTCGGTTGCAGCCCGTCCGCCAGGAGATCACGGCTCCAACGAGTTCGTGTTCTACGACGGTCCGCCGTTCGCCAATGGCCTGCCGCACTACGGGCATCTGCTCACCGGCTACGTCAAGGACGTGGTGCCGCGCTACCAGACGATGCGCGGTCGCCGGGTGGAGCGCCGGTTCGGCTGGGACTGCCATGGCCTGCCCGCGGAGGTGGAGGCGGAACGGCAACTCGGCATCACGCACAAGTCCGAGATCGAGCGGATGGGCGTGGCGGACTTCAATGACGCCTGCCGTGCCTCGGTGCTGCGTTACACCCAAGAGTGGCGCGAGTACGTCACCCGCCAAGCCCGCTGGGTCGACTTCGACAACGACTACAAGACCCTCGACCTGGACTACATGGAGAGCGTCCTGTGGGCGTTCAAGACGCTCTGGGACAAGGGGTTGATCTACCAGGGCTTCCGGGTGCTGTGGTACTGCTGGCGCTGCGAGACGCCGCTGTCCAACACCGAGACGAAGATGGACGACGTCTACCGCAACCGGCAGGATCCCGCCGTCACCGTCGGGCTGCGGCTGGATAGTGGAGAACTGGCGCTGGTGTGGACGACCACGCCGTGGACGTTGCCGTCGAACTTGGCGGTGGCGGTGCATCCTGGTCTCACCTACGTCACCGTCGAGGCTGGTGGCGAGCGCTACCTCATCGCCGAGGACCGGTTACCGGCTTATGCCCGGGAGCTGGGCGATGCGCCGCACGTGGTGGCCCGGTACCAGGGATCGGAGCTGCTGGGCCGGCGCTACACCCCACCGTTTGACTTCTTCGCCGGTCGAGCCAACGCACACCGGCTGCTCGCTGCCGGCTACGTCACCACCGACGAGGGCACCGGCCTGGTGCACCTGGCCCCCGCCTTCGGCGAGGAGGACAAGGCCGTCACCGACGCCGCCGGCATCGAGGTAGTGGTTCCGGTGGACTCGGCAGGGCAGTTCACCGCCGAGGTGGCGCCGTATGCCGGGATGCTGGTCTTCGACGCCAACCGGGACATCATCCGGGATCTTCGCGACGGCGCGGCCTACGTGGGCGGTGTGTTGCTGCGCCACGAGACCTACGACCACACCTACCCGCACTGCTGGCGTTGCAACAACCCGCTGATCCAGCGCGCGGTGTCGTCCTGGTTCGTCGAGGTGACCAGATTCCGGGACCGGATGGTGGCGCTGAACCGGGAGATCACCTGGGTCCCGGACAACGTCGGCGACGGGCAGTTCGGTGCCTGGCTGCAGGGCGCCCGGGACTGGAACATCTCCCGCAACCGGTTCTGGGGCTCGCCGTTACCGGTCTGGGTCTCCGACGATCCGGCCTACCCGCGGGTGGACGTCTACGGCTCGCGCGATGAGCTGGAACGTGACTTCGGGGTACGCGTCACCGACCTGCACCGCCCCTTCGTGGACCAGCTGACCCGGCCCAACCCGGACGACCCCACCGGGCGCGCCACCATGCGCCGGGTGCCCGAGGTACTGGACTGCTGGTTCGAGTCCGGCTCGATGCCCTTCGCGCAGGTGCACTACCCGTTCGACAACGCCGATTGGTTTGAGCACCACTACCCGGGCGACTTCATCGTCGAGTACAACGGGCAGACCCGTGGCTGGTTCTACACCCTGCATGTGCTGGCCACGGCGCTGTTCGACCGGCCAGCGTTTCGCACCTGCCTGGCGCACGGCATCGTGCTCGGCGACGACGGGCTCAAGATGTCCAAGTCCAAGGGCAACTATCCCGAGGTCACCGAGGTGTTCAACCGGGACGGTTCGGACGCGATGCGCTGGTTCCTGATGGCATCGCCGATCCTGCGGGGCGGGAACCTGGTGGTGACCGAGCAGGGTATCCGGGAGGCCGTCCGCCAAGCGCTGCTGCCGCTGTGGAACTCCTGGTACTTCCTCACCCTGTACGCCAACGCCGCAGGTGTCGACGGGCAGTGGCGGACTGATAGCCCGCACGTCCTGGACCGCTATGTGCTGGCCAAGCTGCATGACCTGGTCGTCGACCTCACGGCGCGGATGGATCGCTACGACATCGCCGGGGCCTGCGACAGCGTGCGCGGGTTCTGCGATGTGCTCACCAACTGGTATGTGCGCCGGTCCCGGGACCGCTTCTGGGCTGGCCAGCCCGAGGCGATCGAGATCCTGCACACCGTGCTCGAGGTGACCTGCCGGGTGGCCGCTCCGCTGCTGCCGCTGACCACCGAGGCGGTCTGGCGCGGGCTGACCGGGCAGCGCTCGGTGCACCTCACCGATTGGCCCGATCCCGCCACCCTGCCCGCAGATCCGGATCTGGTAACGGCCATGGACCGGGTCCGGCAGGTGGTGTCCGCCGCGCTGTCGCTGCGCAAGGCCCGGGGCCTCCGCGTCCGCCAGCCGCTGCCCACGCTGACCGTCGCGGCTGCCGACGCCGCCGCGCTCGAGCCGTTCACCGACCTGATCCGCGACGAGGTGAACGTCCGGTCGGTCAGGCTCACCGAGGACGTCGCCACGCACGGCCGATTCGAGCTCACCGTCAACGCTCGGGCCTGCGGGCCCCGGCTGGGCGCAGACACCCAGAAGGTGATCCGCGCGGTCAAAGCGGGGGAGTGGGGACGCGGCCCGGACGGAGTCGTGACCGCTGCCGGGATCCCGTTGCTGGAAGAGGAGTACACCGAGCGGCTGGTGGCCGCGGACCCCGCGGAAAGCGCCGCGCTGCCGGCCGGCTCGGGATTGGTGGTGCTGGATACCGAGGTCACCCCGGAGCTGGCGGCTGAGGGGATCGCCAAGGACCTGGTGCGCATCGTGCAGCAAGCTCGCAAGCAGGCCGGCTTGGCCGTCACCGACCGGATCGTGCTGACGGTGGACGCGCCAGCGGCGGTGCTCGCGGCGGCCCGGGCGCACGAGCAGTTCATCGCCGGCGAGGTCCTCGCCCGGCAGGTGCACCACGGCCCGGTGCGTGACGGCTTCCCTGGCGTGGTGGGTGAGAACGTCGCAGTGCGCGTCGAAGTCGCGCGCGTGAGTGCGTAACAGTGTTCCAGCGCCCATTGCCACTCACGAGCGGCCCTGCCGCCACCCGTTGGCGCGAGCTGCTGCAGAGCCGGGCGATTCCCGCCGAGATCCTGGCTGCCGCCCCTCAGGACCCGACCCGGCATGATCCCGCCCGCTTCGTGCCGCCGGCGACTCCGGAGGACACGCCGTCCCGTCGCGCCGCGCTGGCGTTGCTCGGCCCGGACGGCGCGACCGTGCTCGACGTCGGGTGCGGTGCGGGCGCCGCCGGACTCGCGTTGTTGCCCACGGTGTCGCACCTCACCGGGGTGGATCACGCCGACGACATGCTGCGCGCCTTCGAGCGGGCCTGCACCGAGCGCGGGCTGGCGCATCGCAGCGTGCCCGGCCCGTGGCCGCAGACCGCTGAACAGGCGGGTGTCGCCGATGTCGTGGTCAGCCATCACGTGGGGTACAACACTGTCGAGCTGGCGCCGTTCCTCGCTGCGTTGGGTGCCGCCGCACGCCGCGGTGTTGTCGTCGAGCTGCACGCCGTCCACCCCGGGGCCTGGCTGGACCCGTTGTGGGCGCAGTTCCACGGGTTGCACCGGCCACCACCCGCGACCGCGGACGACGTGCTGGCCGTCCTTGCCGAGATCGGGGTATATCCCCAGGTCCAGCGCTGGGCCCGGCCTGCCCAGGATCGGAGTCCCGAGGCGGAGGTCGCCTTCTCGCTGCGCCGGCTATGCCTGCCTGAGCAGCGCCGGGACGAGGTCGCCGAGGCGGTGGCGAGGCTGGGCCCACGCCACCGGGATCTGGTCACGATCTCCTGGTCCGGCTGACCCGCCAGGCTGGGGGACAATCCGCGCGTGAACGGGGTGGAGCTCGCCCTCGGGGCGGGGGCGGCAGTGTTGCTGCTGGCCGTGCTCGCCGTGCGGGTCTCCACCCGGCTCGGGCTGCCCTCGCTGCTGGTTTACCTGGCCATCGGCCTGCTGATCGGCGAGTCCGGCCTGGGGATCGAGTTCTCCGATACCCAGCTCACCGCCACGCTGGGGATCGCGGGTTTGGTGCTGATCCTGGCCGAGGGCGGTCTCACCACCCGCTGGTCGGTAGTCCGCCCGGCGCTGCGCCCGGGAATCTCGCTGGCCACCGTGGCGGTCGCGGTGAGCATCGCCGTCACCGGATCGGCGCTGCACCTGCTGCTGGGCCTGGACTGGCGTACCGCGCTGCTGTGGGGCGCGGTGCTGTCCTCGACCGACGCGGCGGCGGTCTTCAGCGTGCTGCGGACGTTGAAGGTGTCTCCGCGGCTGGCGGGCGCGCTCGAGCTGGAGTCGGGCATCAACGACGCGCCGGTCTACATCGTGGTGGTGCTGCTCGCGGCGGGCGACCCGATGCGCTGGTGGACACCCCTGCTGATCGGCTACGAATTGCTCGTCGGTGCTCTGGTGGGGGCCGCGCTGGGGATCGCGGGAGCGTGGGCCCTGCGCCGGGCGGCGCTGCCGGCGACCGGTCTCTACCCGCTGGCGACCATCGCGGTCTGCGTGCTGGCCTTCGCCGTCGCGCAGGGCGCGCATGCCTCAGGTTTCCTGGCGACCTACCTGGCCGGTGTGGTGCTCGGCAACTCACACCTGCCGCACCGCGGCGACACTCAGTCGTTCGCCGAGGGGCTCGGGTGGCTGGCCCAGATCGGGCTGTTCGTTCTGCTGGGTCTCTATGCCTCGCCAGCCCGGCTGCCCGGTGTGCTGATCCCCGCGTTGATCGCGGGGGTGGTGCTGGTCGTGCTGGCGCGTCCGCTGTCGGTGCTGGTCGCTACCAGCCCGTTTCGGGTGCCCTGGCGGGAGCAGGCGTTCCTGTCGTGGGCGGGGCTGCGGGGCGCGTTGCCCATCGTGCTGGCCCTGATCGCGCTCACCCTGGGCTTCCCGGGGGCCCAGCAGCTGGTGGACGTGGTCTTCGTCCTGGTCGTGCTGCTCACCGTGGTGCAGGGCGTCACGCTGCCCTCGGTCCTGCGGTGGCTGGGGCTCACCCGCCCGGAGCAGGGCAGGGAGATCGTGGTCGACTACGCCCCGCTGGACGAGATGGGCGCCGACCTGCTGCAGGTCTGGGTGCCCCGGCCCTCGCGGCTGCACGGCGTCTACTTATCCGAGCTGCGGCTACCCACCGGTGCGATGGTCAGCTTGGTGGTACGAAACGGGGAGGGGTTCACCCCGCAGCCGACCACCCGGCTTCAGGAGGGTGATCAGCTGCTGGTCGTTACCACGGCCGGCAACCGGGTTCAGGCCGAGCGGCGGATTCGGGCCGTGCATCGAGCCGGCCGGCTGGCCCAGTGGCGGGGAGAGACCGGCGCCTGATCGACCACCGGCGGACCGGGTCACAATGGTGACGTGAACCCATCGCAGCACGCCGAAGGAGCGGCCGCCGACGACCCGGACATCCCCGAGGCGTCGCCAGGGCGCCGCCGGACCGGCCTGCTGGCCGCCACCGCTGCCCTCGCGTTCCTGCTGGATGTGCTGAGCAAGATCATCGTGGTCGCGACCCTGGAGGGACATCGGCCGGTGGAGCTGTTGGGCGGCGGGCTCTACCTCGTCGTGTACCGCAACCCCGGTGCGGCGTTCTCGATGGCGACCGGGCTGACCTGGTTGCTGTCGCTGATTGCCCTGGGCGTCGTGGTGGCGATCGTCCGCTTCGCACCCCGGCTGCGCTCGACCGGCTGGGCTTTTGGGCTCGGGCTGGTGCTGGGTGGAGCGCTGGGCAACTTGGCGGACCGGCTGCTTCGCACCCCTGGTCCGCTGCGCGGGCACGTGGTGGACTTCCTGTCGCTGCTGGCGCCGGACGGCAGTGTGTGGCCGGTGTTCAACCTGGCGGACTCGGCGATCGTGTGTGGTGGCGTGGTGCTGGTCCTGCTCGCTGCCACCGGTCGCGAATTCGATGGCAGCCGAGGCCCCCGACGGTCCGGCGGCCAGCGAAATCCGGGGCCCGGAATGAGCCCGGAATGAGCGAGGTCCGGGCGTTGCCGGTGCCCGAAGGGCTCGACGGCATGCGGGTGGACATCGGGCTGGCGCGGCTGCTGGGATTGTCCCGCACGGTGGTGGCTGGGCTGACCGGGGCTGGCGCGGTGCTGGTCGACGGCAGCCCGGCCGGCAAGTCCGACCGCCTCGCCACCGGCACGTGGCTCGAGGTGACCCTGCCCGAGCCGCCGCAGCCCCAGGTGCTGGCGGAGCCGGTGGCAGGGCTGCGGGTGGTGCACGACGACGCCGACTTCGTCGTGGTGGACAAGCCGGTCGGGGTGGCCGCGCACCCGAGCCCCGGCTGGGTGGGGCCCACCGTGCTCGGTGGTCTCGCCGCAGCGGGGATCCAGCTGGCGACGTCAGGCGCGGCCGAGCGCCAGGGGGTGGTGCACCGGCTCGACGTCGGCACCAGTGGTCTGATGGCGGTCGCCAAGTCCGAGCGCGGCTACTCGGCGCTGAAGCGAGCATTCCGGGATCGCACCGTCGCCAAGCACTATCGGGCGCTGGTGCAGGGCCACCCGGATCCCACCCAGGGCACCATCGACGCCCCGATCGACCGGCACCCCAAGCACGACTGGCGATTTGCGGTGGTGGCCGGCGGTAAACCCTCGGTGACGCACTATCAGGTGATCGAGGCATTCCGGGCTGCGTCGCTATGCGATGTGACCCTGGAGACCGGTCGCACCCACCAGATCCGGGTGCATTTCGCGGCGCTGCGGCACCCGTGTTGTGGAGACCTCACCTATGGTGCAGATCCCGCGCTGGCGCAGCGGATCGGGCTGGACCGGCAATGGCTGCACGCCGCGCGGCTGGGTTTCCCGCATCCCGCTGACGACCGCTGGGTGGAATTCACCAGCCCGGACCCCGATGACCTGCGCGGCGCGTTGGACGTGCTGGCTGCCGAGGCTTAGCCGATGCCGCCGCGGGCCCGGTGGGCGGTGTTGGCAGCGCTGTTCGTGGCGCTTGGCGTCGCGGTCGTGGTAGCCGGGCAGCCGGGCGAACCGCTGCCGGTTGCCGGTGTCGCGCGGCTCGGGCCCGAGGCCGGCGAGCCGGTCGCGGACTATCTGCGGCGGGCCGGCGCGTCGCTGCCAGCGGCGAGGTCGGGACCGGTCTGGGCGCTGGTGCAGCTGGAGGGCTACCTCGAGCCGGCGCCCGCCGCCGAACTGGCGGCAGGTGTGCGGCTGTCCCGGGTGGTGCTTCGCGTTCCGCTGCCGCGGGTGCAGACCGCGTTGATCACCCGTGATCTGCCCGGGCAACGACCGGTCGCCGAACTCACCGAGGTTCTGTGGTCCGCGGCGCAGGACCGCGCGGCGGTTGCGTCCCGGGAGGTGCCGGGCGGCCGCTCCGCTGCCGTCGCCGCCGCCGAGGCCGCGCGGCTGCGTGGTGGCTGTGCCTGCGTGGTGGCGTTTCTGGTTGTCGGTGACGGCGCGGCGCTGCGGGCCGTGGCAGCCCGTCCGGGCGTCCGAGCGGTGCACGTCGCCGCCCCCGATACGCCACTCCAGGACGTCGCGATCTCCCCCCTGCTGCCTGAGCAGGTCGAGCGGGCGGGACCGGTTCCCGACGACGGGCCGGTGCCGCCCTGATCCGCGCTGATGCTCAGGTCAGCCGGCGGATGCGCCGAGGCGGTGCTGTTGGGGGCTGATGCCGTGGACGCGTTTGAAGGCGGTGCTGAGCGCGAAGGAGCTGCCGTAGCCGACCTGCCGGGCGACGGCGCCGAGGGTGGCGTCAGAGCCGCGGAGCAGGTCAGCGGCAAGGGCCAGCCGCCAGTCGGCGAGGAACGTCATCGGCGGTTCGCCGACCAGCTCGGTGAAGCGGCGGGCCAGGGCGGCGCGGGAGACGCCGGTCGCGGCGGCCAGCGTGGCCACTGTCCATGGCCGGGCCGGGTTGTTGTGGAGCATCCGCAGTGCTCGGCCCACCACCGGGTCGCTGTGGGCCCGGTACCAGGCCGGGGCGTGCGCCTCCGGGCGGGAGAACCAGGCCCGCAGGACGGCGACGAGCAGCAGATCGAGCAGCCGGTCGAGAACGACCTCCTGGCCCGGCTCGTCCTTGACGATCTCCTCGCCGAGCAACGCCATCAGGGGCGAGTCCCACGCGTCAGCGGGCAGGACGACCACGGCGGGCAGCGCGGCGAGCAGTCGCTGGCTGATCTCGCCGAGCATCTGGTAGGTCCCGATGAGCATCGTTGTCGAGCCGCTTGCGCTGTTGCCCCAAGTGCGCACCCCGAGATCCATCGCCTGACTGAGACTCCCCCCTTGCGGGGTGGCGCAGTGCTGCCCGGGGTGGATGATCACCTGAGGTGATGTGGCCTGGTCGTCAGCGAGCGTGTACGGATCAGGGCCACGCATGATCGCGACGTCACCGGGCTGCAGCGGTCGCTGGTCTGTTCCCACGTCGGGAACTACCCATGCCTGGCCGGTCATCATGGCCACCAGGGCGAGCGGCGCCTGGTCCTGGACCCGCACCGACCACGGCGGTTCCATGATCGCGCGGAGCAGGAAGGCGCCGCGAGCCCGGGGTCCGTCGAGGAGGCCCGCGAATGCGTCCACAATCTCCCAGCATAGACGCGCAGACATGGGATCGAGCCTCTCGACGATGGCTCGTCTCATGGCTGGGTGATGTGCTGGCAGCATGACACAGAGCACCGAACAGCACAGGTTGGCCATAACTCCCACCTGACCGACGGCGTCCAGCGTTGCCTCGGCCGGGAGCCCCGGGACTTCGCCGAGTACGTGCGCGACGCTGCCACCACCGGCGTCTGGGACGTTTAGGACACGGTCATGCCCCAGACACTGGGATGGCCCAGACACCGAGGGAGGCCCTCGATGCTTGACGTACTGCGCGGCACGACCCTGGTCGCGGCCGCGGTGACCATGGGGGTGATGGCCGGCCTGTTCTGGGCCTTCACCATCGCCGTCATGCCGGGGCTGCACCAGACCGACGCCCGGACCTTCGTCGACGCGATGCAACAGATCAACGTGGCGATCCTCAACCCGTGGTTCTATATCAGTTTCTTTGGTGCACCTGTGTTCACCATCCTTGCCGCTGCGCTACACCTTCGCGGGTACGGGCGGGCCGTGCTGCCGTGGATCGCGGCCGCGTTCGTGCTGTACGGAGCGGCGCTCGTCATCACGATCGGGGTCCACGTCCCGCTCAACGACGCCCTGGTCGCCGCCGGATCGCCGGACCAACTCACCGATCTCGCGGGAGTACGCGAACGCTTCGAAGCGGCATGGGTCCGCTGGAACGTCGTGCGCGCGGTCGCCTCCACGGCCGCGCTCATCTGCCTCACCTGGGCCCTCGTGCTCTACGGGCGCACCACCGCAGCCTGATCGTTGGCTTGCTTGCTTGCTTCGAAATACGACTGACCACGACCCGCTCTGTTTCGCCGAGTTCGACACCAGGGCTGTTCGAAGCCGCCCCGGCAGCTCTGGTGTCGAACTCGGCGTACGCAGGGCTGTCAGGCGACGGGGACCGCCGCGACCGGTCTTAGCCACAAGCAGCGGGTTGCGCTGGTGGCGTCGCTCGATCCGGATCTGGCTCCCGCGATCCTGTTCCATGATCTGTGGGACTCGGGCTAGTATCGAACGCATGTTCGATCGTGGGTGGCGGGCGTCGCACCCAGCTGGGTGTCGGCACAGCCCGCGGCGTGCAGGTACGAGGCACCAGGAATGTCGGGGGGCAGGTTAGGGTGACCCGGTCTGTGACGGTCCGCGGCTGGATGACTGCATGGCGTGATCAGCGTGATCAAGGAGGTCGACATCCCGGTGTCCGGTGACTCGTTCGTCCACCTCCACACGCACACCGAGTTCTCCATGCTCGACGGTGCGGCACGGCTGGACGACCTGTTCGCCGAATGCGTCCGGATGGGCATGCCCGCCCTGGCGATGACTGACCACGGAAACGTTTTCGGCGCCTACGAGTTCTGGCGCAAGGCCAACGCCTACGGGGTCAAGCCGATCATCGGCATGGAGGGCTACCTCTCGCCCGGCTCTCGGCACGAGCGCAAGCGGGTGGTGCTGGCCGGCGGCGGCAACGACGCGGACAACCCGGGTGAGATGTACACCCACATGACGCTGCTCGCCGAGAACACCGAGGGCATGCACAACCTGTTCCGGCTCTCCAGCCTGGCCAGCCTGGAGGGCTACTACTACAAGCCCCGGATGGACCGCGAACTGCTGGAGACCTACGGCAAGGGAATCATCGCCACCACCGGCTGCCCCTCGGGCGAGGTGCAGCGGTTGCTGCAGCAGGACAAGTTCGATGCCGCCTGCCAGGCCGCCGCCGATTACCGGGACATCTTCGGTCCGGAGAACTTCTTCTGCGAGCTGATGGACCACGGCATTGAGATCGAGCGCCGGGTCCGCGATGACCTCGTCCGGCTCAAGAAGACCCTCGACCTGCCCGTAATGGCCACCAACGACCTGCACTACACCTACGCCGAGGACGCCAAGCCGCACGAGGTGCTGCTGTGCGTGCAGACCGGCAAGACCATGTCGGATCCTAACCGGTTCACGTTCGACGCCCAGAACTTCTACCTCAAGTCCCCGGCGGAGATGCGCGAGCAGTGGGACGGCGAGTTCCCGGAGGCCTGCGACAACACCCTACGCATCGCCGAACGGGTGCACGTGGAGTTCACCGAGGGCCGCGATCTGATGCCTCGGTTCCCCGTGCCGGACGGGGAGAGCGAGGCCAGCTGGCTGGTCAAGGAAGTTGAGCGGGGCCTGCAGCAGCGCTTCCCGGGCGGCGTGCCCGACACCCATCGCAGCCAGGCCGAATATGAGGTCGGGGTGATCTGCCAGAAGGGCTATCCCGGCTACTTTCTGGTCACCGCCGACCTTGTCCGGTACGCCAAGGACAATGACATCCGGGTGGGTCCCGGCCGCGGGTCAGCGGCGGGCTGCCTGGTGGCATACGCGATGGGGATCACCGATCTCGACCCGATTCGCCACAAGCTGATCTTCGAGCGGTTCCTCAACCCGGAACGGCCCTCAGCCCCCGACATCGACATGGACTTCGACGAGCGCCGGCGCGGCGACATTATCCGCTACGTCACGGAGAAGTACGGCGAGGACCGCATCGCGCAGATCATTACTTACTCGACGATCAAAGCGAAGGCGGCGATCAAGGATTCCGCACGGGTGCTCTACGGCCAGCCCGGTTACTCGGTAGCCGATCGGATCACCAAGGCGATGCCGGTGCCAGTGATGGGCAAAGACATCCCGCTGGCCGGGATCTTCGATGCGAATCACCAGCGCTACGCCGAGGCCACCGAGGTCCGCGCGCTGTACGAGGCCGACCCGCAGATCAAAGAGATCATCGACACCGCCCGCGGGTTGGAGGGCCTCAAACGGCAGTGGGGCGTCCACGCGGCTGGTGTGATCATGTCCAGCGAGCCATTGATCGACATCATCCCGATCCAGCGCAGGGACTCCGACGGCGCGATCATCACGCAGTTCGACATGGGCGCCTGCGAAACGCTCGGGCTGCTCAAGATGGACTTCCTGGGGCTGCGCACCCTCACCGTCATCGACGACGCGCTACGCAACATGGAGCTCAACGGCAAGCCACCGCTGGACCTGGACACTCTAGAGCTCGACAATGCACAGGCCTATGAGCTGCTGGCCCGGGGGGACACCCTCGGGGTGTTCCAGCTCGACGGGGGCCCGGTGCGAGATCTGCTGCGCCGCATGGTGCCCACCACCTTCGAGGACATCTCCGCCGTGCTGGCGCTGTATCGGCCCGGTCCGATGGGTGCCAACGCGCACAACGACTACGCCGACCGCAAGAACAGCCGCCAGGAGGTGCGGCCCATTCATGCGGAGCTGGCCGAACCGCTGGCGGACATCCTGGACGAGACCTATGGGCTCATCGTCTACCAGGAGCAGGTCATGGCGATCGCTCAGCGGGTGGCCGGGTACTCACTGGGCAAAGCCGATCTGCTGCGCCGGGCAATGGGTAAGAAAAAGAAGGAGATCCTCGAGAAGGAGTACGAGGCCTTCTCCGGCGGGATGCGCGACGCAGGCTATTCGGCGGCCGCGATCAAGACGCTGTGGGACATTCTGCTCCCGTTCTCCGATTATGCCTTCAACCGCGCACATACCGCGGGGTACGGGCTGCTTTCTTATTGGACCGCCTACCTGAAGGCCAATCATCGTTCGGAGTACATGGCGGCGCTGCTGACCAGCGTGGGCGACGACAAGGACAAAGCCGCCGTCTACCTCGCCGAGTGCCGCAAGATGGGCATCACCGTGCTGCCGCCGGACGTGAACTCCTCGGAGCGGGACTTCACCGCGGTCGGCGGTGACATCCGGTTCGGTCTCGGCGCAATCCGCAACGTGGGTGGTAACGTCGTCGATGCGATCACCCGGGCACGTGCCGAGAAGGGTGCCTATACAGATTTCTCCGATTTTCTTCGCAAGGTGGACGCGGTGGCCTGCAACCGGAAGGTCGTCGAGTCGCTGGTCAAGGCTGGCGCATTCGACTCGCTGGGACACCCCCGCAAAGGCCTGCACCTGGTGCACGGCGAGGCGATCGACGCGGTCATGGGGTCCAAGCGGGCCGAGGCGATCGGACAGTTCGACCTGTTCGGCAGCCAGCCCGGCGATGGTGGCTGTGCTGGACTGTTCGATGTGCCCGTGCCCCCTGACCAGTGGGACACCAAACACCAGCTCGCGCTGGAGCGGGAGATGCTCGGTCTCTACGTGTCCGGGCACCCGCTGCGCGGTGTGGAGCACATCCTGGCCCGCCAGTCCGGCACCCCGATCGCGTCGATCCTGGACGACACCGTCGCCGACGGCGCCCAGGTGATCGTGGGGGGGATCCTCGCGAGTGTGACCCGGCGGGTGAATCGCAACGGCGAGCCGTGGGCGGCCGCCCAGCTTGAGGACCTCGCCGCCGGGATCGAGGTGTTGTTTTTCCCCAAGACTTACTCAGTGGTCGGGGTGAACGTCGCCGAGGACGCGATCGTGCTGGTCAAGGCGCGGGTGACCACACGGGATGACCGGATCTCGCTGATCGCCAACGATCTCGTGGTGCCCGACCTCGCCCAGACCAGCGGCCCGGCCGCATCGTGATGGGAGACCTCACGGCCCTGCTCGGTCCCGGCTGCTTGAGCTGAAGACGCCGGTGTTCATCACTGGGGAACCAGTGATTCCTTCACATCGAAGGCCTGATGAAAACCACTTGTCGCAAGGTCGCTGCGGTACGAATATTTGTGCATAGCGATGCTCGGTAGCGCCAAGGGGGGATCCGGTGGACGACGGTTACGAGGTGTACTGCATCGCGGATCCGTTGTTTTACGATTCGATGATCGGGCCGAGCCGCTCGGAGTCCTTCGATGCCGCGCAACGTCCGGTTCCCGATGGCTGGGAACGCCGGATCGCCAACAATTGGGTGGTCATGAACCCGGTCGGCACTTCGGTTCCCCAGCAGGGCTGGAAGGTCCACGCGTCGGCGTGCCTCGACAATGCAGAACGCATTCTGGAGACCGTGTGGGCCTACTGCGTCCCGCGCCAGATCCAATTCAAGTTCCTGGCTTCTCGAAACGTCGTCCACATGCGAAACGCGAAGTACGCGCCGCGGGGATCCAGCGGAAAGTTCGTCACGATCTACCCGGCCGACGTCGACGCGCTGGGAATGATCCTGCATGACCTGGGTGACCGGCTGGCGGGCGAGCCAGGCCCGTATATCCTCAGCGATCTGCGCTGGAACGACGGCCCGCTCTATGTCCGTTACGGCGGTTTCTCGCTGCGGCACTGCCTGTCGGCGCGGGGTGACCGGGTTCCGGCCATCGAGGACCCCAGCGGTGCACTGGTGCCCGACCGCAGGGAGGCGGTGTTCGCCACTCCGCCGTGGGTGACGTTGCCGGACCTGCTGGTTCCCCAGCTCGCCGCGCGCAACGCCACCACCGTCGCGACGCTGCCCTACCGCATCGAGCAGGTCCTGCACTTCTCCAACGGCGGGGGCCTCTACGACGCGCGGGACCAGCGGACCGGCACCCGCGTGGTGCTCAAGGAAGCGCGGCCGCATGCCGGTCTCGCCGCGGACGGCGCCGACGCGGTCCAGCGGCTGCGGCGCGAACGGGAGACGCTCGAACACCTCGCGGGCATCGAGGGGGTGCCCGTAGTCCACGACCACTTCACCCTGGGCGAGCACCACTTCCTCGCCCTGGAGTTCGTCGAGGGAACGTCGCTGAACAAGGTCTTCACGCAGCGCTACCCGATGAGCGGCCCCGCTGCCGGGCCGGCCGAGATCGCTGCCCACACCGAATGGGCGGTGCAGGTATGTGCCCAAGTCGAAGGCATCGTCACAGCCATCCATGGTCGCGGGATCATTCACGGTGATCTGCATCTGTACAACGTCATCGTCCGTGCCGACGGCCGGATCGCGCTGATCGACTTCGAGGTCGCGAGCAGCATCGACGAGGCACGCCGCCCCACCCTGGGCAACCCCGGCTTCGCGGCCCCGCCGGACCGGACCGGATTCGACATCGACCGATACTCCCTGGCCTGTCTGCGCCTGGCGCTGTTCCTCCCGTTGACCGCCATGATCCGGCTCGACGCGGGGAAGCCGTACGACTACGTCGAGGTCATCGCCGAACACTTCCCGGTGCCGCCGGCTTTCCTGTCCGAGGCCCTACAGACGATCACCGGAGCCAGCCGGACCGACCGGGACACACCGCGACCGCGCGCCAGGCAGCTCGCTGCCTTACCGTCCGGGACAACCGGCTGGATACGCGCCCGGGACTCGATAGTGGCTGGGATCCTGGCCAGCGCTACTCCCAAGCGCGCCGACCGGCTCTTTCCCGGTGATATCGCCCAGTTCAGCTCCGGCGGTCTCAACATCGCCCACGGTGCTGCCGGCGTGCTCTATGCGCTGTCGGCCACTGGGGCCAATCGATATCCCGCCGGGGAACACTGGCTGCTCGAGCGGGCCGCCGCGGCGGCCCGTGGAGCGCGGTTGGGTCTCTACGACGGGCTGCACGGCGTGGCGTACGTGCTGGCGGATCTGGGGTATCGCCAAGCTGCCCTCGACCTGATCGACTTCTGCCTCAGCGAGCAGTACGACCGGCTCGGCACAGACCTGTCCGGCGGCCTCGCCGGAATCGCGCTCAACCTGGCCCACTTCGCGGGCTCAACCGGGGAACCCACGCTATTCGAGCACGCACTGCGCGTCGCCGAGATGGTGGCCGACCGGCAGGGTAGCGCCGACAGCGTCGGCACGATCAGCGGCGGGGATCACCCCTACGCCGGGCTGATGCAGGGTTCGTCGGGACCGGCCTTGATGTTCCTGCGGCTCTACGAGCACACCGGTGACCGCGGGTTCCTTGAGCTGGCCGCGACAGCGCTTCGCCAGGATCTGCGTCGCTGCATGATGCGCGAGGACGGCTCGATGCTGGTCAACGAAGGCTGGCGGGCGATGCCCTACCTCGATCGTGGCAGCGCTGGCATCGGCATGGTCCTCGACGAGTACCTCACGCACCGCTGCGATGAGGAATTCGCCCAGGCCGCGGCTGCCATTCGCAGAGTCGCGCAGGTCCCGTTCTACATCCAGCCGGGGCTGTTCAGCGGCCGGGCCGGGATCATCCTGTACCTCAGCCGGGCCTTCCCGCCCGGGCATGCAATCTGGAACCCCGAGGTCGCCGCGCAGGTCCAACGCCTGGGCTGGCACCGCGTCGATTACCAAGGCCACCTCGCTTTTCCCGGTGAACAGCTGCTGCGGCTGTCCATGGATCTGGCGAGTGGGGCCGCGGGTGTCCTGCTTGCACTGGGTGCTGCTGTGCACGAGCACCCCGTCGGTCTCCCGTTCCTTTTCGAATCCCGCCAGTCCGCACCGCACGTTGCCCCCGTGCCAGCGGTGCTGACGGGGGGGAACGGGCTGGTGTCCGCGTCTACCTACGGAGGGAGGTGAAAACCATGGCGCTTCTCGACCTGCAGGCTCTGGAGCTGTCCGCCGACGCCCCACAGGGCGGCCGCGGCCGCGACTGCGACTACGACTGTGACAGCAGCAGCCTCAGCCTGCTGCTCTGCAGCCACTGAGATGTCACCACTGGGTGGTCCGGGGCAGCCGGCGTTGCTCCGGGCCACCCAAATAATTTCCGAGACAGAACAAGCTTGCCGTAGCGACGATGCGGAGGCCGCGTGAACAGCGATCCGGCCGGGGTGCCTGCACGTTCGCACGATCCGGCGTACAGACAAACACAGTCCAGACAAACAGACTGGAGACAAGCAGACCGCCTGCTGTTGGCGACGAGTCGGCGCGGCGGGCTGTGGACATGGGTAGTGGGGTTGGCCACTCTGGTCACCGCAGGCGCGGAAATCCTGCTCCCCGCCGCACTCGGCCGGGCTCTCGACGCGCTGCCCGGCGGGGACCAGATCACCTGGACCCTCCTGGCCTGCGCGGGACTGATCGCCCTCATGGTGGGCGGCAAGATGGTCGGCGACATCGCCACCGGAGCGAGCAACGCCCGCTGCACAGCCTGGCTGCGCACAACGCTGATCCAGCATCTGGCCGCGGTCGGCCCGGCAGCCACCCGCCGCTTCGAACCCGGAGACCTGGTGACCCGGGTCACCCGCAACGCCAGCGAAGCAGGCCAGGTCGGGGTGACCGCGGTCATGATCGGGGCCGGCCTGATCCCCCCGGTCGGCAGCATCGTCGCCCTGGCCTTGATAGACCCGTGGGTGGGGCTCACCGCGCTGGTCGGAGTCGTGGCGATGGCCGGGCTGCTACGGGTCTTTGTCCGGGACAACTCCGAGACCATCGGCCACTACCTGCACAGCCAGGGGCAGATCGCCGCGAGGCTGGTCGATGCGTTGTCCGGGGCCCGCACGATAGCCGCCGCCGGCAGCTTCGAGCACGAACGAGGACGGATTCTGGCGCCACTGTCCGGGCTGCGCGCGCACGGCGCGCGGATGTGGCACAACCAGGTGCGGGTGGCCGGCCAGGCCGCCGTGATCGGGCCGCTGCTGCCGCTGATCGTCGTCGGTGTCGCCGGGCTCGGTGTGGTCGCCGGCCGCCTGAGCGTCGGTGAGCTTTACGCCGCGAGCCGCTATGCGGTGCTGGCCGCCGGTCTCGGCTCGGCGGTGGGTTTCCTCAACAAGCTCAGCCGAGCCCGGGCCGGCGGCCGGCGCGCGGCTGAGGTGCTCACCCAACCAGTGACCCCATACGGCGCCGCGACGCTGCCCGCCTCCTCTGCCCGAGGCGGTGGCCGGCTCGAGTTCCGCGGCGTCCGAGTGTCCGCCGCGGGGGAGTGCGTCATCAACGGGCTTGACCTCGTCGTCCCGGCCGGTGCCACGGTGGCCGTGGTCGGCCGGTCCGGTGCCGGCAAGTCCGTGCTCGCCGCGCTGGCCGGTCGGCTCACCGATCCGGAGCAGGGGCAGGTGCTGCTCGACGGCGTGGCGTTGCCCGACCTGTCCCGGGAACAGCTGCGCGCCTCGGTGGGATTTGCCTTCGAGCGTCCGGCGCTGGTCGGCGACACGATCGAGGAAGTGATCAACTTCGGTTCCCGCAACCGCACCCAGGAGAAGGTCCGTTGGGCCGCCACTACCGCCCGCGCGGACACGTTTGTCGACAGACTGCCGCAGGGGTACCAGACGGCGCTGGCCGCGGCCCCGCTGTCCGGAGGTGAGATGCAGCGGCTCGGACTGGCCAGGGCGTTCGCGCACCCCTACCGGGTGCTCATCCTCGACGACGCGACCTCCAGCCTGGACACCGTGACCGAACGGCAGGTCGGCGCGGCGCTGACCACCGGGGGCGGGGGACAAACCAGGCTGATCATCGCGCATCGGGCGGCCACGGCGGCCCGCACGGATCTGATCGCCTGGCTCGATGGTGGCAAGCTGCGCAGCCTGCGTCCGCACACCGAGCTGTGGCGCGACCCGGACTACCGGGCCCTGTTCGGCTCCGAGCTTGTCGCGTCCGAAACCCAAGACCTGGCCGAAACCCAAGACCTGGCCGAAACGCCGGATCGACCCGCAGTATCGGTGGCAGTGTCATGACTCCCGCCGCGGACACCGTGCCGCGAGTCCTGCTGGCAGCGCTGCGCCGCCATCCGCGCGCGCTTGCCCGGCTTGCTGCCTGGTCGGTGCTGCAGATGCTGCCGGTGCTGCTTTCGGGTTACGGGGTGGCCCGCGCGTTGGATGACGGATTCCTCGCCGGTCGTCCTGGGACCGGGCTGGCGTGGCTCGGCGTGCTGGCCGTGGCGGTGCTCGCCGGGGCCTTGGCCACTCGGTTCATCTACCGGATTCTCGCCGAGATCGTCGAGCCGTTCCGCGACGACCTGGTGGCGCGCGTGGTCGGAGGGGCACTGCAGCGATCCATGGTGCTCGGCGGGCGACCCGATTCGGGCGCAGTCGCCCGGCTTACCCACCAGGTCGAGGTGGTGCGGGACAACTTCGCCGGCTTGCTCCTGCTCACCAGGAGCTTCGTGGTCAGCGCGGTGGCTGCGGTAATCGGGATGGCCGCACTGACCGGGATCGTCGGGCTGCTGATGCTGCCGCCGCTACTGGCCGGTCTGGGACTCTTCGTGATGTCCTTGCGGTCCATGATGGTCCGGCAGCGCGCCCACGTGCTCACCGACGAAGGGGTCGCCGAGTCGACCAGCACCATCGCGCACAGCCTCCGCGACGTGGTCGCCTGCGGTGCCGAAGATCGGGCTTGTGCGCGGGTGCAGCAACAGGTGGACGCAAACGCCGACGCGGAACGGACGCTGGCCCGGATGGCGGCGATCCGCACGCTGTCGGTAGCGATCGGTGCCTGGCTACCGGCCGTGGGCCTGCTCGTGGGAGCGCCCTGGCTGCTCGCGAATGGCGCGACGCTCGGCACGATCGCCGGCGGTCTGGTCTACCTGATCCAGGGGCTGCTCCCGGCGTTGAAGGCGCTGGTCGACGGGCTAGGCATCGGGGGTTTGAAGCTGGTGGTCACCCTGAACCGGTTGGTGGAGGTGGGCGAGCAACCGCTGCCGGCCCGCGCCCGGCGCCAGCACGCACCCCGCGGCCACGACCTGGTGGTCAACGGCGTCACCTTCGCTTATGGCAGCCACGCCGAGCCGGTGGTGCACCAGCTGGACCTGGTGATCCCGCAAGGCCAGCACCTGGCCATCGTCGGGCCCAGCGGTGCAGGGAAGTCCACCCTGGCCGGGCTGCTGGCCGCGACGCACGTCCCGCAGCGGGGTGAGATCCGCCTGGGCGGGCTGCCGGTCGCCGACCTTGACCCGCAGGCCCTCACCCGCCACCGGGTGGTGATCCCGCAGGAGGCGTATGTCTTCGCCGGGACGGTCGGCGACAACCTGCGCTACCTGCATCCCGCGGCAACCCGAGCCGAGCTCGACGCCGCGGTCGACGCGCTGGGCCTGCGACCCGTAGTGACCCGCCTCGGTGGATACGACGCTGCGGTCGACTCCGGAATGCTCTCGGCCGGCGAGCGGCAACTGCTCGCCCTGGTCAGGGCACACCTCACCGCAGCGCCGGTGCTGATCCTGGACGAGGCCACCTGCCACCTCGACCCGGTCGCCGAGGAGCGGGTCGAACGGGTCCTCGCGGGACGTGGTGGCACCCTGATCGTCGTCGCGCACCGGATCAGCTCCGCGCTGCGGGCCCACCGGGTCCTGTTGATGGACGGTGCTGCAGTGGTGTCAGGTACCCACCGCGAGCTGCTCGGAACTGCACCGCTGTACCGCGACCTCGTTGGGCTGTGGGGGGACATGAGTCATGACGGGCCGGCGCTCACCATCAGCGCCGGCCCGTCATGACTCGTCCGGTCAGATCCAGCCCGCCTCGTGGGCGATGCGAATGGCGTCAATCCGGGTGCGTGCGTCCAGCTTGGTCATGACGCGCGAAAGGTAGTTGCATACCGTCCCGCGGCTGAGGAACAGCCGTTGGGCGATCTCGGTCGGCGACGCACCGCCGGACGCAAGGTCGAGAACCGTGAGCTCCCGGGGAGTCAGCGGGCTACCAGCCACACCGATCGCGGCGACGGCGAGGGCGGGGTCGATGGTCCGCTTCCCCTTGGCAACCTGGCGGATGGTCGCCAGCAGCCGCCGGGGCTGCGCTTCCTTGTCCACCGCACCGGCCACCGGCACATCCAGTGCTCGACGGACCAGGCCCGGTCGGCGTGCGGTGGCCAGCACGACGACCCGGCACTCGGGTAGCCGCTGGTGCAGCGCATGGGTGGTCGCGAGCACGTCGGGCCCACTCTGGTCGACGTCCATCACGACGACATCGGGCCGATGCCGGACCGCGGTGGGGATCACCCGGTCACCCAATGCCATTCCGGCGACCACCTCGATGTCGTCCTCGTTGGACAACACCGTGGCGAGCGCTCCGCGAAGCAGACTCATGTCGATGACGAGGAACACCCGGATCGCGTTCGTAACGCAACGCCCGGCCACCGCCGGCTGTTCGGGGATGCCGGGGTATGCATCGCACGTGGCAACGGTGCTCGCCGCGAGGTTGCGCGGGATCGGCGCGCTTGCCTGCTGTCGTGGGATCATGGGATACGAACGAGATAGATGATACGGCGGAATGCGCATGGTCGCCAACGTGCTGCCATTGGGCTGTCCTCTCCCCCAGTGCCAGGGAAGAACGCGGGATCCGCATCCATCCCAGACGGTTTGACCACGCCCTGCTGCCCCCTACGGGTGGTCCCGGAGGATCCACCCCGCGGGATCCCCGGAGGGATCCTGCACTGTTTGTCATCGTCGCTTCGTCTCGGAGTGTTACTTCGAGTACATTCTGTTACCGTTATCACTCTCCGTATACGGCTACCGCTCGGATCGACGGGTGATCGTAGGCTTGCGGGTCGTGAACCCGGTGCAGGATCTGCTCGCGGCCGACCGCGCACACGTGTGGCATCCCTACGGGCCGATGCCGGGTCGAGCCGATCCGCTTGTGGTCCGTTCCGCGGCGGGGGTCCGGCTGCAATTGGCCGACGGGACCGAGTTGGTGGACGGGATGTCCTCGTGGTGGGCGGCCATCCACGGCTACGCCCATCCGGTGCTCGACGCTGCAGTGCTCGACCAGCTCGGCCGGATGAGCCACGTGATGTTCGGGGGCTTGACCCACGAGCCCGCGGTCGGGCTGGCCCGTCGCCTGGTGGAGATCACTCCGCAGCCGCTGCAGCACGTGTTCTTCGCCGACTCCGGCTCGGTGTCGGTGGAGGTCGCGATCAAGATGTGCCTGCAGTACTGGCGCTCGCGTCGGCGGCCCGGCAAGCATCGGCTGCTCACCTGGCGGGGCGGATACCACGGTGACACCTTCGGCGCGATGAGCGTCTGCGATCCCGACGCAGGGATGCACTCGTTGTGGTCAGACGTGCTGGCCCGGCAGGTGTTCGTGCCGCCGCCGCCCGCCCAGTTGGAGCCGGCGTACGTGCAGCTGCTGGCCGACACCGTGGCGCGCCACGCCGACGAGCTGGCCGCGGTGATCGTCGAACCGGTCGTGCAGGGCGCCGGGGGGATGCGCTTCCACGATCCGCGCTACCTGCACGTGCTGCGGGAGATCACCCTGGCCCACGACCTGCTGCTGGTCTTCGACGAGATCGCCACCGGGTTCGGCCGTACCGGTGCGCTGTTCGCCGCCGACCACGCCGGGATCAGCCCCGACGTGATGTGCGTGGGCAAGGCGCTCACCGGCGGCTACCTCACGATGGCCGCCACGCTGTGCACCCCGCGGGTCGCCGAGGGCATCTCCAGTGGCGAGGTTGCGGTGCTCGCCCACGGGCCGACCTTCATGGGTAACCCGCTGGCCGCGGCGGTGGCGTCGGCGTCGGTCGACCTGCTGCTCGGTCAGGACTGGCGCGCCGAAGTGCGGCGCCTGGAGGCGGGGTTACGGGCTGGGCTGGCGCCGGCCCGGGAGTTGCCTGGTGTGGTTGACGTCCGGGTGCTGGGCGCCATCGGGGTCGTGCAGCTCGACCATCGCGTCGACCTCCCCGCTGCCACCGCCGCCGCGGTGTCCCACGGCGTCTGGCTGCGCCCTTTTCGCGATCTCGTTTACACCATGCCGCCCTACGTCACAGGAGACGATGACGTTGCGCGGATCACTCGCGGGGTGCTCGCCGCAGTCGCCGCCGGCTGACGTGGCAGCCCCCCCGATGCGCAAGGATGGCGTCATGAGCACTGCTCCAGAGTTTCCGGTGACCGCAACGGGTTACCAGGCAATGCTGTCGGCCGTCATCGAGCGCACGGTCGGCCCGCAGGCCGCCGAGATCGACCGCAGTGGGGCGTATCCGCGCGACAGCGTCCAGGCCTTGGCCGACGCTGGGATACTCGGCTTGGTCAGCGCACCGGGAGTGGGGGGTAGTGGCGAGCCGCTCGCAGCGGCCGCACACGTCGTCGAGGCGCTCGCTGCCAGGTGCGGCTCGACGGCCATGGTCGTGATGATGCACTACGCGGCCGTCGCTGTGATTGAAGCGCACGGGCCGCGGGATGTCCGCCGCGCGATCGCCCGCGGCGAGCATGTGAGCAGCCTGGCCTTGTCCGAGGTCGGCTCCGGTAGCGATTTCTGGGCGCCGATGAGCACGGCCACCGCGGGTGACGGCGGCACCGTCGCGCTCGATGCTCGCAAGACCTGGGTGACCTCGGCCGGCCAGGCCGACAGCTACGTATGGTCGAGCCGGCCGGTGGATGGCGATGGCGCCATGACCCTGTGGCTGGTGCCCAGCGGCGCGGCCGGGCTGAGTGTGGGCAGGTTCGATGGGCTGGGAGTGCGCGGCAACGCCTCGTGCCCGGTGTCCGGGGTAGGCGTGGTTGTTCCTGCGGACGCCCGGCTCGGGGACGACGGTGCGGGTCTGGATATCGCGCAGACCACCGCGCTGCCCTCCTTCCTGGTGCTCAACGCGGCCTTCTCGCTCGGCGTCATGGAGGCGCTGGTCGCCGAGGCCGCCGCCTACCTCGCCCGCACCCGGCTGCAGCATCTCGACCAGACCCTGGCGCAGCAGCCGATCTCCCGGGCGGCATTGGCCCGGCTGCGCATCCGCACCGACGGAGCTCGGGCGTTTCTGCAGGACACTTTGGCCGCCCTGGCCACCGGGCGCCAGGATGCGACGCTTCGCGTGCTGGAGGTCAAGGCGGTTGCCGCGGAGGCTGCAGCCGAGGTCGCCGATGGCGTGCTGAAGCTGTGCGGCGGCGCCGCGTTCGGCAAGGAGCTCGCGGTGGAGCGACGGTTCCGCGACTCGCTCGCCGCGCGGGTGATGGCGCCCACCACCGACGCGTTGCACGATTTCGTCGCTCGCGCCTGCCTGGGAATGCCGCTGTTCGATGTCGTAGCGCCTCCGCCGAAAGAGTGATCATTTAGGCAGTTCACGCAAGCCTTACCTAGATTTCAAGCTAAGGCCGGAGGATGGGGGTGACGGGGAGGAACCAGGTCGTAACGGTCAATGACGTCCGTCACCCCGGACGGTCCGGCCATCGTGGGGGTATCGCAGCGCGGCGATGCACCGTGGCGCTGGCCGACCGTTGTCGGCCGCTCGCACAACCGCCGATCTGGAGGCCGTCGCTTGCGACCCCCCACCCCCGCTCGCGTTTCGCTGCCCGCCGCGCACCACCGTACGCGGATTGTGCTGCGCTACGACCTACCGGCTTCCCTGGTGGTGTTGCTGGTCGCGGTGCCGCTGTCGCTGGGGATTGCGGTCGCCTCAGGCGCACCGGTGATGGCCGGACTCATCGCCGCGGCCGTCGGCGGGATCGTGGCCGGGCTGCTCGGCGGGTCGCCCCTACAGGTGAGCGGTCCCGCTGCCGGACTCACCGTGGTGGTGGCCGACCTGATCGCGCAGTTCGGCTGGGGTGTCACGTGTGCCATCACGGTGGGCGCCGGGCTGCTGCAGGTGCTGTTCGGGGTCAGCCGAGTGGCCAGAGCGGCGCTGGCGATCTCCCCGCCGGTGGTGCACGCGATGCTCGCCGGCATCGGGATCACGATCGCGCTCGGTCAGCTGCATGTGCTGCTTGGTGGGACGGCCGGCACCGACGCGATCACGAACATCGTCGACCTGCCCGGCCAGCTCCTCAATATTCACGATCACGCAGCGCTGCTGGGCCTCGCAGTGATCGCCGTGCTGCTGATCTGGCCGCGGCTGCCCCGCCCGCTACCGCACATCCCGGCCCCGCTGGTGGCTGTCGTCGGGGCAACGGCGCTCGCCACGATGCTGGCACTCGACGTCGAGCGGGTGGTGCTGCCCGGCTCGTTGCTGGACTCGTTGAGCCTGCCGGACGTGCCGGGCGGCATGTGGGGCGGTGTGCTCATCGGTGTGCTCACCGTGGCACTGATCGCCAGCGTGGAGAGCCTGCTCTCAGCGGTGGCGGTGGACCAGATGGGCAAGGGCGGCAAGACCAACTTCGATCGGGAGCTGGTTGGCCAGGGCTCGGCGAACGTCGTTTCGGGAATGCTGGGTGGGCTGCCGGTGACCGGTGTGATCGTCCGGAGCTCCACCAACGTCGCCGCAGGAGCGCGCACCAGGGCCTCGGCCGTCGCGCACGGTGTCTGGGTGATCGTGTTCACGGTACTGCTCGTCGGGCTGATCCAGCTGATCCCGCTGGCGGTGCTCGCTGGGTTGCTGGTGGTGATCGGCCTGCGCCTGGTCAAACTTGCGCACCTGCGGTCGGCTCGCCTGCAGGGCGAGCTGGTGATCTATCTGGTCACCTTGACCGGTGTGGTGTTCCTGAACCTGCTGGAGGGCGTGCTCATCGGATTGGGTCTCTCGTTGCTGGTGCTGTTGCGCCGGGTGGTCTGGTCAGGAGTGCACGCGGAAAAGGTACGGCCGGAATCCGATGACGAGCTGGCCGGCTGGCGGGTCGTGGTCGAGGGCACCCTGAGCTTCCTGTCCATTCCCCGGCTGTCCCGGGTGCTGTCGCAGGTGCCCAGCGGCAGCCATGTCGTCGTAGAGATGGTGGTCGACTTCCTGGACCACGCCGCCTATGAGCACCTCGCCACCTGGCAGCGACAGCATGAGGCCGACGGCGGCACCGTCGTCGTGGACGAGGTCGGGCCGGCGCGGCGCAACGGTGATGACAGCAACCGTCCCTCTCGGCGGGTGGGCATGGCCGCCATGCCGCGCGCCTTCTCGCCGTGGTGGGTGTGGCAGGACCAGCACGCCGACCACGACCACGGTACGTTGCAGCCGCTGTTCGTCGGGGTGCGTGAGTACCACCGGCGGTCGGCGTCGGAGGTGTTACCGCACCTGGAACAGCTGGTGGACGGGCAATGTCCCCGGGCCATGTTCCTCACCTGCGCCGACTCGCGGGTGGTGCCGAACGTGCTGACCAGCAGCGGACCTGGCGATCTCTTTACGGTGCGCAATCTCGGCAACCTGGTGCCGCCACCCGGGCACGGGTCCGAGTCGTCGGTCGCCGCGTCCCTGGAGTACGCGGTGAATCACCTCCACGTGCCGTCCATCCTGGTATGTGGGCATTCCGGCTGCGCAGCGATGCACGGGCTGCTCGGCGGCGGGACCATCAACGGCTCGTTGGGCCGGTGGCTGCGCTGGGGTCTGCCGAGCCTGCAGGCGCTGCGCGACGGCCACCCGGTGGGTGTTGCTGCTGGCGAGGAGGGGCGTGACGAGGTCGACCAGCTCTCGATGGTCAACGTGGCCCGACAGGTCGAGATGATTGGCAGGCACGCCGCGGTGCGCGACGCCATCGTGGCCGGTCGGGTGCAGGTCACCGGCCTGTTCCTGGACATCCGCACCGCCCGGCTGCTGCTGCTGGACGCCAAAGCCGCCCGCTTCGTTCCGGTGCCCGACGACCAGCTGCTCGCGGTGCAGCCACCCCCGGGGTCCTCGGCCGACGCCTCGTAGGCTCGCTGGTCGTGACCGGCGCTCTGGATTGGTTGGATGATGCAGCGGCTGCGCGCCGGGCCGCCGGGTTGCGGCGCGTACTGCGGCCGCGGCCCGCGTCCGAGCCAGTGATCGACCTGGCTTCCAACGACTACCTGGGCCTGGCCAGAGATCCCCGGGTCGTCGAGGGTGCGGTGCACGCGGCGCGCACCTGGGGCGCGGGGTCGACTGGATCCCGCCTTGTCACCGGCTCCACCGAGCTGCACGCTCAACTGGAGGATGAGCTCGCCGCGTTCTGTGGGGCGGGGGCGGCCCTGGTGTTCTCCTCGGGCTACACCGCCAACCTCGGCGCGGTGACGGCGCTGTCCGGCCCGGGCGCGTTGGTGGTGTCCGACGCCGCCAGCCACGCCTCGCTGGTGGACGCCTGCCGGCTGTCCCGGGCCCGGGTCGTGGTCACCCCCCACGGGGACATTGCGGCGGTGCATGCCGCGCTCGCTGCCCGGTTCGAGCGGCGCGCGTTGGTCGTCACCGATTCGGTGTGCGGCATCAACGGTGGCCTCGCGCCGCTGGCCGATTTGCACCGGGTGTGCCGGGCGAACGGGGCGGTCTTGCTGGCCGATGAGGCGCACGGTTTCGGGGTGCGCGGGCCCGGCGGGCGGGGGCTGCTCACCGAATGCGGCCTGGCCGGTGAGCCCGATGTGGTGGCCACCGTCGCGCTGTCGAAGGCACTGGGCAGCCAGGGCGGTGCCGTCCTGGCTGCCCGCGCGGTGGTCGACCACCTGGTCAACGCGGCGCGCAGCTTCATCTTCGACACCGGGCTGGCGCCCCCAGCAGCCGGCGGGGCGTTGGCCGCGCTGCGCGTGCTGCGCGCCGAGCCTGCGCTGCCCGGCCGGGTGCTCGACGCCGCGGCGACCATCGCCACCGCAGTTGGTGCTGCTGCGCCGACGTCCGGGGTCGTTCCGGTGATCCTCGGTGAGCCTGCGCGGGCGGTCGATGCGGCTGCGGAGTGCCTGCGCCACGGCCTGCGGGTGGGGTGCTTCCGCCCACCGTCGGTGCCAGTCGGGACCGCTAGATTGCGGCTGACGGCCCATGCTGGGCTGACCGCGGCCGACCTGGAGCAGGTGTCCCAGGTGCTCGCCGCGGTCCTGGCCAGGGCGGCCAGGTGACCCTGCTGGTGGTGACCGGAACGGGCACCGGGGTCGGCAAGACCGTGGTGACGTCTGCGATAGCTGCGCTCGCTGTCGCCGCTGGTCGCCGGGTGGCGGTAGTCAAAGCCGCGCAAACCGGCGTCGAAGCGGGGCAGCCAGGCGATGTCGACGAGGTGCGACGTCTCGCGGGCCCTTCGGTCACGTGCCGGGAGCTGGCCCGCTTCCCGGACCCGTTGGCACCGGCGACGGCGGCACGTCGTGCCGGGGCCGCACCGGTGACGCCGTTGGCGATTGCCGCCGCCGCCCGCGACCTCGCCGCCAGCCATGACCTTGTCCTGGTGGAGGGCGCCGGGGGACTGCTGGTCCGCTTCGATGACGCCGGCGGCACCATTGCAGACGCTGCTGCGGCCCTCGGTGCACCGGTGCTCGTGGTAGCCGGCGCTGGGCTGGGCACCCTCAACTACACCGCGCTCACCGTCGAAGCGCTGCGCGCCCGCGGTCTGTGCTGTGTCGGGGTGGTGATCGGTGCTTGGCCCCTCGAGCCTGACCTCGCCGCCCGGTGCAACCTCACCGATCTGCCTGCGGTGACCGGTCTGCCGCTGCTCGGTGCTCTACCGGCAGACGCTGGATGCCTCACTCAGGTGGAGTTCCTGGCGGTAGCCCGACGTGGACTCGAATCAGGATGAAGAGCCCCTCACTAGTCCAGGTAGTCGCGCAGTAGGAACGACTGCACGGCACGCTTGATTTGCGGGAACAGCAGAAACCGGGGAGCGGTACCCCTGCAATATTCTGGACTGGAGCTAACGCCACCAATCCGGCGGCCTCGAAACGCTCCCGCCGCTGGTTCGGGATCGGGTGGCCGGGAAGCTCGTCGAACAGCTCGAACCGGTCCCGGCAAGCAGCGTCGTCCAGCCGCGGGAGGCCGGCGAGGATCTTGCAGAGCACCCTCAGCGTGCCGTCGGGATCCATGCTGGCAGTGTCCACTGAGGGCACCGGGTTAGGCTGAGTGCACCTCTTCGCCGAGGTCCGCCCCGGGGTAGCTCCCCGGGGCATCGGCGGGGAGTCGGCGAAGAGAGGGTTGTGGTGGACGCTGAAGAAGCGCGGTCAATAGGCCAGCGGCTTCGCATGATCCGGCGCCGGCGTGGGCTGGGTCTGACTGTGGCGGCGGGATTGGCTGGCATCAGCAAGCCATATCTCTCGATGCTGGAGCGCGGTGAGCGTGGCTTCAACCGGCGCGGTCTGCTCGACGACCTCGCCGAGGCGATCGGCTGCTCCGTGGCGGACCTGACCGGCCAGCCGTACTCGCTGCCGGGCCGGGAGAGCACAGATGTCGCCGCGGCTGTCGCAGGGGTAAGCAGGGCACTACATGACACCACGCTCGATGATGTGCCGGACGTGTCCGTAGGTCCGCTGTCGGAGCTGGCCCCAGCCACCGCACTGGCCCATGCACACGCTGATGACGCCCGTTACGGCCTCGCTGGGCAGGGCCTGGCCGGCCTCTTGATCGCGCTGCACGTCCGCGTCGCGACGGGCGACTCCGCGGAGCGCAG
Organism: Pseudonocardiaceae bacterium; assembly: GCA_050700115.1. Taxonomy (GTDB): domain Bacteria; phylum Actinomycetota; class Actinomycetes; order Mycobacteriales; family Pseudonocardiaceae. Next base: position 79,625 of record JBOHGG010000010.1, read on the forward strand.
GGGCGCGCTGGCCAGCTTGGCTGAAGCGTGCAAGGTGGCCTACCTCCTTGCCCAGGCAATCGGGCAGATCGAGCTGGCGAGTCTCGCCGCGCAGCGGGGTTTGGAGGCAGCCCGGCTCGCTGAGCGGCCGGACTTGGTGGGCATGCTTGAGTACAACCGGGCCAGGACGTTGATTGGGCTCGGCGCCCGGCGCCGGGCGGCTGTCGCGTGCGGCGAGACACTCCGGGAGATCTCGGCGTTGCCGGGACCGACGCCGGATGACACCAGGGTCGCCGAGGCGTGTGGAATGTTGCACCTGATCACGGCAATGATCGCTGCTCGCGAGGGTCGAACGGGTGACGTCGCCACGCATCTCGCGGAGGCCCGTTCGCTGGCGGCCCATACCGGGGAGCGCAACCACATGCACTGCCACTTCGGCCCGACCAACGTGGCCGCGTGGGAGCTCGGCTTTGCAGTCGAAGCAGGCACCGGTCCTGACGTGGCCGAACGCACCACTGCAGCCCCGATCGACCTGTCGGTGTTCAGTGGCAAGGTGCGGACGGCTTGCGTGCACTTCGACCTGGCGCGAGCGTGGGCGCAGGCTGAGGGTTCTCACGATCAGGAAGCGTTACGGGCACTGGATACCGCCGACCGATTGGCGCCGATTCGGCTCCGCAATGACCCCATAGCTCGGGATCTGGTGATGACACTTGACCGGCGGGCGCCCCGCCGGATGTGGGAGCTGAACAGCCTGCGCAATCGGTTTGGCATCGGCAGGGGTTAACAACTTGTAGCCCCCGCCGGCTGCCGATCATTCACCGTCGTGAACCGTGACCGAACGCGCCACCGACGTACCCGCGACGCACTTTCCCGCTGACCGTGCCCTCACCCCGGGGGAGGCACTGGCGAAGCTGTTTTTGGACAACGCCGACAGGGGCTGCAACGCGGAAAACGATACCTTGGTCGTTGAGCTTCTGAGTCGAATGCGGGCCGTTCAGGCGCTCGCCGCTAACCCCCGGCTATGACCATGGGCAGGCACAGTAAGCAACACAGTCGTCAGACGCCGCGACGGCGCACCGTGGAGATGGTGGACGTCCGGTCGCTGGTTGCGCACATCCTGACACCCGATGCCGCCGTTGCTGGGCGTCGCGGCGGGGTCGCTACATCGCGTTGTGCGGAGCCGAGGTCATACCCGCAAGCCTCACCACTGCCCCGGAGCATGGCTACTGCGGTCATGCACCGCGATCCCCGCCCAGCGGACACGATCACGACCACCACCGAGCTGGACGACCTGCGACCCGCCTACCTGACCGACCTAGCGGCGTCGGTCGAACAGTTCGCCGCCGTGCGTTCGGTGCTGCGGGCAGTGATCGCGCTCGCCGAGGAGCTGCCGCAGCTCACCGATCGGGAACTGCGGGCCCGGCTGACCGCGCTGGCGCCGGTCCCCACCCAGAGAGCGGGCCCGCGATGACCATCAAGTGGGGGCTGAGCGTCGTGGACTGGTGCAACCACGCCATCGACGACCGGGCCGACCACCCCACCGGTATCTACCGTGCCCGGTGCGGGCACCGGCTGATGATGATCACACCCTTGCAGGACGACAAGCCGCTCGGGTCCCGGTGCGAGGTGTGCGTGGCTACCCACCGCGCCGAAACCGAGTTCCGCGAGTTCGGGACCGCCCGGCAGGCCAACCCTGATGATCCTGATCCGCCCGACGTGACGATGCCTCCCTCCCCTCAAGCCCCGGCCGCCGCTGGTCTCGAGACGATGGGAGTGCCCCCCGCAACGCTCCCGAGATCTCCTGGCGACGGCCGGTCCCAAACCCGGACGTGACGCCGTGGGCATAGGCGCTGCGCGCCCGCGGTCTGTGCAGTGTCGGGTTCGTGATCGGTGCTTGGCCCGTCGAACCTGACCTCGCCGCCCGGTGCAACCTCACCGATCTGCCTGCGGTGACGGGTCTCCCGTTACTGGGTGCCCTGCGAGAGGGCGCCGGCCGCCTCAGTCCGGTCGAGTTCTTGTCAGCAGCCCGACGGGACCTCGCATCAGGAGTGCTAGCGCTGGGTTTGTGGTCGTGGGAGACTGGCGTGACCCGGGTTGGTAGTCCTTGAAGAGCCACGTGCGCGTTGCCCGACCCGGTGCCCGACCTCGCTATCCGGTCGTCTCTTCCGCGGGCGCCAGATGGACGCGCACCTTATGACCATTGAGATCGAACTCGCGCTCGCCGGGGCCGAAGGACAGTCTGGTGGTGAGGATCTTGCTGGCGACCCAGTGAATGATCAGCTCTACGCGTGGAGCCTGGTCACCCAACCTTTCACCGAGCTGGCTGCCTTGCGTTGGCCACCATGGGTGGTCATGACACGCCAGATATGCCCGGCGTGCGCCAGTGGCCGTGCCCGGTGACCCGGCCCGGCGCGCTAGGCGCTCAATCCAGATAATCCCTCAGAACCTGGGAGCGGGAGGGGTGGCGCAGTTTGGACATCGTCTTGGACTCGATCTGCCGGATCCGCTCCCGGGTTACCCCGTAGACCTGGCCGATCTCATCGAGCGTGCGCGGCTGGCCGTCGGTGAGTCCGAATCGCAGCCGCACCACACCGGCCTCGCGCTCGGACAGCGTGGCGAGCACGGACTGCAGCTGGTCCTGCAACAGCGTGAACGAGACCGCGTCCACCGCCACTATGGCCTCGGAGTCCTCGATGAAGTCGCCGAGCTGGGAGTCGCCCTCGTCGCCGATGGTCTGGTCCAGCGAGATGGGTTCCCGGGCGTACTGCTGGATCTCCAGCACCTTCTCCGGGGAGATGTCCATCTCCTTGGCAAGCTCCTCCGGGGTGGGCTCGCGGCCCAGGTCCTGGAGCAGTTCGCGTTGGATGCGACCCAGCTTGTTGATCACCTCGACCATGTGTACCGGGATCCGGATGGTGCGAGCCTGGTCGGCCATCGCGCGGGTGATCGCCTGTCGGATCCACCAGGTGGCGTAGGTGGAGAACTTGTATCCCTTGGTGTAGTCGAACTTCTCCACCGCGCGGATCAGGCCCAGATTGCCCTCCTGGATCAGGTCCAGGAAAGCCATGCCGCGGCCGGTGTAGCGCTTGGCCAGCGAGACGACGAGGCGAAGGTTGGCCTCCAACAGGTGGTTCTTCGCGCGTTCGCCGTCGCGGACGATCCAGCGCAGGTCCCGGCGCAGCTGCGGGGAGAGCTTTTCGGTGACGTCCTCGGACCGGCGCACCCGCTCGGCGGCGTAGAGCCCGGCCTCGATGCGCTTGGCGAGTTCCACCTCCTCCTCGGCATTGAGCAGGGCGACTTTGCCGATCTGCTTGAGATATGCGCGCACCGAGTCGGCCGAGGCGGTGAGCTCGGCGTCCTTGCGGGCCTGCCGCAGGGCCTCGGACTCCTCTTCGTCCCAGACGAAGTCTTCCGCGCCCGGGCCACTTGGCGTCTCCGGCTCCTCGGGGTCCGCGGGGATCTCCTCGACTTCGACTTCGACTTCGACTTCGACTTCGACCTCGACTTCGACCTCGACTTCGACCTCGGCGAGGTCCTCTGCAGCGGGGCCACTCTCGAGGTCGGTGACCTCCTCGGCCTCGACGACGACGGTTTCAGCCACGTCGGCGGGTTTCGTGACGGCCTTGGCGGTGCTGTTGTTGGCTTGCGGGCGGGCCCGGGCAGCGCCGCTGCGGGTGCCCTTCGCGCGGTTCGACGCGGCAGCCGGCTCCCTGGTAGTGGAGCCGGACGCAACGGCGGTCAGGTCGGCGTCACTAGCTGCGCCGTTGCGGGAGGAGGGTGTTTTGGCGGTCCCAGACTTCGACGCTGCGGAGTTCGACGCTGCGGAGTTCGAGACGCTAGCGCGACGGGACGCGGGTTCTGCGGCTGCCACGGACGGCCTTTCGAGACGGTCGGTGTTCGGGCGCTGGTGGAGAATCGGGCTCCCGTCGGCGAGCTCGTCACTGGAGCGAGGGCCGGAACCATTGAGGTCTACCGGACTCCGGCGGTGCGATCCAGCGTGCTCGGGGACGATGCCGTGTTCCATTGTAACGACTCTGCATTCTAACGACGCTGGTTGCCACTGGGAGTCCCTGCATCGTGGATTCAGTCGGGTGGATCCAGCAGGGTGGGCTCAGCCGGGTACGGACCCGGCACCGTCGTACTCACCGCACGCGCCCCTCCGCGGCGGCCGCTGCGGCACCGACGATGCCGGCCTCGTTTCGCAATGCCGCCGCCAACACCGGGGTCCGGCACTCCACCAGCGATAACCACTTGTCGGCCTTCTTGCTGACCCCGCCGCCCGCGATGATCAGATCGGGCCAGATTAGATCTTCCAGAACCTGCAGGTAGCGAGACACCCGGGCGGCCCAATCCGGCCAGGACAGCACTTCGTCGTCCCTGGCCGAGGCGGCGGCGCGGTCCTCGGCGTCGACACCGTCAACCTGGATGTGACCCAGTTCGGTGTTGGGCACCAGTTCCCCATCGACGAACAGCGCGCTGCCGATGCCGGTCCCGAACGTGAGCAGCAGGACCACGCCGTCATGGTCGCGGCCCGCGCCGAACCGCATCTCGGCAAGCCCGGCCGCGTCGGCATCGTTGAGCACGGCCACCGGCACCCGGCAGTGATCGGAGAACAGAGCGGCTGCGTCGGTGCCCTTCCATGACTGATCCACGTTGGCCGCGGTGAGTGCGATGCCGTTCTTGAGGACACAGGGCAGGGTGACCCCCATCGGGCCGTGCCAGCCGAACTCGCCGGTGATGGTGGCGACCACTTTCGCCACCGCTTTCGGGGTGGCGGGTTGCGGGGTGGGCATGCGGACTCGCTCCTCGTCCAGTGACCCGGTGCGTAGATCCACGGTGCAGCCCTTGATGCCGGATCCGCCGACGTCCACCCCGAAACCCGGACTTCTGGCCATCCGTGTCCTCTCCTGATCGCCGGCAGTCCTGATCGCTCACCTGGAGGGACGCCGACCGGACTCGACCCTAGCCCCGATCCATGAGGTGAGGTGTGGTCGGATGGCTGGTGTGGGCAGGCAGCGTGGGGACAGCGAACCCAGGGACGACGTAGAGCAGCTGCGGGCCACGGCGGTGGCGGTGGTCCGGCAGGTCGGCGACCTCGTCGCCCAGATGCGGGCCGCTGGTCCCGGGCAGGTGCAGACCAAGTCCAGCGCTACCGACGTGGTCACCGCCGCCGATACTGCGGCGGAGCGGCTGGCCCGGCGGTTGCTCGCGCAGTGGCGTCCCGGTGAGCCGGTACTGGGCGAGGAGGAAGGGGGCACCGACACGCCGGCGGGAGATCTGTGCTGGGTTGTCGACCCCATCGACGGCACGGTGAACTACCTCTACGGGCTGCCCTGGTACGCGGTGTCGGTGGCGGTGCAACGCGACGGGCAATCCCTGGCGGCTGCGGTGGGGCAGCCCGCTGACGGCCGGCTGTGGAGTGCAGCCCGCGGCTGCGGGGCGGACTGCAACGGAGTCGCGTTGCGGGTCAGCGGAGCCACTCAGCTGGAGTTGTCACTGATCGGCACCGGATTCTCCTACCGATCGCAACGCCGGGCCCGGCAGGCAGCCATGGTGGCCGGCATGCTGCCGAGGATCCGCGACCTGCGCCGCGCCGGGTCAGCTGCCCTGGACCTGTGCTCGGTGGCGTCGGGATGGATGGACGGTTTCGCCGAGCACGGGCTGCACCGCTGGGACTGGGCGGCCGGAGCGCTGATTGCGGCCGAGGCAGGGGCGGTGGTCCGATTGCCCCCGCTGCTCGGATCGGATCTGCTCATGGCAGCGACACCGGGGATCGCTGATGCGCTCGCGGAGCTGGTGGTGCAGTGCGGTGCCGATGAGGTGTGACCGGGTTAGTCAGCACGTCACCTGACGAGCCTGGCTCAGCAGGGTCGGAGTCACCACGGGGCTTATTGACTGTGTGATGGACTGTGACATCGATTGGGGCCCGGATTGGGCGGTCAGGCCGCCCAGGGCGGGCTCAACCGGTGCCGGCTGCCCGGGCTGGGCCAGGACCTGCAGGGCCTGGCGTGCCGCGGCATTGGGCCGCAGTGTGGTGAACTCGGTGCCCAGCGCCAGCTCGACCACCGAGTCCGGCCTGGCGTCGCGGACGAGTTCGGCGCACGGCACCGCGAAGCTCAAGGTCCGGGCCGCGGCCTGCCCGGCGGCCCCGAAGCGGATCTCCCCGTGGCAGAGCAGGTCGAAGGCCGGGTGCAGGGGATCATTGGCAGCCGTGTCGGTGGGCGCGAACCCCAGCTCGGACAGGCCACCCCCAACGATGGCTGCCTCGCCGCGCGTGCCGCCGGCGTTGAGGACCTGCACCCGCACCTGCTGGGGTGGTTCCGGCGAAACCCCGTCCAAGCCGTCGACGGGGAGTCGCTGGCCGGGGGTGACCACAGCAGCATCCTGGCAGCTAGCCGCGGTTGCCGCTGGCAACAGCACACTGGCCCAGACCAGCCCGGCCACGGTGCTCAGAGCCAGCGCCAGCAGGACTGCGCGCATCGGCCTGCGGGTGCGATATCGTCTCGGCGGCTGGGCTGGAGACGAGACCACCGCAGCCATGGTGCTGCCTCCCCTCCCGGGCATCAGGCTGGCATCTGGCCCCCTCATGCCCACACCCATGAGGGTAGGTGCGGGTCGGGTTCAGCGCAGCCGGATATGGCATGTCCGGTGGGGGCTTCCCCCACTCGGACGCCACCTGCGGTCAGTACCGGCCGGTTCGTAACACATAGTCACCGAGTAGCGCCAGCGGGTCCACTCCTCGATCCAACCCGGTGGCGGTGTCGGAGGGCACCGCACCGGCCCGGGCCCGGGACAGGATGCCCACCAGGACGACGGCCATCTTGAAGCAGCCGAAAGCGACATACCACGGGAGTTCCCGGATCGACCGGCCGGACCGCTGCGCGTAATGGGTGGCGATCTCGGTGCGAGTGGGGAACCCGGAGATGGCGGTGGGAGTCGGCAGCACCCTGGCGGCCATCCAGCGCTCGTCTTCCTCCTCGGCATGCTGCCAGGTCACCATCATCAGACCGAGGTCGGCCAAGGGGTCGCCCAGCGTGGCCATCTCCCAGTCGAGCACCGCACGCACCCGACCCGGATCGGCGCTGTCGAGGACCACGTTGTCGATCCGGTAGTCACCGTGCACGATCGCAGGCGGTCCGGAGTGGGGCAGCTGCGCGCGCAACGACCGGGCCAACGCGGTGAGCACCGGCCAGTCCCGGCTGTCTCGCCAGGTCTCCAACTGGCGCCCCCAGGTGCGCAGTTGCCGCTCCAGGAAACCCACCGGGCGGCCGAAGTCGGCCAGGCCCACACCCGCTGGGTCCACCGAGTGCAGCGTCGCGAGTACGTCCATCAGCCCGTGGGCGAGGTCGCGGCGTTGCTCGGGACGTTCGGCGAATCCGGCCGGCAACTCGTGGACGGCGACCACACCGTCGATCAGTTCCATGACGTAGTACGCCACGCCCAGCGGCCCGGAAGCGCCGGCGGCGGCCAGCACCGCGGGAACCGGTACCGGAGTGTGCTCCAGGGCCCGCAGCACACGTTGCTCGCGCCCCATGTCGTGCGCGCTGACGGCGACAGCGTGCAGCGGCGGCCTGCGCAGCACGACCGATCCGATCGTGCTGTCAACCCGGAAGGTCAGGTTGGACCGGCCGGCCCCGATCCGCCTCACCTGGCAGTTCGACCAGCCAGGCTCGCCCAGCGCCTCGGCCAGCCACGGCCCGACGACGGCAGGGTCGGCTGCCGCTCGCACGGCGTCGTGATCGTTTCTGATGGCGTGGTGCTTGGGGGACCCCGGTTCGGCGGTCATGGCATGCACGCTACCCACGGGACACGCCGGGGAAATTCTGCGCGCTGCGCCGGTCGGTGAGCTACTCTCTCGCCGCTCTGGCGCCACCCAAACCCAAGGTACGGCGTCGCCAGGGCCGTCCGCAGCGTGGAGTGTGACCAACGTCTCGGGCACAAATCACGGTTCTTGTGCGTTGTGCTGCGGCACGACCCGTACGACTCAGGGGTGGGAAGATCATGGCGACGGACTACGACGCTCCACGGCGGAGCGAGACCGATGAACTTGCCGAGGACTCGCTGGAAGAGCTGAAGGCAAGACGCAACGAGGCGCAGTCCAGTGCGGTCGACGTCGACGAGTCGGAGTCCGCAGAGAACTTCGAGTTGCCTGGCGCCGACCTGTCCGGCGAGGAGTTGACCGTCCGGGTGCTGCCCAAGCAGGCCGATGAGTTCACCTGCTCGAGCTGTTTCCTCGTGCATCACCGCAGCAGGCTGGCTGATCGGCGCAATGGGCGGATGGTCTGCCGGGACTGTGCGGCCTGACCGGTCTGGCGGGTCGTTCAGCGGCCGGGGGAACGGCCGGGGTGCTCATCGGGGCGGGATGCTCATCGGGGCTGTGGCGCGGGCGGCTCGTCGGGGTGGGCCCGCAGCAGCGTGGCGAGTTCTTCGGCCCGCCGGACGCTGAAGACCCAGTAGGGCGTGGGGTCCTGCGGATCGGTGAGTTCGACCCGGAGCACTGGGCCGATCCATGCGCTGTGCAGCATGAACGCCGCTGGGTCCAGGTCGGGACCCAGGGCGCGTCGCTTTGCGCTCGGGTGGATCACCTCGACCTGCCCCAGATAGCGGATCGGGACGTGCGCCGGGCCCACCTGCAGCTCGCCGCCGGCAAGCCGAACCCGCCGGCGCCCCATCCGGATCAGCACCGCACTGGCCAGCGGCACGGTGAGCAGGTACGGCAGCCAGGCCCGCACTCCTGGGTACCCCATGTGCACCTCGGCGGCCAGCAGTGCGGCCACTCCCAACCCCAGCGGCCACCACCACCACGGCACCGTGAGTCGCTCATCGAAGACCGGCTCGGCGGCGGGTTCAGTGACCGGTGGATGCTCGTCTGGGGCGCGACGATCGGGCACGGGACTGAGGGTAGTCTCGCCGGGCGTGTGCTCGGCTGAGACGTTCGGACTCGAGGTACTGCTGATCCGGCTGGACCCGGAGGTGCCGGTGCCCCGATATTCGCATGCCGGCGACGCCGGAGCTGATCTGGTCACCACCTGCGACCTGGTCCTGCCGCCGGGGGAGCGGTCCGTGGTGGGGACCGGCATCGCGATCGCGCTGCCCACTGGGTATGCGGCGTTCGTTCATCCCCGGTCCGGGCTGGCGGCCCAGGCGGGGCTGGGGGTGGTCAACGCACCTGGCACGATTGATGCTGGCTATCGTGGGGAGTTGCGGGTCTGCCTGGTCAACCACGATCTGCGTGAGCCCGTGGTGCTGCACCGGATGGACCGCATCGCGCAACTGGTCGTGCAACGAGTCGAGCATGCGGCGTTTCGCGAGGTGACTGCGTTACCGGTCTCGCCTCGGGGCACCGGCGGCTACGGCTCGACCGGAACCACGCATCAGGGAGAGTGTTGAGCATTGTTCGGACGTCGTTCCAAGGCGCCGCCGGAGCATCGCGGCGACCCGGCCGCAGTGCCTGATGCCCTCGTCGAGGAGGAGCCCCCACTCGGGCCCTACGACGTCGCCGAGGCGCCCGACGACGGGCGGATCAGGCTGGATCTCGGTTCGCTGCGTCTCCCGGTACCTCAGGGTGCCCAACTGCAGGTGGAGGTCGACAGCTCTGGCCCGGTCCGGGCGGTGCACATGATGACCGGGCTCGGGCAGGTCACGATCACCGCCTTCGCCGCCCCGCGCAGCGGCGGCCTGTGGCGTGAAGTCTGCCGGGAACTGGTGACCCGGTTGCGGGCCGACGGTGCGCGGGTGGGTCGGGCCGCGGGCGAGTGGGGCGAGGAGATCGAGGCGGTCACCGCACAAGGGGTGCTGCGCTTCCTGGCCGTAGACGGCCCGCGGTGGATGCTGCGCGGTGTCGCCGCCGGGCCCGCCGAGCATGCCGACGCTCGGACCGCACTCCTACGCGACGTCGTCCGGGAAGCGGTGGTGGTGCGTGGTCCGGAGCCGCTGCCGGTGCGCAGCCCGCTACCGCTGCAGCTACCCGGGCCGTTGGCCGAGCAGCTCAAGCGGGCCACCGCTGAGCAGAGCTGACTCACTTGCGCGGGCTCACCTGGGGCTGACTCACCTGGGCAATCTCGGCTGCGCCGAACAGGAGATTGTGGCGCCGTCGGACTACCCTGGCGTTGGAGCGGGTCCGTCGGAGTACCCGCCATCGCGGTCGGAGATCGACATGAGCGGTGCGACTCCCGGCTACTGGCGGCGCCTGGTCCGCCGACTGACCAGCGACGTTTCCGAACTCGACGCCGATGACCTGTCCCGGCGTGTCGAGCAGTCCGGCGCCCGGCGCGCCAGCGAATGCAGCTGCGGTGAGGCCGTCACCGTCCTAGGTCGGCTGCGCAGCGTGGAACACTGCCCCCGGGCAGCCGTGGCTACCCTGGAGGCCGAGCTGTTCGACGGCTCCGAAGGCATCACCTTGGTGTGGCTGGGACGGCGCCGGATCCCCGGCATCGAGCCCGGTCGCACCCTGCGGGCGTCTGGCCGGATCGCTGTTCGAGATGGCCGCAAGGTCCTCTACAACCCCTACTACGAGCTGCAGCGGAGTTCATGAGTCAGGACGTTCCGCCGCCAGAGCACCCGGCCACCCCGGCCACCCCGACTGCTCCGGCGCCCGCGCGTGCCCCCACCCTGCTGGAACAGCTGGGCGGTGTCGGGGGACTGGTGTCTTCGGTCATACCGGTGGTGGTTTTCGTCGCGGTGAATCCGCTGGTCGGGCTGCAACCGGCGATCTGGGCATCGCTCGGTGCAGCGATGGTGGTGGGGGTGTGGCGACTGGTCCGCCGGGAACCCCTTCAACCGGCCGTGTCCGGGATCCTCGGGGTGGCCGTCTGCGCTTTCATCGCCTACCGCACCGGCGAGGCACGAGGCTTCTACCTGTACGGCATCTGGTACAGCTTGGTGGCCGGGCTGGTATTCCTGGGATCGGTGGTGGTGCGCCGTCCGCTGGTCGGCGTGCTGTGGTCGGTGCTCAACGGCTCGGGGTTCGGCTGGCGCACCGACCGTCGGGTTCGGTTCGGCTTCCACGTGGCGACACTGGTCTGGGCGGTGTTCTTCCTCGCCCGCTTCGGGGTGCAGCACTGGCTGTACGAGGAGCAGGAGACCAGCTGGCTGGGCGTGGCCCGGCTGGCGATGGGCCTGCCGCTGACCGCCGTTGCCGCATTGGTCACCGTCTGGGCGATCCGCCGGGCCGTCCGTTCGCCCCTGGGCGGCCCGCTAGGACGGGCGGCGGCCTAGCGCCGCGCGAACCTCGGGCTCTACGTCCGCGGCGGCAACGAAGAGCAGCTCGTCGCCTCCCTCGAGCGGATCGTCGCTTTGCGGGACGATCACCCGGCCACCGCGCAGGATGGTGACCAGCGCGGCATTGGCGGGCAGCTGAAGGTGCCGTACCGGGTGTCCGGCCAGTGGAGTGTCCGCCGGCAGCGTGACCTCGACCAGGTTCGCCTGCCCCTGCCGCAGCGTCATCAGTCGCACCAGGTCGCCCACGCTGACCGCTTCCTCGACCATCGCGGCCAGCATCCGCGGGGTCGACACCGCGACGTCCACCCCCCACGCCTCGGTGAACAGCCACTCGTTGCGCGGCTCATTCACCCGGGCCACCACCCGGCGCACGGCGAACTCGGTCTTGGCCAGCAGCGAGACCACCAGGTTGACCTTGTCGTCGCCGGTCGCCGCAATCACGACGTCGGAGTGCTCCAGCCCGGCCTCCTCCAGTGAGGCAAGCTCGCAGGCGTCGGCGAGGACCCATTCGGCGGCCTGGACCTCGTGTGGGTCGAGCTGACCGAGATCTCGTTCGATGAGCATCACCTGGTGGCCGAACTCGAGTAGTTCGGCCGCGATGGACCGGCCGACCGCGCCCGCTCCGGCGATGGTCACGCGCATGACGGCTCCCAGCTTTAGTCGTTGCGGCGCACTCGTTCGTCAGTCGCTCGGGGGCGCGGCGGCTGCCGCGGTGGTGACCTCGGTGACGGTGCCGGCCACGGCGGCGGCGTACACCTGGTCGTCGGCCTGCAGCACGGTCTCGTGGTGTGGCAGCACTGCGGTGCCGAACCGGACGATGAAGGCGATCCGCGCGCCGGAGTGTTCTTCCAGGTCTCCTACGCTGCGCCCGGCCCATCCCTCGTGCAGCGGCAGCTGCAGCACTGCCACCGTGCCCGAAGGGTCGCGCCATGCGGCCGCCGTACCGTCGGGGAGCAGCATCCGCATGAAGCGGTCGGTGGTCCAGGGCACGGTGGCCACGGTGGGGATGCCCAGGCGTTCGTAGACCGCGGCTCGCTTGGGGTCATAGATCCGGGCGACCACGTGCGCCACCCCGAACGTCTCCCGGGCCACTCGGGCGGAGATGATGTTGGAGTTGTCGCCGGAAGACACTGCGGCGAACGCCCCCGCTCGTTCGATCCCGGCCTCGACGAGCACCTGGCGGTCGAAGCCGATGCCGCGGACCTGCTGGCCGTGGAAATCGGCCCCGAGCCTGCGGAAGGCCTGCAGGTTCTGGTCGATCACCGCCACATCGTGGCCGAGACGTTCCAGCGCCAGGGCCAGACCGGCACCCACCCGGCCACAACCCATGATCACGACGTGCACGCGGCCACTCCCGGGTCGACGGTTGCCCGGGGAAACGGTATCGCCGATCGCGCCGCCCCGCTGGACGGCCGCCGCGCGGCCGTAGGCTTTCTGCGTGTCAAGCTTCGCTACGGCGGTCAAACGGGTCCTTGTCGGCAGGCCGTTTCGCAGCGAACGGTTGGGTCACACGCTGTTGCCCAAGCGCATCGCGCTGCCGGTCTTCGCCTCGGACCCGATGTCGTCGGTGGCCTACGCCCCGGAAGAGATCCTGCTCGTGGTCTCGGTGGCTGGGCTGTCCGCCTACGCCTACACCCCGTGGCTAGGGCTGGCGGTCGCCGTCGTGATGATCGCCGTGATCGCCTCGTACCGGCAGAACGTGCACGCCTATCCCTCCGGTGGCGGCGACTACGAGGTCGCAACCGTCAACCACGGCCGTAGCTGGGGTCTGGTGGTCGGCAGTGCATTGCTGGTCGACTATGTCCTCACGGTAGCGGTGTCGATCTCGGCGGCGGCGGCCAACATCGGTGCTGCTGTGCCCCTGGTGTCCACCCACAAGGTCGCCTTCGCGGTGGGCGCGATCGTACTGCTCACTGCGATGAACCTGCGCGGAGTGCGCGAATCCGGCACTCTGTTCGCCATCCCCACCTACGCCTTCGTGGTCGGTGTGCTCGGCATGATCGTGGTCGGGATGGTGCGGACCTTCGTGTTCGGGGAGAGCCTGCGCGCCGAGAGCGCCGGTTTCGGCCTGGTCGAGGAAGGCGAGCATCTCGCCGGGCTCGGGTTTATCTTTTTGCTGCTCCGGGCTTTCTCGTCCGGCTCGGCCGCGCTGACCGGGGTGGAAGCGATCGCCAACGGGGTGCCCGCGTTCCGCAAGCCCAAGTCCCGCAACGCGGCCACCACTCTGTTGATGATGGGCGTGCTTGCGATCAGTATGTTCATGGGCCTGATCATGCTCGCCAGTATCACCGGCGCCAAGATCGCCGAGCACCCCGAGGAGCAGCTGATCGGGGCGCCGCAGGGTTACCAGCAGGACACCCTGGTAGCGCAGCTCGCTGACGCGGTGTTCTCCGGCTTCTCACCGGCGTATTACTTCCTGCTCGCGGTGACCGGACTGATCCTCGTGCTCGCCGCGAACACCGCGTTCAACGGGTTCCCGGTGCTCGGCTCGGTCCTGGCGCAGGACCGATACCTGCCCCGCCAGCTGCACACCCGAGGCGACCGGTTGGCCTTCTCCAACGGCATTGTCTTTCTGGCCGGCGCGGCCATCGTCCTGGTGTTCGCCTTCGACGCGGAGGTCACCCGGCTGATCCAGCTCTACATCGTGGGAGTCTTCGTCTCCTTCACGCTGAGCCAGAGCGGGATGGTCCGGCACTGGAACCGGCTGCTGGCAAGCGAGACCGACCCTGCTGCGCGCCGCCGGATGCGGCGCTCTCAGGCGATCAACACCTTCGGCTTCCTGATGACCGGCTCGGTGCTGGTGGTGGTGCTGATCACCAAGTTCACCGAGGGCGCCTGGATTACCATCGCCGCCATGGTGGTGATCTTCGTGCTGATGAAGGCGATCCGGCGCCACTACGACCGGGTGGTCGCCGAGTTGGTACCGCAGGAGGCCGACGCCGTACTGCCCTCGCGCAATCACGCGATCGTGCTGGTGTCCACCGTGCACCTGCCGACCATGCGGGCGCTGGCCTACGCCCGCGCTACCAGACCCGATGTGCTCGAGGCGGTCACCGTCAACGTCGACGCCGCGAGCACCCGAGGCCTGGTGGCCGAGTGGGGGGCGCGGGAGCTCCCGGTTCGGCTCAAGGTGATCGAGTCGCCCTACCGGGAGATCACCAAGCCGGTGATCGACTACGTCAAGCGGTTGCGCTCGGACAACCCCCGTAGCGTGGTCACGGTGTTCATCCCGGAATACGTCGTGGGCCACTGGTGGGAGCAGATCCTGCACAACCAGAGCGCGCTACGGATCAAGGGCCGGCTGCTGTTCGAGCCCGGGGTGATGGTGACCAGCGTGCCCTGGCAGCTGCGTTCCTCTGCCCGGGTTGCCCAGCGTGAGCAGCTGGCACCGGGAGCGGTGCGCTGGGGCTTGCACACCGGTCCCTCCGGCACCGCAGGAAGTCCCACCCCAGTCGACAGTTCCGGGGTCGACGGTTCCGGGGTCGACGGTTCCGGGGTCGGGCCCGAGCCGCGGGTCGACCGGCCGTGACCCCGGGCTCGGAATTGGAGCTCACCGTTGGACCGGTGGGCCATGGCGGTTTCTGCGTGGCCCGTCACGAGGGTCGGGTGGTGTTCGTCCGACATGCGCTACCGGGAGAGCGGGTCCGCGCGGTGGTCACCGAGGACCGCGGCGGGTCCTACTTCCGGGCCGACGCGGTGGTGGTGCTCGAACCTGTGGCCGGCCGGGTGCCGCCGCCGTGTCCGGCATCGGGGCCCGGCGGCTGTGGTGGCTGCGATTTCCAACATGCCGACCCACGGGTGCAGCGCCAGCTCAAAGCGCAGGTGGTGGCCGAGCAGTTGCGCAGGATCGCCGGACTGGATGTCGTGGTGACCGTGCAGGAGTTGCCCGGTGGCGCGTTGGGTTGGCGGACCCGGACCCGGCTTGCGGTGGACGAGATGGGGCGGGCGGGTTTCCGGGTGCACCGCAGCCACATGGTGCTGCCGGTGCCGGCCTGCCCGCTGGCCGTGCCCGGCTCGCTGGATTCGGTGTTGTCTCGCCGCTGGCGCCCGGGCGGCGAGCTGGAGGTGGTCGCCGACGACTCCGGGCAGCTGCACGTAGCGCAGCTTCGACCGGGCCGGCCGCCGAAACAGCATCGCGGCACCGGACGTGTCGCGCGGCGCGCCGCCGGTCGACGCTGGGAGCTGTCCGCGCACGGCTTCTGGCAGGTACACCCCGCTGCGGCCGATGCATTGGCTGCACTGGTCGGGGATGGGGCAGCCGCGCCGCTCGGGGGCACGGCCTGGGATCTCTACGGCGGGGTGGGACTGTTCGCCTCGGTGCTTGCCGGCCAGGTCGGGCCGGCCGGTTCGGTGACCGTCGTGGAGGCTTCCCGGCGCGCAGCGGCCGACGGCGCGGCAGCGCTGGCCGACCTTTCGCAGGTGAGCTTCGTCACCGGCCGGGTGGAGCGGGTGCTGGCTCGGCTACCCGGACGCCCGGACGTGGTGGTGCTCGACCCGCCTCGGCGCGGAGCAGGCCGGGAGGTGGCCGCAGCGGTGACCGACCGGGGGCCTGCCCGCATCGTGCAGGTGGCCTGCGACCCGGCGGCGCTGGCTCGCGACATCGCCTGCTTTGCCGAGGGTGGCTACCGGCTGCTGGCGGTGCACGCGCTGGACGCGTTCCCGATGACCCACCACGTCGAGTGTGTAGCTGTACTGGCCCGCTGACGTCCGCTCCGTAGACTGGCGTCCGGTCGCCATCACGGGCGGTGGCCACCGCTGATGATCGAGGGGGATCCGGTGACCCTGCTGCAGTCGGTGCGCAGCCCGCAGGACGTCAAGCACCTCGATGCGGCGGCGCTGGCCCAGTTGGCTTCCGAGATCCGGACATTCCTGGTCGACAAGGTGTCGCGCACCGGAGGGCACCTGGGCCCCAACCTCGGCGCAGTGGAGCTGACCCTCGCGATACATCGGGTGTTCGACTCCCCGCGCGACCCAGTGCTCTTCGACACCGGCCACCAAGCGTATGTGCACAAGATCGTCACTGGGCGCGCCGAGGGTTTCGACCGGTTGCGCAAGCGGGGTGGATTGTCCGGCTACCCCTGCCGCGCGGAGAGCGAGCACGACTGGGTGGAGTCCAGCCACGCCTCGGCCGCGCTGTCCTATGCCGACGGGCTGGCCAAGGCATTCGTGCATACCGGGTCGCACCGGCACATTGTCGTGGTGGTCGGTGACGGCGCGCTGACCGGTGGGATGTGCTGGGAGGCGCTGAACAACATCGCCGCCGGCCGGGACCGGCCGGTGGTCATCGTGGTCAACGACAACGGCCGCTCCTACTCACCGACCATCGGGGGACTGGCTGACCACCTCTCCACACTGCGGCTGCAGCCGGGCTACGAGCGGGTGCTGCGCAGCGGTAAGCAAGCCCTGCAGCGCACCCCGGTGGTGGGCCGGGCGATCTACGCCGGTCTGCACGCCGCCAAGCGGGGGCTCAAGGATGCACTGACCCCACAGGTGCTCTTCGAAGATCTCGGGCTGAAGTACCTGGGTCCGGTCGACGGGCACGATCTGGCCGCCATGGAGGCGGCCTTGCGCCGGGCCAAGGACTTCGGTGGCCCGGTGATCGTGCACGCGGTGACTCGCAAGGGCAACGGCTACCTGCCCGCAGAGAACGACGCCGCCGAACTCATGCACCAGGTGAAGGTCATGGATCCCGAGACCGGTGCGCCCATCGCGCCCGCCGGTACCTCCTGGACCAGCGTGTTCACCGAGGAACTGATCAAGCTGGCCGAGGTACGCGACGATCTGGTCGCGATCACCGCGGCGATGCCCGGCCCGACCGGCCTGGCCGTGTTCGCCGAGCGTTTCCCGGGCCGTTGCTTCGACGTCGGCATCGCCGAGCAGCATGCGGTCACCTCCGCAGCGGGTCTGGCCCTGGGTGGGCTGCACCCGGTGGTAGCGCTGTACTCCACGTTCCTCAACCGCGCGTTCGATCAGCTGCTGATGGATGTGGCGCTGCTGGGCGCCCCCGTCACCATCACCTTGGACCGGGCGGGTATCACCGGCGATGACGGTGCCAGCCACAACGGCATGTGGGATCTGTCGGTTCTGGGAATCGTGCCAGGGATCCGAGTGGCCGCGCCCCGCGACGCCGGTACCCTGCGGGAGGAGCTGGCCGAGGCCGTCGCAGTCGATGACGGGCCGACCGCGGTGCGTTTCCCCAAGGGCGCAGTGATCGAGTCAGTGCCGGCGCTGCAGCGCGTCGACGGGGTGGATGTGCTGGCGCTGCCCGGCGCGACCGAGGGAAACGACGTGCTGCTGGTGGGTGTCGGCGCCTTCGCCACCCTCGCGGTGGCGGCCGCACAGCGGCTCGCCGACCAGGGCATCGGGGTCACCGTCGTCGACCCTCGCTGGGTGCTGCCGGTGCCCGAGGTGCTGGTGCGGATGGCCGCGCGGCACCGGCTGGTCGTCAGCCTGGAGGACGGTGGGCGCCATGGCGGCTTCGGCTGGTCGTTAGCTGCCGCGCTGCGGGATGCCGAGCTCGACGTGCCGCTGCGGGATCTCGCCATCCCGCAGCGATTCCTTGACCACGGTTCCCGCGACGAGGTGCTCGCGGAGCTCGGCCTGACCGCACAGGATGTTGCCAGAGCGGTCACTGGGTGGGCCGCCGGATTGATCGGGTCGATGGGCGAACCCGCTGCGGCGGAGGCCCCGGGAACCTGAGCGCGCCGGGGCGCTGCGGTGAGCCGGTGCCGCGGTGTCCGGGGGGTGTGGCACCGTTGGGGGGTGCGCATTCTGATCGTTGAGGACGAGCAGCCGCTGGCCGATGCGGTCGCTCGTGGCCTGCGCCGTGAGGGCATGGCGGTGGACGTCGCCTACGACGGCGACACCGGCCATGAGAAGGCTGCGGTGACCCGGTACGACGTGGTGGTGCTCGACCGCGACCTGCCCGGGATGTCGGGTGACCGGCTGTGCGCCGAGATCACCGGATCCGGGGCGCTGACTCGGGTTTTGATGCTCACCGCCAGCGGCACGGTATCCGACCGGGTGGCTGGGCTGTCCCTGGGTGCCGACGACTACCTGGCCAAACCGTTCGCGTTCGCCGAGCTGGTGGCCCGGCTGCGCGCGCTGGGTCGCCGGGCCACCCCCGCGGTGCCCCCGGTGCTCAGCGCCGCCGACGTGATGCTCGACCCGTCCCGGCGCACCGTTAGCCGGTCCGGCACTCCGATTGACCTCACTCGCAAGGAGTTCGGGGTGCTCGAGGTGCTGCTCTCGGCCGGGGGCGGGGTGGTCAGCAGCGAGGAGTTGCTGGAGCGGGTGTGGGATGAGTACGCCGACCCGTTCACGACCACGGTGCGGGTGACCGTGATGACATTGCGAAAAAAGCTCGGCGAACCGGGCATCATCGAGACTGTGGTCGGATCCGGCTACCGAGTGCCCAGCGCCGACTCTGCGCCCGGCTGAGCGCTGGTGAGGCCCCGCCGCGGGCCGGGGTTGCGCGCCCGGCTCACCTTGCTCGCCACCGGGTTGTCTGCGGCGGTGAGCGCGCTGCTGCTGTGGTTGGGCTGGCTGCTGGTCGGCGGGGTGGTGGCCGCGGTACCGGACTTGCCGCCGGGCAGCACCGTGAAAGTTGACGGCGTAGCTGTGGCCGCCGACCAGCTGGGGGTGGCGCTGCAGGAGGCGGCCAGGCAGCGCGTGCTGCAGGCCGGATCGGTGGCCTTTCTGCTCGCGGTGACCGCCACCATGCTGCTCGCCTGGGTGATCACCGGCCAGGTGCTACGGCCGCTGCACGAGGTGACCGCCACCGCGCGCCGGCTGTCCGCCGAGTCGCTGGACGAGCGGTTGCGGCTACCCGGGCCCCGCGACGAGGTGGCCGAGCTCGCCGACACCTTCGACGCGATGCTCGACCGGCTGCAGGCCGCCTTCGAGGCGCAACGCCGATTCGTCGCCAACGCCAGCCACGAACTGCGCACCCCGTTGGCGGTCCTGCGCACCGAGGTCGAGGTCACGCTCGCGGATCCCGCCGCAGACGAGGCCGAACTGCGCCGGATGGCGACGGTGATCCGGGATGCGACACTGCGCGCCGAGCAGCTGGTGGACGGGCTGTTGGTGCTGGCCCGGACCGAGGGCAGCACCCTTCGGGCCCGGGAACCGGCCGACCTCGCCGTCCTGGCCGTGGCCGCGCTGAGGATCGTCACGCCCGAGGCCCGCAGCCGGGGCTTGCAGATGACCACCCGGATGGCGCCGGCGTTGACCGTCGGCGACCCCCCGCTGCTGGAGCGGGTGGTGGGCAACCTGGTGGAGAACGCGGTGCGCCATAACGTCTCCGGTGGCTGGGTGGCAGTCTGCACGGATGGGGCGGGACAGCGGGCGACGCTGCAGGTCAGCAGCTCAGGGGAGGTGGTGGCGCCCGGAGAGGTGACTGCGCTGTTCGAGCCCTTCCACCGTGGCGGGGTGGCTCGAACGTCACACGATGGGGCAGGCTTGGGCCTGTCGATCGTCCACGCCGTGGTCGCCGCGCACGGTGGCACGGTGCATGCCGAACCAGTCCCCGGCGGAGGCCTCACCGTAACGGTGCACCTGCCGCCCGGGTAGGTGGTGGCTACCCACAGGCTGTTTTGAGTGCTGTGGAGAGGGGGTGCGCGGTCAGCTCGCGCTGCCACCGTCGAGCCCCACCGGCGACAAGTTCCTGATCCATCGTCGCGGCATCCAGCGGCTCAGGGGGTTCCCAACACAGCCGGCGGACCAAGTCGGGCTGCAGCAGGTTCTGCACCGGCAGCCGGTGATGCTCGGCGATCTCTGTCAGCACCGCCCGCGCCGCGACGAGCCGGACCGCTGCGGCCGGATCCCGGTCCGCCCAGCGGTTCACCGGGGGAGGGCTGCCGCCGGGCGTTCGTACCGTTGGCAGCTCGCTGGCCGGCAACGCCCTCGCGGTCTGTAACGCGGCCAGCCAGGTCTTGACCTGCCGACGCTGTGCACGGCCGCCGAACACGGGGCGGGACAGCAGCGCGGCCTCGTCCGGCGGGTCGGCGAGCGCCGCGTCGATGATCGCGGAATCGGGCAGCACCCGCCCTGGTGCGATGTCGCGCTGCCGAGCCAGCTGTTCGCGGGCCAGCCACAGCTCGCGCACCGTTGCCAGGTCGCGCGGCCGGTGGACGCTGTGCATCCCCGAGGTCCGGCGCCACGGGTCGACCCGCGGTGCGGGCGGACCGGCGGTGCGCACCGCCTCGAACTCCTCAGCAGCCCAACCCGACTTGCCCTGGGCATCCAGTTCGGCGGCGATCGCAGCCTGCAGCGGTAGCAGCAGCTCGACATCGAGTGCGGCGTAGGTCAGCCACTCCGCGGGTAGCGGCCGACGGGACCAGTCGGCGGCGCCGTGGCCCTTCTGCAGCTGGTAGCCGAGTAGTTCTTCGACCAGAGCCGCCAGGCCGACCCGCTCAAGTCCGGCCAGCCGGGCGGCCAGCTCGGTGTCGAAGACCGCGTCGGGCGCCAGCCCCAGCTCGGCCAGGCACGGCAGGTCCTGGGAAGCGGCGTGTAGTACCCATTCCAGCGGGTTGAGCACGTCGGCGAGTTCGGACAGGTCATCGAGACCGATGGGGTCGATGAGTACCGTGCCCGCTCCCTCTCGCCGGAGTTGGATCAGGTAGGCGCGCTGCCAGTAGCGATAACCCGAAGCGCGTTCGGTGTCCACGGCTACCGGGCCGGTGCCGCCCTCGAGGACGGCCACCGCGGTGTTCAGCGCTACCGATGAGGCGACGACTGCCGGCACCCCGGCGGCCGGTGCCAGCAACGGAACCGGGGTGGTCTCGGTCAGCGGATGACCCCCGCACGCATCGCCAGGGCGACCATCTGCGCCCGGTCACCGGTGCCGAGCTTGCGCCCGATCCGGGACAGGTGGCTTTTCACGGTGAGTGCCGACAGGTTCAGCGCCTCACCGATCTCCTTGTTGGACTGGCCGTCGGCGACCAGTTGGAGCACCTCGACCTCCCGGGCAGACAGCTCGCGCGGGGTGTTGTCGGTGCCTGGTACCCGCGTGCCGGATGCCAGCATCGGCGCGACCGTCGGGTCTGCGTACACACCGCCGTCGAGCACTCGGCGCACACCGTCAGTGACCACCGAAGGGGACGCCGACTTGAGTAGGTAGGCCTGCGCTCCGGTCTGGAAGGCCGTGCGGACGGCATGCGGGTCGTCCGACGAAGCGAGCACGACGACGCGCGGCCAGCCTTGGCTACGCAGCTCGCCGATCAGATCCAGCCCGCTACCGTCGGGCAGAGTCAGATCGAGTATCGCGAGGTCGCATGGACCCGAGGCGAGGGCGCGTGTCCTCGCCTCGGCCACCGATGCGGCCTCATGCACAGTGACCGCGCCCATTGTCACTAAACGTGAGGCAATCGCCTCACGCAGTAACGGATGGTCGTCGACCACCAGCACGGTGAACAGTTCTTCCCGCGGATGCGGGACCAATGACGCCGGCAAGGCGCCGGATGGCGCCGACCTGACGGTCGCACCATATCCGACAGCAGCCACGTCGCTACCTCCCTGGAGTCGGTCGTGCCCCCGACCGCACACCGGGACCCCGTCCGAGTAACCGCGCCGCCACTCGACCGGGGATGGTGTCGTACGGGGGACAGTAGCCGTCCGCGCGGCCTAACGGGGAGCCGCGAGCGAACGTTCTTGCCGATCTGCTCGCAAAGCCGCCATCGACGGTCGCCCGATCGGGCGATACTGTCCGGGCCGGTAACGTTAGCGTCGCGCTGGACGACTTACCTTTCTAACGTGAATAACGGCAGGTCGGTGCGGGGTCCTGGCGACCGAGGCCTTGATCAGTCGAGGCGCTTGCTGAGGGCCACAACTCCGACCGGTGGGAGCCCGGCGGCTGCCGCCATCAGTTCACAGAACGCCTTGCCATGCGCCGCGAGGTCGTCGCCTAGCGGGGTCCACGACGCCCGCAGCTCGATCTCATCCGCCCGCTCGGGTCCGGTGATAGTGCCGAACCGGGCCGACGAGGTCTGGGTGACCGTGCCGCCGAGGGCCGTGTGCTCGGCGCCGGAGCCGCATAGCGCGTCGACGAGCCAGGACCAGCCCACGGCTGGCAGCAACGGGTCACCGGCGAACTCGGCGTCCAGTTCGGCGCGGATGAAGCCCACCAGCCGCAGGGTGCTCTCCCAGGCCTCTTGGCCGTCCGGGTCGTGCAGGAGCACAAGCCGACCGGTCGCCGACGCGTGGCCGGAGCCGGGAAGCTCAAGCCCCCATGCGTAGGTCCATGGCGCCAGCCGCTGTGGGGCCGGGATCGGCTCGAACCGCATCTCGGGGCGCGGCCGCACTGCGCTCAGCGAGACCACCGCCGCGCGGAAGATCTCCGGGGCGTCCGCCAGATCAGGCACACCGGGAACTGTAGGAGGATCGTCGCCGGCAGTCGCGCCGAAACGCCGCTGCGCAGGGCGTGGAGTCACCGGAGGACGGTTCATGACGCCCGGGCACCGCGACCGGCCCCGTCCAGCTCGTGGGTAGTCGGGAGCAGCCCGGGCAACCACCAGGTCTCTACCGCGAGGCCGCAACCCACGCAGATGGCGACCGGCCCGGGATCGCCCGCCAGCGCGATGACCTCCACCGTGCAGTCGGCCCGGCATGCTGGGCACCAGGCAACCTCGATACTGACTTGCCGATCTTCGGCATCGCGCCGGGACACGCAGACCTCCGCCGGGATGTCGGGGCTTTTCCCAGGCCCACCGTCGCACGATCAGGCCGGGCAAGCAGAGCGCCACGCCGGGCCCGGGTCCAAACCCCGAATCCGAACCATGGTCGAACCCGTGCGACGATGGATGCTGAGATGACCAGGACCACCGGACCGGCCACCGCCCGCCGGCTGCTCCCCGACGTGCCATTGCTGGCCGCCGCCCGGGGCGAGCGCCCGGACCGCCTGCCGGTGTGGTTCATGAGACAGGCCGGACGGTCGTTGCCGGAGTACCGCAAGGTGCGGGCCGGCCTGCCGATGCTGCAGGCCTGTATGACTCCTGAGCTGGCCTGCGAGATCACCTTGCAGCCGGTGCGGCGCCACGGGGTGGACGCCGCGATCCTGTTCAGCGACATCGTGGTGCCGCTGCACGCCGCTGGTGTCGGACTGGACATCGTGGCTGGCACCGGTCCGGTGGTGGACAGCCCGGTGCGCGACGCCTCGGATGTCGCGGCGTTGCCTGTACTGGAACCCGAGGCAGTCGAGCCGGTCGCGGCCGCGGTGCGGTTGCTCGTCGCCGAACTGGGCCAGATCCCGCTGATCGGTTTCGCCGGTGCCCCGTTCACGCTGGCCTCCTACCTCGTCGAGGGTGGGCCGAGCCGCCACCACGAGCGCACCAAGGCGCTGATGCATTCCGAGCCCGACGTCTGGCACGCGCTGCTGGACCGGCTCGCCGAGCTCACCCTCACCTTCCTTCGGGTACAAGCCGCCGCCGGGGTGGACGCGGTGCAGCTGTTCGACTCCTGGGCGGGGGCACTGTCCGAGCGGGAGTACCGGCAGTTCGTGCTCCCCCATTCGGCGCGGGTGCTGTCAGGTCTGGCCGGCACCGGCCTGCCGCGGATCCACTTCGGGGTGGGCACCGGGGAGCTGCTCGGCGCGATGACCCAAGCCGGCGCGGACGTCGTCGGGGTGGATTGGCGGATTCCCCTCGACGTTGCCGCCCAGCGAGTGCGGGCGGCCCGAGCGCACGGCCCGATCGTGCTCCAAGGCAACCTCGACCCAGCGGTGTTGCTGGCTGGCTGGCCGGCCGTCGAGCGAGAGGCGCGCCGGGTGATCGCTGAGGGGCGTGCGGCCGACGCACACGTGCTGAATCTGGGCCACGGTGTCCTGCCGGGAACCGACCCGGACATGCTGACCCGCATCGTGGAGCTTGCGCACTCGCTGTGAGCAGCGCGCAACGTTCGCGGGTCGCCGTCGTCGGTGGGGGGATCTCCGGGCTGACCGCGGCGTACCGGTTGCGCACGCTGCTCGGTCCGACCGCCGAGATCGTGCTCATCGAGGGTTCGCGGCGCCTCGGTGGGGCGCTGCGCACCGTGGAGCTCGGCGGCGTGGCGCTGGACGTGGGCGCGGAGGCGTTCCTGGTGCGCCGGCCAGAGGCGCTCGAGCTGATCGAGGAACTGGGGCTCGGCGGGCAGCTGACTCACCCCACCCCAGCGGCCCCCACGGTGCGGGCCGGTGGTCGCACCGTGGCCCTGCCCACCCGCACCCTGCTGGGCCTGCCAGGCACCGCTGCCGACGTCGCCGGCCTGCTGTCGGAGCAGGGGACGGCCAGGGTGGCTGCGGAACCCACCGTGCCGCTGTGCTGGGAGCCAGGGCAGGACGCCGCGGTCGGTCTCCTGCTGCGCGAGCGAGCCGGTGACGAGCTGGTGGACCGGCTGGTCGACCCCCTGCTGGGCGGGGTGTACGCAGGGCGTGCCGATGCGCTGGGCCTGCGCGCCACCCTGCCCGCGGTGGCCACCGCCCTGGACCGCGGCGCCACCTCCCTACTCGCCGCAGCAAATGCCACCCTTCCCCCCCCACACGGCGTGTCCGGCTCTCATGCACGGCGTGTACGGCTACCACGCACGGATCCGGTCTTCGGCACCCTGCTGGGCGGGCTCGGTGGGCTGGTGGACGCCCTGGTGGTCGCCGCGGCGGCACAGCCGCGGCTCGGGCGGCCGGTGTGCGGGCTGGCCCGCACCCCCGGCGGCTGGCGGCTGGAACTAGGCAGCCACCTTCCTGGGGGGAGCCGGCCCGAGCACCTCGACGCCGACGCCGTGCTGCTCGCCGTCCCAGCCCCGGCCCTGCGGCGGCTGCTGGCCGATCCGCTGCCCAGTGCCTCGGCCGCCGCCGGCCGGATCGAGGTCGCATCCTCGGCGGTGGTCGGGCTCGCGCTGCCGCTGGCCGCTGCCCAGGCCCTCCCGGAGGCGTCCGGCGTGCTGGTGGCCTCCGACGAGTCCCAGAGAGAGTCACTGTCGGTCAAGGCGTTCACTTTCTCCGGGCGCAAATGGGCGCACGCCTCGTCACCGGAGGTGCTGCTGATCCGAGGCTCGCTGGGGCGCCACGGCGAGGCCCGGGTGCTCCAGTGTGACGACGCGGAGTTGGTCGACGCCGTGCGCGCAGATCTCGCTGCCCTCACCGGGATCACTGCTGCGCCGGTGGACGCCGTGGTGGCGCGCTGGGGCGGCGGGTTGCCGCAGTACGCGCCCGGGCATCTCGATGCTGTCGCGGCCCTGGAGCGCGACGTTGACGGGGCGCCAGGACTAGCGGTGGCAGGTGCCACCCTGCACGGAGTGGGCGTGCCGGCGTGCATCGGCACCGCCGACGCCGCGGCCCGCCGGCTCGCTGCGTACCTGAGCACACCTGGGCGGCATCGGGCGTCGACGGCGGCTCGCGGTGAGACGATGGGGTCATGAGCCGCCTGGACTACGCCGCGCTGAACTCCACCATCCGCTACACCATGTGGTCGGTCTTCCGGGTCGAGCCCGGGCGGTTACCGGCCGACCGGGCGGAGCCCGCGCGCGAGGCGCAGCACTACCTTGAGGCGCTGGAGGGCAAGGGCGTGACGGTGCGCGGGGTTTACGACCTCGCCGGGCTGCGCGCCGACGCGGACTGGATGATCTGGTGGTACGCCGAGGAGATCGAGGCGCTGCAGGCCGGGTACACCGACCTGCGCCGCGCCACCATGCTGGGCCGGGCCAGCATGCCGGTGTGGTCGACCGTGGCGCTGCACCGCCCCGCGGAGTTCAACAAGAGCCACGTGCCTGCGTTCCTGGCCGGTGAGCAGCCCGGACGCTACGTCTGCGTCTACCCGTTCGTGCGCTCCTACGAGTGGTACCTGCTGCCCGACACCGAGCGCCGTGAGCTGCTCGCCGAGCATGGCATGCAGGCCCGTGACTATCCCGACGTGCGGGCCAACACGGTTGCCTCGTTCGCGCTGAGCGACTATGAGTGGATCCTCGCATTCGAGGCTGACGAACTGCACCGCATCGTCGACCTGATGCGCGCGCTGCGGGCCAGCCGGGCCCGGCGGCACGTCCGCGAGGAAGTGCCGTTCTTCACCGGTCCCCGGGTGCCGATCGCCGAATTGGTGGCAGGTCTGCCGTAACTGGCTTAACTGGCTAACTGGTGGGCTGGGCCTCGTCGGGCACCAGCCGCAGCGAGATGGAGTTGATGCAGTAGCGCTGATCGGTGGGAGTGCCATAGCCCTCGCCCTCGAAGACGTGGCCCAGATGGCTGTGGCAGGTGGCGCAGAGCACTTCGACCCGCTTGGCGAACATGCTGCGGTCCTCACGAAGCAACACCGCATTACCAGCCAGCGGGGTGAAAAACGACGGCCACCCGCAGTGTGACTCGAACTTGTGGTCGCTGCGGAACAGCTCCGCTCCGCACGCCCGGCACTCGTACAACCCCTGGGTCTTGGTGTTCTCGTACTCGCCGGTCCCCGGCCGTTCGGTGCCTGCCTCGCGCAGCACGGCGTACTCCTGCGGGGTGAGCTGCTCGCGCCACTGGGCGTCGGACTTGACGACCTTGGGGGTCACCCCCTTGACCGGATCCATAGCCAACACGCTACCCGGGGAGCATCAGTCCAGCAGCCCGCCGACGATGACCGCCGCTTCCTCCCACAGCCACACGGCTGAACCGAGCAGGATCAGCGCCACCACCAGGACGGCTGCTGCCCACCGCGGGCCCTGGGCGCGGTTGGCCGACTCGGCGAAGTCGGTGACGCCGGCCAGCTCACCCTCGACGGTGAACCCGGGACGTTGCCGGTGGGTGCGGTCGAGGTGCTCGGCGAATGCCTGCACCTCGGGATCGTCGCGGTCCAGCCCGATCAGCTCGTCGTGCAGCCGACGTCGCTCTGCGGCGTCTGGCCGTTGTCCCGGCCGGTCGGGCTGCGGTTCGCTGCGCACCACCGCGCCACCGTAGCCCAGACGCGTCGGGCAGGCGTGCGGTAGCTTGCCGATCGTGGGTCGTGGTGATGCGCTGGAGCTCACGGTGCCCGGCCCTGGGGTCGAGCGCACCGTGCGAGTGTCCAACCCGGACAAGGTGTACTTCCCGCAGCGCGGTATCACCAAGCGGCAGGTCGTGGAGTACTACCTCGCGGTGGCCGGGCCACTGCTCGGCGTGCTGGCGCAGCGGCCGGTCACGCTGAAGCGCTTCGTGGACGGGGTGACCGGGGAACCCTTCTACGCCAAGCGCGTCCCGCGAGGGGCCCCGGACTGGGTGGACTCGGTGGAGATCACCTTCCCGTCCGGACGCACTGCCCGCGAGGTGTGCCCCACCGAGCCGGCGGTGCTGGCCTGGGCAGCGAACCTGGGCACCTTCGACTTCCATCCGTGGCCGGTACGGCGTCCCCAGGTGGATCATCCCGACGAGCTGCGGGTGGACCTCGACCCGCAGCCGGGGACCGGCTTCGCCGACGCCGTCGCGGTGGCCGGTGTACTGCGCGAGGTGCTGGCTGAGGCGGGGCTGGTCGGTTACCCCAAGACCTCGGGGGGTCGCGGGATTCACGTCGCGGTCCGGATCCGCCCGCAGTGGTCGTTCGTGCAGGTCCGCCGGGCGGTGATCGCGCTGGCCCGGGAGGTGGCGCGGCGGACCCCGCAACGGGCCACCGTGTCCTGGTGGAAGGAGGAGCGCGGCCAGCGAGTGTTCCTGGACTTCAATCAGGCCGCCCGGGATCGCACGATCGCCTCGGCGTGGTCGGTGCGCGGCACCCCGCGCGCCACGGTGTCGATGCCGGCATCCTGGGACGACCTGCCGCACTTGCACCCCGACGATTTCGACCTGCTGACGGTGCCCGCGCTGCTCGCCGAGCGGGGGGACCCGCACGCCGGGATGGACGGCGAGTCATTCGGCCTCGAGACACTTCTGGAGTGGGCGGTGCGCGACGAGCGAGACCACGCCCTCGGCGATCTGCCCTACCCGCCGGAGTACCCGAAGATGCCCGGCGAGCCGCTACGGGTGCAGCCCAGCCGCGCGCGGCGTTCTAGCAGCGAAAACTAGCCGGCTAGGGCGGGCATAGCGTGCCCTGCCTGGGTATCGAGGCATCCATCAGGAAGCGGGTGACCAGGTCGACCATGCAGGTGCTGGACGGCAGCGCGCCATGCGCCTGTCCCTGCCAGATCACCAGCGTGCCCGACGGCAGCGCCTCCGCGGTGCGCCTGGCCCCCTCCGCCGGGGTCACTGGATCCCCGGCGGTGGCCACGACGAGCACCGGTGGCAGCGCCCGGTCACCCGGCGCTGCCGGTGGTGGCGAGGGCACCGGCCACGCGCTGCACAGCACCAGACGCTGCGCGAACAGCGGCCCGAACAGGGCGGAACGCTGCCGCCAGTGCGCCACCAGCTGCTGGACGCGCTCGGGTGGCACCCGGGCCGGGGTGTCGTTGCAGTGGGTTGCCAGGCCAGCGTCGAAGCGCGCCGGCAGCCCGCGGCTCCCGGTCAGCACCGGCTCCACGAGCGCGGCTAACCGTGCCCCGTCACCGTCGCGGGCGGCCGACAGTGCGTTGGACAGCTGCGTCCAGCGTTGCGGGTCACCGATCGTCTCAAGCACCGCCTGGTAGGCGGTGCCCGCAGTGATCTGCTGCCACTCGACCTGTAGCGGGGCCTGACGCAGCGCCTGGGCCAGGTCCACCAGGGCGGCGCGAGGGTCAGGTCCCAGCGGACAGCCTCGGTCTACGCAGTCAGTGGCGAAAGCGGTGTAGCCGGCTTCCGCGGCTGCCAGGGCGGCCTCGGCGGCGGTCACGCCGTCGAGGGTGGGATCAACGGCACCGTCGAGCACCACCCGCCCGACCGAGGTGGGATACCGGCGCAGGAATTCAGTGACGGCCCTGGACGCTTCACCGTGCGAGATCACGTTGAGTACCGGCGCGTTCAGGGTGACGCGGAGCTGCTCGAGGTCGTCGGCGGTGCCCGTGGAGTTGATCGCGGTGAGGACCTCACCGAGGTCCTGCACGCAGGTCTGGATGGCGGCGCGGGTTGTGTCGAGCAGTGAATCCAGCTGTCCGGGCTCGCTGACGTCGGGGTCGATGCCGACGATTTGGCTCCGGATGGTCTTCGGTATGCAGTCCAGTGGTTCGCTCGGCCCGGTGCCGCGGCGAGCGAACCCGATCAGGGTGAAACGGTCGAGGAGGGCGGGCGGCAGTTGCTGAGCCAGCCGGGCGGCCCGGACCGTACCGGGCTCCTCGGACGCCTCGCCGAGGATCACGAGTGGGGCCGGGCCATCTCCAACCCGGGTGAGGTCCAGCTTGAGAGAATTCCCGAACGCCGGCCTCGCCACCGTGGCGTCGACCCGAAGCTCGCTGCACTCCACCCGTCGGGGGTTGGGGATGTCCAACGCGGCGGCGATCCCGCTGGTGCAGTCGTGCCACGGCAGCGAACCACGGTAGTACTCGCCGGTGGGTGGCAGCGGCGTGTCGCTGGGCGGAACCTGCTGCGCGGGGCGTTGCGGTTGCAGGTTGTCGTCCCGCACCGCCACCGCAGGCCGGTCCGAGGGTCCTGCTGTGCACCCGCCTGCGAGCACCGTCAGCAATACCGACAGCACCCCCAGACACCGCGAGATCCGGTGCGGGCACACGGGCACAGACTCTCCTCGCATCCAGATCTGGCGGTGTGGCGATGCTGACAGTGCCGCAGTGAGCCTGCGGTGAGAGGGCTGGCCGCGATTCGGCTCCGAATGGCGCCGGGATAGGTGAGTTCAGTGGGCGAGGACGTCGGTGATGGCGTCCAGGGCGAGGTCGAGCTCGTCTTGGGTGATCACTAGTGGTGGCGCGATGCGCACTGTTGTGGCGTGGGTCTCCTTGCACAGCACGCCGCGGACCATCAGCGCCTCCACTACCTCCCGTCCGGTCGGCCCGCCCGCAGCGATGTGCACTCCGGCCCACAGGCCACGGCCGGTGACCTGCGCAACCCCGTGCCCGATCAGCTTGGCCAGCCGGGCGTGCAGGTGCGAACCCAGCTCCCGTGAGCGAGCCTGGAACTCGCCGGTGGCCAGCAGCGCGACCACCGCGAGGCCGACCGCGCAGGCCAGCGGATTGCCCCCGAAGGTCGACCCGTGCTCCCCGGGCTGCAGCACGCCCAGCACCGCGCGCCGCCCGACCACCGCTGAGACCGGCAAGATCCCGCCGCCCAGCGCCTTGCCCAGGGTGTACAGGTCGGCCCGGACCCCTTCGTGGTTCAGGGCCAGCAGCTCCCCGGTGCGGGCCAGCCCGGACTGGATCTCATCGGCGATCAGCAGCGCGCCCGCGTCGTCGCAGGCTGCGCGGACTCCGGCCAGGTAACCGGGTGGTGGCACCAGAACTCCCGCCTCGCCCTGCACCGGTTCAACGAGTACCGCCGCGGTCCGGGTCGTGATCGCGCCGCGCAGCGCGTCGAGGTCCCCGTAGGGCACCACCACGAAGCCTGGGGTGAACGGGCCGAATCCAGCGCGGGCGACCTCGTCGGTGGAGAACGACACGATTGTGGTGGTGCGGCCGTGGAAGTTGCCGCCCGCCACCACGATCTCCGCGCTGCCGTCCGGGACACCCTTGACCCGGTGGGCCCACAGCCGGGCCACTTTGATCGCGGACTCGACGGCTTCGGCGCCGGAGTTCATCGGGAGCACCATCTCGGTTCCGGTCAGTTCGGCGAGTTCCCGGCAGAACGCGCCGAGCAGGTCGTGGTGAAACGCGCGGGATGTCAGCGTCACCCGCTCCAGCTGGTGCACCGTGGCGGCCACCAGGGCGGGATGCCGGTGCCCGAAGTTCAACGCCGAGTAGCCGGCGAGGAAGTCGAGGTAACGGCGGCCGGCCACGTCGGTGACCCAGGCACCCTCACCGGAGGTGATCACCACCGGCAGCGGGTGGTAGTTGTGCGTGCTCCACTGCTCGTCTGCGGCGATGAACCTGGACGCGGTCAGCCCTGACGTGTCGAGGACGGTCATGGTTGTGAGGCTATTCGGCCGGTACATGTCGGATCAGCCGCGTGGTGTTGCGGCTTGACGTGAATCGTTGCGTGTTTGTGGCGTAGAACGGCGGATCGTTGCGCAATGGCGCTACGGTGCCGAGGTCAAGACTCAGCTGGGAGCGCGCGGGGCCCGCCGTTCCTCGGCACTGGCATTCAGCAGGTAGACCGTCCCGCCCGCGGCACTGCGCTGGGTCGGCACCTGCACAGCAACGTCGGGATGCTCGACCGTGATCTGCCCGACCTGCCCGATCGCGTCTGTCAAGATCTGGTGGGTGGTGGCCAGCGCCGCGGTGACCTCGGTACGTAACGCCGCTAGCGCGGTCACCTCCGTGGCGACCTTGGCTCGCAACTCGCGCAGCGCGGCCTCGTCCTGCTCGACCGCGCAGACCCGGGTAGCCAACTGCTCGCCCACGGCTTGCAGCATGAGGTGCAAGCGGGCGATGCTGCGCCTGTCGTTGCCCTGGATCCGTGCGCTCGCCTCAGAATCACGTTCTGCAATCGCCCGCGCCGCATCCTGCTCGGCGACCTCCAGCCGCCGGGCGGAATCCGCCTCAAGTCGTTCGCAGTGCCGTTTCGTGTGCTCGAACAGCGACTCGGTCTCGCTGCTGACACACGCTCTCAGCCTCGTGATTTCTTGGTCGGCGCAGGCCCTCAGCTCGGCGATGTCCTGGTCGGCGCGGGCCCGTTCCGCGGCGATCTCCCCCTCGGCTCTGGCCTTGAGCTCGGCCGCCTCTTCCTCAGCCAGTCGCATGACGCGCTCGATCCGGGCGCCGGCTTCGGCCATTGGTGACTTCAGCATGCGCTCGACCTGCGAATTCGCCTTCTCCGCCTCCCGGCGCAGATGCTCGAGCAACTCGCTTTCCGAACAGAGATGATTCAGCACCTTGCTGAGATCGGCGACTTGCGCCAACGCCGCATCCCGGTCGGCAGCGACCATCGTGATACGGCCATCGAGCGATTCAAGATGCTCGAGAACCTGCCGCCGGTGGAATCCGCGTAGTGCTGTGTCGAACGGCTGGTGCAGGGGGACCAAGTCGTCGTCATCCCGGTGTCCACGCACGGGCACCGATTGTAGTTGAACGGTCACGATCAAACAATAGAGTGACCTTCCGGGCCCGGTTTGTGTAGCTTGGCCTGTTTGTGCTGGTGGGCGCCGAGGTAAGGGAAGCTTCTCACGCCGGACGGCGACCACGGTCAGTGGGTGCTCACGGACTGCTGCCACCCGCCTGCGACGATACAGCGGATACCGGCGGCCAGGGCGCTGCCCAGAACCCGGCGATTGCTTCGGGAGGGTTGGAGCAGTGTGTAGCGTTCTCTCGCGATACACCGGTGACAACCCGATGCCGCGGGGCCACACCGTTGCGTGGTCGGCTACGCGAGCCGTGCACCACAGGGTAGGCGAGCCTGCGCAGTGGAGGGAGACCCCACCCTGAGCGCCGGCATGCTGTGGACAACGCGTGAAGTCATGGCAACCGGACCCTGCGTCGTAATCGTCGTCATCGCACTAGGGAAGGTAGGCTCTTCTGCTGTTTCCGTGGGTGCTGTCCGGGGGCGCCGCGCAGCCTGCGGGGCCGCTCCTCCCAGGTCAATGGCGCCTACGGCTCGCAAGCGACGGCGCTGTGCGCCACCCCGGACGTGCGAGCCTCAGCGGCCCCTCCGGGCAGCGTTGGGGCAGGCCATGGCCTGCCCTTCATATCGCGCGGCGCCCATGGGCAGCACGACTGAGCTGGCCTGACCAGTGCGCCAGGCTGTTACCTAGCTCAGGACGCCTGCGGTGAGTCTTTGAGACCACCCGCGGAAACAGCAGTAGATCCGGAAGGTGAGATGCTACGAGCGTGTCACCTTGGGTGCGGCGAGTCTTTTTGAGTCATACCTCTGAGTTGCGGCGGTTGCTGGGAGGTCGGTCGTTCGTGGCGGCGGCCGAGAGGGCGGTGTCGCGGGCTGGGTATGTCATCGGTGATATGGCGTATTTCACTGCGCGGGATCAGCAGCCGGCCAAAGTGTGCCGGGAGGCCGTGCTGGCTGCCAGCGTGTATGTGGGAATTGTGGGATTTCGGTACGGTTCGCTGGTGCAAGATCAGCCGGAGCTGTCCTATACCGAGTTGGAGTTTGAGATTGCCGGGGAAGCTGGTCTGCCTCGGCTGGTTTTTGTGCTGGGTGAGGATACCGAGGGCCCGGCAGATCTGTTCGTAGACCTGGAGTACGGTCCCCGGCAAGCGGCGTTTCGGGCACGGCTGGCCACCAGCGGCTTGACTTTTACTGTGGTTACCACCCCTGAGGGGCTCAGTGAGGCACTGTTTCAGGCGCTGATTGAGCTGCCCCGCGCCGGCTCGGAGGAAATACCGGCAGAGCAGATGTGGAATGTGCCGCTGCGTAATCCAAATTTCACCGGCCGAGCCGGCGAGCTTGACCAGATCCGGGCCAGCCTTACCGCCGGGCAGGTCATGACGGTTCAGGCCCTGCACGGTATGGGTGGTATCGGTAAGACCCACACTGCCATTGAATATGCCCACCGTCATGGCCGTCACTACGAGCTGGTCTGGTGGATCGATGCCGAGCAGGCTGCCCTGATCGCCGAGCAGTTCGCGGTTCTGGGCACGGCTCTAGGGCTGTCGCCCGCTCCTGACTCCAAAGCGGCGGTCCGGGCGGTCTGCGCTGAGCTACGGAAACGGCTGGCCTGGTTGCTGATCTTCGACAACGCCGAGCGGATTGAGGATATTCGACCGGTATTGCCGGGCGGAACCGGGCATGTACTGGTCACCACTCGTCGCGGTGGCTTCCGCGCGCTCGGGCCGGTGCTCGACCTCGATGTCTTCGACCGCGTCGACGCTATCTGCCTGCTGCGCCGCCGGGTCCCTCACCTTTCCGAGGACGAGGCGAATGCACTCGCCGAACAACTTGGTGACCTGCCGCTGGCCCTGGAGCAGGCTGCTGCCTTCCTGGACCAGACCGGCCTGCCGGCCCGCGAGTACCTGAGTCTGCTGCGCGTGCGTGCCAGCGACCTGTACGCGCGGGGACGCGTCGCTGATCACCAAGACACCGTCGCCACTTTGTGGTCGCTGTCGCTTACACGGCTGTGGGATGCGCAACCCAAGGCCGTGCACCTCCTGGACTTGTGCGCCTGGCTGGCTCCCGAGCCGATCCCCGTCGATCTGTTCACCGGCTACCCCGACCTACTCCCCGAGCCCCTCTCCTCCATGGTCGACCCACTGGCACTCACCGACATTGTGAGCACCCTGGTTGACTACTCCCTCGTTCGTCGGACCGATGGCGGCCTGCTGCTGCACCGCCTCCTCCAGGCCGTCATCCGCGAAAGAACAACAAGCGACCAGCAGCCGCATCCACTCGCCGTCATCTTGGCCCTACTCCGCGCCGACCTCAGCGACGACATCCTCTACATACAGGACAATTGGCCCCGATGGCGGCAACTATTACCCCACGTCCTGGCTGCCACCGACCATCATGACTACACCCAATCCGTAGCTGCCGACGAGGCGGCATGGCTACTCCACCACGCCGCCACATACCTCAGCGTCGCCGGCCCAGGGTACTCAGTGGCTCGGCCCATGCTGGAGCGCGCCTTACGCATCCGCGAATCCCTCTATAGCCCCAACGACCCGCAAATCGCCAGCACCCTGCACAACCTTGGTATCGCACTGTCTGAGCTCGGTCAGTGGGCCGCCGCCCGACCCCTGCTAAAACGCGCCCTCGACATCCGGGAAGACTGCTACGGCCTCGACCACCCTGACGTGGCTGACAGCCAAACGTGGCTTGGCGGAGTACTCGCCAGCCTCGGCGAATCAGCAGACGCCCGGCCAATGCTGGAACGCGCTCTGCATATCCGTGAATCCACTCAAGATCCCCATCATCCCGAGGTCGCCACAACACTCAACATCCTCGGCAACACCTTCATGCGCCTCGGCACGCCCGCTGCTGCCCAGCCCCTGTTCCTCCGTGCCTTACGTATCCGCGAGGCCGTCTATGGGCCTTCACATCCCTGGACCGCTACCAGCATGGCCAGGCTGGGTGAGGCGTTGACTGAGCTCGGCGAGCCACTCGCAGCTCGGCCATTGCTGGAGCGTGCTCTGCATATCCGGGAATCCATTTACGGGCCCAACGCCTCCGCTGTCGCCGGAGCTCTCGATCCTCTTGGGGCGGTACTGGCAGAGCTAGACGGGCCGGCAGCAGCCCGACCTGTACTCGAGCGTGCTTTGCGCATCCGCGAGACCGCCCAGGGTCACAACCATCCCCGAACTGCCAGCGTCCTGAACAATCTTGGTCAAGTGCTTACCAAACTTGGTGACCCGGCGGCCAGGCCAATGCTCGAACGCGCCCTGCACATCGCCGAGACTACCTACGGCCCCCACCACCCACTCACCCTGGCTTACAGCGAGACACTGCAACGATTTGACCAATCGATATGAACTAAGTCAACCATGACGAGTGCGGCTGAGGAGAATCTCGAAATTGATTGCGAACCTAACAATCAGGCTTTACGTAGACAAGGATTGACGATGACCGAGCATGGGCTTATCGGAATTCTGTGGCGAAAGAGCGGCTACAGCGCCAATCAAGAGTGCGTCGAGGTCGCCACTGAGGGTGGCGACGTGCTAGTGCGTGACTCCAGGGACCCTCGCGGCCCCACACTGGCTGTCAGTTCTGCGGCCTGGCAGGACTTTCTCGTCACCGTTACCAACGTTTTTCCCCACGTTTTATAAAAATTGCCACATATTAAAATATTACAGGGAAACGCCACAGAAAAGCTTGAGGCGTGAGAGTTTTCCCAGCGCGGCGCTCAGCTCGGTGCGGGTTGCCAGCGTTGACTGGCATCTCTGACTCCACCGCAGCTAGTGTAGTGTCTCATTATTGACTTTCCACTTGCTGGAGGGCGGCCCGTCCGCGAGCGACCTTGGCGAGGATCTGCTCAGCAGTGGCGGTCCACACGAATGGTTTCGGGTTGTCGTTGTTGACTTTCAGGTAGTCCTCAATGGCGGCAATGAGGTCATCCACGCTGTGGAACATGCCTCGGCGGATCGCCTTGTCGGTCAGGTCCCGAAACCACCGTTCGACCAGATTGAGCGACGACGAGGAGGTGGGGATGAAGTGCAAGTGAAACCGCGGGTGTTTGGCCAGCCATTTTTTTGACGTTGGCATGCTTGTGGGTGCCGTAGTTGTCGCAGATCATGTGGATCTGCAGCCCTGTGGGTACCTCGCGGTCGATGATACGCAGGAACTTTAAGAACTTGGTATTACGGTGCCGCGGCAAACAGCGACCGGTCACCATTCCGGTAAGCACGTTCAGCGCAGCGAACAGAGTGTGGTGCCGTGGCGTTTGTAGTCATGGGTCATCGTGCCGGCTCGCCCTTTTTCAACGGCAGCGAGGGCTGGGTGCGGTCCAAGGCCCTGGATCTGGCTCTTCTCGTCCATGCACAGCACCACGGCCTGGTTGGGCGGGTCCCAGGTACAGACCCACCACGTCGATCAGCTTCTCCTCAAAGTGGCGGTCATTAGAGAGTTTGAACGTCTTCACCAAGTGAGGCTTGAGCCCTCGCGCCGACCAAATCCGCTGCACCGATGCCGAGCTCACCCCGGCCCGATTGGCCATCGACCGGCACGACCAGTGCGTCTCGCCCTCCGGTTTCGAGTGCAGCGTTAGTTCCACGATCTCGGCGACCTTCTCGTCACTGATCGACGGTTTACGGCCCCGCCCCTTGGCCACTTCACCGAATCCACTCAGCCCGTCTTGCTCGAACTGGCCACGCCAGGTCAGAACAGTCGGACGAGATACCCCAACCACCTCACTGATCTCGGAATTCGACACACCGTCGCCGGCCAACAACAATATCCGGCCAACAACAATATCTGGGCCCGTTGCACCACACGGTACGCCGCGGCCCGCGAACTGGCTCTCTAAAACTTCTCGCTGCTCCTCGGATATCGCCAACGGCGCCGCTGCTCGACTCATGCTTCATAGCATAATGCACTGTAAATACAATTGCGAGACACTACACCAGCCGGGACGCGATCGGACCTCACGGGCTCGGACCTGAGGTGCTTGCCAGCACCGCGCAGGTACTGCAGCGCGGCCCTGAACCTGTGCTCCGCGGCGGGGGATGAATGCGACATGCGCGAGGGCGGCGACGGCCTGCAAGTGGTCACCAGCCTCGCGGGCTGCTTCGAGCGCGAGACTGAAGTACGCCAGGGCAACCATCGGGTCTTGCAGGTCGAAGACGACAACCGGCTGCTGCTGCTGCCAACCCGAAGCACGGTTGGCAGCAGCAGCAGCAGCCGACGCCGCTCAGCGGGTGCGGGTCCTTCGGCCGTGATCAGTATCGCGCCAACTGGAGCACCGAAATCGGTGACACTGCCAGCGAGACTTTTCGGCCCAGGTGATCATGAAGGATGGGCTGTCGGTGCTGGTGGGCGATACTGGGATTGAACCAGTGACCTCTACCGTGTCAATGAACATCGACCTATCCGCGTAAGTTCGCGGACGTACATGAAGCCACTGGTAGAGCGGCTATCGGACTCCTGATGCAGCCGGGCGCGTTCGGGTGGGTCCATCCTGATTGGCTCCCTTTTGGGCTCCCCCGGCTATCCACATAAGGCGGCCCGTCGGCGTGCTGAGAACACAACCGACGGGCCTTGATCCAGACCTACAAGGAGGACTGGACCCATGAGCAAGGTATCCACCCCGCACACCACCTGGTGCAGCCAGGACGACTGCTACACCCGCCAAGACGGCCAGCCCGTCCACCGCTCCGGCGGTGAGAGCTTCGTCGACGAGGGCATGGCGACCGTGAGGCTGGTCGACCGCGGTAACGGCATCGAAGTCGCGCTGGCCGTCGACGGGCGCATCGTCAGCACAGAGATCGTGTTGATCCCGGAAATGGCCGCCGAGCTGGGTGAGGCGCTGATCGATCACGCCGAGCGCGCGCAGGGTCTCGGCTCGGCTCCTGCGAATCCTTCATCGGAAGGAAGCAACATGACGACCTTGCACGCAGACCGGACCGTGGACCGTGAGGAGCACATCACGGCGTGCGGGCACCGCATCTTCCGCAATCATCCGACGAACCCGCAGCTGCGCCGCTGTGAGCGGTGTGGGGCGTGGGTGACCAGGTGAGACGGGATTCCTCACTAGTCAGGGCGGACAGGGCAGTCGCGGGCGCACCCGTGAAATCACGCGCAGGGAGCTTCTGCGGCGGTACCGCCCTGACCGCCCTGACCGCCCTGACCGCCCTGACCGCCCTGAGGTCTCATTTTCGCAGGTCAGCGCCCAGATTGCGCGGGCGATAGCTGCCGGGGCGTACGCCCCGACCGCCCTGGGTCCACTGCCCTGACGGGAGGCAGCGAGCGTGGGGCGCCACAGGCACCAGCAAGGGCGGGGCCATGCCCGGTCTTCACCGACCGCCAGCAGATTCGGCGGCGTAATTGTCGTGCCGGGCGGCATCTTCTCTGAGCCGCCTGTGCCACTCATTCCCTTTGTCGGTGAGCTTGATCGCCCAAGCTCCATCCTGACGGGCGACCAGTCTCCCTCCCTGCTCGATCATCGAGTCCCAGCAGGCGTAGTCCTGCTCGACCAGGACCTGCAGCAGGTAAGTGGCGAAACAGCACGGCCGGTCGCCATCGTGGTACCACTCTCGGCGGAATTCGTCGTGGCACACCGTGATGGTGCCGCCCCGGACCCGGTCAAGAACCGGAAACACCACTCTGTCGTCGAGCGCGCTCACCGCGTGGGCCCCTGTGCCTGGGGCTCACCGGCGACCCACCGACCGGCCTCGGCCACGCACGCCGGGCAGTAGCGGAAGTCGTGGTCCGCCGCGCCGGCACCCGGGCCACGCACCTGCTGGCCGCACAGCGTGATGTGGGCACCCCAGCGGCCCGGGGTCAGCGCATCGTCAGCCGCCAGCAGGTGAGACACACCCGCAGACAGCGCTGCGCGCACAGGGTCCGCCTCAGGATCGACCTGGTCAGGGCCGTCGCCGCCAACGCGTCGGACCAGCACCGCACGATCGCCCGCGCTCACCCCAGCCACCCCGTCAGCGCGCGGGCCTCGTCCTCGTCCAGGGTCATCGTGCAGGAGCCGGTGACGTGCGGGTCCAGCTCGATGCACCCGTCCCGCTTGGACACCACCAGGTCGGCGAACCCGTTGGCGACATCGCGGCACGAGCACGATGCGTGCAGCACCCTGCGGTTGCTACTGGTCGGCTGAGTTATCGAAACGTCGGTCACCCGGTGAAGATTGCGGGCTAGATCGACTTTGGGTCTAACAGCCTGTTAAGGCTTGGCGCGCGCGACGCCGAAGCGGTTACGCAGAGAGTCCAGCTCCCATACCCGGCGCCGAGCTCGGCGGTCCAAGATCAGCACCAGATCGCGGGCGATCGGGTCGTTGCGAACAACCACCGGTGCCATCCGATCGGCGACGTCCAGTGCCCGCAACGCCTCGCCGTCTCGTTTGCCCTCGGCCTGTGCCCAGCATCGGGCGAGCGCGAACCGCACGTAGCCCTCCCGGCACTTGCTGCCGAGCACCGACAGGTCAACCGGTGCGGTGGCGAAACGTTCGGCGGTGTCCGGTCCGTCGCCGGTCTCCAGCGCGATCGACAGCTCCCAACCGGCCACGTTCGTCGGTCCGAAGTGGTAACGCAGGTGGTTACGCTCGCCGGTATGGGTAGCTAGTGACCGGGCCTCTGCTAGGTGCGTGGAGACATCGCCGGTTCGGCCGTCGCGGGCGGCGACCAGCGCAGAGGTCAGGTGCAGGATTCCGCACGCCTCGGCGACGGTGGTGTCTTCCGGCGTCGGGCCGGGCAGGGCCGAGATCTCGTTAAGCACATCGGCGGAGAGCCCCGCTGCTCGGCGCCGAGCACCCAAGCCCATCAGAGCAACGGTCCGGCTCATTGCCAGCATTCCGACCAGATCCAGGCGCTGCGCCAGCCGCGCCGCGTCGAATCCGCGGTGAGCAGCGGCCACTGCGAGATCGGCATGCCCGATTCGGTAGGCCAAGCAGTAGGCCACCATGCACGCCTCGGCTAGCGCGACCAGCGCCGCCTGTCGCTCCTGAGAGCCGCCGGTCACCGCATGCACGTGCAGTTCGGTGAGCACCGCTCCCAGTCCTCGACCCGCCATCGCATAGCGGGCGTCGTCGGCGTAGGCGTTGGCTTGCGCGGCGGCACGGACTAGTTCCGGCAGCGGCCGGGCCGATATGTCGGGTACATCGTCGAGAGCGGTGTCGTGCAGGGCCGCACTGACCCCCGGGATGGTCGCGGCGGTGTCGGCACTTTGCCGGTCCGGTTCCAGATACGGCCTGCCGGTTAGGTCGGCCACCGCGCAGCCGAGTGCGTCGGCCAGGTCCTCGATCAGCCCGCGTCGGTTGAACCCGCGCTGGCCGCGCTCCAGCATGGACAGGTAGGCACCGCTGATGCCGGCCAGCCCGGCCGCGACGTCGAGGCTTAGCCCGCGGCGGCGGCGGATCATCCGAGCGCGCGCACCGATCGACCGCGCGTCAACGTCCACGGGAACCCTCTCCTCACCGGAACCCCCCACCGATGCCCCGGGGAGCTACCCCGGGGCGGACCCTCGGTGAGGAGGTGACTCCAGGCTATCGCGGCGCCTGGTGCGCGTCGTCAGGTCCACCGCACCCGGCGCTACGGGCTGTGGTTCAGGGAGGCAGGGAGGGCACGAACACACCTCGAAAAACCCGGTTTTCGGGGGGTTCCGGGGCCTCCCTGACCGCGCCTCCCTGGCCTCCCTGAGACGTGTTTACGCAGCTCAACCCAGGGAGGCAGCGTCAGGGAGGCGACAGGGAGATCTCCCTGGCCTCCCTGGACTGCCTCCCTGACCGGCTGCCACGGCAGCGCACGCGAGACGATCAGCCACGGCGGCCAGCTGCGCACAATCATCGACGACCGCCGTCCAGTAGAGCTGGCACCGCTTGGCGTTGAAGCGTGCGTCGCCGGGCCGCGATGACGGCAGCGCAGCCCAGCCCACCGCGAGGTTCATGTGGCCGGCCAGCTCGGCGTAGCGCTCGAAGAACGCGGCGCTGTCGTCGGGCGCCGTCGTGGGACCATCACACACAGCCGCACCTCCATGCGGTCAGGCCCCGGGACCGGTGGCGCAAACACCGCCCGGGGCCGTCTGATTGCTGACAGTGAAGACATCGCCGCGGCGCCGCCGGCCGTTCCGGGGGAAATCCCCAACACCGACGACCCAACCCCGGGGGAGCTCCCCCGGCCCCTACCCGACCAATCAATCAAGGGCAAGATCATGTAGCGGGGGCCGCGCTACGCTACAACTGTCCATGATCGTTCAGTCCTTGTCTCGGCGTTCGATGGCGCGCACCAACGCGGCGCGCTTGACCCTTGGCGATCCCCCGACTCGGCGTAAGCCCAGGGCGCTGCGCGCAGACAAGAGCGCGACCAGCCGGCAGTTGGGTTTGTGGATCCGTCGCGACGGGTTCGACAGCCTCCCGGTGCCTGCCCGTCGATGTGAGGTGCCGCGCGCCGGTCACAGGGCGACTAGCTGCGCCAGTGCGCCGCCGTGGCGCAGCGCCTCCCGCAGTGTCGCGTCATCGCCGACAGCCATCCGGCCGAAGGCCACCGCGACCGACGCCAGCGCACCGGCCAGGTAGGCGAGTTCCTCGATAGACATGCCGTTGGTGCACTCCAGCTGCGACACGTCGGCATCCAGGGCTGCTAGCAGCACGTCGAACACCACCGCCGCGCGGTCAGGCATGGCCCGTTCCCAGATACTTGATGAGATCCCCGCCGCCCTTGGTGCGAATCGCGCGCCGCAGCGTCTCCAGCACCAGCCGCTCGAACGCCCCGGCGCTCTGGTCGTTGAAGTCGAACACGATCCGGGCGCTACCGACACCACCGCCGGACCCCATCGGCCCTGCGGGCGGTAGCGGCGGCAACTTCGACGCACCGAAGGCGGCTGCGCCGGCCAACCGACCCGCCGCGCCGGCCACGTCAGGCAGACCCCCGAGGATGCCACCGGCCACCATGGCGGGGATCTTGCGCCCGGCCAGGTCGGGGGAGCCCGCGCCGGACAGGGGGCCTTCTTTGGCGGGGCTGAATGGCAGCATGTTGCGGATCTTGCGGGCCACCGACGCCATGGCGTTGCCAGCGGCGTTGATCATGGACATGATGCCGTTGATCAGGCCTTGCACGATGCCCCGGCCCGCCTCGTAGAGCAACCGAACGGTGGAGCCCAGCGCACCAGGAATGCGCTCGATCAGAGAGGAGATCGAGCGCTCCACCCAGACGCCCATGTTGCGTACCGCGTCTATGGCAGCCTGGCCCGCTTTACTGAACAGCCCGCCGACTGCACCGGGAAGCCGGCCGAGGATACCGAGTATCTTGCCGAACAGGAAAGTCTGCAATAGGCCGACAATGGCATCCCAAGCCCCGGAGAAGATGAGCTTGACCCCCTCCCAGAGCAAACCCCAATCACCTTTGAACAACCCCGTGAACACCTTGAGTATGCCAGTGATGATGTCCAGGACCCCGGAGATCACGTCGAGGATGGCGCCGAACGTGTCAGCCACTACAGGTCCCAGGACGTCGACACAGAACGCGACGAACGGTGAGATCTCCTCCATAAACGCAGACCACGCGGGAAGGAGCTTGTTCTGGACCTTGTCCCAGATCGCCTCCAGCCGGGGGCCGATGGCATCCCAGATGGCCTGCCAAGCACCCTGTACCGCCGGAACGATGGTTTCCGACGCCGACCGAAGATCCTCTATAACCCCCACCCGGACGGGCGCCGCCAGCCAGTCGACCAATCCCTGATGAGCTGCCTTGAGATCGTCCCAATGCCGGATGATGAGGCCTACCGCGGCGACCGCTGCGATCGCCGGGCCACCGAAGCGGATGGCGAGGATGCTCACCGCGTCGGCGACGAGCCCGATCTCGGTCCGGTGTTCCTGGTAGAACCTGGTGGCCGTCTGGACCGCTTCCCAGGTCCGGACCACTGCGTCTTTGACCGTGTCGTAGGTGTTGCGCAGGGTCGCCAAGTTAGCCGACACCGACATCGCGTTGACCCGGTCCATCCGGTCGGCCAGCCAGTCCAGTGCCCCGCCCAGGCCGCCCGCACCGGCCGCCATGCTGACCTCGGATATCCGGCCGATCATGTTGCCGAGACTTGTCACCACCCGGGAGATCTGCGGTGCCAGCCGGTCCATCGCGGTGGCCGTGGCGTTGGTCAGGTTGGCGGTGGCCTTGATCCCCTCGGTGGACTTGCCCCAAGACAGCAGGTCACGCAACACGGTGTTGGTGGACAGCCCGACCCGGACCATGCCCGGTGCCATGGAGCCCATCAGTGCCGACCCGGCAGCCTTGATGTCCCCGGCGAGGTCACGGAAAATAGCGCCCTGGATGGACTTCTGTAACTTGTCCCATTCGGGTCGCATATCTCGGACGGCCTGCGCCGACTTCCGCGCCTCCGGATGCAGGTCGGCGAGTGCTTCGGTGACCTTCTTGAGCTCAGCCGGGGTGTTGGCCTCTTTGAGCGCGGCACCGAAACCGGAGAAGCCGAGCTTGAGCGCACCGAACACCACCCCCACGGCGGCCGCCTGAGCCAGCAGTGCGGGTGAGGCGCCGATAGCCGCTTGCCCCACGGCCCAGATCTCCTGCGCGGCTTTCACCAGATAGGGCGCGACGGTGAGCGCGGTGGCACCGAGACCCCCGACCATCGCCGTGGTCTTGGCGAGTGCCGCGACG
This sequence comes from Pseudonocardiaceae bacterium, assembly GCA_050700115.1. Classification (GTDB taxonomy): domain Bacteria; phylum Actinomycetota; class Actinomycetes; order Mycobacteriales; family Pseudonocardiaceae. The sequence goes on from JBOHGG010000010.1 coordinate 123,449, forward strand.
TTCTGGACCAACGCGCGGTGCACTCCGGTCAGCGCCACCGCAAGCGGGTTGAACGACCGGGCGGCACCGTCAGCGTCCCGGCCCAGTTGATTCAGACGTTTACCCGCGCGGTCGCTCTTGTCCCCGACGTTGTCGAGCACCCGACCGGCGGAGGAGTCCCGGCCGAACAGCTCGAATACGAGGACAGTCATCGGTCGCCGTACTCGTCAGTCCGCCGGGCCACCAGCCGAGCTCTGGCCTGCCTCCGCTCCACGGTGGTCAGCCCGCGACGGAACCGGCGCAACCGTTCACAGGCCGCCTCATAGGTGGCTTCCGCAGCACTGGTCGCTTTGGCGGCCGCGCGGAGCAGCGGTATCTCGATGCCACGGCGATCGGTCGGGCGGGAGGTCGTGCTGCGAGCCCGGAACTCGGCACGCCTGGCGTCGAACCACGCCTGCTGTGCAGTGGTGTACGCGACCAGGGCCGCATCGACCTTGGCCTGCGCGTCACCGAGGCGCTGCGCGAACGCGTCGATCACCACCTGCTCAGCCGGGCCGATCGGATCCGTGGCCGGCTCGATCACCCCGAACAGTTCGATGAACTCCTGCGGGGTGAACGGCGGGGGCATTCCCCATTTGCGGGCGACGACCGTCGGCGTGTCCCACTCGGTGATCGGCGCGAGTGGTTCGTCGAGCTTGCGCCGGTGCCCGCTCTCGGCCGTCTTGTTCGCCGCTGGTCGCCTCATGCTGAGCAGCCCCATGCCGACCTTGCCTCCGCCTCGTATGTCAGGGCCTCGTCCTCGTCCCCACCGGCCAGGTGCCGGCATTCGTGCGCCGCGATCGACCAGGCGTCGGCCGGGTCAAGATCTCTGCGCAGCCAGATCTGGTCCCGGTACAGATCGGCCTTGCCCAGCAACGGTCGCAGGTTGGAGAACTCCACGTACTCAGGATCGTCCTCGGCGGAAAACCATCGGATACGCGGCCGTTTGATTCCCAACTGAACCGAGTAGGTGTCGGTGGCGGCCCGCGCGGCGTGCCATGACGCCTCCGGCACGGCCGACTCCTTGTCCTCGCTGTAGTGATGGCTGTGCTTGGCGGCGATCGCGGACAATTCCTGACGCAGCGCATCGGCCTGCATTCCCTCGGCAGACCGGTCTCGTATCCCGCGCAAGCGAATACGCTGGAGTTGCTCGGCGTCCGCGCCAGACAGCTCGGTATGCGGCGCTGACCGTTTCACGCTGACCAACCGGGTACCGACACCCGCACCCAGCAACACCATGCTCACCTCGTGCACCGCCGCGCCAGGGGAGCCGCCTTTGAGGGGTTGGAGGAACCGCACCCGCTGCCCAGCGTGGGTACCCATCCGCGAACCACCGTCGAGCACGGTGTAACCGTAGGAGAACTCTTGCAGACTCGGCGGGTGCGCCATGTCGAATTTCAGCGCCTCGAACCAATCAACAGCACTGGGGATAGCCAGATTGAACCGCGCTTTCACAATCGCCTCGTCGCCGCGCTCGAACAGTTGCCCCTTGCCCAGCGGCACATGCGAGTAATCGTGGCTGGGAAGCAGTGCGACGTAACCATTCAGCCCGTGGGCTGACCTGGGCTGAAGCGCTGCCGTCGGCGTGTTGATGCGGCGGTCGGCGACATGTGCGTGTCGATCACGCTGTGATCGGCTGGTGTGCGGTTTGATCTTCCGGTGC